>NZ_JASCAF010000046.1:0-222124 GCF_029967985.1 Pseudomonas sp. V88_4
AACCGCCGACATTCTGCTTGTAAGGCAGACGCTCTCCCAGCTGAGCTAATCACCCGTTTGCATCTCCGAGGCCGCGAAATTTACGCAGGTAGCGAACCTAAGTCAATAGCAGGATTGAAGTTTTTCTAAAAAAGACGAAATTGCTTCATTCCTTATAAATCATCTTCTTGGTCATGCCGCCATCGACCACGAATTCCTGGCCTGTCACAAACCCTGCATTCTTCGACAGCAACCACGCCACCATCGCCGCCACATCCTCGACCGTCCCTACCCTGCCCGCCGGATGCTGGGCATGATCGGTATCGGTCAGCGGTTCCGCGCGCCGCACGGATGGATCCCGCGCATCGATCCAGCCTGGGCTGACCGCATTGACGCGAATCTCCGGCCCGAGACTGATCGCCAGCGCGTGGGTCAGCGCCAGCAAACCACCCTTGCTCGCCGCATAAGCTTCCGTATCAGGTTCCGACTGCGCCGCACGGGTCGAGGCCAGATTGACGATCGCCCCGTTGTGCGCACGCAGATACGGCGCGCAGTGCTTGGCCAGCAACATCGGCCCACCGAGGTTCACCGCCAGCACCCGATTCCAGTAAGCCAGATCGAGGCTTTCCAGCGTGATGTTGTGCGGATCGGCCACGGCAGCGTTGCACACCAGCGCATCCAGACGACCGAATTGCCCCAGCACCTCAGCGACACCAAGCGCCACCTGGCTTTCGTCCGCGACGTCCATGGCGATGAACCAGGCGTTTTCGCCGAGTACCTTCGCCACTTTCGAACCTCGCGCTCGATCCAGATCCGTCAACACCACCTGCCAGCCTTCGCTGATCAGCCATGCCGCGATGCCCAGACCGATCCCGCGCGCGGCCCCCGTGACCAATGCAACGCGGCCATGAGTGCCGATCTTTGGCGTAGACAACTCGATCACAACGCCGCCAGACCGCGCGACAGGTCGGCTTGCAGGTCAGCCACGTCTTCCAGACCGACCGCGATGCGGATCAGGCTGTCACGAATCCCCGCCGCTTCACGCTCCTGCGGCGCCAGACGGCCATGGGACGTGGTGCTCGGGTGAGTGATGGTGGTTTTGCTGTCACCCAGGTTGGCAGTGATCGAGATCAAACGGGTCGCATCGATAAAGCGCCAGGCACCCTCTTTGCCGCCCTTCACCTCGAAGCTCACCACCGCGCCGAAACCTTTCTGCTGACGCTGAGCCAGTTCGTGCTGCGGATGGCTCTTGAGACCGGCGTAATGCACTTTCTCGATGCCATCTTGCTGCTCCAGCCACTCGGCCAGTTGCTGAGCGTTGGCACAGTGCGCCTTCATCCGCAGATTCAGGGTTTCCAGGCCTTTGAGGAAGATCCAGGCATTGAACGGGCTGAGGGTCGGCCCGGCGGTACGCAGGAAGCCTACGATTTCCTTCATCTGCTCACTGCGACCGGCAACCACGCCGCCCATGCAACGGCCCTGGCCATCGATGAACTTGGTGGCCGAATGCACAACGATGTCTGCGCCCAGCTTCAGCGGCTGCTGCAAGGCAGGCGTGCAGAAGCAGTTGTCGACTACCAGCATCGCACCCTTGGCGTGCGCGATTTCCGACAGCGCGGTGATATCCACCAACTCAGCCAACGGGTTGGAGGGCGATTCGACGAACAGCAATTTGGTGTTGGACTTGATCGCTGCGTCCCAGGCCGACAGATCGGCCAGCGGCACGTAATCGACTTCCACGCCAAAACGCTTGAAATACTTCTCGAACAGACTGATGGTCGAACCGAACACGCTGCGCGACACCAGCACATGGTCGCCGGCACTGCACAGGCTCATCACCACCGCCATGATCGCGGCCATGCCGGTGGCCGTGGCCACCGCCTGCTCGGCGCTTTCCAGCGCGGCAATGCGCTCTTCGAACGCGCGAACGGTCGGGTTGGTGTAACGCGAGTAGACGTTGCCCGGCACTTCCCCGGCAAACCGCGCAGCCGCATCGGCGGCGGTACGGAACACGTAGCTGGAAGTGAAGAACATCGGATCACCGTGTTCGCCTTCCGGCGTACGGTGCTGACCGGCACGTACGGCCAGGGTATCGAACGCTACGCCTTCGAGGTCGCTGTCCAGCCGACCGGCATCCCATTCCTGACTCATGCTGTCACTCCTTGCCCTGTTCTCGATAAATAAAAGTCTTTTGCCAGATACAAAACCGGCCCCTAAGGGCCGGTTGAAACTCAGTTGTTGTACAGATCGATGATCGCACTGACCGCCTGGGTCTTGACCTTCGAGGCATCGTTGCGTGCCTGTTCGATCTTGTTCAGGTAAGCCTCGTCGACATCGCCGGTTACGTACTTGCCATCAAACACTGCGCAATCGAAGTTTTCGATCTTGATCTTGCCGCCACCGACCGCTTCGATCAAGTCAGGCAGGTCCTGATAGATCAGCCAGTCGGCGCCGATCAGATCAGCAACATCCTGAGTCGAACGATTGTGCGCGATCAGCTCGTGAGCGCTCGGCATGTCGATGCCGTACACATTCGGGAAGCGAACAGCCGGAGCCGCCGAGCAGAAGTAGACGTTTTTCGCGCCGGCTTCGCGGGCCATCTGGATGATCTGCTTGCAGGTGGTGCCGCGAACGATCGAGTCGTCGACGAGCATCACGTTCTTGCCGCGGAATTCCAGCTCGATGGCGTTGAGCTTCTGGCGTACCGATTTCTTGCGTGCGGCCTGGCCGGGCATGATGAAGGTACGACCGATGTAGCGGTTCTTGACGAAGCCTTCGCGGAATTTCACGCCCAGATGGTTGGCCAGCTCCAGTGCTGCTGTGCGGCTGGTGTCCGGAATCGGGATGACCACGTCGATGTCGTGCTCAGGACGCTCGCGCAGAATCTTCTCGGCCAGCTTCTCACCCATGCGCAGACGAGCCTTGTAGACCGACACGCCGTCGATGATCGAGTCCGGACGCGCCAGGTAGACGTGTTCGAAGATGCAAGGGGTCAGAGACGGGTTGGTTGCGCACTGACGGGTGTGCAGTTTGCCGTCTTCAGTGATGTAGACCGCTTCGCCCGGTGCCAGGTCGCGGATCAGAGTGAAGCCGAGCACGTCCAGCGAAACGCTTTCGGAGGCGATCATGTACTCGACGCCTTCGTCAGTGTGACGCTGGCCGAACACGATCGGGCGGATGCCGTGCGGGTCACGGAAACCGACGATGCCGTAACCGGTCACCATTGCCACGACCGCGTAACCACCGACGCAACGGTTGTGCACGTCGGTCACGGCGGCAAACACGTCTTCTTCGGTCGGTTGCAGCTTGCCGCGCTGTGCCAGCTCGTGGGCGAACACGTTGAGCAACACTTCCGAGTCGGAGCTGGTGTTGACGTGACGCAGATCGGATTCGTAGATCTCTTTGGCCAACTGTTCAACGTTGGTCAGGTTACCGTTATGCGCCAGGGTGATGCCGTACGGCGAGTTGACGTAGAACGGCTGGGCCTCGGCCGAGGTCGAGCTGCCGGCAGTCGGGTAACGGACGTGGCCGATACCCATGTGGCCGACCAGGCGCTGCATGTGACGCTGCTGAAACACGTCACGCACCAGACCATTGTCCTTGCGCAAGAACAACCGGCCATCATGGCTGGTCACGATACCGGCAGCGTCCTGGCCGCGGTGCTGGAGCACGGTTAGCGCGTCATACAGCGCCTGATTGACGTTCGACTTACCGACGATACCGACGATGCCACACATGCGACGCAACCCCTACTTAATGGATCTGAACTGAACAACACTCACTGAGGCGTTTTGGCCGACGGCAAGAGTTGCTCCTTGAACGGAATATCAGCGGGTACGCTGATTCCGCTGGCAAGCCACTGACTGCTCCACCCGAGAATCAGGTTCTTGGACCAGTCTGCGACCAATAGAAACTTTGGCACGAGCTGTGACTCTTTCCACCACCCGTCCTGCTGTACCGGCCCCAGGCTCAACAGCCCGACCGCCACGACCACCAGCAACACGCCACGCGCAGCGCCGAAAGCCATGCCGAGGAACCGATCGGTCCCGGACAACCCGGTGACGCGAACCAACTCGCCGATAAGATAATTGATCATTGCGCCCACGATCAGTGTGGCGACAAACATGATGGCACAGCCCGTGATCACACGAGCCGACGGTGTTTGAATGTATCCGGCGAGGTACTCGGACAGTGAACCACCGAACATCCAGGCAACGGCTCCTGCGATGATCCAGGTCACCAGCGACAATGCTTCTTTGACGAAGCCGCGGCTCAAACTGATCAAAGCGGAGATGGCGATGATTGCAACGATCGCCCAGTCAACCCAGGTAAATGGCACAGTGCAGCCTACAGACGGATAAGGCGGCGCATTTTAGCAGAGCGCATGGCTGTCGGTAAGCTGCGATTTTCAGTGCTTTTCTATCGAAGTGATAGATATCAGCCGCGCTCTGGCTGGAAGCGCACCACAAACCCCTTGAGGTTCTGCTGGCGGCTCAACAGATCACGCAGACGATCGGCTTCGGCGCGCTCGATCAGCGGGCCGACAAACACCCGGTTCTTGCCATCGGCCGAACGGATATAAGCGTTGTAACCCTGGCTGCGCAGGGTTTTCTGCAGACTTTCGGCGCTGGCGCGGCTCGACAGACTGGCCAGTTGCACCGACCAGCTCACCGACAGGCCATTGGCATCGACGCGGCTCTGAGTGGTATCCGGCTTGGTGGAAAGCGCAGCGATCGGCTGGGCCGGGGCCGTGGTTGGCTTGGCCGCTGGAGCAGGCGCCGGCGCAACCGGTTTGGCCACCGGCGCCGGAGCCGGAGCTGGCGCGGCGGAAGCAATCGGCGCCGTTGGCACAGCCTGCTCGGCGACTTCGTCATCGCTCGGCACTGGCTCTTGCGGCAGAACCTGAGGCTCAGGCACGGCCACGGTTTCCATCTGGATCTGCGCCACGGCGGGCGCTTGCGGCGCAGCCGGCGCCTCGACGGTCACCTGACGCTGTTCATCCTGACGGGAAAACAGCATCGGCAGGAAAATCACCGCCAGCGCCACCAGCACCAGGGCACCGACCATGCGCTGCTTGTACGCTTTATCCAGCAAAGCCATTTGCCGCTTCCTCCGTGGAGCGCCGAGACAGCCATTCAAGGGCCTCGGCGACACAATAAAATGATCCGAACAGCAAGATCTCGTCGTCGCTGGTAGCCACTGCACACTGCCCTTCCAGGGCGGCCGCCACGCTGTCATAAGACGTGACCGAGGCGCCAAGGTTCTGCAATGCCTGTTTCAATTCATCCACCGGACGCGAACGCGGCGAATCCAGCGGCGCCACCGCCCAGTGCTGGACGTCGGCATTCAATTCACCGATGACACCCTCCAGATCCTTGTCCGCCAACAGGCCGAATACCGCCAGTCGCTTGCCGACCGGCGGACGAGCCGCCAGACGCCGCGCCAGATACTCCGCCGCATGCGGGTTATGGCCAACATCCAGCAGCAGATTCAAGCGCTTGCCGTTCCATTCAAACGAACGACGATCAAGGCGACCGACCACGCGAGTCGCCTGCAACGCCGCAACAATCTGCCCGGCATCCCATGGCAAACCGAGCAGCAGATACGCCTGCAACGCCAGCGCGGCGTTTTCCATCGGCAGATCGAGCAGCGGCAAATCGCGCAGCTCGACGACCTGACCATCAGCATTAGTGCCGCGCCACTGCCAGAATTGATCAGTGATGCCGAGATCGAAATCCCGCCCGCGCAGGAAGAACGGGCAAGCAAGCTCGCGCGCCTTGTCCAGCAGGGGTTGTGGAGGATTCAGATCGCCGCACAGCGCAGGCTTGCCCTGACGGAAAATCCCGGCCTTCTCGAAGGCCACGGATTCGCGGGTATTGCCCAGGTAATCGGCGTGATCGACACCGATGCTGGTGACCAGCGCGATATCGGCATCAACCACGTTGACCGTGTCCAGACGCCCGCCCAGCCCGACTTCCAGCACCACCGCATCGAGCCCGGCCTGTTGAAACAACCAGAACGCCGCCAGGGTGCCCATTTCGAAGTAAGTCAGGGAAGTGTCGCCGCGCCCCGCCTCGACCGCCGCGAAGGCTTCGCATAGCTGAACGTCAGTGGCTTCGACGCCATTGAGCTGCACCCGCTCGTTGTAACGCAGCAGGTGCGGAGAATTGTAGACACCGACGTTCAGGCCCTGCGCCCGCAGCAGTGAAGCCACGAAAGCGCAGGTCGAACCCTTGCCGTTGGTGCCGGTGACCGTAATCACCCGTGGCGCCGGCTGGCCCAGTCCCATGCGGGACGCTACCTGTTGCGAACGCTCCAGCCCCATGTCGATGGCCGATGGATGCAACTGTTCAAGGTAGGCGAGCCACTCGCCAAGGGTGCGCTCGGTCATACGTTGGCAGGCACCGGCGGAACGACGATCGGCTCGATCGGCGCAGCAACGAATTTAGGCGTCGGTTTGCCGGTCAGTTGCGCCAGCAGGTTACCCAGACGCGGACGCAGTTCGCGACGGTCGATGATCAGGTCGATGGCGCCGTGCTCCAGCAGGAACTCGCTGCGCTGGAAGCCTTCCGGCAGTTTTTCACGCACGGTCTGCTCAATCACGCGTGGGCCGGCGAAGCCGATCAGGGCTTTAGGCTCGCCGACGATCACGTCGCCCAGCATTGCCAGACTGGCGGATACGCCGCCGTAGACCGGATCGGTCAGCACGGAGATGAACGGAATGCCTTCTTCACGCAGACGCGCCAGTACAGCCGAGGTCTTGGCCATTTGCATCAGCGAGATCAGCGCTTCCTGCATCCGCGCACCACCGGAGGCGGAGAAGCAGACCATCGGGCAGCGGTTTTCCAGCGCGTAGTTGGCGGCGCGCACGAAGCGCTCACCGACGATGGCGCCCATGGAACCGCCCATGAAGCTGAATTCGAACGCCGAAACCACGACCGGCATGCCCAGCAGGGTGCCGCTCATGGAGACCAGTGCGTCTTTCTCGCCGGTCTGCTTTTGGGCAGCGACCAAGCGGTCCTTGTACTTCTTGCCGTCACGGAATTTCAGACGGTCAACCGGCTCCAGATCGGCGCCCAGTTCGGCGCGGCCTTCGGCGTCCAGGAAGATGTCGATGCGCGCACGTGCGCCGATGCGCATGTGGTGGTTGCACTTAGGGCAAACGTCCAGGGTCTTTTCCAGCTCCGGACGATACAGCACAGCCTCGCAGGACGGGCATTTGTGCCACAGACCCTCAGGCACCGAGCTCTTCTTGACCTCGGAACGCATGATCGAAGGGATCAGCTTGTCTACCAACCAGTTGCTCATGCTTTCTTTCTCCAGTACCGGCGGCCCGAACGCTCTGGTTCGCGGCCCCGCGTATGCCCTTCAGCTAAATTCATGTGTGGCGATGATCGGCCGGGCTGCCGGGTCAGCGGAACTGACCTGCGTACACCCCGAAAAGACCCTCAGCCTCTTTTCTACAGAGCTGTGGACGGCGGCAGTCTGCCAGCCGTCACATCAGCGTACGGCGTTGATGAATGCACGAATCTTTGCGTGATCCTTGATGCCCTTGCTCGTCTCCACCCCGCCGCTGACATCCACGGCATACGGCCGCACCCGGGCGACCGCATCGGCGACGTTCTCCGGCGTCAGGCCGCCGGCCAGAATCAACGGTTTGCTCAAACCCTGCGGAATCAATGACCAGTCAAACGCCTCGCCGGTTCCGCCGGGCACGCCTTCGACATAAGTGTCGAGCAGCACGCCGCTGGCGCTCGGGTAGGCATCGCAGGCGGCGGCAATGTCATCGCCCGCCTTGACCCGCAAGGCCTTGATGTAAGGCCGGTGCCAGCCTTCACACTCGGCGGCGGTTTCATCGCCGTGGAACTGCAACAGATCCAGCGGCACGGCATCGAGGATTTCCCCGAGCTCGCAGCGACTGGCGTTGACGAACAGCCCGACCGTGGTCACGAACGGCGGCAATGCGGCGATGATCGCCCGCGCCTGCTGCACGGTCACGGCCCGCGGACTTTTAGCGTAGAACACAAAACCGATGGCATCGGCCCCGGCCTCGACGGCTGCCAACGCATCTTCCATGCGGGTAATCCCGCAAATCTTGCTGCGAACGGCTGACATGTCGATAAAAACCCCAAGGCAAATCCGAGAAAGTCCCGGATGGTAACAAATGCGTTCGAGGGCGTCAGCCGTCAAGTTCCGCGAAACCCGTAAGGAAATGTGGCCCGATGAATCGCTCGGGCAACGGGAACTCGTCGTGGTACTCGACCTGCACCAGATACAGGCCGAACGGATGCGCCGTGACCCCGCCGGAACGCCGCTCACGACTCTCCAGCACTTCTTTCATCCACTCTACCGGCCGCTCGCCAGCACCGATGGTCATCAGCACGCCGGCGATGTTGCGCACCATGTGGTGCAGAAACGCGTTGGCGCGGATGTCCAGAACGATCATTTTGCCGTGACGGGTCACGCGCAGGTGATGCATCTGCTTGATCGGCGACTTGGCCTGGCACTGGCCGGCACGGAACGCACTGAAATCATGGGTACCGATCAGGTATTGCGCGGCCTCGGCCATGCGCTCGACGTCCAGCGGACGGTGATTCCAGGTGATTTCTTCGTTGAGATGCGCCGGGCGGATCTGATCGTTGTAGATCACATAGCGATAGCGCCGGGCAATCGCCTTGAATCGCGCATGGAAATGCGCCGGCATGATCTTCGCCCAGCTGACGCTGATGTCGTGGGGCAGATTGATGTTGGCGCCCATGACCCAGGCTTTCAGCGAACGGTCGACCTGGGTATCGAAATGCACCACTTGCCCGCACGCATGCACACCGGCGTCGGTGCGCCCGGCACATTGCAGCGAGATCGGCGAGTCGGCGACCTTCGACAGGGCTTTTTCCAGGGTTTCCTGCACGGTGAGCACACCGGTGGACTGACGCTGCCAGCCGCTGTAGCGCGAGCCCTTGTATTCAACGCCCAGCGCGACGCGGAAAAAGCCTTCGGGTGCCATTTCGGCGGCCGGGTTATCTATGTTTGCCAAGTCGGTACAGCCTGCTGATCTACAAAGGCGGGCATTATAAGGCGGCGAACCGGGGATACCAGACCCAAACAAAAACGGCAGCCTCATGGGCTGCCGCTTTTTTTAACGCCTGATCCGAATTACAGACTGGAAAGCATTTCCTTCGCTTCGCCGCGCTGCTTCTCGTTACCCTCGGTCAACACTTCAGTGAGGATGTCGCGCGCGCCATCGTTGTCGCCCATGTCGATGTAGGCCTGCGCCAGATCGAGCTTGGTCGCGGCTTCGTCGGTGCCGGACAGGAAGTCGAAGTCATCCTCACCCAGATCATCGCCCAACGCAGCATCTGCTTCGGTGAAGCTTGGCTCGTTGATGCTGCTCGACAGGCGATCCAGCTCAGCGTTGACGTCGTCCAGCTCGGCGGCGAACGCATCCGGTTCGGCTGGCGCAGCGTCCATTTCGTCAGCCAGGGACAGGTCGAAATCGGCTGGCAGCTCAAGATCGTCCTGCGGCACGTCGGTCACGGCCGGGGTTTCGACCAGCGGCAGATCCTTCACGCCTTCGTCCAGATCCAGCAGGAAGTCATCGTCTGCCAACTCGACCGGCGCAGGCGCAGGATCGGCACCGAGGTCCAGATCCAGGTCGAAGTCCGACAGGTCGTCGAGGTTTTCCTTGATGTCGGTTTGCTGTTGCAGCACCGACTCGAAGCTCAGATCGTCGTCAGTCGGGAATGCGTCCAGCTCGACCGGCGCTTCCGGCTCGACAGCCGCCACAGGTTCAACTGGCGTGATGTTGTCGAGATCGTCGAGGCTCAGGTCGAAAGCGCTGTCCAGATCGTCATCTGCCGCAGCAGAAGCAGCTGGCGCTTCAGGCTCGTCGAGCAACAGGTCCTTGACGTAATCCTCGTCCAGCTCGGCGGCAATGGCCGCTGCCGCCAGACCGCTGGCCGCAACGACCGCCATGGCCGGGAAGCGGCTTTTCAGCTCTTCGACCTTGGCGAAGTTGTCGCCATTGGCTACCAGTTGACGCTCCTGACCGACGAAGGCATCGCGATCACCCTGGCGACCGTAAACCTCCATCAGCTTCAGACGCAGATCGCTGCGCTGCGGCTCCAGGCTCACGCCCTCCTCCAGCAACGCGGCGGCCTGATTCAAACGACCGCCGTCGATGTGCGACTGCGCCTTGTCCAGCACGTCGTCGGAACGCTCGGCAGCCGGCGCCACCAGCGGCGCGGCGATCGGCTCGGCCATCACGACCGGCGCAACTACAGCAGCGGCGGCAGGCGCCGCTGCTGGAGCTGGAGCTGGAGCTGGAGCCGGGGTCAGCTTGACGCTGGCGGCTGGCACCTCCAGACCTTCGAAGCTGCTTTCCGGCAGATCGAGATCCTGGGAGAAGGACTGCTCCTCCAGCGCACGCGCCATGCGCAGGTGTTTTTCGGCTTCCTGTTGCGCCTTGCGGCGACGGGCCAGCAGCAACAGCAGGAGCAGCAAAACCACTGCACCGCCACCGACCAGACCCAACAGGATTGGATTGGTCAGCAGTTCATTGAAGGTTTTTTCGTCATTGGCGGCCGGCGTCGTTTCAACCACAGGCTCGACAACCGGCTCGACCGGGGCCGGAGCAGCGGCCTCAGGCGCAGGTGCGACTGGCGCAACCTCCGCCGGAGTCGCCGGTGGCGTGGTTGCCAGTTCCGCAGTGATCGCAGGAACAACAGGGGCCGTTGTGGCCGGAGCCGAGCCCGAACCTTCGGCCTGCATCTTCGCCAGTTGATTGTTCTTCAGCTCGATCAGGCGTTGCAGCTTGTCCAGCTGGCTTTGCAGATCGGCCATGCGGCTTTTCAGCTCTTCGTTGTCACGACGGGTGGTGTCGAGACTTTCCTGAGTGACCGCCAGTTTGTTGCTCAGGGCCTTGGCATCGCCGGCCGGACCCTTGCCACGCGCCTTGGCGCTTTCGGCTGACACCAGGCTCAGGTTGTCCTTGGCGTTTTGCGCAGCACCGGTATTGGCGCGGCCACGATTGGTCGCATCGAGCTGCTGCTGACCTGTGCCCGGTTTGGCCACATAACGACGGCCCTGCCGCCAGGCTTCGTTCTGCGCCGCCACTTCGGCAATCGCTTTGGACTGCGGCAGCGCGGTGCTTTGCACTTGATCCGGCAGACGCAGCACCTGACCGGTTTTCAGGCGGTTGATGTTGCCGCCAATGAATGCGTCCGGGTTCAAGGCCTGAATCGCCAGCATGGTCTGCTGCACCGAACCGCCGGTGCGCGCCTTGGCGGCGATTTCCCACAGGGTGTCGCGCGGCGTGGTGGTGTGGGTCGAATGCGTGGCGCCGGTAGTCGGTGCGGTGATGGTTTGCGCCGGAGCAGGCTGGGCGGCGGCATCAGCGGTCTGCGGCGAGAACTTCGACGGATCCAGCAGCACGCTGTAATCACGCAGCAGACGGCCGTTCGGCCACATCACCTGCACGAGGAATTTCACCATCGGTTCCGACAACGGCTTGCTCGACGTTACACGCAGCACGCTCTTGCCGCTGGCGTTGAGCACCGGGGTGAAGGTCAGATCATTGAGGAAGGCCTGGCGATCGACGCCGGCCTTGGCGAAATCTTCCGGCGAGGCCAGGCTCGGCACCACTTCGGCAGCGGTCAGATCCTTGACATCGAGCAGCTCGATTTCCGCCACCAGCGGCTGGTTCAGGGTCGACTTCAGGGTCAGCTCCCCGAGCCCGAGGGCATGCGCCATACCGGAGGACAGCGCCGAGGCGGCCGCTATTGCTAACACCAGTTTGCGAACTTGAACCATAGCCTCTTCCTTTGTTTGAACGTTCCTCGGCCAGCGAGAAGATGTTGATTGTCGCTGCCGTAAGGCATTGCGCGCGACGACGACAGCATGCCGCGCGCGATCATTTCTTTGATGCCCCGGAAAGTCCCGGAGGGTGACACGTCGTCAAGCGCTTCGGGCAAGCATAGCGCTCACCTAGAATCAGTCGACAAATTGTTGCCAAGTATCTTTTACAGCAGGTCTTTTATCAACAACTCGGCGACCTGCACGGCGTTGAGGGCCGCACCTTTGCGTACGTTATCTGACGTCAGCCACAGATTAAGTTCCGACGACTCGTCGACACCGGCGCGCACGCGCCCGACGTAGACCACGTCCTGCCCGACCGCGTCACCGACGGCAGTCGGATAATCGCCGGCCTCGACCAGCTCGATGCCCTCGGCCTCTTCAAGCGCAGCATTGACCTTTTCCAGGTCGACCGCGCTCGCTGACTGCAAGGTCACGCTAAAGCTATCGCCAAAAAACACCGGGGCTTGAACACAAGTTGCGGAAATCTTTAATAAAGGCTTGGCCAGCACCTGACGCAGTTCGCGCACCAGACGTTTTTCCAGCAGCGTATGACCTTGCGCGTCGGGCGTACCGACCTGGGCCAGCAGGTTGAACGCCATCTGCCGGTCGAAGAATGTCGGCTCCAGCGGACGCATGTTCAGCAGTTCGGCGGTCTGGCGCGCGAGCTCGGTCACGGCTTCGCGGCCCTGAGCGGAAACCGCCAGATTGGCGGTGACGTGCACATATTGGAGCTCGATCAGATCGAGCAGCGGCGCCAGCACCACGGCCAATGTAGTGGCCGACGGGCTCGGGCTGCTGACCTGGAACGGTGCTTTCAAACCGGCCAGCACATCGGCATTGGCTTCCGGCACCACTTGCGGCGCCTGATCCGCCGGCAAGGCGCCGGACAAATCGACCAGCGAGCAACCCGCCGCGTGAGCGCGGGCGGCGTAACTCAGGGTGATGGCCGGGCCGGCGGCAAAGAACGCCAGTTTGACCTTGCTGAAATCGAACTCATCGACTTCACGCACGCGTACGTTTTTGTTGCGAAACAGCACCGAGCTGCCGGCGGATTCGCTGCTGGCCAACAGGTGCAAGGTGCCGACCGGGAAGTCGCGCTCCTCGAGAATCTGCACGAGGGTTTCGCCGACAGTACCGGTGGCGCCGATCACGGCAATATCAAGGGTCTGGGTCATGTTGCTACCTCTGGCGAAACGGGGGGAGCGGCACTTTACCGGGTGACTGGCGCACAGGCAATTTCTGCCGGGGATTAGTGCCACCTGTACCGACCTCATCGCTGGCAAGCCAGCTCCCACAGGTTTCTATGGTGCAATAAAAACCGGGGCCGACACCAAACAGTGTGGGAGCTGGCTTGCCAGCGATGGGGCCAGACCAGACACCCGAGGACAGTCAGGCATAAAAAAACCGTACCTCTCACAAGGCACGGTTTTTTTCACAGCTTCAAGCGATCAACGCTCCAGCAGGATCCGCAGCATGCGACGCAGCGGTTCGGCCGCGCCCCACAGCAGTTGGTCGCCGACGGTGAAAGCACCGACGAACTGCGACCCCATGTTCAGCTTGCGCAAACGACCGACCGGAACGTTCAGGGTGCCGGTAACTTTCGTCGGGCTCAGCTCCTGCATGCTGATTTCACGGTTGTTCGGTACCAGCTTGACCCAAGGGTTGTGCTGGCTGATCAGCCCTTCGATGTCGGCAATCGGCACGTCTTTGTTCAGCTTGATGGTCAGCGCCTGGCTGTGGCAACGCATGGCGCCGATGCGCACGCAGATGCCGTCGACCGGGATCGGGCTCTTGAAGCGACCGAGAATCTTGTTGGTCTCGGCCTGGGCCTTCCACTCTTCGCGGCTCTGGCCGTTCGGCAGTTCCTTGTCGATCCACGGGATCAGGCTGCCGGCCAGCGGTACACCGAAGTTTTCGGTCGGGTACGCGTCGCTGCGCATGGCTTCGGCCACACGACGGTCGATGTCGAGGATCGCGCTGGCAGGATCGGCCAGTTGATCGGCGACAGCCGCGTGGGTCGCGCCCATCTGCTTGATCAGTTCACGCATGTTCTGCGCGCCGGCACCGGACGCCGCCTGATAGGTCATGGCGCTCATCCACTCGACCAGACCGGCCTCGAACAGACCGCCCAGACCCATCAGCATCAGGCTGACGGTGCAGTTGCCGCCGATGTAGTTCTTGGTGCCCGCGTCGAGCTGCTGGTCGATGACCTTGCGGTTGACCGGGTCGAGGATGATGACGGCGTCGTCGTTCATCCGCAGGCTCGAGGCCGCGTCGATCCAGTAACCCTGCCAGCCGGCTTCGCGCAGCTTCGGGAACACTTCGCTGGTGTAGTCGCCGCCCTGGCAGGTCAGGATCACGTCGAGAGTCTTCAGCTCTTCAATGCTGTAAGCGTCCTTGAGCGGAGCAATGTCCTTGCCCACGGACGGGCCTTGGCCACCGACATTGGAAGTGGTGAAAAACACCGGCTCGATAAGATCGAAGTCCTGCTCTTCCAGCATCCGCTGCATGAGCACGGAACCGACCATGCCGCGCCAACCGATCAGACCTACACGTTTCATCGCAACTACACCTTCTTGAAAAGTGGGCCGCTGCTTTGTATTGAATTTCGCAGCGGGCCCGAGAGATTACAGATTCCGCAGCGCGGCGACTACTGCGTCACCCATTTCCTGCGTACCGACTTTAGTGCAACCGGTCGAAAAGATATCGCCGGTGCGCAGGCCTTGATCCAGCACTACGCTGACCGCTTTTTCGATGGCATCGGCCGCTTCGTGCAGATTGAAGCTGTAACGCAGCATCATCGACACCGACAGAATGGTCGCCAGCGGGTTGGCAATGCCTTTGCCCGCGATGTCCGGTGCCGAACCGTGGCAAGGCTCGTACATGCCCTTGTTGTTGGCGTCCAGCGAGGCTGAAGGCAGCATGCCGATGGAGCCGGTGAGCATCGACGCTTCGTCGGACAGGATGTCGCCGAACATGTTGTCGGTGACGATCACGTCGAACTGCTTCGGTGCACGCACCAGTTGCATGGCGGCGTTGTCGACATACATGTGGCTCAGTTCGACGTCCGGGTAATCCTTGGCGACCTGCTCGACCACTTCACGCCACAGTTGGCTGGACGCCAGCACGTTGGCCTTGTCCACCGAGCACAGCTTCTTGCCACGCACGCGGGCCATGTCGAAACCGACACGGGCGATGCGGCGGATTTCACTCTCACTGTACGGCAGGGTGTCGTAGGACTGGCGCTCGCCGTTTTCCAGGGTACGGGTGCCGCGCGGCGCGCCGAAGTAGATGCCGCCGGTCAGCTCACGGACGATCAGGATGTCCAGGCCGGCAACGATTTCCGGCTTCAGGCTCGAAGCGTCGGCCAGTTGCGGGTACAGGATCGCCGGGCGCAGGTTGCCGAACAGGCCCAGTTGCGCACGGATTTTCAGCAGGCCGCGCTCAGGGCGGATGTCACGCTCGATGGTGTCCCATTTCGGGCCGCCCACGGCGCCCAGCAGCACGGCATCGGCAGCGCGGGCACGGTCGAGGGTTTCGTCGGCCAGCGGCACGCCGTGCTTGTCGATGGCGGCGCCACCGATCACGTCATGGCTCAGCTCGAAGCCCAGGCTGTACTTGTCGTTGGCCAACTCCAGCACCTTGACCGCTTCGGCCATGATTTCCGGACCAATACCGTCGCCTGGGAGAATCAGAATCTGCTTGCTCATGCTTTCCTCGTGTCTTCAGTCGGTGCGCCATCGAGGGGCGCTCCCGGAAAAATGCTTTTCGTTCTACGTTTATTTCTCGGCCCAGAGCACCAGTACATCTGTACTGAACGAACCATCGGCCTCAATTTCAAAATAATCGCGTACTTCGTTGCCCATTGATTGCTGCAACTGGCGGATCGCGGCGCGCATCACTTCAGGCGTGCGCATGCGCTCGACCCAACTGGTGTACTCCAGACGCAGGCGCTGACGCGTGGTGCTGCGGGTGTGCAGACCTGCTTCGCTGACCTGGCGCAGCCACTCACCGGCCGAATAATCGCGCACATGGCTGGTGTCGCGCAGCACTTCGACGCTCTGCAAATAGGTATCGAACAGCGGACTGCCCGGCGACAGCACATCGATGAACGCCGCCACGCCACCTGGTTTCAGCACCCGGCGCACTTCGCGCAAGGCCACGCCGAGGTCACTCCAATGGTGCGCCGAATAGCGGCTGAACACGAAGTCGAATTCGCCATCGGCGAACGGCAGACGCTCGGCGGCGCCATTGACCGTGGACACGTTGCTCAGACCGCGATCAACGGCAGCGGCAGCCACCACGTCGAGCATCTGCTGCGACAGGTCGTAAGCCACCACTTCTTTCACTAACGAAGCAACGTGAAAACTCACGTGCCCGGCGCCGCAACCCAAGTCCAGCACCCGTGCCTCGCCCTGCCCCGCCAGTTCAGCCTGCAATAGCGCAAATTCAGTGCCTTGAGCGTGAACGGCGCTGCTCAGGTAGGCGGCGGCCTGTTCACCGAATTGCTTTTGTACAACCTGACTGTGGGCGGTGCTGGTCATGGGAACTTCCCTTTGATCTTGGGTTGCTTGATCCGGCCTCATCGCTGGCAAGCCAGCTCCCACAGGTTTGATGAACACCGCAAACATTGTGGGAGCTGGCTTGCCAGCGATGGGGCCGGACCTGACTACATCAATCTCGAATCAATCACGCGTCGCGGAACAACCATGGCTGGCTCGCACGATGCCTGGCTTCGAACGCGGCAATCGCATCGCCGTCCTGCAGGGTCAGGCCGATGTCGTCCAGGCCGTTGAGCAGGCAGTGTTTGCGGAACGCGTCGATCTCGAAGCGGTAGACCTTGCCGTTCGGGCTGGTCACGGTCTGCTCGTGCAGATCGATCTGCAACTGATAGCCCGGCGCGGTCTCGACCTGCTTGAACAGCTCGTCAACTTCGGCATCGCTCAGGATGATCGGCAGCAAGCCGTTCTTGAAGCTGTTGTTGAAGAAAATGTCGGCATAGCTCGGCGCGATGATGCTGCGGAAACCGTATTCTTCCAGCGCCCACGGCGCGTGTTCACGGCTGGAGCCACAACCGAAGTTCTCGCGGGCCAACAACACGCTGGCGCCTTGATAACGCTCGGCGTTGAGCACGAACTCCTTGTTCAGCGGACGCTTGGAGTTGTCCTGATACGGCTGACCCACATCGAGGTAACGCCATTCGTCGAACAGGTTCGGGCCGAAACCGGTGCGTTTGATCGATTTCAGAAACTGCTTCGGAATGATCTGATCGGTGTCGACGTTGGCACGATCCAGAGGCGCGACGAGACCAGTGTGCTGGGTAAAAGCTTTCATGCTGCGCTCCTTTAGATCAATTCACGAACGTCGATGAAACGACCGGTCACCGCCGCCGCAGCGGCCATGGCCGGGCTGACGAGGTGGGTACGGCCACCGGCGCCCTGACGGCCTTCGAAGTTACGGTTGGAGGTCGAGGCGCAATGCTCGCCGGACTCCAGACGGTCCGGGTTCATCGCCAGGCACATCGAGCAACCCGGCTCGCGCCACTCAAAACCGGCTTCGAGGAAGATCTTGTCCAGACCTTCGGCCTCGGCCTGCGCCTTCACCAGACCCGAACCCGGCACCACGATGGCCTGCTTGATGGTCGACGCAACCTTGCGGCCCTTGGCGATCACCGCCGCAGCGCGCAAGTCTTCAATCCGCGAGTTGGTGCAGGAACCGATGAATACGCGGTCGAGCTGAATGTCAGTGATCGCCTGATTGGCGGTCAAACCCATGTATTTCAAGGCGCGGACGATCGAGTCGCGCTTGACCAGATCCATTTCCTTGGCCGGGTCCGGCACGTTCTGATCAACGGCCAACACCATTTCCGGCGAAGTGCCCCAGCTGACCTGCGGCTTGATTTGTGTGGCGTCGAGCTCGACCACGGTGTCGAAATGCGCGTCGGCGTCGGACACCAGGTCTTTCCAGGACTCGACCGCCAGATCCCACTCGGCACCTTTCGGTGCGAACGGACGACCCTTGACGTAATCCACAGTCTTCTGGTCCGCCGCCACCAGGCCCACGCGGGCACCGGCTTCGATGGACATGTTGCAGATGGTCATGCGGCCTTCGATCGACAGATCGCGGATCGCGCTGCCGGCGAACTCAATGGCATGCCCGTTACCGCCAGCGGTACCGATCTTGCCGATCACAGCGAGGACGATGTCCTTGGCGGTCACGCCGAACGGCAACTGGCCTTCGACGCGCACCAGCATGTTCTTCATTTTCTTGGCGACCAGGCACTGGGTGGCGAGCACGTGCTCGACCTCCGAAGTGCCGATCCCGTGAGCCAGGGCGCCGAACGCACCATGGGTCGAGGTGTGCGAGTCGCCGCAGACCACGGTCATGCCCGGCAAGGTCGCGCCCTGCTCAGGGCTGATCACGTGAACGATGCCCTGGCGCACGTCGTTCATCTTGAACTCGACGATGCCGTATTCATCGCAGTTGTCGTCGAGGGTCTGGACCTGCAAACGCGAAACCTGGTCGGCAATGGCTTCGATGCCGCCCTTGCGCTCCGGGGTGGTCGGTACGTTGTGATCCGGGGTGGCGATGTTGGCATCGATGCGCCACGGCTTGCGCCCGGCCAGACGCAGGCCTTCGAAGGCTTGCGGCGAGGTCACTTCGTGAATGATGTGACGATCGATATAGATCAGCGCCGAGCCATCGTCGCGCTGCTTGACCAAATGCGAATCCCAGAGCTTGTCGTAGAGCGTTTTGCCGGCCATCAGACGGTTCCTCATCAGCTTGTTTCTATGCCCTGGGCTTATCAATAACCCTTTGGCTTGTGAGGCCGATCCTATGGGGTTAGATTAAATAACTCAAATTCATATTTTTTATGCTTTGGATAACCAACTGGAATACGAACATGGACCTGGCCAACCTCAATGCTTTTATCGCGATTGCCGAGACCGGAAGCTTCTCCGGCGCCGGCGAACGGCTGCACCTGACGCAACCGGCGATCAGCAAACGCATCGCCGGCCTGGAGCAGCAACTGAATGTGCGGCTGTTCGACCGGCTGGGTCGTGAAGTGGGTCTGACTGAGGCCGGTCGGGCCCTGCTGCCACGGGCTTACCAGATTCTCAACGTACTCGATGACACCCGTCGCGCTCTGACCAACCTGACCGGTGAAGTCACCGGTCGCCTGACCCTGGCCACCAGTCACCACATCGGCCTGCACCGCTTGCCACCGCTGTTGAGGGAATACACCCGCCGCTACCCACAGGTGGCGCTGGATATTCAGTTCCTCGATTCGGAAGTGGCCTACGAGGAAATTCTCCATGGCCGCGCGGAACTGGCAGTCATTACCCTCGCGCCGGAGCCGCATACTCTGGTCAAAGCCACGCCGGTCTGGGATGACCCGCTGGATTTCGTGGTCGCCCCGGAACATTCATTGATCAGCAATGGCGCCGTCACATTGGCGGACATTGCCGGCCATCCGGCGGTTTTCCCCGGCGGCAACACCTTTACCCACCACATTGTCCAACGTCTGTTCGAGGCTCAGGGCCTGACGCCGAACATCGCCATGAGCACCAACTACCTGGAAACCATCAAGATGATGGTGTCGATCGGCCTGGCCTGGAGCGTTTTGCCGCGCACGATGCTCGATGAACAGGTGGCGCGCATACCTTTACCGGGCATACAGCTCAGTCGCCAGCTAGGCTATATCCTGCACACTGAAAGGACGCTGTCGAATGCTGCACGGGCGTTTATGGCCCTGCTGGACGCTCAAATCGATCTGCCAGGGACTCTCGGCTAACTTGTGCTACTCCTATAGAGCTGCCGCCCCTGTGCCAAACGCCCAAATCAGCTCAAGGCCCCTTAACAATGCCGAAATCTGTTGACCGTATTCCGCCGATGCCGCGTATTCAGGCCATTGATCCACGGCGATCCGAGCAGAGCTGGGAGAGTGCGCCGCAATTGCTCGCGGCGCTCAACGGTGCCCGCCTCGGCGCCTGGTACTGGGACATCGAGCGCGGGCAGATCAGTTGGTCGCGCGGCACTCAGGCCTTGTTCGGCTTCGACCCGCGGCAACCGCTGCCCGAAGACCTGGAATACCTCGACCTGCTGCCGCCGGAAGACCGGGCGAAAACCATCCGCGCCTTCCATGCCGTGATTGCCGGCGCGCCGCTGGAACAGGCCATGCACCACCGCATCCGCTGGCCCGATGGCAGCCTGCACTGGCTGGAGATCAACGGCAGCCTGCTGCCGGACAAACACGGTCGGCCCCGAATGATCGGGGTGATCCGCGAAATCACCCACCAGCGGCAACGGGAACAGGCGCTCAGCAGTTCGGAGAAACGTTTTGCGACACTGTTTCATCTGTGCCCGAACATGGTGCTGCTGACCCGCCAGGAAGACGGCCTGATCAGCGAGGCCAACCAGTATTTTGAAAGCCTGTTCGGCTGGCCGGTACAGAGCGCCATTGGGCGCACCACCCTGGAACTGGGCCTGTGGGTGCATCCCGAGCAACGGGCGGAGCTGGTCAAGAAGACCAAGGCCAAGGGCGAACTGGTCAGCATGGAGGTGCAGTTCCGCGCCAGCAATGGCCAGATCCACGACGGCATCCTCAGCGCGCAAAAGGTCGAACTCGAAGGCCAGCCCTACCTGCTCAGCACTTTTCTCGACACTACCGAACGAAAAGCCGCCGAACATGCCCTGAAAGACAGCCAGGAACGCCTTGATCTGGCACTGGATTCGGCGCAGCTCGGCACCTGGGACTGGCACATTCCCAGCGGCATGCTCTACGGTTCGGCCCGCGCTGCGCAATTGCACGGCCTGGAGCCGAAACCGTTCCACGAATCCTTCGAAGAGTTTTTCGAGGGCGTGCCCGGTGAAGAGCGCGACAGCATGCGCGACGCCTATCGCAGCCTGCGCGAAGGCCCGGCGGGCAATTATCAGCTGACTTACCGCGTGCAATTGCCGGACGGCAGCTCGCGCTATCTGGAAAGCCGCGCCCGCCTCTATCGCGACGACAACGGCGTACCGCTGCGGATGGCCGGCACCCTGCTGGACATCACCGATCAGGTCGAGCGCGAGCAACGGCTGGTGGCTTCGGAAGAGAAATTCGCCACGCTGTTCCAGGTCAGCCCCGATCCAATCTGCGTGACCCGACAGGAGACCGGGGAATTCATCGAGATCAACTCCAGTTTCTCCCAGACCTTCGGCTGGAGCGCCAGCGATGTGATCGGCCATACCGCCGAAGAAATCGGCCTGTGGGACGCCTCGGCGAAAAGCCTGCAACGCATCGAACGGGTGATCCGCGAACAGGGCCTGAGCAATGTTGCGATCATCGTCCAGCACAAGGACGGTCAGTCGCTGACCTGCGTGATTTCCAGCCGCCAGATCAGCGTCGGCAACCAGCCGTGCATCGTTACCACGCTGCGCGACATCACCCAGCAACAGCGCTCGGAAGCGGCGCTCAAGGCCAGCGAAGAAAAATTCGCCAAGGCGTTTCACTCCAGCCCCGACGCCATCACCATCACCGAGCGCGACACCGGACGTTATCTGGAGGTCAACGACGGTTTCTGCCGCCTCACCGGCTACCGCGCCGACGAAGTGGTGGGCAAAACCGTGTACCAGGTCGGCATCTGGGCCGAGGAAAAACAGCGCTCGGCACTGCTGGCCGAGCTGCAGATCAAGGGCCGCGTGCACCATCAGGAAATGCTCGGGCGCAACAAGCGCGGCGAGATCCTGACGGTGGAAGTCTCGGTCGAGCCGATCACCCTCAACGAAACCGCCTGCCTGCTGCTCACCGCCCGGGACGTCAGCCTGCTGAAGAACGCCGAAGCGCAGATCCGCCATCTGGCCTATCACGACCCGCTGACCAACCTGCCCAACCGCGCGCTGCTGATGGATCGCCTGAGCCAGCAGATCGCCCTGCTCAAGCGCCACAACCTGCGCGGTGCGCTGCTGTTTCTCGATCTGGATCACTTCAAGCACATCAACGACTCGCTGGGGCACCCGGTTGGCGACACGGTGCTGAAAATCATCACCGCACGACTTGAGGCCAGCGTGCGCATGGAAGACACGGTTGCGCGGCTCGGTGGCGATGAGTTTGTGGTGTTGCTCAGCGGTCTGGAGGGTACGCGCAATGAAGTCAGCGCCCAGGTGCGGGAGCTGGCTGACACCATTCGTGAATTGCTGTCGGAACCGATGTTCCTCGACGGCCAGCGCCTGCAAGTGACGCCGAGCATCGGCGTGGCGCTGATTCCCGATCACGGCTCGACCCCGACCGACCTGCTCAAACGCGCCGACATTGCGCTGTACCGGGCCAAGGATTCCGGGCGCAACACCACGCAGATGTACCACAACACCATGCAGAAAGCGGCCAGCGAACGGCTGCGCATGGAGACCGACCTGCGCCTGGCGCTGTCCCGGGGCGAATTCAACGTGCACTACCAACCGCAAATCGACGCCCGGGACAACCGCATCATCGGCGCCGAAGCCCTGGTGCGCTGGAACCACCCGGAACTCGGCGCGCAATCGCCCACCGAATTCATCAAGGTGCTGGAGGACAGCGGGCTGATTCTGGAGGTCGGCACCTGGATCCTCGACGAGGCGTGCGAAGCCTTCAAGCAGTTGATCGCCGAAAAGCTGATCGATCCTCTGGCCTTCAGCCTGTGCGTCAACATCAGCCCCCGGCAGTTCCGCCAGAACGACTTCGTCGAGCGCATCGAACACAGCATGAGCAGCCACGGACTGCCCTGCTCGTTGCTGAAACTGGAGATCACCGAAGGCATCGTCATTCAGAACCTGGAAGACACCATCAGCAAAATGCGCCGCCTGAAAAAACTCGGCGTGAGTTTTGCCATGGACGATTTCGGCACCGGCTATTCATCACTGACCTACCTCAAGCGCCTGCCCGTGGACACGCTGAAGATCGATCAGTCGTTCATCCGCGACGCCACCACCGACCCCAACGACGCCGAAATCATCCGCGCCATCGTCGCCATGGCCCGCAGCCTGGAGCTGGAGGTGATCGCCGAAGGCGTGGAAACCCCGGAACAGTTGGCCTTCCTGCTGGGGTTGGGCTGCCATTTGTATCAGGGTTATCTGCACAGCCGGCCGTTGCCGCTGGAGGGATTGAAGGGATTGCTGGAATGACCCGACACCTGCGATTGCTTGTCGCAAGTATTGACCCAGGCCGATAATTGCCAGGGTTGGCGGCAACCTGTAGGGTCGCGTTTTTTCGCGCTGTTTCGAGATCGATCATGCAGGATGCAACCCTCCCCCGCCCGGCCCTGCTGGGCATTGACCTTGGCACCACCAACAGTTTGATCGCCGTCTGGCAGGACGGTAAGGCCCGATTGATTCCCAACGCCCTCGGCGAGGTACTGACCCCGTCGGTGGTAAGCCTCGATGAAGACGAGACCATTCTGGTCGGCAAAGCCGCACGCGCACGCCTCACGACCCACCCGGAACGTACGGCCGCCGCGTTCAAGCGATTCATGGGCAGCGACCGGCAGATTGAACTCGGCACCAAAACCTTCAGCCCGGAAGAATTGTCGGCACTGGTGCTGGGCTCACTCAAGCAGGACGCCGAAGCCTTTCTCGGTCATCCGGTTTCTGAAGCGGTGATTTCCGTGCCGGCGTATTTCAGTGACGAGCAACGCAAACGCACGCTGTTCGCCGCCGAACTGGCGGGCCTGAAGGTTTCCCGACTGATCAACGAGCCGACCGCCGCTGCAATGGCGTACGGGCTGCACGAGCAAAAATTCGAACGCACGCTGATCTTCGATCTGGGCGGCGGGACGTTCGATGTCACGGTGCTGGAATATGCGTTGCCGCTGATTGAAGTGCATGCGTCCACCGGGGACAACTTTTTGGGTGGAGAAGACTTTACCGCTGCACTGCTGAATGCCTGTCTGAAAAGCTGGCGACTGACCCCGTCGATGATTGATCCGCAAGGTATGGCCAGCCTGGGCGATGCCCTGGAACAACTCAAATGCAAACTCGGCGAAGGACCTCAATCGCTGAGCTGGCGCCATGCCGACGAACTGTACGAATGGTCGCTGGATGAAGCCGCTGCCGTGAAGATCTGGGAACCGTTGCTGGCACGATTGCGCGCACCGATCGAACAGGCCCTGCGCGATGCGCGCCTGAAACCACGGGATCTCGACAGTCTGGTGCTGGTCGGTGGGGCAACGCGGATGCCTGCGGTACAACAGTTGGTCGCCACACTGTTCGGACGCCTGCCCTACCGGCATCTTGATCCCGACACCCTCGTTGCACTGGGTGCGGCCACGCAAGCGGCCTGCAAGGCGCGCGATGGTGCGATCGAAGAACTGATTCTGACCGACGTCTGCCCGTATACGCTGGGCATCGCAACCATGCGTGGCCAAGGCATCGACGGCGCCTTTTCACCGATCATCGAACGCAACACCATCATCCCGACGTCACGGGTCGAGCGCTACCACACAACCCATCCCCGGCAGGAGCTGCTGCGCATTGCCGTTTATCAGGGTGAGCGGCCGTGGGTACGTGACAACATCCTCATTGACGCTTTCGATGTCACCTTGACGCCCACCGATAACATTCAGGAGCTGGACGTACGCTTCAGTTACGACATCAACGGTTTGCTTGAGGTTGACGTCACGCTGCTCGAGACCGGCGAACGCCACAGCCACAGCATCGACCGCAGTCCCACCGGGCTGAATGAACAAGCACGCAGAGACAGCCATAACCGTCTGTCGACGCTGAAGGTCCATCCACGCGACGCATTGCCCAACCGCACACTGCTGGCCCGTCTGGAACGGGCATGGATGCAAAGTCTGGGCACGCAGCGCGAACACATTGCCGAGTGGCTGCACAACTTCACCACGGTACTCGGCGGACAGCAGCCGGCCGAGATCGCCAGCCACCGCTCAGAGCTCAACAAGGCGCTGGATCAAATGCGCCTCTAACCGTTAAGTCGCCGCAGAGCAGCCTGCAGACCACCGGACAGCATCTCGCCACCGCCGCTGTCCGGTGGCACCCCGTACCGGTTGGGCAACTTGTCACCGGGAAAGCCGAACAGCAGCAGCGGCAGAAACGGCAAGACCGGCGACAAGGCCATGAATATCAGCAATGTGGGCAGGCCTCGTCCCATATCATGCAAACGGCGCAGAGTGGCACCGAATAACAGCAGAACACCCAGCAACAGGATCAGAATGCCAAAGAATGTGGTACCGCTGATCAATCCTGCCACCGGCGTAATCACCACACACCCCAGGACCTGGGCGATAAAAGCCTTGCGCCCCAGCCGCGACCCCAGGCGCCAGATCGCCCCTGCCGGCACCGGCTGAATATCACTTTTGGCCAACATCAAACGCTCCGACCAGGACAGCAAGGCACACAGCGCCAGGCGCAAGCCGATACTGTTCTTCACGTCATCCTTGCCCTGCTGCAATTGGCGCAGCACTCGCGTTTTCGGCACTCCGGCAGCGCCATAGCGCACCATGGCCTTGAGCGAATCGAGGGCTTCGTATGCCAACAGTTTGTCGACCCCAAAATCCGTCAACACCTTGCGCGGCGGCCACACCGGCTCGCCCTTGATCAAGCCGTCACGAAACCCTTCGAACCAGTCATCCTCGCAACTGACTGCCGCGATGGACTGCAGCAAGGCACGATGCTGCTCGGCGCTCAGGCTCGGGTCGTGATAGAGCACGCCCCAGAACATCAACAGCCCCAACAGATCGTCGCCACACGCAGCGCGGTCGCTCTCGATGCAGGTGTAAAGCAGGGTATTGGCAGGCAATCGGGCGCTGTCGAGTGCCTGCTGCACGCTGAACAATTGCTGCACCAACAAGCCGTGCACCGGATCATTGCCTTGCAGCCAGCCCAGTAAACCGTCGCAATTGCCTTGCTCGCGTTGCAACCGCCGCAACAGTGGCTGCAGTCGACTCAAAGGATGAGCCGGACTGAACGGCAGACGCTCCAGGCACTGCCCATCGATCATTGACAGCCAGCGCTCCGGCTGATCCAGCAACGCCAGCAAAAACACGGTTTGAGCGTGCCACTCCAAGGCGGCCTCGCCCAGCCCGACCGGCGGCAACCCTATCCCGCGACGGCTCAACTGAAGAAGCAGATCGAGCTCGGACAAGTCACAGTCGTCTTTGACGGCGCCCAATTTGAATGCTTCGGCGATGCGCTCCAGGGCGGTGTCACTGTAGGGCCGCAAGCGACGCAACCACAGGCGACAGACCTTGTGCAGCTCGCCTGTTGTCAGTGCCTGCGGCAATTGCTGCGATATTGAATCCGCTTCGCTGAATACGCTCATAGCCTGCGCAATCGGCGCATTCTCCAACCAGCGCAGATGTTGTCCGGCCTGAACTTTGAACCCGCTCAACACCAGGCATTCAAGCGCATCGACCGGGAGCGGCTGATCCAGAATCCGCTGCAGCAAGACCGCATCACCGCGATGCAGCGCCCAGGCATGCCGGTACAGTTGCAGCAGCCTGCTGTCGGCATTCTCACCCAGCAGTTGGGCAAGCAACGGCAGCTCATCGCCTGTCATGCGCCAATCGACAAAACTTTGCGCCAGGCTATCGAGCTTCAACCGCCCGACACCCAACCAACGGTTCAGCGTCTCGGGGCGTTGTGACGGACTGCCGTATACCTGCGCGTCATCCCCGAGATCCGCAGGCCACTCGGAGAAATCGCCCAGACAATCGAACGCCTGAATCAGCAGAGGCAGAAAAGTCGGTTGCCGCTTGGCGCACAATTCCAGCAGACGACTTTCGGCCATCGGATGGCGGAACTCGTTCCACAGTCGGATCCAGCACGGCAATGCCTGATCGTCCCGCCCCAGCAGACTGCTCTGACACGCCAACAGGTAAAGCCAGTCCACGTCATCCGGTGCTTCCAGCTGTTTTTCGACACAGCACTGCAAAAATATCGGTGCACCCATGCCCGCTTGGGTGAACTGCACCAGTAAACGTTTCATGAACACAGCATCATCCGGCAACGGCAGACACGTGTGCTGGCTGGCGAAGTCGGCGAATTCATGGAGGGGACGCTGGGTGAAAATAAAGTCGAGGCTGCGGGCGTACCAGAGTGTTTCGGTTTGCGCAGCCACTGACCAAGCGCTCATCAGATCGGTATCGAACGGGTCAGGCGTTTCGATTCGCTGCAAAAAAGCTTCCACCCGATGCGCGTCGTTGAACTCCAGATCCAGTAACTGCTGATGCCACGCCATACGCTTGGCCAACAGATTCGCGCAGCGGTAAGACAGCGGGCCGGCGTCGGCCATCCGGTGGTAGAGCCCCCAACTGATTTCATCGAGCTGCTCCAGCGACAGCTCGTCCAGCATCCGGACAAATGCCTGCCACGCCCCGAAGTTGAAACGTCGCGCGGGATCGTCAAGTAATTCGCAGAAATCCACGAACGCCTGCGGGACCTCGACAACCTCCTGCCCTGACTCTTCAGTTTCTTCCTCGGGCGCTTCTTCCTCGCCTTCCCGCGCCAGACGCAACGCGTTTTCGTAGGCCATGCGCAGCGCCTGAAAACCTTCCGGATCGGTTTCCGGATGATGCGACGGCAAACGTGCGCGGTAGGCATCACGAATCCGGGTTTCGTCGGAGGTGGGCTCGATGCCCAGGCGAATCCAGCAACTCATGACCAGTCGAACTCCTTGAGCGATGCCGGACGGGGTAACGAATCAATTTCCATGTGCCAGGGCAGGTCGGCCAGAAAGTGCGGGATGTTCTGGGCGAGGCCGCGGGTGATCCGCAGGTTATGAGCACTGTCCCCCTGCCGCTCCAACTCCCAGGCTAACTCGTCGTCGCTTGTGTTCAGGCAGCACCAAAAGCTGCGACCCACAACAAAGCCATTGAAGTAGGACATCCAGTTACCGTAGTGAAACTGCGCCCTGACGGCCAAACGACTGTGCAGCCAGTTGCTTTCGGCCAGATCAATCCACTGATTGCGCACTGCGCAACGCAAGAGAAAACCCATCCGCCCGTAATCCCAGGACAAGATCCCTCCGGGACCACAACCGCCAAAAGTGCGACTGGCAAACTCATGCAGAACACGCTCGCGAGGGCTCAGCTCTTCGAGCAGGCGTTGCCATTCATTCGGCAGACAACGTTGCCACGCCGAATAGGCGCCACTCAGGTGCTTGGCATGCCCGTCGTCCGTCATCCATTGAAGCATGTCGAACAATTGTCGCCGGTCATCGATTCCCCAGCTGCCTTTCAGATCGATATAGCGGTCGTCGCAGAAGGCAGGGTCGTCATACCCGGCGCCGGTGTTGAGCGCTGCCATTGGCGCAGAAAGGGCGCACAGCCAGCGCTGTTGAATATCGTCCATGAAAAAAGGCTCCAGGCCGACCGAAAGGATGGGGTCGGCTAAACTGCGGCGGATTGTAGAGAAACCGTCGCTGGCGGCAAAGTCGAACAGCCATTTTCCTGCGCCCACAAAAAAGGCCCCGACGTGTCGGGGCCTTCATTCAGCGGCTTATCGCCCGTTCAGACGATTTGTTTCTGCAAGTGACTCACTGTTGCAGAGCCGGCTGCGCCCCGTTGATCGGGATGCGTTTGGCTTTCGCCTCTTCCGGAATCACGCGCAACAGGTCGATGCTCAACAGACCGTTGCTCAAGCCGGCGGCCTTGATCTCGATGTGATCGGCCAGGCGGAAGGACAGCTTGAATGCACGCTGGGCAATGCCCTGGTGCAGGAACGTGACGCCTTCATTGGCATCACGCTTGCCGCCACTGATGGTCAGCACGCCTTTTTCGACTTGCAGTTCCAGGTCTTCTTCCTGGAAACCGGCCGCCGCCACGACGATGCGGTATTGATCGTCACCGTGTTTTTCCACGTTGTAAGGCGGATAGGTGCTGCCTGGCTCGTTGCGCAGAGCGGTTTCGAACAGGTCGTTGAAACGGTCGAAACCTACCGAGGAACGGAACAGTGGTGCGAGAGAAAATGCAGTACTCATGATTCAAATCTCCTGAAAACAATCAGCAAGTTTTTTTGTCTCCGCGACCCGAATTCGGCATCGCGTAACCCTTAGATAGGGACCTGCGTTTTGTTTTCAAGAGATCGTTTGAAGATTTTTTTCAGGCGGCTTCGGCGACCGGCAAACCCAGCAAACGCGAGACCTGATCCGGCTCGGTCTCCCGGCGCAGCACGGTAAAAAGCTCGACGGCTTCGGGATAATTGCGGGTCAGCATGGCCAGCCATTGCTTCAAACGGCCCGGCGATTGGCGCGCGGTCATTTGCGCTTTGGCTTGCAGCCAGAAGTCCTGAATCAGTGGCATCAGCTCGGCCCAGGTCATCTCGACGACTTCCTCGCCGGCACGGGCGGCGGCGATCTGACGGGCCAGGTCCGGGCGCGACACCAGACCGCGACCGAGCATGATGTCTTCGACGCCGCTGATTTCCCGGCAGCGTCGCCAGTCTTCGACGCTCCAGATGTCGCCGTTGGCAAATACCGGCACCTTGACCACATCTTGTACGCGCGGGATCCACTCCCAATGGGCCGGTGGCTTATAGCCGTCGACTTTGGTCCGGGCGTGCACCACGATGTGTTCGGCGCCGCCTTCGGCCAGTGCCGTGGCGCACATCAGCGAGCCGTCCGGGCTGTCGAAACCCAGGCGCATCTTGGCGGTAACCGGAATGTGCGCAGGTACGGCGCGACGCACGTGTTCGACGATCCGGTTGAGCAGCTCCGGCTCCTTGAGCAGTACCGCACCGCCACGGGACTTGTTGACGGTCTTGGCCGGGCAACCGAAGTTCAGGTCGATCACTTCGGAGCCCAGCTCGCAGGCCAGCGCCGCGTTTTCCGCCAGGCACACCGGATCGGAACCCAGCAACTGCACGCGCAGTGGCACGCCGGACGCCGTGCGCGCACCGTTGAGCAGTTCAGGGCCGAACTTGTGGAAATAGGCCGGAGTCAGCAACTGGTCGTTGACCCGGATGAATTCGGTCACGCACCAATCAATACCGCCGACACGGGTCAGGACATCGCGCAGGATGTCGTCGACCAACCCTTCCATCGGCGCCAGAGCAATTTGCATGGGAAACACACACTCAAGGAAAAACGTGCGGCAGTTTACTGGGTTTCGCGGGTTAAACCCATGTCCGCCGTCTGTATGGCCGGGCCATAGCCTTCGATGAACTCGGCAGGCATGCGCTTGGGCCGGCCGGTGGACAGCTCAATGCAGACGAAGGTGGTCTGGGCGCGCAGCAGCGTGGCGTTGTCGCTGGGGCGGATCAGTTGGAAGTGACGAGTCATTTTCAGGCGCTGGTCCCAATCAACGATCCAGGTCGCCAATTGCAGTTCGTCACCTTCATAGGCGGCGGCCAGGTAATCGATTTCGTGTCGTACAACGGCCATTGCCCGATCCAGCCGCCGGTACTCGACCAAATCCAGGCCCAGGCGCTGTGAGTGGCGCCAGGCGCAGCGCTCGAGCCAGGTCACATAGACCGCGTTGTTGGCGTGACCCAGCCCGTCGATGTCCTCGGCGCCCACTTGCAGATCAATGATAAACGGCGTTGCCCGATCCCAGCCCATGCCCTACTCCCGGTCAAATGATTCAACCGGGGCAGTGTAACGGATGACTAAGCCGATTGCCGCGCCTGAAGGCTGCGCCCGGCCAGCAGTGATAACACGCCATCAATCACCCGAGGGTCGGCCAGTACGCGTTGATGGCCGCCGGCCTCCAGACGCAGCAAGCGACTGTCGAACCAGGATTCGTGGATCAATTGGGATTCCTTGACCGAAACGAAGGTGTCGTCCTCGGCATGCACTATCAGGCCTGGCATATCCAGTTGATAGTGGGCGACATCAAGGGTGGCGGCGCGCATGCCGACGTCCTGTTCAACCTCGCGAATGAACGCGGAACGAGCTCTGGGCGGCATGCCGACGTAGCGGGCAAATCCGCGCAACACCCCGAGAATCCGCGCTGGAGCGGCGATGCTCACCAGGGTTTCGGTGCGCAAGCCCAATTGCACCGCGAGCATGGCACTGGCACCGCCCATGGAGTGGCCGATGACCGCTTGCAACGGCGGCAATTCGGCCGCGGCCTCGAGCATCGCACGAGCGAACAGCACCACATTGGCTTCGCGCCCCGGCGAGCGTCCGTGGGCCGGACCATCCAGCGCCACAACGGTGTAGCCCGCGTCGACCAGCGCCGTGATCAACGCGGCAAACTGGGTGGGCCGCCCTTCCCAGCCGTGCATCAGCAAGACAGTCGGGCCTTGCCCCCAACGCAGGGCCGAAAGACCGAAACGCAAGGTGATGCGTTCGGATCTCGCCAGAAGCGGCAATTCCCAATCCCGCGGTGTATTCGCGCGCGGCGTCATGAACGCCAGTCGCATTTTGCTCGCCACCAGTTTCGGTGCGAACCAGCCCAAGGTGCCATTAACGCCGCGAACCCACTTCAACGTGCTCATCGCTCTCTCCTCGGGCTTGCAGCCTTCAGGTCAACGCACCGCCGACTTGGCAGCGCGCAGCAATCGATCGGATAAATCCCCTGGGCCCAACGCCCTTGCGAGCGCCAGACCACCCACCATCAAGGCCACGTCGGCCAACGCTTTGTCGGTGTCTTCCGGCGTTGCGGCCAACTGCGCAATCATCAATTCCAGGTGTTCGTTCAACGCGATCCGGAACGCCTCTGGCAGACGGCCCAACTCGCCGATGGAGGCTGGAATCGGGCACGCCGAATCGCTGGAATCACGATGCTTGCGCGACAGGTAGAACGCAGCCACCAGCGCGCGACGCTCTTCACCTGTCAGCTCGCTGTCCATTTCGGCAATCAGGTCGCGACGGCGACCGAGCAATTGCTTGAACGCCTCAAGCATCATTGCGTCCTTGCTTTCGAAGTGGGCGTAGAAGCCACCGACGGTCAGGCCGGCCGCCCCCATCACTTCGCCCACGCTCGGTTCAGCCGGGCCGCGCTGGATCAGTGCAGCACTGGCGGCCTTGAGAATGCGTTCGCGGGTTTGAGCTTTCTTGTCGTTCATCGTCGCCTCCGAATATTACGATAGCAATATTATTCTCATAATAATATTCCGCAAGTCACAAGCGTGACCGCTGGTCTGAAGCACAGTGTTAAGGAAAAAGAGGATTTGGCCAAACGCCAGACAAACAAAAGGGCCATTCAATAATTGAATGACCCTTATAAAATCCCGCAGAGCGGGTAATCGTGGCGTCCCCTAGGGGACTCGAACCCCTGTTACCGCCGTGAAAGGGCGGTGTCCTAGGCCACTAGACGAAGGGGACACAAACCTTCTATACAACTGATCAGCGCTGAGTACTGATCGATTCAAGGCCGGTGTGGCCAGACCTTGAACTGTAAATTGGTGGAGCTAAGCGGGATCGAACCGCTGACCTCCTGCATGCCATGCAGGCGCTCTCCCAGCTGAGCTATAGCCCCGGATTTTTCGCCTCTCGGCGGAGCGACATCTTGCAACATCGCTTCTGTAAAACTGGCGTCCCCTAGGGGACTCGAACCCCTGTTACCGCCGTGAAAGGGCGGTGTCCTAGGCCACTAGACGAAGGGGACGCAAACCCTTCTATACAACTGACCAACGCTGAGTGTTGATCGCTTCGAAGCCGGTGTGGCCAGGCTTCGAAGTGTAAATTGGTGGAGCTAGACGGGATCGAACCGTCGACCTCTTGCATGCCATGCAAGCGCTCTCCCAGCTGAGCTATAGCCCCTCATCGTTGATGTCATCGCTGAGGACGGGGCGAATCTTAAGGGCGTATCGAAAGGCTGTCAAACTTATTTTTGAAAAATTTCAAAATTTTTTGTCGGCATTACAATCACTTACCGCCCTCCCCCCGTAAATTCGGGGAAAAACACCGAAGGACAGGATCAAAAGATCCTGACCTTCGGGCGTCCTGCAGAGTCAAACGCAATCAGGCGATGGCGCCCAACAGCTTTTCCCACTCTTTGTTTTCTTTCTTAGATACGCCGCCCAGCAGGTCAATCGCCTGGCGCAGACGGAAACGGGTCAGGTCCGGCCCGAGGATTTCCATCGCATCGAGTACCGACACCGAACTCGCCTGCCCGGTAATCGCGGCAAACATCAGCGGCATCGCATCACGCAGCTTCAGCTCAAGGGATTCAACCACCGCCTGAATCGTTGCGGTGATGCTGTCCTTCTCCCACTGACGCAGGCTTTCCAGCTTCCACAGGATCAATTGCATCAACTGACGAACCTGATCGCCCGAGAGCTTTTTCGATTCGAACAGCTTGGCATCCGGGTTCACGCCACCGGCGAAGAAGAACCCGGCCAGCGGTGCAACCTGGCTGAAGGTTTCGACGCGGCCCTGAACGTGCGGTGCGATCTTCATCATGTATTCGGAGTTGAACGCCCACTTCTGTACGCGCGCGGCGAACTCTTCCACCGGAAGATCACGCAACCACTGGCCGTTGAGCCACGACAGTTTCTCGATATCGAAGATCGGACCGCCCAGCGACACGCGCTTGAGGTCGAAGTTGTCGACCATTTCCTGCAGCGAGAACTTCTCGCGCTCGTCCGGCATCGACCAGCCCATGCGGCCCAGGTAGTTGAGCATGGCCTCAGGCATGAAACCCATGCGCTCGTAGAACGTGACCGAAGTCGGGTTCTTGCGCTTGGACAGCTTGCTCTTGTCCGGATTACGCAGCAGCGGCATGTAGCACAGCTCCGGTTGTTCCCAGCCGAAGTATTCGTAAAGCAGGATCAGTTTCGGCGCCGACGGCAGCCATTCTTCGCCACGCAAAACGTGAGTGATGCCCATCAGGTGATCGTCGACCACGTTGGCCAGGAAGTACGTCGGCAGGCCGTCGGTCTTCATCAGCACTTGCATGTCCATGCGATCCCACGGGATCTCGACATCGCCACGCAGCATGTCCGGCACCACGCAGACGCCTTCGCTCGGCACCTTCATGCGGATCACGTGGGGTTCGCCGGCGGCCAGGCGCCGGGCGACTTCTTCCTTGGACAGCAACAGTGCACGGCCGTCGTAACGCGGGGTTTCGCCGCGCGCCATTTGCTCGGCGCGCATCTGATCCAGCTCTTCAGCGGTGCAGAAGCACGGGAAGGCATGGCCCATGTCGACCAGTTGCTGGCAATACTTCTGATAGATATCGCCGCGCTCGCTTTGACGGTAAGGGCCGTGCGGGCCGCCGACGTCCGGGCCTTCGCTCCAGTCGATGCCCAGCCAGCGCAGGGCGTCGAAGATCTGCTGTTCGGACTCGCGGGTCGAACGCAACTGATCGGTGTCTTCGATCCGCAGGATGAACTCACCGCCGTGCTGCTTGGCAAAGCAGTAGTTGAACAGTGCGATGTAAGCGGTACCTACGTGGGGATCCCCGGTAGGCGATGGCGCGATGCGAGTGCGGACGGTGGTCATGGCATGTCTCGAAAAGAATGAAAAGCAAAGAACAATCAAGCGGCGAATGGTAACAGGCGACACCCGCCCCGCTCCAGCGGGCAGGGCATTTAAGCCAAGGTTGCGTCTGGAACGCCCGTTGGCCGTGGTGAATGGCCGAATATCAACAGACGGCATTTACCGTTCATCGGCTGTATGCCAGATTCGCCTGCTGATAACTTTCCTTACAATTCCTCGACTACAGTTTGCCCATGCCTGCCCAACTCAAGCGTCGCCTGTTCATTTTCCTGCTGCTGGTCCTGCTGATTGCCGGGGGCTTTTTCGCCCATTGGTTTTTCAAGGGACGCTTTTATGAAAGCACCGACAACGCCTATGTCCAGGGTGAAATCACCCGCGTGTCGAGTCAGTTGAGCGCACGCATCGACGAAGTGCTGGTCCAGGACAACCAGCATGTGGAAAAGGGCCAGCTGCTGATACGTCTCGAACCGAATGATTTCCGTCTGGCCGTCGATCGCGCCAATGCCGCCCTCGCCACCCGTGAGGCCGAGCGCCTGCAAGCCCAGAGCAAATTGACTCAGCAATCGAGCCTGATCGCCGCCAGCGATGCGCAAGTGGCAACCACACAAGCCACCCTCGGGCGCTCGCAGATGGACTTGTCGCGGGCAGAAACCCTGCGCAAACCCGGCTACGTCTCCGAGGAGCGGGTCACCACCCTCTCCGCCGACGCCCATATCGCCCGCTCGCAAGTGGCCAAGGCCCAAGCCGATGCCCAGAGCCAGCGCCAGCAAGTCAACGCGCTGACCGCCGAGATCAAACGCCTCGATGCACAGATCGCCAACGCCCGCGCCGACCTCGCGCAGGCCGAACTGAACCTGACCCGCAGTGAAATCCATGCGCCGATCAGCGGTCTGATCGGCCAGCGTGCCGCGCGTAATGGTCAAGTGGTGCAGGCCGGTGCGTACCTGCTGTCGATCGTTCCGGACGAAGACATCTGGGTGCAGGCCAACTTCAAGGAAACCCAGATCGGCCACATGCAGACAGGCCAGAAGGCCGAGCTGATTTTCGATGCCTATGGTGATACGCCGATAGAAGCCCGGGTCGACAGTCTGTTCGCCGCCTCTGGCGCGCAGTTCAGCCTGTTGCCGCCGGACAACGCCACCGGCAACTTCACCAAGGTGGTACAGCGGATTCCGGTCAAACTGACCTTCAAGGCCAATAACCCGCTGCACGGCAAGATCCGTCCGGGCATGTCGGTCACCGCCACCGTGAATATCAAAGACGCCCCGGACAATGGCCGGTGATCAACTGATCCGCCCGGTCGGCGAACCGACCCGGCGGGACTGGATCGCGGTGATGAGCGTGATGCTCGGCGCCTTCATGGCGGTGCTCGACATCCAGATCACCAACTCCTCGCTCAAGGATATTCAGGGCGCCCTGTCGGCGACCCTGGAAGAAGGCTCGTGGATTTCGACGTCTTATCTGGTGGCGGAAATCATCATGATTCCGCTGACCGCCTGGCTGGTGCAGTTGCTGTCGGCCCGGCGGCTGGCGGTGTGGGTTTCGCTGGGGTTTCTGATTTCTTCGCTGCTCTGCTCGATGGCCTGGAGTCTGGAGAGCATGATCGTGTTTCGCGCGATGCAGGGCTTCACCGGCGGCGCGCTGATCCCGCTGGCGTTCACCCTGACCCTGATCAAACTCCCCGAACACCATCGCGCCAAAGGCATGGCGATGTTTGCCATGACCGCCACCTTCGCCCCATCCATCGGCCCGACCCTCGGCGGCTGGCTCACGGAAAACTGGGGCTGGGAGTACATCTTCTATATCAACATCCCGCCGGGGCTGATCATGATCGCCGGGCTGATGTACGGGCTGGAGAAGAAAGAAGCACATTGGGAACTGCTCAAAAGCACCGATTACACCGGCATTCTCACCCTGGGTGTCGGCCTCGGTTGCTTGCAGGTCTTTCTTGAAGAAGGCCATCGCAAGGACTGGCTGGAATCGAGCCTGATCGTGACGCTGGGCAGCATCGCCCTGCTGAGCCTGATCACCTTCGTGATCGTGCAGATTTCCAAGCCCAACCCGCTGATCAACCTCGGCATCCTGCGCAATCGCAACTTCGGGCTGTCGAGTATTTCCAGCCTCGGCATGGGCGTCGGGCTGTACGGCTCGATCTATCTGCTGCCGCTGTACCTGGCGCAAATCCAGAACTACAACGCCCTGCAGATCGGCGAAGTGATCATGTGGATGGGCGTGCCGCAGCTGTTTCTGATTCCGCTGGTGCCGAAACTGATGAAATTCGTCTCGCCGAAATGGCTGTGCACGATCGGTTTTGGCCTGTTCGGGCTGGCGAGCTTTTCATCCGGGGTGCTCAACCCGGATTTCGCCGGGCCGCAGTTCAACCAGATCCAGATTATCCGCGCCCTCGGCCAGCCGCTGATCATGGTGACCATTTCGCTGATCGCCACGGCGTACATCCTGCCGCAGGACGCAGGCTCGGCGTCGAGCCTGTTCAACATTTTGCGCAACCTCGGCGGCGCCATCGGCATCGCCCTGCTCGCTACTTTGCTGGATGCGCGCACCAAGACCTACTTCGATTACCTGCGCGAAGCGGTGGTGCCGACCAATCCGCAGGTGGCCGAGCGCCTGGCGTCGATGGCCGATCGGTTCGGCAGTGACACGGCGGCGTTGGGCAAGTTGAGCGAGATCGTGCATCAGCAGGCGCTGATCATGGCCTACAACGATGCGTTTCATTTTGTCGGGATAGCGCTGGGGATCAGCATGTTGGCGATTTTGCTGACCAAGAAATTGCCCGCCGGACTGAAGGCCGGCGAAGCCCACTGATTTTAGCGGTGCCTGCACCGGCCCTATCGCTGGCAAGCCAGCTCCCACAGGTTACTTTGGTGTTCACACGTTTTGTGTACGCCATCAATCCCTGTGGGAGCTGCGGTGCGACGACTCGACTTGCCAGCGATACGGCCAGATCAGTCGATAGAGATCAGACAGCCAACAACCGCTCACGCAGCTTGGCGATTTCGTCGCGCATCTGCGCGGCCGCTTCGAACTCCAGGTCGCGGGCCAACTGGTACATTTTCTCTTCCAGTTGGCGGATGCGCTTGGTGATCTCGCTCGGCGAGCGCAGTTCGGCTTCGTACTTGGCGTTTTCTTCAGCGGCCTTGGCCATGCCCTTGCGCTTCTTGCTGCGCGAACCGGGCACGGTGGCGCCTTCCATGATGTCGGCGACGTCCTTGAACACGCCCTTCGGCGTGATGCCGTTGGCCAGGTTGAAGGCGATCTGTTTGTCACGACGGCGTTCGGTTTCGCCGATGGCGCGCTCCATCGAACCGGTGATGCGATCCGCGTAGAGAATCGCCCGGCCATTGAGGTTACGCGCCGCTCGGCCGATGGTCTGGATCAGCGAACGCTCGGAGCGCAGGAAGCCTTCCTTGTCCGCGTCGAGAATCGCCACCAGCGACACTTCCGGCATGTCCAGACCTTCACGCAGCAGGTTGATCCCCACCAGCACATCAAAGGTGCCGAGGCGCAGGTCGCGGATGATTTCGACCCGCTCGACGGTGTCGATGTCCGAGTGCAGATAACGCACGCGCACGCCGTGATCGGCCAGGTAATCGGTCAGGTCTTCGGCCATGCGCTTGGTCAGCGTGGTGACCAGCACCCGCTCCTCCAGCGCCACACGCTTGGTGATTTCCGACAATAGATCGTCGACCTGAGTCAGCGCCGGGCGTACTTCAACCTGCGGGTCGACCAGACCGGTCGGGCGCACCACTTGTTCGATCACCCGACCTGCGTGTTCGGCTTCATAGTTGCCGGGCGTGGCCGAGACGAAAATCGTCTGCGGGCTCACCCCTTCCCACTCGTCGAAGCGCATCGGCCGGTTATCCAGCGCCGACGGCAGGCGGAAGCCGTACTCCACAAGAGTTTCCTTACGCGAGCGGTCGCCCTTATACATCGCGCCGACTTGCGGCACGCTGACGTGGGATTCGTCGATCACCAGCAACGCATCGGCCGGCAGGTAATCGTAGAGCGTCGGCGGCGCCGCACCGGCCGGACGACCCGACAGGTAGCGCGAGTAGTTTTCGATGCCGTTGCAGTAGCCGAGTTCGAGGATCATCTCCAGGTCGAACCGGGTGCGCTGCTCAAGACGCTGGGCTTCCACCAGTTTGTTGTTGTTGCGCAGGTATTCCAGGCGCTCCTGCAACTCGACCTTGATCCCCTCGATGGCGTCGAGCAGGGTTTCCCGGGGCGTCACGTAGTGGCTTTTGGGGTAGAACGTGAAGCGCGGCAGCTTGCGGATGACTTCGCCGGTCAGCGGGTCGAACGCAGAAATGCTCTCCACCTCGTCATCGAACAGCTCGATGCGAATCGCTTCAAGGTCGGATTCCGCCGGGTAGATGTCGATCACATCGCCGCGCACCCGGAAGGTCGCACGGGCGAAATCCATGTCATTGCGGGTGTATTGCAGGTCGGCCAGGCGCCGCACCAGCGCGCGTTGATCGAGTTTGTCGCCGCGATCGACGTGCAAGACCATTTTCAAATAGGTTTCCGGGCTGCCCAGACCGTAGATGCACGACACCGTGGTGACGATGATCGCGTCCTTGCGCTCAAGCAATGCCTTGGTCGCCGACAGCCGCATCTGCTCGATATGGTCGTTGATCGACGCATCCTTCTCGATGAAGGTGTCGGACGACGGCACGTAGGCTTCGGGCTGGTAGTAGTCGTAGTAGGAAACGAAGTATTCGACGGCGTTGTTCGGGAAGAACGACTTGAACTCGCCGTACAACTGCGCGGCCAGGGTCTTGTTCGGCGCCAGCACCAGCGTGGGACGCTGCACCTGGGCGATCACGTTGGCGATGCTGAAGGTCTTGCCCGACCCGGTAACCCCGAGCAATGTCTGGTGCGACAACCCGGCTTCGATGCCTTCGACCATCTGGCGAATGGCTTCGGGTTGATCGCCGGCGGGGTCGAAACGGGTGACGAGCTGGAATTCAGACATAAACACCTCTGGAATCGCGACGCTGCGGGCAAACCGCAGCACCACGAGAATGACCGCAAACGACCGATGTCGCGCAAGGAAAAACGAAGATTGTGCTGAATGTGGAGCCGATTGCCTCGCCTTTCAAGGCAAACGTCCTACATCCGGTAAAGTCTCTGACAGGTTCATTCGACTAACGGTCGAGAAATAATCGGAAAAACTTACCTTAAAAGCCGAATCGCCTGTCGCCATTGATCGATGATGGCCTCTATACTAGCTCCCCGTTTGTGCACCGCTCTAGTGCATTCGGCTGGAGCGCGACACGTCCCTCCACTCTCCATTCAGAGCCGCCGTAAAAATGAGCCTGTTCTCCGCTGTCGAAATGGCACCCCGCGATCCAATCCTGGGCCTCAACGAAGCATTCAACGCCGATACCCGGACCAATAAGGTCAACCTCGGGGTGGGTGTGTACTGCAACGAAGAGGGGCGAATTCCACTCCTGCGCGCCGTCATCGAAGCCGAAACCCTTCGCGCCGCTCAGCACGCCTCGCGCGGCTACCTGCCGATCGACGGCATCGCGGCCTACGACCAGGCCGTGCAAAAGCTCCTGTTCGGCAATGATTCGCCACTGCTGGCAGCCGGCCGCGTTGTCACCACCCAGGCCGTCGGCGGTACCGGCGCACTGAAAATCGGTGCCGATTTCCTCAAACAACTGCTGCCCAATGCCGTCGTGGCGATCAGCGACCCGAGCTGGGAAAACCACCGCGCGCTGTTCGAAACCGCCGGTTTCCCGGTGCAGAACTACCGCTACTACGACGCAGCCACCCACGACGTGAACCGTGCCGGCCTGCTGGAAGACCTCAACGCCCTGCCGAACGGCTCGATCGTCGTGCTGCACGCCTGCTGCCACAACCCGACCGGCGTCGACCTGAGCCCGGCGGACTGGAACAACGTGCTGGAAGCGGTCAAGGCCAAAGGTCACGTGCCGTTCCTCGACATGGCTTACCAGGGTTTCGGTGACGGCATCGCCGAAGACGCCGCTGCCGTGCGTCTGTTCGCTGAATCCGGTCTGACCTTCTTCGTATCGAGCTCGTTCTCCAAGTCGTTCTCGTTGTACGGCGAGCGCGTCGGTGCACTGTCGATCATCAGCGAATCGAAAGAAGAAAGCGCCCGCGTCCTGTCGCAAGTCAAACGCGTGATCCGCACCAACTACTCCAACCCGCCGACCCACGGCGCAAGCATCGTTGCCGCGGTGCTGAACAGCCCGGAACTGCGCGCTCAGTGGGAAGCCGAACTGGCTGAAATGCGCCTGCGCATTCGCGGCATGCGCGAGCAGATGGTTGCTCTGCTGGCGAAGAAAGCCCCGCAGCGTGACTTCAGCTTCGTCGGTCGCCAGCGCGGCATGTTCTCCTACTCCGGCCTGACCACCGAACAGGTTCACCGCCTGCGCAACGAGTTCGGCATCTACGCCCTGGACACCGGCCGCATCTGCGTCGCCGCGCTGAACCAGAGCAACATCGAAGCCGTGACGGACGCCATCGTTCAGGTCATCTGATCCGGCGTGGCACTGAAAACGGGAGGCCTTCGGGCTTCCCGTTTTTTATTTGTCTGAAGAAAACCCGCCATACCCTCTAGACTGCACACAGACGATATTTCAGAGAGACAACATGAAAAACGATGACCTGCGCGCCGACCGTGATGATCTGGATGACTTCATCCCCCGCGCCCCGGCCAAGCGCGGCAACAATCTGGTGCTGCAAGTCGCGGCCGGGGTGTTTCTCGGCGGGCTGGCGCTGTGGCTGGTGCAACTGGGCGCAACGATGCTTTACGCCAAACTGATGCTCGGCACCTTCACCTTCGGCGGTTAAACCAGCTCCGCTGCACGCTGAGTCGCCGCATCGTCATAAACGACGTAAAGCGATTCGGCGATCTGGCTCTTGATGGCTTTGGTGCTTTCCAGGCCGAGGACAAAACCTTCGGCCTTGCCGCCTGCGCGGTTCAGCTCTTCAGACGTGGCGGCCTGGGTGATCGCGTCGAAGAGTTTTTCAGCGTGCGGGCCAACGCCTTTGGGCAGGCTGATTTGCGCGGTGCTCATGCGAACACCTCGACAGGACAATGGGTGAGGATGGGACTATTCATGGCGCGTACCTTTTCGGCGAATGGCCGGCAGCGCGTTTGACCACTTCCGGGCGGCCATGGTAGACCTCTGCTACGGTTCTGGTAACCGCCAATCGCCGATAAACCGCCGCCCGTCCTGACCTTTCCAACAAATTTACATCTCGCGCTTGACTAGTCTTTTTAAATCAGTAACATACGCACCAATTCCGCAATAGCTCAGTTGGTAGAGCAAGTGACTGTTAATCACTGGGTCCCTGGTTCGAGTCCAGGTTGTGGAGCCAAATACAAAGCCCCTGAATCGAAAGATTCAGGGGCTTTTTTGTGGGCATTGAAAAAGCCAGCGCCATAAAAAGGGCCGATCAGTTTCGCAACTGATCGGCCCTTTTCATTCAACTACAACGGTCAGACGTGCTCGCTGCTCTTTGCATGTACCTTCGGCGCGCCATGGCCGTGATCCGCATCCGGATCGATCACCGGCACTTCATTGCCGTCGCAGTCATGCAGCTTGCCGTCGCTGAAGTAGTCACCTTCACGCAGCGCGGCCAGATCACGATAACGCAGGGTTCGCTCTTCTGCCGCCGCAAACACCGACTGCTGATCCGAGTTGCCCGCCGTGAAGTGGTTGAACGCCAGGTTCAGCAGGATCGCCATGATCGCCGACGAACTGATTCCCGAATGGAAAATGGTCGCGAACCAGCTCGGGAAGTGATCGTAGAAGTTCGGCGCAGCGATCGGGATCATGCCGAAACCGATCGAGGTGGCGACGATGATCAGGTTGACGTTGTTGCGATAATCGACCTTGGACAGCGTGCGGATACCACTTGCCGCCACGGTGCCGAACAGCACGATACCGGCGCCGCCGAGTACCGAGGTCGGCACGGCTGCAATGACCCGGCCCATGAACGGCAGCAGGCCGAGGATCACCAGAAAGATACCGCCGGTCGCCACCACGTAGCGGCTCTTGATCCCGGTCACCGCCACCAGCCCGACGTTCTGGGCGAAGGCGCTTTGGGTGAACGAGCCGAAGATCGGTGCAAACATGCTCGACAGCATGTCCGCCCGCAGGCCGTTGCCCAGACGCTTGGAGTCGACCTTGGTGCCGATGATTTCACCGACCGCCAGGATGTCCGCCGAGGTTTCCACCAGGGTCACCATGACCACGATGCACATCGACAGGATCGCGGCGAAGTGGAAGGTCGGCATGCCGAAATGGAACGGCGTCGGGAAGCCGAACATCGGGCCCTGGGTGACATTGGAGAAATCCGCCATGCCGAGGAACACCGCCAGCACCGTGCCGATCACCATGGCCAACAGGATCGACAGACGCGAGATGGTTGAACTGCCGACCTTGCTCAGCAGCAACACCAGCACCAGCGTGACCGCCGCCAGACCGATGTTCTGCATGCTGCCGAAGTCCGGGGCGTGACTGTTGCCGCCCATGGCCCAGCGTGCGGCCACCGGCATCAGCGTCAGGCCGATGGTGGTGATCACGATGCCGGTGACCAGCGGCGGGAAGAACTTGGTGATTCGCGAGAACACCGGCGTGATCAGCAAGCCGATCAGCGACGCCGCAATCACCGCGCCGAGCACCGACTGGAAGCCGCCCTCCCCGCCACTGCTGACAATCGCCACCATCGTGGCAACGCCGGAGAACGACACGCCCTGCACCAGCGGCAACTGACAGCCGAAAAACGGTAAACCCAGGGTTTGCAGCAACGTGGCCAGCCCCCCCGCAAACAATGAAGCAGCAATCAACAGACCGATGTCCGCCGGCGAAAGCCCGGCGGCCTGACCGATGATCAGCGGCACCGCGACGATACCGCCATACATGGTCAGAACGTGTTGCAGGCCGTAAGCCATATTCGCGCCGACCCCGAGATTCTCGTCCTCGGGCCGTTGGTGTGAAACATGGGGCGTTTTCATGGTGGGGGAGTTCCCTGGTTTTTGTTATGCACACACTGTATGCAAGAGTCAGGACAAATGTCCATAGACTTGTATACAACTTATCAGTCACATAATGGTTAGCTAGCCACCCAACCTCCTATCCCGCTGCTTTCATCCCCCACAAATCCGGCAACACATCCCCCGATCGAGTCCACGCTTTATCCGCCTAGGCTGAAGTATTCATGGCGACCGACGGCGCGGTCGCACCCTTTTTTATACATATAAAGTATGCATAATGAAGTCATTCAAAATTCAGTTCGACAAAAGCAAGAATGCTGCCAACAAACTCAAGCACAGAGGGATCAGCCTCGCCGAGGCCGAACCGGTCTTCTACGACGACCGAGCACTGACCATTGAAGACAACGACCATGACGAGCAACGCTGGATCACACTCGGCAACGACGGCAAAGGACGTTTGTTGGTTGTTGCGTACAGTTACCGCGAACCGAATTTCGTTCGAATCATTTCCGCACGTGTCGCTACACCGAGTGAACGTCGCGAATATTTTCTGGAGGCTGACCGATGAAAGACGAATACGACTTCTCTCAGGGAAAACGCGGCGCTTTGGCGCCCAACAAGGGTAAAACGCGCATCACCATCATGCTGGATGATGCGGTCATCGAAGCGGCACGTACGGTCGCCGAAGAGGAAGGGTTTGGCTATCAGACGGTAATCAACAACACCCTGCGCCACGCATTACTTAACAGCCGTAGCGCAGCTGTTGAACTCGAAGATTCAAGCGGGCAATTCAAGCAAGGCATCACCGCCACCGACCTCAAGAGCCTTGAGAAAAAACTGTCGGCGGCCGTGAAAGAGATCCGGCGAGTACTGGAACCGGACGTCAAACAGTAGCGTTCAGACTGGCTGAATCAAGCGCGCCAGAGCCTCTCGCGCACCGAGCTGGTGCGGCAGGCGCAAGCCGAATTCCCGTTCCAGCAATTCGATCAGTTCATCGACATCCGTCACTTCACGCCGCTCGCTCTCGGCGCCGATACGGTGGATCGCGAAACTGCCGTTGTTCAAGGTGCGCCGCCAGCCGTCGCCCGTACGCGCCACCATCAGGCGCTGGGCAAATGCCGAGTCCGGGTGGGTCGAGACGTACCAATTGCCGAGGGTGTAATCGATGTCTTCCTGGCGTTGCAGGTCGAACAGGTACATCGGCCGCCATTCGCCAGCGACCCTGGCCCGCAGCATGTAGCCATCGGCCTGCACTTCGATGCGATACGGTTCGTGCGGCGTGGATTGCTCGGCGTCGGTATCCAGCACCAGCGGCGCGGTCGGGACCATGCCGCCGAAGCCGACGTCGGTGATGTAGCGCACGTCGTCAATGGTCACCAGGCTCAAGCGATGGGTGCGCGCGGTCCAGCTGCCTTCGGGCTGATTCATGACCACCCGCCCGCTGATCCCCCGCGCGTCGAACCCCAGCTCCAGCAGCAAGGCCAGAAACAGGTTGTTCAGCTCATAGCAGTAACCGCCACGGGCGTCGTTCAGGACCTTGCGCTCAATGGAGGGCAGATCAACCAGGACGGATTCGCCACTGAGCGTCGACAGGTTTTCGAAAACAAAGGCGCCGGTATGGCGCAGTTGCAACAGTCGCAGGGTTTCAAGGGTCGGTGCCGGGGGCGCGTCGAATCCCAGGCGTTGCAGGTACTGTTTCAGATTCGTCAGGCGTGGCTCGCTCATGGCTGGGTCCTTTTGCATGGGGGCGCGGATCGTTCCGCCGATGGTCGCCATGTATACGGGATCCGGGCCTCGAATCGACAATTGAATTAACCAATCACCGGCTAGCGTCTTTTACGCGAATCGATGCGAATCCAGGTCGGCGCGTGGTCGCTGGCATGCGGTTCGTTGCGCACCCAGGCATCCACGCCGGCCTCGTGCAGATAAGGGCTCAGTGTCGGATTGAGCAGCAGATGGTCGATCCGCAGCCCGGAGTTCTTCTGCCAGTGCTGGCGGAAGTAATCCCAGAACGTATAGAGCCGATCTTCGGGATACAAATGCCGCAAAGAGTCCGTCCAGCCCTGATCCAGCAGGCGCTGATAGCACTCGCGGCTCTCCGGTTGCAACAACGCATCCTTGAGCCAGGACCGGGTGTTGTAGATATCCAGATCGGTGGGCACCACGTTGTAATCGCCGGCCAGCACCACCGGGTGATCGCTGCTTTGCAGATCCCGGGCGTATTTGATCAGACGCTCGAACCAGGCCAGCTTGTAGTCGAACTTCGGCCCAGGTTGCGGATTGCCATTGGGCAGATACAGGCACCCCACCAACACCCCATGCACCGCCGCTTCGAGGTAGCGGCTGTGTTTATCGTCGGGATCGCCGGGCAAACCGCGCCGGCTCTCCAGCGGTTGCGCATCGCGGGCAAGAATCGCCACCCCGTTCCAAGACGCCTGACCGTGCCAGATGGCACCGTAGCCGGCGGCCTCCAGATCAGCAGCGGGAAACGCGCTGTCCAGCATCTTGAGCTCTTGCAGACAGACGATGTCCGGCTGCTCGCGCCTGAGCCATTCCAGCAGATTTGGCAGACGGGCACGCAGGCCGTTGACGTTGAACGTGGCAATGCGCATTTTTTTCATCGTCCGGGCTCCTGCCATTGACCGATAAAACCTGTGACACCGGTCCCCCCGCGACGGTTGCGTTGGATCCTCGGTTTACACGCGATTGCGCAGCCATTGCAGGAAGCCTTTTTTCGGCACGACCGCCGGCGTATCTTCCGTCAGGGATTGCGCCTTGTGCAGGCGGAAATCGAGCAGCGCCTTCATCGCATCGTTGATGTCGTGACGGGCGTCCAGGCATGGCTTGAGATAAGACTTCTCGATGCGGTACAGCGCGCAGAAGGTCTTGGCGGAGAAGTCGGCCGGCAAAGAGGTATCGGACACAATCCCCGCCTCGCCGATCACTTCGCCCGGCCCCATCCGTCCGGACTCGAACGGCGTGCCGTGGCGCTTGAGCGTCACCGAGACCACGCCGGACTCAATGATGAACAGGTGATCGCTGACCTCCCCGCCCGCCAGAATCATCTCGCCGGCACGGAAGGTTTGCAGAGTCATGTTCTGGCTGAAGGTTTCTTTCTCCTCCTGACGCAGGGTGGAGAAAATCGGCGAGCTGTCGAGCAACGCCCGAGGTCGCGAGAGATTGCTCGGAACACCCGGCTCATCACTCGAGAGCAGATTGACCCCGGACGCTTGCAGATGCCGGTAGGCCAGGTCGAACAGCTGATTGCGCACCACGCGCTTTTCACTCATCGAGGCGACGAACCCGCTGATTTCATATTCGGTGCCGGCACTGCTGGAGCTCTTCAGCGCAACACTCGGCGCGGGGTTCTCCAGCAATTGGCGACAGCCCTGCATCGCGCGCTCCAGGGCATCGATCACCGAACTCGGCCGCGCATGGGGGCTGACCTGCACGCTGACGGCAACCCCGAACATGTTGCTCGGCCGGCTGAAGTTGATGATCTTGGCCTTGGCCGCCAGCGAGTTGGGAATCACCGCCATGCTGCCCTGACTGGTTTGCAGGCGCGTGGCGCGCCAGTCAATGTCGGTGACCCGGCCTTCAGTGCCGTCGATGGAAATCCAGTCATCCAGTTGATAAGGCTTGGTGGTGTTGAGCACGATCCCGGAAAACACGTCGCTCAGGGTGCTCTGCAAGGCCAGACCGACGATGATCGCCAACGCACCGGAGGTCGCCAGCACGCCTTTGACCGGCAGATCCAGCACGTAGGCCAGCGCCGCGATAATCGCAATCAGGAAGATCACCGCACCCAGCAAATCCTGCAACAACCGCCCGGTATGCCCGACCCGCTGCATCATCACTGCGCCGATCAACACCGTCAGAGTGCGCGCGCCGAACAGCCACCAACCAATCTGCAAACCGGTCGCCGCCAGATGCAACGGCACGTTGTCGGCCCACGGCGCAGGCTCCATCGGGTTGAGCCCTTCGTTGAACAGCAGGATGCTGAACAGGGCGAAAATCAGCACCCGCACCAACAGTTTCCACGCGCTGCCGTGGGCGCTGATCAGACGCCACAGACCCAGATCGATCAGGATCAGGATCAAGGCGCAAAACAACGGATGATCGGTGAGCAGAGACAGCATCAAACAACTCCGACAGGGGCCAGTCGCGAGAAGATCGCACAGATTGGGCTCAGTGTAGGAGTAATTGATTTGGCGGGATGAGCGCCACTGCGCGTGCGCAAAAAAAACCGGCAGGCGCACGTGGCGCCTGCCGGTTTTTTCAGCCGTGCATCTGGCCGAAGCGACCGGACTGGAAGTCAGCGAAAGCCTGATGGATTTCCTGCTCGGTGTTCATCACGAACGGGCCGTGACCGACGATCGGCTCGTCGATCGGCTCGCCGCTGAGCAGCAACACTACCGCGTCCTGACTGGCTTCGAGGCTGATTCGATCGCCATCGCGCTCGAACAGCGCCAGTTGCCCTTCGCGCATCGACTCCACACCGTTGATCTGCACCGAACCCTTCAACACCACCAGCGCGGTGTTGCGGCCTTCGTGCAGATCCAGCGTAAGCAGCTTGCCGGTGTTCAGGCGCAGGTCCCACACGTCGATTGGCGTAAACGTGCGGGATGGGCCCTTGTGACCGTCGAACTCACCGGCGATCAGGCGCAGGCTGCCGGCACCGTCCTTGAGCGCGATTTGCGGGATATCACTGTCCAGGATGGTCTGGTAACCCGGCGCGGCCATTTTGTCCTTGGCCGGCAGATTCACCCAAAGCTGCACCATTTCCAGATTGCCGCCGGTTCGAGCGAAGTTTTCCGAGTGGAATTCTTCATGCAGGATGCCGGAAGCCGCCGTCATCCACTGCACATCGCCCGGACCGATGGTGCCGCCGCTGCCGGTGGAATCACGGTGCTGCACTTCGCCTTCGTAAACGATGGTCACGGTTTCGAAGCCCCGGTGCGGATGCTGCCCCACGCCACGGCGCTCAGTGGTCGGGGTGAAATGCGCGGGCCCGGCATGATCCAGCAGGAGGAACGGGCTGATGTGCTTGCCCAGGTTGTCGTAGGAAAACAGGGTGCGCACCGGAAACCCATCGCCGACCCAGTGGCCGCGAGGGCTGGTGTAGATACCGATCAGTTTTTTCATGGTGGGCTCCGAAATCAGGTTGATCACGGGCTGATCATAAATTCGCCACGTATTTAGCACTAGTCAGCCAAAACCGTCCTCATCGTTCTATTGATGGAACGATGAGCGATCGCTGTGATTCGTGCTTTTCAGTCAACAGTACTTTGCCCCGACAGCGGTTTTTCCCAGGGAATCAGACGCGGATACTCCTGCCCATTCCCACTGCAACCCTGGAGTTCCCGCATGTCTGTTCCCGCTTTCGGTCTTGGTACGTTTCGCCTGCAAGGTCAGGTGGTCATCGATTCGGTGAGCACTGCCCTTGAACTGGGTTACCGGGTCATCGACACCGCCCAGATCTACGAAAACGAAGCCGATGTCGGCGAGGCCATCGCTGCCAGCGGCATCGCCCGCGAAGAGCTGTTCATCACCAGCAAGATCTGGATCGCCAACTTCGCCAAGGACCGGTTGATCGAGAGCCTCAAGGAGAGCCTGCAAAAGCTGCAAACCAACTACATCGACCTGACGCTGATCCACTGGCCATCGCCGGAAGATCAGGTGCCCGTCGAAGAGTTCATGGGCGCGCTGCTGGAAGCCAAACGCCTGGGCCTGACCCGGCAGATCGGCGTTTCCAACTTCACCATCGACCTCATGAAAAAGGCGATTGCTGCGGTCGGCGCGGAAAATATCGCCACCAACCAGATCGAGCTGCACCCTTACCTGCAAAACCGCAAGGTCGTGGAATTCGCCCAGAGTCAGGGCATTCAGATCACGTCCTACATGACCCTGGCCTACGGCGAAGTGTTGAAGGATCCGCTGATCGTGCAGATCGCCGAGCGTCTGCAAGCCACCCCGGCGCAGGTCACTCTGGCGTGGGCGATGCAATCGGGCTACGCGGTGATTCCGTCGTCGACCAAACGCGCCAACCTGCAAGGCAACCTCGGCGCCACGGCGCTGACCCTGAGCGACGCCGACATGGCGCTGATCGCCACACTGGATCGCGGCCATCGCCTGACCAGCCCCAAAGGCATCGCGCCGCAGTGGGACTGACCGATCAGGCCTGAAGCTGCTGCGCGAGGTCGTGCATGGCCACGCGCAGCGAATCGATGGCGGCCGTCAATGCCGCTGCGGGCTGATCGTCACGGCAGGCCTGCTCGAGTACCCGACACGCCGAGACCACGCGCTCGGCACCGATCATGTGCGCCCCGCCCGTGACGTGATGCGCCAGATCACGCAAGACATCACGATCAAGACCTGATGCGTCCAGACGCTGCAGGTCGATGCGCAGGCTGCTCAGCACCTCCTCACGCAACTGCCCGATCAGCGGGTTATCCGCACCCGCCAGTTGCAACAGCGCACTCAGATCGAACTCGGCCAACGCCGACTCGTCCAGGCTCTCGACCTGCGTCTCTGCTCCGGCGGCCATCAGCGCCTGACTCAGTTCGCGCAGCAGCACCGGCTTGAACAGGCAATCGTTCATTCCGGCCGCCCGGCAGCGCTGCCTTTCTTCGATTTGCGCATTGGCGGTAAATCCGAGAATCAGGCAAGGCGCCCTGCCCGTCGCGGCTTCTTCCTGACGCACCGCGCGCGTCAGCTCATAACCATTAAGCCCCTGCATGTTGATATCAGTGATCAAAGCATCGAACGATTGCCCGCGCCACAGTGCCAGCGCGCGCTCACCGCCATCGGTGTCAACGGGGCGATGGCCGAGTTCACTCAACTGCCGGCACAACAGCAGGCGATTGACCGGATGGTCGTCCACCACCAGCACGTTCAGTGAATTTGTCACTGATACAGCAGGTGCCGCTGCGTCCTTCTGCACCCGCGGCGCCAGCACTGGCAGCTCCAGGCGCAGCATGACCTGCGTACCCCTCTGCGGCTCGCTGGTCACCCACAAATCGCCGCCCATCATCCGACACAGATTGCGACTGATCACCAGCCCCAGGCCAGAACCGCTCTGCGCCACAGAATGAACGTCGCCGACCTGGACAAACGGGCGGAACAACCGCTGCTGATCGTCGCGACTGATCCCCCGACCACTGTCTTCAATGATCACGCCCACATCAATCTGCCCGTTCTGCTCGCCGAACACGCGCAAACACAGGCTCACTTCCCCGGCATCGGTGAATTTGATTGCATTGCTCAGCAGGTTCGACAGCACTTGCTTGAAACGCAGCGGATCGATCATCACCTCGACGTCGCTGCGCTCATCGAGCTCTACGTTCCACAATAAAGGCTTCTGTCGGGCCAGGCCTTCGAAGATCCGACACACCGACGCCACCACCTCGCGCAGGTTGGCGCGTTCGGGGGCCAGCGACAAATGTCCGGCCTCGATGCGGGCAATGTCGAGGATATCGCCGATCAATGCCAGCAACTGCTGCCCGGCGCTGGACGCCACTTCGATCGCCTGGCGATCGGTCACGCCTTCATCGGCACGCTTGAGAGCCAGTTCAAGCATGCCGATCAGGGCATTCATCGGTGTGCGGATTTCATGACTCATGGTCGCCAGAAACGTGCTTTTGGCACGATTGGCCTCATCGGCCGCCTCCTTGGCTTCACGTAACTGCAGCAACCATTGCTGGCGCTGGCGAATCTGCCGGCGCTGAAAGGCGATCCAGCCCAATGCCAGCAACAGCAGACCGGCGGCTACGGCAAACCCGCGCAATATCTGCTCTCGATGGCGCTGCCAATAGCTGTCCTGCAGCACCACGTTACGACTCCATCTCGCGACCAGACCGTCGATTTCCTGAGGTGCAATGCCCAGCAGCGCCTTGTTCAGAATCGACTGCAACTGCGGGGCATCGGGCGCCGTGGCCATGGCGATCCGGGCCGGTTGATCCCCCAGCGTAGAGGCTATGCGCAAGCGCTCACGGTACTGGTGATCGATCTGATAACGCGCCACCAGCAACGAGCTCAATGTCGCATCGGCCCGACCATCAAACAGCGCCCGCGTACCGTCCGCCGGGCTCGGCAATTCGATCAGGTTGATCTGCGGCACCTGTTCCAGCAGGTAATCACGCAGCGGATTGCCGCGATAGAGCGCCAGACGCTTACCCGCCATCTCTTCGAGACTGCGCGGTGCCTGTGCCTTCGACTCGGTGATCAAGACAAAGGGACTGTTGGCGTACGAGCGAGTGAACAACATTTGCGTTTCGCGCTCGCGGCTCGGTGTCATCACCGGCAACAGGTCCAGCTCACCGTTTCTGAGTTGCTCGACCTGACGATCCAGAGATTGACCGCGCACCACCTCGAATGTCAGGCCGCTGCGCTGACTGACCAGGTTGAGCAATTGAGCGACCAGACCACTGAAGCGGCCATCGGTGTCAAAGAATGTCAGCGGTGCAAAATCATCGACAGCGCCGACCCGTACCACCGGATGCTGATCCAGCCATTGTTGCTCGCTGTCACTCAGGCTCACCCGCGACTGCGCCGCTATGTCGGCTCGACCGGCGCTCCAGCGCAGTTCCATGGCCAGGCGCTGCTCCATGGGAATGGCCAGCAGGGCCTTGTCGACCAGACGTTTCAAGCGGGTGTTGCTGCGAGCCAGGGCAAAGCCGAACGGGTTGGCGTCGAGGCCCGAGGGCCCGGCCAGTTGCAGGTCGTTTTGAAAATGGGTGTTGATCAGGTAGCTGGCGCTGATGAAATCGCCGAGGTACAGATCATCCCGGCCGAACGCCACGGCGCCGAGGGCATCGAGGATCGATCGATAGCGCTGCAGGGAAGCTTTCGGGTAAGCCTCTTCGATGGTCGAGGCTGGCAGGTAATCGTCCACCATCGCGATGCGCTTGCCGGCGAGATCATCCGGTAACGCCTCATTGAGCCGGGTCACCCACATCGGCTGATCCTCGGCGTAGGCACGGGACAATATCAAGTCCGGGTCGGCGAGTTCGAAGTTGTTCGACGTGCCCAGCAGATCCAGATCCCCGGCCTTGAGCGCCACCATGGCGCTTTCGCGGTCCGGATAGCACCAGACCTCAACAGCGATGTTCAGCACCTGCGCGATCGCATCGGCGTAATCAGCCGTGAGACCTTCCAGTTCATGGCGCTTGCGGGTCTGCTCAAAGGGGGGGTAATCCGGCCAGGAGGCACCGATGCGCAATACCGGATGCGCGCTCAGCCATTGTCTGTCCTGCTCATCAAGGCGAACCTGCACGCCTTCCAGGCGGGTGCGGGAAACGATTTCAAGCCTTTGAGCGCTCGTCGCCGCCTGCGCTGTGCCCGCAAGCAACAGCATCAAAAGCAGGACGCATCGCAACAGGCTCTTCATGCGGACCCTCTCAGAGCAAATGATTGCGCAGGGCAAACTCTCGCAATACCACCGATGACTTGATCCCGAGCTTTAGCATCAAGCGGGTCTTGTAGGTGCTGATGGTTTTGTGACTTCGGTTCATATCCTCGGCAATCTGCTTGTTCGATATCCCTCGAGCCAACTCCCTCAGGATGTGCAATTCGCGGTCTGACAGTGACGCGATCAGCGTGCGTTCATTACTGTGCACCTCGGGTTGCCCTGTGGTGACATTGGGCAAGTCCAGGAAATAGCTATAGCCCGCGCGGACAGCCTTGATCGCGTTCTGCAACTGCTGCAACTCGGCTGATTTGGTGACAAAGGCCATTGCACCGGCACGTCGACAGCGAATCAGATAATGAGCAGGATCGGCAGAGGTAAAAACCACGACCTTGCAGAGCAACCCGGTGGCCTTTATATGCTCCAGCGTTTCCAGGCCACCCTGGCCCGGAAACGTCAGATCGAGCACGATCAGATCCGGCCCGTGCAAACGAACCAGAGACACCACCTCGCTACTGTCTGAAGCGACGTAAATCGGACTGTAGCGGAATGACTCCAGCACCATGCGAACGGCATTTACCACCACCGGATGATCATCAACGATCAATGCTGAACCCATGACCACTCCCGGTGCGAATACATAGTGATGACGCCACCGATCTTGCATGAACGGGACTATTGATAACTGCGCTACGACTGTTGCACGGTGTGCGCGCCGAATCACCTGTCAGATCTGACAGTTGCACGATTGACCTATCTGTGATCGAACGGGTGATGGGGGCTCGAAAGAAGCCTCGACCAAGGCCATCAACTGTTCGATGGCGCGGATTGAGGGCAAAGGCGCAGGGCTGGTGATGATCTTTGTCAGAAAATGCTCGGGAACACGTGAGGAATCCGCCGGCTCACCGTAGATCAGCGCACGACGGACTTGTGGATTATCGAACAGGAACCCCCGCAGATCCGCGATCCCGGTCGCCAGCTCGGCATTAATCACCAGGACATCAAACGGCTGACAGCCGTAATCGACCAGCGTCAGCAGTTCGGCAAGGCTCTGTATCGGTGCAATGCGGTAGTAATCGAGACCATTGAACAGCCGCTCGATCTTCATCCGGTGAAAATGCTGCAGGTCGGCGATCAGGATGCGCAGGGTTTTGTCGGTCAACGTGAAAGTCCGGGTAGTTGCTCCAAGTGGCGGCAAGACTACCCAAGCTTCGGGACACGCTCTGTAGGACTTTTCCGAAAAACACAGTCATTCATCCGGATCGAATGTTTCATTCGGTCGTACTCGGACTCCAGAACGCCTGCACCACCAGCGCCGAGGTCGAGATTCGCGCCACCAGTGCGTCCAGCTCATCACCGTCCACCGAGGTGGTTGCCAGCGTCGCTTCAATCTCGATTTCATCGGCACCGAAGGCGTGTACATCGACGTCACTGGCCGGGTAGTTGCTGCGTTCCAGCTCGGCCTCGAGCAAGGCGAACACGGCTTTCTGCTGCGAGCGCCGGGCAATGACATAAACGATATTGGTGACTTCTGCCGACACCACGTCCAGCGGCTGACGGTTGATGTTGTTGACGATCGGCCGCAGCAAGGTATTGGCGGCGAGCACGAACAAGGTGCCCAGCACCGCTTCGGCCAGCAGGTCGGCACCTGCACAGGCGCCGACGGCTGCCGAGGTCCAGAGCGTGGCGGCGGTGTTAAGCCCACGCACGTTGCCCTCTTCGCGCATGATCACCCCGGCACCGAGAAAACCGATGCCGGAGACCACGTAGGCAACCACCCGCACCGCGCCTTCGGCACCGGCGAGACGGTTGGCCATGTCGACGAAAATCGCCGCGCCGACCGCCACCAGCACGTTGGTGCGCAAGCCCGCCGTGCGTTGCCGGTACTGGCGTTCGAAGCCGATCAGGCCGCCGAGGATGAATGCCGCGCTGAGGCTGACCAGCGTGTCGAGCAATGAAGTCAGGTTGAGATTGTTGATCGCTTGCATGTCGAACTCCTTGAAACCGCCCCCCCTTGCTCCCACAAGGGGGGAATCTGTCCTGTTACTGCCAGCCGAACCGGCGGATGTAGAAGCCTTTCACGGCCTGGGTCAGCGCCATGTACGCCAACAGGATCACTGGCAGGAACACGAAGTACATCGACGGCAGCGCCTGCAATTTGAAGTAGTGCGCCAGCGGCCCCATCGGCAGGAAGATGCCCACGGCCATGATGATTGCGGTCATCACCAGCAACGGCATGGCCGCGCGGCTTTGCAGGAACGGAATCTTCGGCGTGCGGATCATGTGCACGATCAGCGTCTGGGTCAGCAGCCCCACCACGAACCAGCCGGACTGGAACAGGGTCTGGTGATCCGGGGTGTTGGCATCGAACACGTACCACATCAAGGCGAACGTTGTGATATCGAAGATCGAACTGATCGGGCCGAAGAACAGCATGAAGCGCCCGACGTCCCCCGGCTGCCAGCGTTGCGGCTGTTTCAGCATCTCGTCGTCGACGTTGTCGAACGGGATCGCGATCTGCGAAATGTCATACAGCAGGTTCTGCACCAGCAGGTGCATCGGCAGCATCGGCAGGAACGGAATGAACGCGCTGGCCACCAGCACCGAGAATACGTTGCCGAAGTTCGAGCTGGCGGTCATCTTGATGTACTTGAGCATGTTGGCGAAGGTCCGGCGCCCTTCCAGCACGCCCTCCTCCAGCACCATCAGGCTCTTCTCCAGCAGGATGATGTCGGCCGCTTCCTTGGCGATGTCCACCGCGCTGTCCACGGAAATCCCGATGTCTGCGGTGCGCAGCGCCGGGGCGTCGTTGATGCCGTCGCCCATGAACCCGACCACGTGGCCGTTGCCCTTGAGGATGCGCACGATGCGCTCCTTGTGCGATGGGGTCAGCTTGGCGAACACGTTGGTGGTTTCCACCGCCACGGCGAGTTCAGCATCGCTCATGCGTTCGATGTCGTTGCCCATCAGCAGGCCTTGCTGGGCCAGGCCCACTTCGCGGCAGATCTTGGCGGTCACCAGTTCGTTGTCGCCGGTCAGCACTTTCACCGCCACGCCGTGTTCGGCCAGAGCCTTCAGCGCCGGGGCGGTGCTTTCCTTCGGTGGATCGAGGAACGCCACGTAACCGATCAGCGTCAGTTCCTGCTCGTCGCTCAGGCTGTAAGTGTCACGACCTTGCGGCATCGAGCGTGCCGCCACCGCGACCACGCGCAAGCCTTCAGCGTTGAATGCTGCGGTGACCTGACGGATTTTCGCCAGCAACTCATCGCTCAAGGCTTCGTCGACTTCACCGTGACGCACCCGGCTGCACACCGACAGAACCTCTTCCACCGCGCCTTTGCAGATCAGTTGATGCGGCTGACCGCACCCTTCCACCACCACCGACATACGCCGGCGATTGAAATCGAACGGGATCTCGTCGACCTTGCGAAACGCCGTGCCGACCTTCAGCTCACGGTGGATTTCCACGTGTTCCAGCACCGCCACGTCCAACAGGTTTTTCAGACCGGTCTGGTAATAGCTGTTGAGGTAAGCCATTTCCAGCACGTCATCGGAGTCTTCGCCCCAGACGTCGACATTGCGTGCCAGAAAGATCTTGTCCTGGGTCAGGGTGCCGGTCTTGTCGGTGCACAGCACGTCCATGGCGCCGAAGTTCTGGATCGCATCCAGGCGTTTGACGATGACTTTCTTGCGCGACAGGAACACCGCACCCTTGGCCAGCGTCGAGGTGACGATCATCGGCAGCATTTCCGGGGTCAGGCCCACGGCGATCGACAGCGCGAACAGCAGCGCTTCGGTCCAGTCGCCCTTGGTGAAACCGTTGATGAACAACACCAGCGGCGCCATGACAAACATGAAGCGGATCAGCAGCCAGCTGACTTTGTTCACGCCTTGCTGGAACGAAGTCACCGCGCGATCCGTCGCCCCGACCCGCTGCGCCAGCGCACCGAAATAGGTGCTGTTGCCGGTGGTGAGAATCACCGCCACCGCCGTGCCGGACACCACGTTGGTGCCCATGAACAGGATGTTGTCGAGCTCCAGCGGATTGCGCGTGTCACGATCGGCCTGACGCGGGAATTTTTCCACCGGCATCGATTCACCGGTCATCGCCGCCTGGCTGACGAACAGATCCTTGGCGCTGAGCACCCGGCAATCGGCAGGAATCATGTCGCCGGCCGACAGCACGATCAGATCGCCGGGCACCAATTGCTTGATCGGCAATTCAGCGCGCGGCGCGTCCCGGCGCAGCACGGTGGCGGTGTTGCTGACCATCGCCTTGAGCGCGTCGGCGGCCTGGTTGGATTTACTTTCCTGCCAGAAGCGCAACAGCGTCGACAGCACCACCATGGAGAAAATCACGATGGCGGCCTTGAGGTCTTCGGTCAGCCACGAGATCACCGCCAGCAAGGTCAGCAGCAGATTGAACGGGTTCTTGTAGCAGTGCCACAGGTGGGTCCACCACGGCAGCGGTTGCTCGTGCTCGACTTCGTTGAGGCCATGTTGCGCACGCAGCACATCGACTTCGAAATCGGTGAGGCCGTCGGTGTGAGTGCCGAGGTTCGACAGCAGCACGCCGCTGTCGCAATGGGCGGCGTCTACCAGCGTATTGGCCAGGGTGGGCGGCACTTCACGGCTGACCGTGGTGTCGTTGAGGGTTTCCAGCAAGGCCAGACGACGGAAATGCCGGGCGATGTGGCGGGTCCGCAGGAAGCCTGCGAAAAATTCCTTGAGCGTAAGTTTCATGGCTGTTGCCCCTATGGTCAGCCGGGAAACCGTCGAGCAGGTACGTCCTCGTCCTGGGCACCGGAAAACCGGCACGGCAAGGCGTGGCGCGCCGGTCAGAAAGGACAGGCGTGTCGATAGGGCTGCAATGACGACGGTGAAGTCGACTTCACAGGTTTTTCAGTGTCGATGAGAAGGACGTCGGGACATGACCGGGACCGGTCATGATCGGGATGCCGCTGCTCGCTGTTCGGCGAGACAACGGCACAAAGGAATGCGCGTTATCTTGCCGAGAATCCGCCGGTTACAAGGACCGGCCGACAACTGTCACTCGAACAAGTACCCACTGTGGGTCTCCGCTATTGATGAAAACGCGCGAAGCTTACGCCCCGATATCTGGAGAGTAAACCCGCAAAAGGAAGTGTGTCGGGGAATGTGGCGGGTGTTCAGGAAGGGTTCAGGTTTCTAAATTTGTAGAGGTCTTGAGGGCCCCATCGCGGGCAAGCCCGCTCCCACATTTGCCCTGCGTACACAGAACCACTGTGGGAGCGGGCTTGCCCGCGAAGACGATTTGGCAAACGCCGCAGGTTTAGCTGGCAGTCGCCAGCAACAGATCCATCACCGAACGGCTGTGCCCACGGTTCTTGCCATGCTCATACAGCGAGCCGGCGATCTCGTCCGCGCGGATCGGCAGGATCGACAGCAGTGTATCGCTCAGACCGTGGCTGGCCTGGCAGAAGCCCTGCATGTACAGACCGGCCTTGCAGCGCTCGTCGGTGATCAGTTTGTAATTGCGATCGACCTCGAAGTCGCCCAGGTACTCCTCCAGCGGCGCCAACAGTTTGCGGTGCATCTGGCGCTCGTAACCGGTGGCCAGCACGACTGCATCGTAGGCACGCACGCTGACTTCGCCGGTGGCGTTGTTGCGCACGGTCAGTTCAATGCCATGTTCGGTGGCAGTGGCGTTCTCGACGGTGGTCAGGGTGCGGAACGCATGGCGCGCAATCCCGGAAACTTTCTGCCGATAGAAGATGCCGTAGATGCGCTCGATCAGGTCGATGTCGACCACCGAGTAGTTGGTGTTGTGGTACTCGTTGACCAGACGCTCACGCTCGCTGCTGTTCTGCTGGAAGATCAGGTCGGTGAATTCCGGCGAGAACACTTCGTTGACGAACGGGCTGTCGTCCGCCGGCTTCAGGGCCGAGCCGCGCAGGATCATGTCGACCTGCACCGACGGGAACGAGTCGTTCAGGTCGATAAAGGCTTCCGCCGCGCTCTGCCCGCCACCGATGATTGCGATGCTCATCGGCTGGTTGTTCACGCACGGCTGTTTGGCCATCTCGGCCAGATACTGCGAGTGATGGAACACTCGGCCATCCCCCTTCAGCGCCTTGAACGCCTCGGGAATGCGCGGCGTACCGCCGGCGCTGACCACCACCGAACGCGCGGTGCGCACGAACTGCTGGCCGTCGGTGCCTCGCGAGATCACCCGCAGCGCTTCAACCTGATGGTTGTGCAGCACCGGCTCGATGGTCAGCACTTCTTCGCCGTAGCGGCTCTGCTCGGTGAACTGTGCAGCCACCCAGCGCAGGTAGTCGTTGTACTCCATGCGGCACGGATAGAAGGTGCCGAGGTTGATGAAGTCCACCAGACGGCCATGGTGCTTGAGGTAATTGACGAACGAGTACGGGCTGGTCGGATTGCGCAAGGTGACCAGATCCTTGAGGAAGGAAATCTGCAGCTCGCTCTGGGTCGACAGGGTGTTGCCGTGCCAGCTGTAGTGGGGTTGTTTGTCGAGAAACAGCACATCCAGCTCGCCCTGGGTCGGGCCGCGCTCTTGCAGAGCGATGGCCAGCGCCAGGTTCGAAGGGCCGAAACCGACGCCGATCAGGTCGTGAACGATGGGCGATGCAATTGCCTGTGTCATTTCCAGTGTCCTCTGGATGGACCCCCGAACAGCGCGGAGGAAAAGCTTGGGTGACCGGCCAGCCCGGAGCAGGACAGCAGGTCGTCTGTTGAGTAGGAACGAGGACAGTGAAAGAAAATTTAACGACGACTTCTCAATGGGCATCCCATTGTTTGATTCGCAAGCGGCAATGCTTCATGGCGTTGACGATGTGCTTTTCCACCAGAGCCTTGGAAATCCCAAGGTGCTCGGCGATCTCGGGATGCGACAGGCCCTCGATCTTGCGCAACAGAAAACTCTCGCGGCACAGCGGCGCAAGCTCGGCCAGCGCACGCTGCAACATGTCCAGGCGCTGGCCATGATCGAGGGTGCTGTGGGGGGACGGGGTGAAATAACGCTCTTCGCTGTCGAGCACGTCCAGCGATTCGGCCTGACGCAGGGCATTGCGCCGATGGTCATCGATCACCAGGTTCAGCGCGGTGCGGTAAAGAAAGGCCCGGGGTTGTTCGATCGGGGTATCGCTGGAACGCTCCAGGACCCGCACATAAGCGTCATGCACCACATCTTCGGCCACCTGTCGGTTGCCGAGCCTGGCGTTCAGGAAACACACCAGCTCACGATAGTAGTTTTCCAACATGACTCCCGGCCGCTTGAGTGCGGGTTCTGTCCTTGAGCACACTGGCCTGCTCGGCCGCACGAGGCAGTAGCAGGATAGTGGCAACTTGAGGTGCGTAATTTATAGTAATTCTCATATAGATTTAAAGTAGTGTTTGTCATTGCCCGACAAATTGTGTCCGGCTATACCTTCAGATTGCTGTAACAACCTTTTTCACCGCTTAAATTCCGGTCGGCTTTCATCGTTTACAGGACAGCTCCCCGTATCTGTCGCGCCCTGCGGCAGCGTTCAACGGTGCCCGATCCTGCGCACACCTCTGAACGACGGGCCGATTTCCACTGGCCGGAACCCTGCATGAAACGTCCCCGCCCCGCCCGACGCGCCCTGCTCGTAGTCCTTTGTCTGATCCCCGTTGCCGCCTACGCCGCCTGGCAGATCCTGCCGCCCGGGCGCGACAGGTTCGCCACCGTGCAAGTGACCCGCGGCGATATTGAAAGCAGCGTCACCGCCCTGGGTACCCTGCAACCCCGGCGTTATGTGGACGTCGGCGCCCAGGCCTCAGGGCAGATCCGCAAGATCCACGTAGAGGTCGGCGACGTGGTCAAGGAAGGCCAATTGCTGGTGGAGATCGATCCGTCGACCCAGAAAGCCAAACTCGACGCCGGACGGTTTTCCATTGAAAACCTCAAGGCCCAGTTACAGGAACAGAAAGCCCAGCACGAACTTGCGCAACAGAAATACCAACGCCAACAGAACCTCGCCGCTGGCGGCGCCACCCGCGAAGAAGACGTGCAGACCGCCCGCGCCGAACTGAAAGCCACCCAGGCGCGCATCGACATGTTCCAGGCCCAGATCCGCCAGGCCGAAGCCAGCCTGCGCAGCGATCAGGCCGAACTCGGCTACACCCGCATTTATGCGCCGATGGCCGGCACCGTAGTGGCCCTCGATGCCCGCGAAGGCCAGACCCTCAACGCACAACAACAGACACCGCTGATCCTGCGCATCGCCAAATTGTCGCCGATGACCGTGTGGGCCGAAGTTTCCGAAGCCGATATTGGCCACGTCAAACCCGGCATGACCGCCTACTTCACCACCCTCAGCGGCGGCCAGCGACGCTGGAGCAGCACCGTGCGGCAAATCCTGCCGGTGCCGCCCAAGCCGCTGGACCAGACCAGCCAGGGCGGCGGCAGTCCTGCCAGTTCCAGCAAAAGCGGCAGCGCCCGCGTGGTGCTCTACACCGTATTGCTGGATGTCGACAACGCCGACAACGCACTGATGGCGGAAATGACCACCCAGGTATTCTTCGTCGCCAGCCAGGCAAAAGACGTCCTCACCGCACCGGTTGCCGCCCTGCAAGGCACTGCCACGGCAAACCGGCAGACCGCGCAGGTGATCGCCGCCAATGGCGACGTGCAGTCCCGCGAAGTGCATACCGGCATCAGCGATCGCTTGAAAGTCCAGGTGCTTGAGGGCTTGAACGAAGGCGATCACCTGTTGATCGGCCCGGCCGACGGCAGCGGAGGCTGAATGCAGACGCCCCTGATCGACCTGCAGGCCATCCGCAAATCCTACGGCGGTGGCGACGCCCCTGAAGTGCATGTGCTGCGCGGGATCGACCTGTCGATCCACGCCGGAGAATTCGTGGCGATTGTCGGCGCGTCCGGCTCCGGCAAATCGACCCTGATGAATATCCTCGGCTGCCTCGACCGGCCCACCTCCGGCGAATACCGTTTCGCCGGGGAAAACGTCGCCGGCCTCGACACCGACGAGCTGGCCTGGCTACGGCGCGAAGCCTTCGGTTTCGTGTTTCAGGGTTATCACCTGATTCCGTCCGGCTCGGCCCAGGAAAACGTCGAGATGCCGGCGATCTATGCCGGCACCCCGGCCGCCGAACGCCACGCCCGCGCCGCCGCCCTGCTCGACCGCCTCGGCCTGGCCTCGCGCACCGGCAACCGCCCACATCAGTTGTCCGGCGGTCAGCAGCAACGGGTGTCGATTGCCCGGGCGCTGATGAACGGTGGCCACATCATCCTGGCCGACGAACCCACCGGCGCCCTCGACAGCCACAGCGGCAAAGAAGTCATGGCGTTGCTCGACGAGCTGGCGAGTCAGGGCCACGTGGTCATCCTGATCACCCACGACCGCGAAGTCGCAGCGCGGGCCAAGCGTATCATCGAAATCCGCGACGGCCTGATCATCAGCGACAGCGCCCGCCACAACCCCGAAGCCCAGACGTCGGCCAACCCCGGCGCCCTGCAGGCCGTCGACCTGCGCAAGCGCCTGAGCGAAGGCGCACAAGCCTCCGGCGCCTGGAAAGGCGAGCTGGTGGACGCCTTGCACGCCGCCTGGCGGGTGATGTGGATCAACCGCTTCCGCACCGCGCTGACCCTGCTCGGGATCATCATCGGCGTAGCTTCGGTGGTGGTCATGCTCGGCGTCGGCGAAGGCAGCAAGCGCCAGGTCATGGCGCAGATGGGCGCGTTCGGCTCGAACATCATTTACCTGAGCGGATCAGCCCCCAATCCGCGCACGCCACCGGGCATCGTCACCCTGGATGACGTGGCAGCGCTGGCCAGCCTGCCGCAAGTCAAGCGGATCATGCCGGTGAACGGCGCCGAGGCCGGGGTGCGTTTCGGCAACGTCGATCACCTGAGCTACGTCGGCGGCAACGACACCAACTTCCCGGCGATCTTCAACTGGCCGGTGGTCGAAGGCAGCTACTTCACCGACGCTGACGAACGCAACGCCAGCGCCGTGGCGGTGATCGGCAAGAAGGTGCGCGACAAACTGCTCAAGGACGTGCCCAACCCTGTCGGCCAGTACATCCTGATCGAAAACGTGCCGTTCCAGGTGGTCGGCGTGCTTCAGGAAAAAGGTGCGAGCTCCGGCGATCAGGACAGCGATGACCGCATCGCCATCCCCTACTCCGCCGCCAGTGTCCGGCTGTTTGGCACACGCAATCCGGAATACGTGGCCATTGCCGCAGCCGATGCGCGCAAGGTCAAGGAGGCGGAACACGCCATCGAACAATTGATGCTGCGCCTGCACGACGGCAAGAAGGATTTCGAACTGACCAACAACGCCGCGATGATCCAGGCCGAGGCGCGCACGCAGAACACCCTGTCGCTGATGCTCGGCTCGATTGCCGCGATTTCGCTGCTGGTGGGCGGGATCGGGGTGATGAATATCATGCTCATGACGGTGCGCGAGCGTACCCGAGAGATCGGTATTCGCATGGCCACCGGCGCCCGGCAACGGGACATCCTGCGCCAGTTCCTCACCGAAGCGGTGATGCTCTCGGTGGTCGGCGGGATCGCCGGGATCGCCCTGGCGCTGATCGTCGGCGGCGTGCTGATGCTCAGCGAAGTCGCCGTGGCGTTTTCCTTGATGGCGGTGTTCGGCGCCTTCGGTTGCGCCCTCGTGACCGGTGTTGTCTTCGGCTTCATGCCGGCCCGCAAAGCTGCCCGACTCGACCCGGTGACGGCCCTTACCAGTGAATGATCGATCTATGAAACCGCGCCTCAGCCTGTTGACCGTGTGCCTGTTGCTCAGCGCCTGCGGCAGTCCCGTCCAGCGACCCGATAGCGGCCTGCAACCGCCCGCCACCTGGCAGTCGCCCCACGACACCAGCGTCGCCCGCACCGATCCGCAATGGTGGAAACAGTTCGGCAGCCCCGAGCTCGACCGCCTGATCGAACAGGCACGCCTCGGCAGCTTCGACCTCGCCGCCGCCGTCGCCCGAGTGCGCCAGGCCCGGGCCGGCACGGTGATTGCCGGCAGCTCGCAGTTGCCGGAGGTGAAAGCCGGGGCCAACGCCAATCGCCAGAAACTGCTGCGCGGCAATGGCTACTCCCAGCTCGACGCGGACAGCAGCAACAAGGCGGTGGATTATTTCGATGCCAACCTGAGCGCGTCCTACGAAATCGATTTCTGGGGCGGCAAACGCGCCTCCCGCGACAGCGCGCAGCTTGCCCTGCAAGCCAGCGAGTTCGACCGGGCGACCGTGGAGCTGACCTTGCTCAGCGGGGTGGCCAACACCTACGCACAAGCCTTGTCGCTGCGTGAGCAGAGTCGCATCGCCGAATTGAACCTGAGCAACGCGCAAAACGTGCTGAAACTGGTGCAGACCCGCTACGACTCAGGCTCGGCCACAGCGTTGGAGCTGGCCCAGCAAAAAAGTCTGGTGGCGGCGCAACAACGGCAACTGCCGCTGGTGCAACAACAGGCCCGGGACGCCCTGATCAGCCTCGCCGCCCTGCTCGGTCGGCCGGTGCAGGAGCTGCAAACCGGCGTGGAACCGTTCGATCGACTGCACTGGCCGACCATCGATGCCGGCGTGCCCAGCGATCTGCTCAGCCGTCGCCCGGACATCGCCCGCGCCGAAGCGCAACTGGCGGCGGCCGAGGCCGACGTCAAAGTTGCCCGCGCCGCCATGCTGCCGACCGTAACCCTGACTGCCCAACTCGGCTCCGGGGCCAACCAGTTCGATGACATTATTCGCAGCCCTTTCTACAACCTCACCGCCGGACTGGTCGCACCGATCTTCAACAATGGTCGCCTGAGCGCCGAACGCGACAAGGCCAAGGCTCGCCAGGAAGAGCTGCTGGAAACCTATCGCGGGGCGATCATCAACGGTTTCGCCGACGTCGAAAAAGCCTTGAACGGGATTCGCGGACTCGACGAACAGCGGCAATGGCAAAGTGAAGAATTGAATCAGGCGCAGACCGCGTTCGATATCGCCCAGCGCCGCTATCAGGCCGGCGCCGAGGATTTGCTGACGGTGCTGGAAACCCAGCGCACGCTGTACGCGGCGCAGGATCTGAATGTACAGCTGCGCCTGGCGCGATTGCAGGCGAGTATCGGGTTGTACAAGGCACTGGGCGGCGGGTGGCAGGCGCTGTAATCGCAGCGAACTCAAGACCGCTTTCGCGAGCAGTCCCACTCCCACAGTGACCGCATTCCATCTCAATGGACGCGATCATTGTGGGAGCGAGCCTGCCAAGTTCGGCGAATCAACGATAACGCGGCCCTCAGACCGCGAGGTTCTTGGCCTTCAGGTTACGCGCGTACCACGGCCGCTTCGGCACGCGCCGGAACAGCCCTTCGAGTTTCTTCTCGTCCTCGCCAAAGGTGATGCGCAACGCGAGCTTCATGGTTTCCGGGTCCATCTCCACCGACTTGCCCACCTGCAAGCCCGGCACCGTACTGCAACCATGAGTCGTGGGACCCAGCCACGGATCCGCCACTTCGACCCAGCGACCCGGAGCAAACCATTGCACGCCATTGACTTCCAGGCGAGTGACCTGCCCCGGATGAAAACGCTCGTGAGCACGGAACCAGTCCTCCACACGGTCATCGATCCAGCCATGGAACGCCCAGAACACCGGGTTCACATGGGAGGAAAACGGATCGCCGAGAAAGTCGTTCTCAGGGGCGAACCAGCGTGCGGCGAAATCGTCCAGATCACGGGCCAGGGGCACCGGCTGACCATTGGACGGATCGCGCGGCACCGACGCCCAGCGCATGTGCAGCCAGTCGTGCAGACCCAGCTCCACTTCTGAGCCGAACTGACCGAGGGTCAGCTTCGACAGATATTGCGGATCGCGGTATTGCGACTCCCAGACCTCGAAGTTGCTCTGGTAGGTCTCGGCGGTCTTGATATCGCTGACCCATTGCGCGTACTCGTCGTCGCCTTCGGCCAGCCAGGTCGGCGGCAGAGAGGTGCCGTCGTGGTTATCGAAGTAACGGGCGAACCCGACACGGTCGCGAATCAGTTCCGGCTGCGGCAACGGGAAGAACTGCCAGGACGGCAGATCCTGCATCGAACGCGCCGTGCCGAGCATGTGTCGGTGCATGAAGAAGAAGTCGATGCCCGACCCGTTGCGATCCTTGCGCGGACCACGGGCATCACGTTCCCGGTCGCGTGGGCCGGGCTGCCAGCCGAGGCCGCGCAAGGCATTGCGCTTGTCTTCGGACAAGGTGTGCCACTTGTCCCGCGTCGCATGCCAGACCTGGTGAAACAGCCGGTGCTCGGGCGACACCAGCCACGCCAGCAACGTCGGGTTCAACGGCGTACGCTGCCGCGCTTCCGGGAACAGGCACTTGACCGCAACGAAACGGTGATCCTGAGCCGGCAGGGCCAGCGAGCGGTCCAGACGCTGCACCGTGCCGCTGAGGGTGCCGCTGCCGGCATTGCCGAAATCGGCCCAGACCTCATCCAGAATCATGTTCAGTTCGTAGTCCACACTGCCGCCGGCACCCAACAGTCGCCAACTCAGTTTTGATGCCTCGGCCCCGGCCAGATCGCCGAGAATCCGGTAACGAGGGGTGTCGGCAGAGCGCAGACGCTCCGGCGTGTCGAGAAAGCCACACACGCCCCGGCCTTTCTGGCCGATGTCGATGAACACTTCCAGGCCCTGGGTCGGCAAGCCGTCCAGGCCTGCGTCACGCCCCGTGAAACGGATCTTCCAGACCCCGCGCAGCGCGTTCGCCAGGCGTTGCCCGGCTACGTCGGCGACATCGAAAGACGCCTCACCGGGGGTGATCGTCGGGTCGGGCTTCGTCCATTCACGATGCCCGAAATAAGCTGCAGGTACGGCAGCGCCGGTCAGCGCCAGGCCTGCCATGAACCATCGTCGAGAAATCCTCATTGCCCTACCTGTGTTCAGCCCTGAAGCAGGCTTTATCCAAGCTAGAACGTTTGCTGAGCGAACAAATTTAAGCGCCCTCGGGGCGGACTAATTTTCTTCCGCGCCCGCTCGTTCTTCCCAGATAGCAAAGGCCTCTGTGCCTGCACCTCGACGGCGAACCTGACTGAGATGGCAATGACAAAACCACGTTCGAAAAAGGCTCTTTACATCGGCCTGCCGCTGGCCCTGGCGATCAGCGCCGGTGCCGGTTTCGCGGTCTGGGATATCTGGTTCAAGGACAATCCCGGCTACCCTCGCAAAGTCATGCAGCAGGCCGAAGAGCTGCACGAACACATGCTCTCGTTCGACAGCCATATCACCATCACCCAGAACTTCGGCACCACCGGCCACGAAGTCGACAAGGACGGCAGCGACCAGTTCGACCTGGTCAAGGCCAATCGCGGGCGGCTGTCCGGTGCGGCCCTGACGATCTTCGGCTGGCCGGAAATCTGGAACGGCCCGAACGCTCCGCACAAGCCCACCGCCGGCTTCGTCGAAGAGGCGCGCAACCAGCAGGAAATCCGCTACAAGATCATTTCCGGGATGGTCCGCGACTTCCCCAACCAGGTCGGCATCGCCTACACCGCCGACGACTTCCGGCGCCTGCACGGCGAAGGCAAGTTCGCGATCTTCATCAGCATGCTCAACGCCTACCCGCTGGGCCACGACCTGAACCTGCTGGACCTGTGGACGGCGCGCGGCATGCGCATGTTCGGCTTCAGCTACATCGGCAATAACGACTGGGCCGACTCGTCGCGCCCGCTGCCGTTCTTCAATGATTCGCCGGACGCCCTCGACGGTCTCTCCGATATCGGCAAGCAAGCGGTCAAGCGCCTGAACGACCTGGGCGTGATCATCGACGTCTCGCAAATGTCGACCAAGGCCCTGGAGCAGGTCGCGCAGTTGAGCCGTACGCCGCTGGTGGCGTCGCACTCGGCACCGCGCGCCATGGTCGATATCCCGCGCAACCTCAGCGACAAGGAAATGCAGCTGATCAAGAACAGCGGCGGCGTGGTGCAGATTGTCGGCTTCTCGCAGTACCTGCGACCGCTGACCCAAGGCACTCAGGACAAGCTGAATGAACTGCGCAAACGCTATGACCTGCCGCCGCTGCCGAACCTGGCCGTGGCCCTGATGCCGGGCGATCCGATCATCTCCGCCTGGTCCGAACAGAAGTTCGGCGAATACGCCGGCCAGCTCTACGCGATCCTTGAAGGCGAACCCAAGGCCAGCCTCAAGGACCTGGGCGACGCTATCGATTACACGGTCAGGAAGATCGGCATCGACCACGTCGGCATCAGCTCGGACTTCAACGAGGGTGGCGGCGTCAAAGGTTGGGAAAATGTCGGCGAGATCCGCAACGTGACTGCTGAACTGCTGTCACGCGGCTACTCGGAAGCGGACATCGCCAAGCTCTGGGGCGGCAACTTCCTGCGGGTGTGGGATCAGGTCGAGAAGTCGGCCAAACCCGCGCTCGCATCGAATCGGGAAGTCGCCAAGCCATGAGCAACCGTCGTGACTTTCTCAAGCAGGCCGGGATCCTCGCCGCTGCCTTGCCGCTGGGCGCGAGCCTGCCGAACATCGCCAGCGCTTCGACCGCCGCCGCCCCGCTGCCACGCAACAAGTGGGCGCAGTTGCAGCAATTGTTCGATCAGGATCCGGCGTGGCTGCACTTCTCCAACTTCCTGATCACCACCCACCCGCGCCCGGTGCGTGAGGCGATCGAGATGCACCGCGCCGCCCTCGACAAAAATCCGGGGCTGGCGATGGACTGGGACCACGGTGTCACCGAAAAACGTGAAGAAGACGTGCGCGTCTGGGCGGGTAAATATGTGCAGGCCGATGCCCGGCAGATCGCCCTGACCGGCAGCACCACCGAAGGCCTGGCGATGATTTACGGCGGCGTGCAGGTGCGCGCCGATCAGGAAATCCTCACCACGGCCCACGAGCATTACGCAACGCACACCATCCTCGAACTGCGCACCCAGCGTGACGGCACCAAGGTGCGCAAGATCCGTCTGTTCAAGGATCCATACCGGATCAGCAAGGATGAGCTGCTGGCCAATATCGACCGCAGCATCCGCCCGGAAACCCGGGTGCTCGGCATGTGCTGGGTGCACTCCGGCAGCGGCGTGAAACTGCCGCTCGCCGATATCGGTGCGCTGGTCGACAAACACAACCGTGGCCGCAGTGAAGCCGATCGCATCGTGTATGTCGTCGACGGCGTGCACGGTTTCGGCGTGGAAGACGTGAACTTCCCGGCGATGAACTGCGACTTCTTCATCGCCGGCACCCACAAGTGGATGTTCGGCCCGCGCGGCACCGGGATCGTGGTCAGCCGCACGGCAGACGTGAAATACGTCACGCCGATCATCCCGACCTTTTCCGAGGCCGAACACTTCTCCACCACCATGACGCCGGGCGGTTACCACGCGTTCGAGCATCGCTGGGCGCTGACCGAGGCCTTCAAGCTGCACCTGCAACTGGGCAAGGCCGACGTGCAGGCGCGCATTCATGAGCTCAACAGCTACCTGAAAAAACGCCTGCTGCAACGCCCGCAGATCGAACTGGTCACGCCATTGAGCCCGGAATTTTCCGCAGGCTTCACCTTCTTCCGGGTCAGGGGAAAGAACAGCGACAAGATCGCCGCGCACCTGATGGCCAACAAGATCGTGGCCGACGCCGTGGAGCGCGATGTTGGCCCGGTGATCCGCACCGCACCCGGCCTGCTCAACGACGAAGCGCAGATCGACCGCCTGCTGGCCGTGCTCGACCGGGCGCTGTGAGCGCCAACGATTTCCCTCCTTTGACGAGACTTGAAATGAACAGTGAACTGCCTCGTTCTGCCCTGAAAACCCTGCCGGCGCTGATGTTCGCCGCCCTCGCCGCCAGTCTGCTGCCAAACGCCGCACAAGCCGCCACGCCGCCGGCACCGGGCAAGGTGTTCAAGGATTGCAAGGACTGCCCGGAAATGGTCGTGTTGCCCACCGGCACGTTCACCATGGGCACGCCTGAAGACGAAGTCGGCCGTGAGCCCGACGAAGGCCCGATGCACCCGGTGACGTTCGCCAAACCGCTGGCGATCAGCCGTTTCCAGGTGCTCAAGGGCGAATGGTTTGCCTACCTCAAGGACACCGGTTACGTCATGCCCGACGGCGATACACGCCCGGGCCGCGCGTGCAAGGCCGGGATCCCGGATTACGCCGGCAGCGACCCGCGCAAGCAGTACACCGACAGGCACCCGGCAGTGTGCATGGACTTCGCCGAGGCCAACGCCTATGTGGCGTGGCTGTCGAAAAAAACCGGCAAGCCATACCGACTGGTCAGTGAGTCCCTGCGCGAATACGCCGCCCGTGGCGGCACCACCGGCCCGTTCCCGTTCCCGTTCGATGAGGGCAAGGAATACAGCATCGCCAAGCACGCCAATACCTACGGCGCAGCTGACGGCTACAACTTCACCGCGCCGGCCGGCAGCTTCCCGCCCAACGCCTTCGGTGTGTACGACATGCACGGCAACGTCTACGAATGGACCGCCGATTGCTACAACGAAAACTACGAAGGCGCGCCGAGCGACGGCAGTGCGTGGGAGACCGGCAAGTGCCAGTTCAAGCGCATTCGCGGCAACGATTGGGGCGAAGCGCCGGTGTTCTCCCGCTCCGGCAACCGCAATGCGCTGGTGCCGACCGAGCGCGGCGACTGGATCGGTTTTCGCGTGGCGCGCGACCTGTAACCGCGAGCACCGCAGCGGCAACCGCCGCTCGCTCGTCGCTTGAGTCCTCGAGAAACCCGCGGGCGGCTAAATCGCTGCCCGCGGGTTTCGTCTTTTAACCAGCCCTACCCTTGAACCAATGCCTTGACCGGCACCAAAAGCGGAAACCTCCATGACCACAAAATCGCGCGGAGCCATCAGTGAAGTCCTCGGCCTGCTCAAGCCTTACCGGGTCGTCGTGGCGCTGTCGATCCTGCTCGGCATGCTCGGTGGCGTCAGCGTCACCGCCCTGCTGGCGACCATCAACAAAGCCCTGAACGGCGCCGGCAGCCCTTCGGCCACGGTACTGGCGACGTTTGCCGGCCTCTGCGCCTTTGCCCTGTTGACCTCGATTCTGTCGGACATCGGCACCAACCACGTTGGCCAGCACATCATTGCCGGGCTGCGTAAATCCCTGGGTGAAAAGGTCCTGCTGGCGCCCATCGAGCAGATTGAACGGTTCCGCAGCCACCGCCTGATTCCGGTGCTGACCCACGACGTCGACACGGTCAGCGATTTCGCCTTTTCCTTCGCGCCGCTGGCCATCGCCTTTACCGTGACGCTCGGTTGCCTGGGCTATCTGGCGTTCCTGTCGCTGCCGATGTTCATCCTGCTGCTGGCGGCCCTGGTGGTCGGTATCGCGGTGCAATACGTCGCCCGTAACAAAGGTATCAAAGGCTTCGAAACCGCTCGCGAAGCCGAGGATGAACTGCAAAAGCACTACAGCGCGATTGCCGCCGGCGCCAAGGAGTTGCGCATTCACCGCCCGCGCCGCCAGCGCATGTTCAGCCAGCGCATCGAAGGCACCGCCGATTTCATCTGCCGGACCCACATTCGTTCGGTCAACATTTTCGTGATGGCCAAGACGTTCGGCTCGATGCTGTTTTTCGTGGTCATCGGCCTGGTGCTGGCCCTGCAGTCCTTGTGGCTGGGCACTGACAAAGCGGTGCTCAGCGGTTTCGTGCTGGTGCTGCTGTACATGAAAGGCCCGCTGGAATACCTGATCACCACCCTGCCGGTGATCAGCCGCGCGAACATCGCGTTCAAGCGTATCAACGATCTGGCCGAACAGTTTTCCTCGCCGGAGCCGCACCTGCTGTTGAGCGAATCCGCGCCGGTGAGCAAGGCCCCGGTCCAGCAGCTGCAAATGCACAACGTGCATTACGCCTTTCCCCCGGTCAAAGGCAGCGCCGCCTTCGAACTGGGCCCGGTCAATCTGAACATCGCTCAGGGCGACATCGTGTTCATCGTCGGCGAGAACGGCGGCGGCAAGACCACCCTGATCAAACTGCTGCTGGGGCTGTATGCGCCACAGCGCGGTGAAGTCCTGCTCAACGGTCAGGTGGTCGATGCCCGGGCCCGCGATGACTACCGCCAGCTGTTCACCACGATTTTTGCCGACTACTACCTGTTCGATGAACTGGTTCAGGGCGATCAACAGGTCCCTGCCGATGCCGGCCGTTATCTGGAGCGCCTGGAAATCGCCCACAAGGTGAGCATTCAGGACGGCGTGTTCAGCACCACCGATCTGTCCACCGGCCAGCGCAAGCGTCTGGCCCTGATCAATGCCTGGCTGGAGGAACGTCCGGTGCTGGTGTTCGACGAATGGGCCGCCGACCAGGACCCGGCGTTCCGGCGGATCTTCTACACCGAGTTGCTGCCGGAACTGAAACAGATGGGCAAGACGATCATCGTGATCTCCCACGACGACCGCTATTTCGACGTCGCCGATCAACTGGTGCGCATGGAGGGTGGCCGGGTCGTCACCCACAAAAAGCCCCTCGAAACCGCCTGAGCGAAAGCGCCCTTTCAGCCGCCAGCGCCTGTGCGCTGTCGGCCTTCTACCTGAATGTTTATCGCCGTGGACCCGACTGTCGGCAACGCCGTCAGCGACCACGGCGCTGCCAACCACGAGAGACCGATGAACGACTTACTCGATGATGAAGTGCTGGCGCTGCTGATGGCTGATGCCGGCGTGCAACTTCAAGGCATCCCGGCCCGCCCCCACCCGGTCCCGGCGCCGCTCTCCTTCGCCCAGCAACGCTTGTGGTTCGTGCAACAGCTGACGCCCGACAGTGCCGCCTACAACCTGCCCCGCGCCGTGCGCCTGAACGGCGTTGTGCATGCCCGGCATCTGCAAGCGGCACTGAACAAAGTCATCGCACGCCACGACGTGCTGCGCAGCGCGATCGTCGAGATCGACGGCGTGGCGATGCAGGTCGTCGATGAACACGCGACACTCGAATTGGTCGTTGAAGACCTGCGCCACCTGAGCGCCGAAAAACGCGACCCCGAACTTGCCCGACGCATCGCCGTCGAGGCCGGTCTGCCCTTCGATCTGAAAACCGCGCCGCTGATGCGCGCAACGCTGCTGCAGACCGCCGACGCTGAACACCTGCTGCTGATGAACATGCACCACATCGCCTCCGATGCCTGGTCCAACGCCATTCTCATGCAGGACCTGATGCAGGCCTATGAACAGGTCGTGGCGGGCGATCCGTCGCCGCTGCGCCGACCGGCCATCCAGTACGCCGACTACGCCAACTGGCAACGCGGCGAATACCTCGGCAGCGCCGCGTGTGCCGCCAGTGCCGACTATTGGCGCAACTACCTGGGGCAGACCCTGCCGCCGCTGGAACTGCCGACCGACTTTCCTCGTCACGAGCAGCAGACCCACCCGGCCGGCAAACACGACTTCAGCCTGCCGACGGCGCTGACACAGAATTTGAACCGCTTCTGCCAACAGTGGGGACTGACGCCGTTTGTGGTGGCGCTCGGCGCCTGGCAATTGCTGCTGAGCCGCTACAGCAACCAGCAGGACTTCACGGTTGGCGTGCCGAATGCGAGCCGCAATCGCAGTGAAACCCAGGAGCTGGTGGGCTTTTTTGTCAGCGCCCAGGTCTATCGCGTACGCATCGATCCACAGCTGCCGTGCCAGGATTTTCTCCAGCGCCTGCGCCGCGAAACCCTCGCCGCCCTGGATCATGCCGACTACCCGCTTGAGCTGAGCTTCGACGACCTGCAACTGCGGGCCAACGGGCAGATCAATCCGCTGTTTCAAACGCTGTTCAACTGGCGCACCGAGGCCTTCGGCGAGGCTCCGCTGATGTTGGGCGATCTGGCGCTGGACTTCCTCCCGGCGGACACGACCCAGGCCAAGTTCGACCTGTCGCTGGACATCGCCTATTCGCTGGAGCGCATCGACGCCAGCCTCGAATACAGCCGCGACCTGTACACCCCCGCGACCCTCGAACGTCTGGCCGGTCACTGGCAGAACCTGCTGCACGCGATCACCGAAGATCCGCGCCGCGCGCTGAGCGAACTGCCGCTGCTGAGCCGCGATGAACGCCGCGTGCAGCTCGAACAATGGAATCCGCCCGCCTCGGCTTTGCCCGACGAAGGCGTGCACCAGTTGTTCGAGCGTCAGGCGCTGGCCACACCGGACGCGGTGGCACTGATCGTCAATGACCTGCACGTGAGTTATGCCCGGCTCAATTCGGCGGCCAACCGACTGGCAAACACCCTGATCGCGTGCGCCGTCGGCCCGGAAGTCCGCGTGGGCATCGCCGTCGAGCGCTCGGCGCACATGATCATCAGCCTGTTGGCGGTGCTCAAGGCCGGCGGTGTCTACGTGCCGCTCGACCCGGACTACCCGCAGGAACGCCTGACCTGGATGATCGAGGACAGCGGCCTGGATGTATTGCTGACGCAGGATTCGCTGCTTGAGCGCCTGCCATCGCCGCCATCGGTCAAGGTGGTGTGCGTCGATGAGGTTGATCCTCTCGATGACCGACCTGTCGACAACCCGCCCTGCCGCACTTTCGCCAGCAATCTGGCGTATGTGATGTTCACCTCGGGCTCCACCGGTCGCCCGAAAGGCGTGGGCATCACTCACGGCGCCCTGACCCGCCACGCGCAAATCGGTCGGGAGTTCCACGGTCTGACGCCTGCCGACCGTTTGCTGCAATACGGCACGTTCAATTTCGATGCGTTTGTCGATCAGCTCTACCCGGCGCTGATCTGCGGCGCTTCGGTGGTGCTGCGCGGACAGGACATCTGGGACAGCGAAACCTGGTATCAGCAGCTGCTGGAGAAAAAATTCACCGTCAGCGAACTGACCACGACGTACTGGAACCTGCTGGCCAAGGACTTCGCGGCCGCCGGCCATCGGGACTACGGATCGCTGCGTCAGGTGGTGGTCGGCGGCGAAGCCATGCCGCCGGAAGCGGTCGCGGCCTGGGGCCAGGCCGGTCTCGGGCACGTGCGCCTGCTCAATGTCTACGGCCCGACGGAGGCGACCGTCGACTCCACGCTGCTCGATTGCAGCGACTACGTCACCGGCCACACGCCCCTGCCCAAAGCCATGCCGATCGGTCGACCGCTGGCCGGTCGCTCCGTGTACCTGCTCGACAGCGGCGGTCAGCCGGTGCCCGTCGGCACCGTGGGCGAACTGATGATTGCCGGCGACCTGCTCGCGCGGGGCTATTTCAATCGACCGGAACTGACCGCCGAGCGCTTCATCCCGGATCCGTTCAGCACCCGGGGCGGACGCCTCTATCGCACCGGCGATCTGGCCCGCTATGGCGCTGACGGCGTGATCGAATATGTCGGGCGCCTGGACCATCAAGTGAAAATTCGCGGCTTCCGCATCGAGCTCGGCGAAATCGAGTCCTGCCTGCTGCAATGGCCAGCCGTACGTGAAGCCGTGGTCATCGCCCACGAAGGCGCGACCGGTACGCAGTTGATCGGCTATGTCGTGCCGCATGCGAGCGAGCCACCCGAGGACGAACTGCGCGAAGCCCTCAAGGCAGAATTGAAGGTGCGCCTGCCCAACTACATGGTCCCTGCTCACCTGATGGTACTGAGTGCATTGCCACTGAGCCCCAACGGCAAACTGGATCGCAAAGCCCTGCCACTGCCCGATCTGCATCAGACGCAGCGGTCGTTCCGTGCACCGCAAACGCCCCTCGAAACCGCGCTGGCCGAACTCTGGCAAGAGGCGCTGCATGTCGAGCGCGTGAGCCTGGACGACAATTTCTTCGAGCTGGGCGGCCATTCGATTCTGGCCATTCAGTTCATTTCCGCCTTGAACGCGCGCCTGGGGATCAAACTGGCCCTGCAACAAATGCTCGCGCACCCCACGGTCGAAGTGCTGGCCCGGTTCATCGGCATGGAACATCAACAGCAGGTGCAATGCGTGGTCGAGCTGACAGGCGCCACGTCAACCGCCACACCGCTGTTCTGCCTGCACCCGAGCGGCGGCATCGTCTTCTGTTATCAGCCGCTGGCCAAGCGTCTGAGCAAGCACGCACGCACCTTCGGCATCATGCACAAAGGCTTCGCCGACAAGGACGCCAGCACCCAGACCTGGCCCGAAATGATTGCCGAATACACCGAACAGATTGTCGAAAAACACCCCGACGGCCCCTATCGCCTGATGGGCTGGTCGCTGGGTGGCGCGATCGCCATGGACGTGGCTGCTGCACTGGAGCGCCAGGGCAAACAGGTGACGTTCCTGGGCCTGGTCGACACCACGCTGCCGGAAAGCATCTTCCCTGCGGATCTGCCACGCAAACCGCTGGAGGAAGACAACCCCGAGTACCTCAGCGCAGACAACGAACTGTCTGTTGCCGTGGAAATGTTCAGCCTGATGTTTGCCCATCTGGAAGAGCCGGCGGCGCGTTACATCGCCGAGAACCCGACAACCAGCCTCAAGGCCTTTTATCAGTGGGCCAGCCAGCAGGCCGCCACCGACGAACAGGAAATGATCGCCACCCTGGAGGCCATCAAGCAGGAAATCATGAACGCCCAGGCGTTCGATATCCATGAACGTCTGGTCAAGAGTTTCGATGGGTTCACCCTGCCACGGCTCAAGGTCCAGGCCAGCTGCTGGTGGTCGTTGCAGCACAAGACCCTGGAGCAAGTACTGCACTCGGAGCAGGTGCTGCGCCAGTACAACCTCACTGGGCAGCTGCAAGGTTCCGTCCATTCACCCTTGCCGCACCGCAGCATGATCTATGGCGAAAGCCTGCTGGACTCGTTTGAATCCGTGCTCCTCGCCTGCGAGGGCGTGACGCGGGACTGACCCTACGGCAACACTCAAAAAAACGCAGACGCCTCGGCCTCTGCGTTTTTTCATGCCTGCTGTTTTGTTCGGGTGTGCTTTGTTTCAGCAAGGTGCCAGCGAGAAACTCCGGGCATAAAAAAACCGGCCCACTCTCCTTGTTCAGGAGCGTGGGCCGGTTCGGCACCCGGTCAGTTCATCAGAACTGCGGGGTGTACTTCACGGAGAACATCACGTTGCGTGGGTCACCGAAGTTGTTGTTACCACTGAGCTGGTTGTACGCAGCGTTGACGTACTTCTTGTCGAACAGGTTATTGGCGTTGACCGCCAGGCTGATCTCCGGTGTCAGCTGGTAAGCGACACGGCCGTTCCACACGGTGTAACCCGCGACCTCGTAAGAGCCTTCGTAGCCCAGGGTGTGGTTCTGAGTGGTGAAACCAAGCCCTGTGCTCAGACGGTTCAAATCACCGGTGAACTGGTAGTTACCCCACACGCGCAGCATGTGTTTCGGCGTCCAGGTGCTGAACGTGCGACCTTCCATGTCCGGGTCGTCGAGGTACTTGGTGGTGTTGTAGGTGTAACCGGCAAACAGTTGCAGGTTGTCGGTCACAGCACCACTGATCTCGGCGTCCAGACCCTGGCTGCGCACTTTGCCCGCCGCCGTGGAGCAGTACCAGCCGTCACATTCCATGCCACCGGAAATGTCATCGACCGCACGGTTTTTCTGGTCGTAGCGGAACAGCGCCAGGGAGGTATTGACCCGGCCGTCCATCAGCTCGCCCTTGAGGCCGATTTCGTAGTTGCTGCCGATGATCGGCTTGAGCATCGAGCCATTGGCATCGCGCACCGTCTGCGGCTGGAACACGTCGGTGTAGCTGGCATACACCGCCCACTCGCGGCTCAGGTCATAGACGATACCGGCGTAAGGGGTGACTTCCCCGGTTTCGTTCGATTTGCTCGGATCGGCGGTGACGTATTCATCGCTGAAGGCCGCACGGTTCTTGGATTTGTAGCTGAAGTCATACCAGCTGACACGCGAACCCAGCACCAGCGTCAGGTCATCGACCGGTTTGACGCGCCAGGTGCCGTACAGACCTTTCTGACGAATATCGTACTTGCTGTCGGTGGCACGGCCGCCGGCAGTATTGAGCAGACTGTCGTAGCTGATGTCCGGACGATCGTTATTGACGTTGAAGATCGTGTCGGTGGTGTTGTTGTTGAAGGTACGGGCGAGCTGGTCATCCGTTTCCAACTGGGAGTAGTTGCCGCCGATCATGACTTCCTGCTGCATCGACAAGGCTTCGAACTTGCCGGTCAGGTTCATGTCGAGACCGACCTTGGTGGAGTCGAAATCGGTGATGAAGTCGGCGTACTGAATGCCCGTGCCATCAGGCTTGAGACCGGCACCGGAGCTTTGCAGACGCTGGCTTTTCGATTCGTTGGTTTCGGTCATCTGCACCGCACCGACCTTGAACGCCCAGTCGTCGTTGAAACGGTGCTCGAGGTCAGCGTAGAGGGTGGTGACGTTGATCTGCGAGTGGTTCCATTTGGCGCCGCCGTAGGTCGAACGCGAAACGTCCGGCATTCTGCCGTCGGCGTAGCGCGGCAGGCCACGGATCATCGGACGCGACTCGGCTTCGGTGCGGCTGGCCGCCAGGCCCAGGGTGGTGTCGTCACTCAGGTCGAAGTCCAGCGAGCCGTACAGCGAGTGGGTCTTGCTCCATTCGTAGTCGACGAAGGAGTCGCTCTGGTCTTCATCGGCAACGAGACGGCCACGGATCGTGCCGGCCTGGTTCAGCGGACCGCCCGCGTCCAGTTGCAGACCGTAGTGATCCCACGAGCCGGCCTTGCCGGTAATGCTCACGGTCGGTGCCGCCTGACCGCGTTTGCGCACCAGGTTGATGGCACCGCCAGGGCTGCCGGTCCCTTGCAACAGGCCGGATGCGCCGCGCAGGATTTCCAGACGATCGAAGAAGATCAGGTCCTGGGTCGCCCAGTTACCCAGCGAGTAGGTATTACGTGGAATCGGCACGCCGTCGTACTGCCAGTCGTCGATCTGGAAACCGCGCGACGACACGATGATGCCCTTGCCGACGCCCTGCAGACCGACGATGCCGGTAGTCTGGTTGAGCGCGTCCTTGAGGTCGACCAGGTCCTGATCGTCCATCTGCTTGCGGGTCATCACGGTGACCGACTGCGGAATTTCCTTGAGGGTGTGAGTGCCCTTGCCGATCGTGACGGCGTTGGAGGTGTACGAGTTGCTGCCTTCGGTGGTTGCACCGACCTGTTGCGCACTGATGTTGGTCGCGCCCAGTTCCAGGCCTTGCGTGGCCGTGCCGCGCACCAGCATCAGGGTGTTGCCCTCGATGCTGTAACGCACGCCGGTGCCGCGGAGCAATTCGGCGATGGCGGTCTGCGGGCTCATCTTGCCGCTGACAGCGTGGCTCTTGAGTCCGGCCATGTCGTCAGCGTTGTAGATCACTTGCTGGTTGGTCTGCTGACCGAACGCCTGCAAGGCCTGTGGCAGCGATTGGGCCGGGATGTTGATGCTGACGTCTTCAGCCATCACTTGAGCGCTGAGCGGCAATACGCAGACCAGCCCCAGACCGGTCAACACTCGGCGCGAACGCAGGCCGCGGGACATGACGAGTGCCTTGAACAGAGGTTTCAACTCATGAATTGCTGACATCGTGCTCTCTATTATTGGTAGAAGTGGAAATCCATTGGGCCGAAGGGCCCGCCGCTGTCTGCACAAGTGAGCCGCGCACTCGATGGCCCTCGGGGCGATCTGTCAGTGCGCGGTCGACCGGCCCCTCCCCGGGCACGGTCATCTGGCTGGACAACGGCGAAATTTTTCGCTGAACAAATCCGGTGACCTGGCTGCCCTGCCCGACCCGATTTGCCCACATACCTTAGTAAGACGCAGCACTTCCAAAAAACCGGAATGAGTTTATTTATCATTAGCGCGAAAAGTTAAAAAAAGGCCGACGCTGTTGGGCGACGGCCTTTTGTTTCATTCCATGTCAGCTGCCTTGCGCAGCCTTGGCGGCTTGCAGCTGCCGCGCCTGCTCGGCCAGGCGGGCCTTTTCCTCGGGGCTCATTGCGTCCATGCGCAGGCGTACCTGGGCCATTTTCTCCAACTGGCCCGGGGTGCTTTCCACCGCCCGCAACGCCATGGCCAACGCCGCCACGGTCGGATGATCGAAGACCAGCCCCGGATGAACTTCGCACTGCAACAACTTGCGAATCCCGGCCACCAGCTTGATCACCAGCAACGAATGGCCACCGGCGGCAAAGAAATCGCGATCAACGCCCAGCCGCTCGAGCCCGAGCAACTGCGCCATGCGCGAGGCCAGCAATTGCTCGAGTGCATCGCGCGGTGCGACACCTTCGTCGTCCGCCGCCCTGCCCGCCATTTGCTGCAATGCCTTACGGTCGATCTTGCCGTTGGCCAACCGTGGGAAACGGTCGATCAGTTGCAGATGCTGCGGCACCATCACGCCGGGCAGACGAGCGCTCAGTTCGGCGCGTGCGGCGTCCAGCAAACCCGCCGACAGGCCCTGATGCGCGACGACAAAGGCCAGCAATCCCTGCTCGGCCGATGCGGCCGGCAGCACCAGTGCTTCGGCCACCGGCGCCAGACGCAGCAGCTCGGCTTCGATCTCCGCCAGTTCAATGCGGAAGCCACGCACCTTGACCTGCTGATCGCGCCGACCGTGCAACTGAATGCCGCCGTCCACGCGATAGCGCGCCAGGTCGCCGCTGCGATACAGACGCTGCGCCGGATCAAACGGGCTCTGAATGAACGTCTGCTCATCAGCCTCGGCATTCAGGTAGCCACGGCACAACTGTGCACCGCCCAGGTACAGCTCGCCCAGCACACCGACCGGCGCCAGACGCAACTGCGCGTCCAGCACGTAAACCTGGTTGTTGCCCAGCACCTGAGTCAGCGCCGAACAATCGCCGGCAGCGCCGTGCAGATCCAGCGGATGAACCATGACCCCGACCGTCGCTTCGGTAGGACCGTAGTGGTTGAACACCCGGCAGTCGCTGCGCAAGCGCGCGATGCGTTCGATAAGGGCCGTGGCAATCGGCTCGCCACCCAGCACCAGCGTTCGCGGCAGGATTGCCCGCTCGCTGTCGAGCAGCGCGGCGAGGTGCGACGGCACGATCTTCAGGCAGTCGATCTGCTGCTGTTGCAGGTACTCGGCAAACAGCGCACCGTCCTGCATCTGCTCATCGCTGGCAACGTGCAGCGTGGCGCCGTTGAACAACGCACCGAACAACGCGGTGTTGCCCAGGTCCGCCGCCACCGTCGAACTGAAACCGACGTGGCGGCACCGTTCCAGCCCCAACGCCTGACTGGCCTGAGCCGTGTAGTTGAGCAATTGACGATGCTCGATCACCACGCCTTTTGGTACACCGGTGGAGCCAGAGGTAAACAGCACATACGCAATGTCGTGGCCTTGGGTGGCGAGCGCCGGCAACGCTGCGCTCGACTGGCCGACATCAACCACAGTCAACGCCTTGTACGGCTGACCCAGCCAGGCCGGCAGATGCGCGGCGTCGGTCAGCAGCAGTGCAGCGCCGGCCTGCTCCAGCATCAAGGCCTGACGTGCCTGCGGCCATTGCACATCCAGCGGCAGATAGGCCGCACCGATGCGCCAGCTCGCCAGCATGGCGATCACCAGATCCGCCGAACGCGGCAGCGCCAGCGCGACGATCGCGCCCTCGCCCAATCCTTGTGCCTTGAGGCCCTGCGCGACGTTGTCGACCCGAACCTGCAACTGGCCGTAACTCAATGACTGACCGGCGTCGGTCAGGGCAATGGCGTCCGGGGTATCCCGCATCAGGTCGGCGATGCGCTGCGGCAGATATCGGCTGTCGGCCAGTGCCTGCGCTGACGGATTGAGGGCCAGCAGACGCTGTTCTTCGGCATGACCGAGCAGGTTGAGCTGCGCCAGCGGAGTGTGCGGAGCGGCGAGGATCGAATCCAGCAGAACGCCGAACTGCTCCAGCACCACGCTCGCTGCTGCCGGCGAATATCGCGAACTCGCATAAAGCAGATCCACCGCCGCCAGTTGCTGTGCGTCGTCCAGTTGCACCTGCAACAAGCATTCAAAGGCATCCGGCTGCACTGGCAAGGCTTGCGAAACCGTCCAGCGCAAACCGCCGCTGTTGCCGCTGCGCACGGCCTGGCCAACGGTAAAGCCGTATGCCGGGCGCGCTGCGTCCGGGGCAAGATCCGGGGTCCAGTATTCCTGCCAGGTGCGGTGTTCTTCGAGACGCGCAGCCAGTTCCACCAGCCAGGCGCTGAAGGCCGCCCCGGCCGGCAACGACACGGACAGCGACAAGGTTTTCTCGAAAACGCCCACGGCGCCGGCGAAGTATTCATAGTCGCTGCGGCTGTCGTGGCGTACCCCGACCAGCGCCTGCTCAAGCCCGCTCAAGCGGCCCAGCAACACCCACCACGCACCTTGCAACAGCGTGGCGACGGGCTGGCCGAGCTGCTCGGCCAGGGCCTGCAAGCCTGCGCGTTGTGCCGGCTGTAGCGTCAGCGACAGACGTGTGTCGGCCGCTGCCGTGGCCTGACCGGCGCTGCGGGCGGCCAGCCACGGCGTGGCGATGTCCACCTGAGCGCCTTGCAGCTGTTGTTGCCAGTAAGCCCGCGCCGTGGTCGCATCCTCGTCGAGCACCACTTCGCTGCGCCATTCCAGGTACTGGCTGAACTCGCCCGGCACTTCATCTCCGGCAGACTCAACACCGGCGTAGGCTTGCTGTACCTGCTCCAGCAGCAGATTCAGCGATTGCGCATCAGCGCTGTGGCGAGCGATACCGATCAGGCACTGCCATTGCTGCGGCGCCAGTCGATAAAGCATCGCCTGGACACCCGCCGATTCGCCGACCACAAAAGCGCGGCCCATCGACACGTCGATCTGCGCCCGGACTTCCTCGACACCCTGCTCGGTTGCCTGAATCGTCAGCGGAAAACGGCTGGCCGGAATCGCGCTCTGGCGCAAGCCATGGAAACCGGCAACCTTGCTCAATTGCGCCAGCAGCATCGGCTGTTGCGCCAGCAGCGTATCGAAAGCGGCCTGCAAGCGCTGCGGATCGAGGTCGCCCTCCAGGGTCACGCTCAACCAGCGCAATGCCTCACCGCAGGTCGCCGTGTTCGGCAGTTGCTCCAGCAGCGCCTGTTGCTCGGGCGTCAGGGCGAATCCGCTTTCCTGCGCGTCCATCATGACCTCGTTCATGCTCCGGTTTCCTCGGTTTTCACTGCGGCCGACGCAGGTTCAAGACTGCTGTGGTCGTACATGTCGCCCATCGCCACGACAATCTTGCGCGGCCCCTCGAACGGATCACGGGCATGGGCCACGAGCATGTTGTCGAGCAGGATCGCATCGCCTTTCTGCCAGTCGAAACGCACGGCGCACTCTTCGTACAGTTCGCCGATGCGCTGCATCACTTCGTCTTCGATCGGGGTGCCGTCGCCGTAGTACACGTGACGCGGCATGCGCTCGGGACCGAACATCGACAACAGGTCCTCGCGCACATCCGGCTCCAGCCAGTAGATGTGGTGCAACTGCACCTGATTGAAGAACGACTTGGCGCCCGTGATTGGGTGACGAATGATCGCCGGCCCCGGTGTGCGGGTTTGCAGTTCGTTGTTCTCCAGCCAGCGCCACTCGATGCCGCCGGCCCGGCAACGGGCTTCGACTTCGGCGCGGTCTTCGGTCTTGAAGAAGTGTTGCCACGACACATCGAGGTTGTCGGTGAACGTACGCACATACAGCAGGCCCTTGGACTCGAACTTGTCACGCAGGTCGGCCGGCAGTTTTTCGTACATCAACCGGCAATCCACCACCGGCGTCGCACCGCCCACCGGTGCGGCCACCTCGCAATAGAACATCTGCTTGCGCGGCCAGCGGTCCTGATGGGAGCTCTCGTTGTGGAACAGGATCATCTTGCGTTCCGGGTAAGGCGTAGAGCGGTAGGTGTTCTTGCCGCCCTCCTTCTTCGGCAGGTCGCCGTACTGGCCGTACAGGCCCGGCTGAATCGCTTCGGCGAACGCCTCGAAACCCTGAATGCCATCGAGTTCGAAACCACGGAACAGGATGCCGGCGTGGGTGGCGAGTTTTTCTTCGATCAGCGGCCGGTTGTGCTTGATCCATTCGATCAAATCCAGTTGCGGCTCGTTCGGCTCCACCAGCAGCGGGAACGGCTGGGGTGCCGCGATCAGCGATTCGCGTACCGGGGCCGGGCGAACCTTGGCCTCCGGGGCGGCGCCGCGCTTGAGGAACTTGCCCAGTTTGTCGGCCTTGGGTCCGGGCGCAGCGGGTTTGGCGGCCACTGCGAAATTGTCGACTGGCATGCTGATAGCTCCCAATTGAATGTCCTGATCAGCGACGATCTGTTCCAACAGGGCTATCCAGGCCTGCACCAGGTACTGAATGCGCTCGTGTCCGAACAAGGTTGTGGCGAATTGCCAATTACCCAGCAATTGCCCTTCTTCTTCGTCAACGAACAATGCCATGTCGAATTTAGAATGGGTCTGCAACGCCGCCAGCGGTTCAACACTCAAGCCCCCCATCGATTGCGTGCGCCCCGGCAGGTTGTTCATCACGAACAACACCTGCACCAGCGGGTTCATGCCCTTGTGACGCGGCACGCCACAGCTTTCGACGATCATGTCCAGCGGCAGGTCCTGATGCTCCAGCGCCCCGAGCAGGTTGTCCTGCGTGCGGGCGAGGAAGTTCGAGAACGCGCTGTGCGCCTCGAAGCGCGAACGCAGCGGCAACACGTTGACGAAGAAGCCGATCAGACGCTCCAGTTCCGGCTGTTCACGCCCGGCGACGTCCGCGCCGACCAGCACATCGTCACCCCCGCTGAACCGATGCAACAGCACCTGGAACGACGCCAGCAGCGTGCTGTACAGCGTCACCCCGGCGTCGTTGGAGACCTTGCGCAAGCCCTGGCTCAGCTCCGCCGGCAGACGGAACTGCACCGCATCACCGTCGTACGACGCCACCGCCCCTCGCGGCTTGTCCAGTGGCAGGTTCAGCTGCCCGCTGTAACCGTCGAGCCGCTCTTTCCAGTAAGCCGCCTGCTGCCCGAGAACGCCTGCGCGCTCCAGTTCCTGTTGCCACAGGGCGAAGTCGGAGTACTGCACGTCCAGCGTCGGCAACGGCGTGTTGTCGCCCGCCTTGCTCAGTTCGTAGATCTGCACCAGCTCGTTGACCAGCACACCCATCGACCAACCGTCGGAGATGATGTGGTGCATCGAGAACAGCAACACATGCTCGGTCGGCGAGAGGTGCAGGATGCGCCCGCGCCACAGCGGCGCCTGCTCCAGGTCGATCGGCGTGCGCGCGTTGTCCAGCACCGCCTGCGCCACCTGCTCTTCCTGGGCACTGCGCGACAGACCGGACAGATCGAGCACCGGGAAATCGACGTCGACCTGCTCGGCGATCAAGGCGATCGGATCACCTTCATCGTCCTGGGAATACGCGGTACGCAGCACCTCATGACGGCGCACCACCTCGGCGAAGCTGCTGATGAACCGCTCGCTCGACAGCTCGCCGCGCAGGCGCAAGGCCAGCGGCATACCGTACGCCGAACTGCCGCCGGACAACTGCTCGGCGACCCACAAGCGGCGCTGCACCAGCGACAACGGTGCCGTCGACTTGGCGCCAAAGGCCTTGAGCGGCAAGGCCTGGCTGCCAGCGTCGGTAGCCGTCGGCGCCTGAGCCTGGCTCATCCACGCCGCCAGATCCTTGAGGCGCGGATGGTTGAACAGATCCCGCAGACCCAGCGTGCCGGTGCTCAACTGGCGCAAACGCGACACGGCCTGAGTGGCCAGCAACGAATGCCCGCCCAGCTCGAAGAAGTGATCTTCGCGGCTTACCTGATCGAGCTCCAGCACGTTCTGCCAGATTACTGCGATCTGCTGTTCCAGCTCACCGACCGGCGCCACGAAGTCCCCGGCCGAAACCACGCTCTCGACGCCCGGCAAGGCCTTGCGATCAATCTTGCCGTTCGGCGTCAGCGGCAGGCTGGCGAGGAACAACAGGTGCGCCGGGATCATGTAGTCAGGCAGGTTCACCTTGAGCTGCGTCTTCAAGTCTTCGCGCAGCAAGATTTGTGCGGCAGCATCGGCGTTCCCCACCGCCGCGCCGTCCATCACCACGTACGCCACCAGTTGATGGCTGGAAGCGATCGGTTGCGCGACCACGAGTGCCTGGGTGACACGCTCGATCTGCAACAGACGGGCTTCGATTTCACCCAGCTCGATACGGAAACCGCGCACCTTCACCTGATGGTCGATACGCCCGACGTACTGCAAGGTGCCGTCGGCCTGATAACGGGTCAGGTCGCCGGTGCGGTACATGCGCTCGCCATGGCCGGCGAACGGGTTGGGCACGAACTTCTCGGCGGTCATCGCCGCCCGGCCCAGATAGCCTCGGCTGAGACCGGCACCGGCCAGGTAAAGCTCGGCCGACACGCCCAGTGGCGCCGGTTGCAGATCGCCTCCCAGCACGTAACTGGCGGTGCGCGCCATCGCCCGACCGATGTTGGCCTTGCCGCCCGCCTCACGACGGGTCCAGGTGGAATAAACGGTGTCTTCCGACGGGCCGTACAGGTCGATGACGTCTTCGATGCTCGCCTGTTTGTAGAGCAAGTCCACCAGATTCTGCTTCAGCGCTTCGCCGCACAGGTTGATGAGCCGCACCCCCGCCGGAATGTCGCCCGCGTCCTGCAAGGCATTGATCGCCGACGGCACGGTATTGATCAGGCGCACCTGATCGCGGGCCGGCAGTTGCGGCAGTTCAAGGGCGTTGCGGGCGATGATCAGCGAGCCGCCATTGGCCAGGGTGACAAACAGCTCCCACACCGACAGATCGAAACACACCGAGGTCGAAGCCAGCACGCCTTGAATGTCATCGCGGCTGTAGGTGTTCTTCGACCAGTCGCTCAGCGCCATTACGTTGCTGTGGGTGATCGAAACACCCTTCGGCTTGCCGGTGGAACCGGAGGTGTAGATCACGTAAGCGAGATTGTCCGCGCACACGTCCGTGACCGGCGCAATCGCACTGTTGGCCGACAGGTCCAGTTGATCCAGAAGCAACACTTGCGTATCGCCACCGACCGTCAGGATCGCAGCCACCTCGGTTTCAGTCAGCAGCACCCGGGCGCGGCTGTCTTCGAGCATGTAAGCGACACGATCCGCCGGGTAATCAGGGTCCAGCGGTACGTAGGTGCCGCCGGCCTTGAGCACCGCCAGCAGCGCCACCAACAACTGATCGGAACGCTGCATGGCCACGCCGACCCGCACTTCCGGGCCGACCCCGCAGTCGATCAAACGGTGAGCCAGGCGATTGGCCCGGGTGTCGATGTCGGCATAAGTGAACGACTGATGACCGAAGGTCACGGCCCGCGCGTCCGGCTGGGCAGCCACCTGACGCTCGATGGCCTGGTGGATGCACAGCGCTTCGAGAGGGTTGGCTTCCACAGGATTCCAGTCATGCACGATCCGTTGCTCGTCCGCCGCTTCCAGCAGGTTCCATTCGCCCAGGCAGCCTTCGGCGCTGAGGTCGAGGCGCGTCAGCAGCTGTTGCAGCTGCGCGGCCAGTTTGACCACGGTCTCGGCGGCAAAGCTTGTGCGCTGATAGCTGAAGTGCACGGTCAGCTGTTGGTCGAGGTTGACCATCAACGTCAGCGGATAGTTGGTCTGCTCGTAACGGTCGACCTCGCCGAAGCGCAAGTCATCCGATGCGGCCTGCTGCAAGGCTTCGGCAATCGGGTAGTTCTCGAACACCAGAATGTTGTCGAACAACGCCTCCCCGCTCTGCCCGGCCCAGCGCTGAATGTCGAACAGCGGCGTGTGTTCCTGCTCGCGCAGCAGCAGATTCTGCGCCTGCACCTGTTGCAGCCATTGCGACAACGGCTGTTCGGCACGGGGGCTGGCGATGATCGGCAAGGTGTTGATGAACAGACCGATCTGGCCTTCGACGCCGCTCAACTGCGCCGGACGCCCCGACACCGTGGCGCCGAACGCGACCGTGTCCTGCCCGGTGTAGCGCTGCAACAGCAACAGCCACGCGGCCTGCACCAGGGTGTTGACCGTGACCTTTTGCACACGGGCAAAACGGTTGAGTTCAGCGGTCGCGCGACTGTCGAGCGTGAGCAGATGCTCGCCCTGGCCTGCCACTGAGCTGTCCGCGCTGTGCGGCACCGCATCGGCCAGATAGGTCGGCATGTCGAAGTCGGCCAACTGGCCCTTCCAGAAGAGCTCCGTGACCTGCGCGTCCTGCTGCGCCAGCCACTGGATGTAATCGCGATAGCGCCCGGCACCGCTCACCGGCGCCTGGCCGTGGTAGCGCTGCAGGACTTCGCCGAGCAACTGCGAGTTGCTCCAGCCGTCCATCAGAATGTGGTGCGAGGTGTAAATCAGATGGAAGCGCTCGTCCGCCACCCGCACCACCACCAACCGCAGCAACGGCGCCGCGTGCAGGTCAAAACCTTGCTGACGCTGCGCACGTTCCAGCTCGCTCAGGGCCTGTTGCAGATCGCTGCGCTCACGCCAGTCGAGCACGCTGAACGGCACCTGCAACCCCTTGTGCACCACTTGCAGCGCATGGGGCAGATCACCTTCCCAGACGAAACCGCTGCGCAGCACGTCATGGCTGTCCATCGCCGCTTGCCAGGCCTCGCGGAAACGCTCGACCTGCAAACCGTCCACGGCCACGCACATCTGATTGATGTAATCGCCCGACTGCTGCGCGTAGAGGGTGTGGAACAACATGCCCTGCTGCATCGGCGACAGTGGATAAATGTCTTCGACCAGACGCGGCGAAGTCGGCAAACCGTCGAGCTGAGCCTGAGTCAGACCCGCCAGCGGGAAGTCCGACGGGGTCAGGCCTTCCACGCCTGGCGTCAGGCAGTGAGCGATCAGCGCGGCGAGTTCATCGGCGTAGTCGCGGGCCAACGCTTCAATGGTGGCGCTGTCGAAACGCTCTTCACTGAAGGTCCAGCCGACACTCAATTCGCCGCCATACACCTGACCGTTGAGGGTCAGCCAGTTGCCCAGCGGCGCATCCGGGCTTTGTTCCAGACCGGCATTGTCCGGGGCCGGCGCGAACAGTGCGCCGTCATCGGCTTCGAAGCTGCCGTCGAACTGACCGAGGTAGTTGAAGGTGATGCGCGGGGTCGGCAACGCCTTCAGGCTGCTTTGCGCCTCGGCATCACCGAGGTGACGCAGCGCACCGAAACCGATGCCCTTGTTCGGGATCGAGCGCAGTTGCTCCTTGATCCGCTTGATCGAGTCGCCCGCGCCTTCGGCCGGGGTCAGACGCACCGGGAACAGGCTGGTGAACCAGCCCACGGTGCGGGTCAGGTCGACGCCGTCGAACAGCTCTTCGCGACCGTGACCTTCCAGTTGAATCAGCGTCGACGGCTGCCCGCTCCAGCGCCCGATCACTCGAGCCAGTGCGGTCAGCAGCAGGTCGTTGACCTGGGTGCGATAGGCCGCCGGGGCTTCTTGCAACAGCTGCCGGGTCAGCTCCGCGCTGAGGCGAGTCTGTACGGTCTGCGCCAGACGGTTCTGCTGGCCGGCGTCGACACGCTTGCACGGCAAGTCGGTGCTGACATCGCTCAGGCAGGCCTGCCAGTACGCCAGTTCTTCCTGCAATGCCGGGCTGTTGGCGTAGCGCTGCAAGTGTTCGCTCCAGTCCTTGAAGGCACTGGTCTTGGCCGGCAGGCTCAGGGCCTGACCGTTGATGGCTTGCTGATAAGCGGTTTGCAGGTCTTCCAGCAGAATCCGCCACGACACGCCGTCCACCGCCAGGTGATGGATCACCAGCAACAGGCGTTGGCTGCCATCGGCCAGATTCGCCAGCACCGCCCGTAGCAGCGGGCCGTTTTGCAGGTCGAGGCTGCGCTGGGCGCGGTTGCCCAACGCTTCAAGATCGGTGATGTCGGCAATGGCTTCCTGCCAGAGCAGATTTTGCGGCAAGGCGTCGACCGCCAGGTGTTCGGCCTGCCAGACGCTGCCTTGCTGGCTGAAGCTCAGGCGCAAGGCATCGTGATGGATGACCAGCGCGCGCAACGCTTGTTCGACCTTTTCCGCCGCCAGCGGCTGACGTGGCTTGAGCAGCACCGACTGGTTCCAGTGGTGACGCTCGGGGATTTCGTCCTCGAAGAACTGCTGCTGGATCGGCAGCAGCAACGCCGGGCCGGTGACCGGTTGCTGATCGATGGTCGACTCGCTTTCGCCGAGCTGCGCGACCAGCGCCAGACGCTGCACGGTCTGGTGCTGGAACAGGTCTTTGGGATTCAGACGGATGCCGGCCTGACGGGCGCGGCTGACCACTTGAATCGAGATGATCGAATCGCCGCCCAGCTCGAAGAAATTGTCGTTCAGACCTACTTGCGGCAGCTTCAGCACGTCCTGCCAGATCTCGGCCAGACGCTGCTCCAACTTGCTTTGCGGTGCCTGATAAGTCTGCTGCGCCTGACTCGCATCCGGGGACGGCAAGGCACTGCGGTTGAGTTTGCCATTGGCGGTCAACGGCAATTGTTCGAGCAGCAATAGGTGCGCCGGGATCATGTGATCCGGCAGGTTTTCCTTGAGCGCGGCCCGCACGCTGTCACGCCACTGGCCCTGTTCGGCAGCGTCGGCATTGAGTAATGCAGCCTCGCTCGGCACCAGGTACGCCACCAGTTGCTGACCACTGAGGCCCGGCTGCGCCAGCACCACGGCCTGACGCACGGCGGACTGTTCGAGCAACTGCGCTTCGATCTCGCCGAGCTCGATGCGGAAGCCGCGAATCTTTACCTGATGGTCGATCCGGCCGACGTATTCGATCACGCCGTCGGCGCGATAACGCGCCAGGTCGCCGGTGCGGTACAGACGCCCGCCATCGGCGGCAAACGGATCGGGAATGAAGCGCAGCGTGGTCAGGTCCGGACGGTTCAGATACCCCCGGGCCAGACCGGCACGGCCGACGTACAGCTCGCCGATGCAACCCTTGGCCACCGGGTTCAGGTCGCCGTCGAGCAAATACCAGGACAGGTCCGGGATCGGCTCGCCGATCGGGCTGCTGGCGTCGCGTTGCAGGTCGGCCAGGGAGATCGGCCGGTAGGTCACGTGAACCGTGGTTTCGGTGATGCCGTACATGTTGATCAGTTGCGGGGCCTGATCGCCGAAGCGCTCGAACCATGGGCGCAGGCTCTTGACCTCCAGCGCCTCGCCGCCGAACACCACGTAACGCAGGGCCGGCTGCGCCGCCGCGTGTTCCGGGGCGCACGCCACTTGCATCAGTTGCTTGAACGCCGACGGCGTCTGGTTGAGGACGGTGATCCCTTCACGGCACAGCAAGGCGTAGAAATCTTCCGGCGAACGGCTGGTCTCGTACGGCACCACCACCAGTTTGCCGCCGTACAGCAGCGCACCGAAGATTTCCCAGACCGAGAAGTCGAACGCGTAGGAATGGAACAGGCTCCAGACATCCCGCGGGCCGAAATCGAACCAGGCATCGGTGGCCTTGAACAGGCGCAGCACGTTGTGATGGGCGAGCAAGGTGCCTTTCGGCTGGCCGGTGGAACCGGAGGTGTAAATCACGTAAGCCAGGTTGTCCGGGCTCATGGACACCTGCGGGTTGCTGTCGCTATAGCCTTCGAGGCCGTCGCGCTCCTGATCGAGCATCACGCTGCGCACCGAGTCCGGCACCGGCAGACGGCCGAGCAGATGACTCTGGGTCAGCAGCAGGCTGATGCCACTGTCGCCGATCATGTAGGCCAGACGATCTTCCGGATACGTCGGGTCGAGCGGCACATAGGCGCCGCCGGCCTTGAGAATCGCCAGCAGGCCGACGAGCATTTCCAGGCTGCGCTCCACCGCCAGACCGACGCGCACGTCCGGCCCGACACCGCTGGCAATCAGCTTGTGGGCCAACTGGTTGGCGCGGCTGTTGAGCTCAAAGTAGCTCAGGCTCTGTTCGCCATAGGTCACGGCCACCGCTTGCGGCGCCCGCGCGGCCTGCGCTTCGATCAGTTGATGCAGGCATACCTCGCTCGGGAAATCGGCCACGGCCGGGTTCCATTGCAACAGCGTGGCCTCACGTTCGGCCGCGTCATGCAGCGGCAGCTCGGCGATGCGCTGGGTGCAATCGGCGACGATCCCGTGCAGCAGATTCGTCCAGTGCTGTGCCAGACGTTCCATGGTCACCGCGTCGAACAGGTCAGTGGCGTAGGTCAGCTCCGCCCAGACGTTGTCCGCCGATTCGAAGGTGTCGAGGGTCAGGTCGAACTGCGCGGTGTGCGACACCCAGCTCAGGCCTTCGATCTCGATCTTCGACAGACGCGTTGCGCCCTGCGCCTGACGGGTCTGGCTCTGGTGGTTGTGCAGCACCTGGAACAGCGGACTGTGGCTCAGACTGCGCTCCGGTTGCAGCGCATCGACCAGTTGCTCGAACGGCAGGTCCTGATGGGCCTGGGCACCGAGCACGGCGTTTTTCACTTGCTGCAGCAGGCTGCGAAAGCTCTGCTGGCTATCGAACTCGGCCTTCAGCACTTGCGTGTTGACGAAGAAGCCGATCAGGCCTTCGGTCTCGACCCGGTTGCGGTTGGCCACCGGCACGCCGACACGAATGTCGGCCTGACCGCTGTAGCGGTGAAGCAGGGTCTGGAACGACGCCAGCAGCAGCGCGAACAGGGTGACGTTTTCCCGTTGCGCGACCTGCTTGAGGCCGGCGGCCAGTTCGGCGCTCAGCGGGATGTCCTGACGCGCGCCCCGGTAGCTTTGCTCCGGCGGACGCGGACGGTCGGTCGGCAGCTCCAGCAACGGCTGGTCGCCATCGCCCAGTTGCGCGGTCCAGTAATTCAGTTGGCGCTCGCGTTCACCGGCATCCATCCACTGGCGCTGCCACACGGCGTAGTCGGCATACTGCACCGGCAATGCCGGCAATTGCGCAGTCTTGCCTTCGCTGTGGGCGGCATACAACGCCACCAGTTCGTTGACCATGATCCCCATCGACCAGCCGTCGGAGACGATGTGGTGCAAGGTGATGATCAGCGCGTGGTCATCGGCGGCCAGACGCAGCAGTTTGACCCGCAGCAGCGGGCCTCTCTGCAAGTCGAACAGGTGCAGGGTTTCGGCAGCGACCAAGGCTTGCAGCGCGGAATCGTCCAGCTCGCGGTCGATGGTTTCGACGGCGATGTCCAGCGATGCCTGGGCCTGAATAACTTGCAGGGTCTTGCCCTGCTCTTCGACAAAGCAGGTGCGCAGGGATTCGTGACGGGCGATCAGCGCATCGAAGCTGCGCTGCAACGCCGGCAGGTCCAGTTCGCCGCGCAAGCGCAGTGCGGCCGGCACGTGGTAAGCGGTGCTGGTCGGCTCCAGTTGCCAGAGGAACCACTGGCGTTCCTGAGCGTAGGACAGCGTCAGCGGTTGCAGACGCGGCAACGCAACAATCGGCGGCTCTTGATGGGCCTGCTCGACGCCGAGGGCGGCGACGAAATCCACCAGCGTGCTGTGTTCGAACAAGGTGCGCAGCGGCACTTGCACGTTGAGCGCCTGACGCACTCGCGATACGACTTGAGTCACCAGCAGCGAATGGCCGCCGAGTTCGAAGAAGTTGTCGCCCAGGCCCACCTGCTCCAGTTTCAGCACCGCTTGCCAGATCTCGGCAACGGTGTGCTGGGTGGCGGTCTGCGGCGAGATGTAGGTCGACTGCAATTGGCTGGCGTCGGGCGCCGGCAAGGCCTTGCGGTCGACTTTGCCGTTGGGGGTCAGCGGCAGTTGCGCGAGGAACAGCACATGCGCCGGCACCATGTATTCCGGCAGCTCAGCCTTGAGGCTGGCCTTCAGTGCAGCGCGCAACGCGGCTTCGCCATCGGCATCCAGCGCTTCGCCGGACGCAGGCACCACATAGCCCACCAGCTGCGGGCCGGTCGGGCCGTCCTGGGCGACGACCACGGTTTCGCGCACGCTGTCGAGCGCCAGCAGGCGCGCTTCGATTTCGCCCAGCTCAATGCGGAAACCACGGATTTTCACCTGATGGTCGATCCGCCCGATGTATTCGATCACGCCTTCGGCGCGGTAACGGGTCAGGTCACCGGTGCGATACAGACGCTCGCCGGTGCTTGAGAACGGGTCCGGCACAAAGCGTTCGGCGGTCAGCGCAGGACGCTGGAAGTACCCCCGCGCCAGGCCTTCGCCACCGATCAACAATTCGCCCGGCGCGCCGAGCGGATTGAGTTCCAGATCACTGCCAAGAATGTACAGCGCGGTGTTGTCGATCGGCTTGCCGAGGAATGGACGGCTGTTGCCCACGCTCAGCGGATGCAGCGCCGACCAGATCGTGGTTTCGGTCGGGCCGTAAAGGTTCCAGACCTTCGGAGAGCGCGCCAGCATGCGTTGCGCCAGTTCCTGGGGCAGCGCTTCACCGCCACAGAGGAAAGTGCGGCCGTCGAGAATCGCAGCGTGTTCGCTGTCCAGCAGCATGCGCCAGGTCGAAGGCGTGGCTTGCAGCATCGTCACGCGGTGGCGGGCGATCAGTTCGAGCACCGCTTGCGGATCCTGATGCACGTCCTTGCCGGTCAGCACCACGGCGGCGCCGGCCAGTAGCGGGCCGTAGATTTCCAGGCCGAAAATATCGAACGAGAACGTGGTCAGCGACAGCATGCGATCCGCCGCAGCGATGCCCGGTTGCTCGACCATGCTCGCGACGAAGTTGCTCAGGGCTGCGTGGCGCACCATCACGCCTTTAGGCTTGCCGGTGGAGCCGGAGGTGTAAATCGTGTAGGCCAGGTGCTCGCCGTTCACGGCCACGTCAGGCGCGGTGGTCGGGTACGCCGCCAGCCATTCCTGCGGCTGATCCAGCAACACCGTGGCAAGACCGGCCGGGATCGGCAGCAGCGTCTGCAAGTGCGACTGGGTCAGCAGCAATTCGATGCCGCTGTCCTCGATCATGTAGGCCAGACGATCTTCCGGATACGCCGGGTCCAGCGGCACATAAGCGCCGCCGGCCTTGAGGATCGCCAGCAGGCCGACGATCATTTCCACACTGCGCTCGACGGCGATGCCGACCAGTCGATCCGGGCCGATGCCCAGTTCAATCAGCTTGTGCGCGAGCTGGTTGGCGCGGGCGTTCAACTGGCCGTAAGTCAGCTGGTCTTCGCCGATGATCAGCGCGGTGGCGTCAGGCGCTTTCTCGGCCTGCAAGGTGATGCGTTGCTGCACACATGGCGCCGGCGTGGCGTGATCGACGACGCGTTTCCAGTCCTGCAACAGCACTTGATGTTCGGTGGTTTCCAGCAGCGGCAGCTCACCGACACGCTGGCTCGGCGCGGCGACGATGCCGTGCAGCAGGTTCAGCCAGTGGCGCGCCAGACGCTCGATGGTTTCGGGCTTGAACAGGTCGGTGGCGTAGGTCAGTTCCGCCGCCACGCCTTCGCTGGATTCGTAGGTGCCGAGGGTCAGGTCGAACTGCGCGGTGCGGCCCTCCCAGACGATGTCCTCGACGCTCAGTTGCGGCAGTTGCACCTGGCTCTGACGCTGGGTCTGGTCGTTGACCGCCTGGTGGTTGTACATCACCTGGAACACTGGGCTGTGGCTCAGGCTGCGTTCCGGTTGCAGGGCTTCGATCAGTTGCTCGAACGGCAGGTCCTGATGGGCCTGGGCCGCCATCGCCGATTGCTTGACCTGGGCCAGCAATTGATTGAACGGCAGTTGTCCGTGGACGTCCGCGCTCAGCACCTGGGTGTTGACGAAGAAGCCGATCAGGCCTTCGGTTTCCACACGGTTGCGGTTGGCGGTCGGCACGCCGACGCGGATCTGCGACTGGCCGCTGTAGCGGTGCAGCAACGCCTGAAACGACGCCAGCAGCACCATGAACAGACTCGCGCCTTCGCGCTGGGCCAGTTGCTTGAGGGCCTCGCCCAGTGCGGTCGGCAGGTTCAGATCGAGGCGCGCGCCACGGAAGCTTTGCACCGCCGGGCGCGGGTGATCGATCGGCAATTCCAGCACCGGCTGTTCGCCGCCGAGGGTGTCGATCCAGTATTTGAGCTGCCGCTCACGCTCGCCGGCCTCCAGCCAGTGGCGCTGCCAGATCGCATAGTCGGCGTATTGCACGTCAGGCGGCGGCAGGCTCAGGGACTGGCCGCCGGTGTCGGCGGCGTAATGCTTGATCAACTCGCCGACCAGCACTTGCATCGACCAGCCATCGGAGATGATGTGGTGCTGGATCAGCGCCAGCACGTGATCGTCTTCGCCAACCTTGAGCAACGACACCCGCAGCAACGGGCCCTGCTGCAGGTTGAACGGGCGAGCGGTTTCCTGCTCGACGAAAGCCTTGATCGCAGCGTCGGCATCCTGACCGGGCGCCAGCGTCTCGACCGTGACGCTCAGCGACATCTGCTCGTGAACCTTCTGGCAGAAGGTTTCACCCTGCTCGACAAACGTGGTGCGCAGGCTTTCATGACGGGCAACCACGGCGTTGAAACTGCGCTCCAGCGCCGCGACGTCCAGTCGGCCCTTCAAACGCAGGGCGCTGGGAATGTGATACGCGGTGCTGTGCGGGTCCATCTGCCACAGGAACAACTGGCGTTCCTGGGCGTAGGACAGCGGGATCGCCTCGAAGCTTGAGCGAGTTTCCGGAATTGGCAGGTTGGCCGGCGAGACGCCCTCTTCGAGCATCTTTTCCAGGTAGAGCTTACGTTTGTCCAGCGGCAGAGTGATAAAGCGCTTGGCAATCCTCAAAGCAACACTCGTGTCCATCAGAACTCCTCCATATCGTCAAGCAGGGCTTCCAGCTTGTTCAGTTTCTGTTCGTTGATTGCCCCGCCTCCTGTATCGAGTCGAGCGACAAAGTCGCCGAGGACGGGGTGCTGGAATAGCAGTTGCGGCGTCAGCGTCAGGCCCAGTTCCAGGGCGATGCGCGACACGACATTGACCGCCAGCAGCGAGTGCCCGCCGAGTTCGAAGAAGTGATCGTTCAGACCGATGCGTTCCACGGTGAGCACTTGCTGCCAGATTGCCGCGACCTGTTGCGCAAGCTCCGATTGCGGCGCGACATACGCGACCTGCATCTGGCTGGCGTCCACCGCCGGCAGCGCCTTGCGGTCGAGCTTGCCGTTGGGGGTCAGGGGCAACTGCTCAAGGAACAGCAGGTGCGCGGGAATCATGTAGTCAGGTAACGAAGACTTGAGGCCAGTCTTTAGTCCGTCACGCAGTTGGCGCTGCGCTTCACCGTCGTACACGTCCAGTTGCGGGGCCACGACATAGGCCACCAGTTGCGCGCCACCCTCGGCCTCGACGGCCAGCACGGCCGCCTCGCTGACGCCCGGTTGCGCCAGCAGCCGCGCTTCGATTTCACCAAGTTCGATCCGGAAACCACGAATTTTCACCTGATGGTCGATCCGGCCCATGTACTCCAGCTCGCCGTCCTCGCGCTGACGAATCAGATCGCCGGTGCGGTAGAGACGCTCGCCGTTGCGGGCGAACGGGTTGGGCACGAACTTCTCGGCGGTCATCGCCGCTTTGCCCAGGTAACCACGCGTGACACCGGCACCCGACAGGTACAACTCGGCCGACACGCCGTGCGGCACCGCTTGCAGATCGGCATCGAGCAAGTGGCTGATGGAGTGATCCAGCGCGCGACCGATCCGTGCCTGACCATCGGCGGTGCGGCGGGTCCAGGTCGAGTAAGTGGTGTCTTCCGACGGACCATACAGGTCGTAGACGTGCTCAATACTCGGCTGCTGATACAGCGCGTCCACCAGCCCTTGCTTGAGCGGTTCGCCCGCCAGGTTGATGATCCGCACACCCGGTGGAATCTGCCCGGCGCGCTGCAACGCGTTGATCGCCGACGGCACGGTGTTGATCAGGCGCACCTGATCCCGCGCCGGCAGTTGCGGCAGTTCCAGCGCGTTGCGGGCGATGATCAGCGAGCCGCCGTTGGCCAGGGTCACAAACAGCTCCCACACCGACAGGTCGAAACACACCGAGGTCGAGGCCAGCACGCCTTGAATGTCCTCGCGGCGGTAGACCTTGGCCGACCAGTCGATCAGCGCCATGACGTTGCGATGGGGAATCGCCACGCCTTTCGGCTTGCCGGTGGAGCCGGAGGTGTAGATCACGTAGGCGAGGTTGTCCGGGGTCACGGCGGTTTGCGGTGCCTGATGCGAATAGCCGGCCAGCTCAACCTGATCCAGCAACAACACTTGAGTCTCCGACGGCACGCTCAGCGTCGCCGCCAGTTCCTGTTCGGTCAGCAGCACTCGCGCGCGGCTGTCTTCGAGCATGTAGGCCACGCGGTCGGCCGGGTAATCCGGGTCCAGCGGCACGTAGGCGCCGCCGGCCTTGAGCACCGCCAGCAGTGCAATCAGTAACTGCTCGGAACGGGGCAACGCCACGCCCACCCGCACTTCCGCGCCGACGCCGAGTTCGATCAATTTGTACGCCAGTCGGTTGGCCCGGGCGTCCAGTTCGGCGTAGCTCAGCTGCGTGTCGGCGAAGGTAACGGCCCATGCATCCGGGGTCGCGGCGACCTGACGGGCGATGCGCTGGTGGATGCACAGTTCGGTGACGAAATCGCTGGAAACCGGCGCCGTTTCGATCAGATGCAATTCGCTGAGCGCACGCTCGCCCGCCTCGGTCATCTGCTCGAGCAAACGCTGCAAGTGCGCGCCCAGTTGCGCCACGCTGGCGTCGGCAAAACGGTCGCGCTGGTAGCTGAAGTGCACCGACAGTTCGGCGCCCAGATGCACCAGCAGGGTCAACGGATAGTTGGTCTGCTCGTGGTTCTGCACCGGACCGAATTGCAGGCCTTGCGGCGCGCCTTGCTCCAGCGCTTCGGCGATCGGGTAGTTCTCGAACACCATCAGGCTGTCGAACAGCGCGTCACCGCCCTGCCCGGCCCAGCGCTGGATCTGCGCCAGCGGTGTGTGCTCGAACTCGCGCAGCGCCAGGTTCTGTGCCTGCACGCCTTGCAGCCAGCTGGCCAGACTCTGCTGTGCTTGTGGCGCGGCGATCACCGGCAAGGTGTTGATGAACAGACCGACCTGCTGTTCGGCCCCCGGCAGATCCGCCGGACGCCCGGCGACGGTGGCGCCGAACGCCACGCATTCCTTGCCGGTGTAGCGCTGCAACAGCAGCAGCCACGCGGCTTGCACCAGGGTGTTGACGGTGACTTTCGAGGCTCGGGCAAACTCGCCCAGACGCTGGGTCAGGCTGGCATCGAGCACCTGGAAATGATCGCCGTAACCGACGCTCGGCAGACCGGCATTCGGCCGCGCGATGGCATCGGCCAGACGCGTCGGCTCCTGCAGATTACCCAGCGCCGCCAGCCAGTAGGCTTCGGCGGTCGCAGCGTCCTGACGCTGCAGCCAGGCGATGTAATCGCGGTAGCGCCCGGTCGGACGCGGCACCGCTTCGCCGCTGTAATGCTGCAACACTTCGCCGAGCAACTGCGCGCTGCTCCAGCCGTCCATCAGGATGTGATGGTTGGTGTAGATCAGGTGATGACGGTTTTCAGCGATGCGCACCAGCACCAGACGCAGCAACGGTGCACGGCTCAGGTCCAGGCCTTGGGTACGCTCTTCGTCGGCGAGTTTTTTCAGCGCGGTATCAACGTCGCTGTGACCGTTCCAGTCGAGTACGCGGAACGGCACCTCGAGCTGACGCTGCACCACTTGCACCGGCTGCGCCAGATCGCCCTGCCAGACGAAACCGGTGCGCAGGATGTCATGGGTATCCACCACCGCTTGCCACGCGGCGCGGAAACGCTGCGGGTCGACGCCATCGACGTCAAGACGCATCTGGTTGATGTAGTCGCCGTTGCCGTGTTCGAGCAAGGTGTGGAACAGCATGCCCTGCTGCATCGGCGACAGCGGGTAGATGTCGTCGATGGTCTGCGGCTGCGGCGCCAGCGCGTCGAGCTGGGCCTGGGTCAGGCTGGCCAGCGGGAAGTCCGACGGGGTCACGCCACGGTTGGCGCTGTCGCAGCAATGGGCGATCAGCGCGGTCAGCTCTTGCAGGTAATCGTCGGCCAGACGCTGGATGGTCGCCGGTTCGAACATCTCGCGGCTGAAGGTCCAGCTCAGGTCCAGTTCGCCATTGAACACCTTGCCATCGAGGGCCAGCGGGCTACCCAACGGGCCTTGCATATTCACCTCTTCGCCACCGGATTCGCTGGTCGGCACGAACAGCGCTTCATCGCCGGCGTCGAAACTGCCGTCGAACTGGCCCAGATAGTTGAAGGTCAGGCGCGGCGTCGGCAGCGCTTGCAAGGTGGCCCGGGCATGGTCGTCGCCCAGGTGCGCGAGGGCACCAAACCCAATGCCTTTGTTGGGGATCGCCCGCAGCTGTTCCTTGATCTGTTTCAGCGAGGCGCCGAGGTCGGCGGTCGGGGTCAGTTTTGCCGGGAACAGGCTGGTGAACCAGCCCACCGTGCGGGTCAAATCGACGTGATCGAACAGATCTTCGCGACCGTGACCTTCCAGTTGCACCAGCACATTGTCGGCGCCGGTCCAGCGCACCATCACCCGCGCCAGCGCGGTCAGCAGCAGGTCGTTGACCTGGGTGCGATAGGCCGCCGGGGCCTCTTGCAGCAGTTGGCGGGTCAGGGTCTTGTCCAGCGGCGTGCGGATCGCCATGGCCTGGCAATGTTGCTGGCCGCCTTGCGGGTTGTCGCACGGCAAAGCGTTCGATGCGCCTTGCAACTGTTGCTGCCAGAAGCCCAGTTCGGCTTGCAGCGGTGCGCTGCCGGCGTAGTCCTGCAACGCTTCGGTCCAGGCTTTCACGGCGCTGGTCTTGGCCGGCAGTTGCACGGCCGCCCCCGACTGGATCTGCCGGTAAGCGCTTTGCAGGTCTTCGAACAGAATCCGCCACGACACGCCATCCACCACCAGGTGATGGACCACCAGCAACAGACGCTGGCTGCCATCGGCCAGGTTCGCCAGCACCGCACGGATCAGCGAACCGCCGCTCAGTTGCAGACTGCGCTGGGCTTGATTACCGAGCACTTCGAGGGCCGCCAGATCGGCGACCTCGACTTGCCACAGCACGGTTTCACCGGCCTGGCTTTCGACATCGCGGTACTGCGCCGTCCAGCCCTGCGTTTGCTCGGCAAAGTCCAGGCGCAGGCTGTCGTGATGCACGACCAGCGCATCCAGTGCTTGCTCCAGAACGGAAGCATCCAGCGGCTGAGCGGTCTTGAGCATCACCGACTGGTTCCAGTGATGACGGTCGGGAATCGGCTGGGCGAAGAACCACTGATGAATCGGCAGCAGCGCGGTTTCGCCAGTTACGGGGTGCTGATCGATCGGCTGCACCGGCTCGCCGGTCTGCACCACATTGGCCAACGCCTGAATGGTCTGGTGCTGGAACAGGTCTTTCGGGGTGAAGCGCAACCCGGCCTGACGGGCGCGGCTGACCACCTGGATCGAGATGATCGAATCGCCGCCCAGCTCGAAGAAGTTGTCGGTCAGGCCGACGCGTTCCAGCTTCAGCACGTCCTGCCAGATCGTCGCCAGTTGCTGCTCAAGTGCGCTTTGCGGCGCCACGTAGGTTTGCTGCAATTGGCTGACGTCAGGCTTGGGCAGGTTCTTGCGATCGAGTTTGCCGTTCGGCGTCAGCGGCATGCGCTCAAGGGTCAGCACGTAGGCCGGGACCATGTGCGCCGGCAACGTGGCCTTGAGTTGCGCCCGCAGTTGCTCGGCGAAATCGCCGTGCTTCGAATCGCCGACCACGTACGCCACCAGCCGTTTGCTGCCGGCGCTTTCCTGGGCCACGACCACCGCTTCGCGCACACCGTCGAGGGCTTGCAGGCTGGCTTCGATCTCGCCCAGTTCAATACGGAAACCACGGATCTTCACCTGGTTGTCGATGCGTTCCAGGTAATCGAAGGTGCCGTCGGCACGCTGGCGCACCAGGTCGCCGGTGCGGTACAGCACGCCACCGGTTGCGCTGAACGGGTCCGCGACAAAGCGCTCGGCGGTCATCGCCGAACGATTCAGGTAACCACGGGCCACACCGCTGCCACCGAGGTACAGCTCGCCGGCCATGCCTTGCGGCAACAGGTTCAGGTCGGCGTCGAGCACGTAGGCGCTGCGGTCGCCGATGCGGCTGCCGATCGGCGCATAGGCGGCGCCACACGGCACATCGCGACCGGCCTTCCAGATCAGCGGCGTGACCACGGTTTCGGTCGGGCCGTATCCGTTGATGATGTACTCCGGGGTCAGCGCGCGCTTGACTCGCTCGAAACTCGCATTCGGTACCGCATCGCCACCGAAGCAGTAGATCCGCACCTTTGGCGGATTGCCCACGCGTTCGGCGTGTTCGGCCAGTTGTTGCAGATACACCGGCGGGAACGCGACCACGGTCACGCCGTGCTCGATCATCGCGTTGTAGGTCTGCTCCGGCGTCCACAGGCTGTCGTCGCGGATCAGCAGCGAGCCGCCGTGAGTCAGGCTGGTCAGCCAACGCTCATGGGCGCCGTCGAAGGCGAACGACATGAAGTGGAATTCGCAATCGCTGTCGCGCATTTCATAGCGCTCACCGATGGCCAGGCAGTGCATTGCCAGCGGCCCATGGGTGACGCTGACGCCTTTCGGATTGCCGGTGGAGCCGGAGGTGTAAATCACGTAGGCCAGATTGTCCGGATCCAGCGTCACCACCGGCGCCTGCGCCGAATGGCCGCTGAGGTCGAGGCGGTCCAGTTCCAGCACGCTCATGGCGTCGTCAATCGGCAGTTGCGCCGACACACGGGAATCGGTCAGCAGCAGCGCCAGTCCGGAATCCTGCATCAGGTACGCCAGACGCTCGCGCGGGTAGCTGGTGTCCAGCGGCACATAGGCGCCGCCGGCCTTGAGCACCGCCAGCAAGGCGACGATCAGGCCTTCGCCGCGCGGCATCGCCACGCCGACCCGCACTTCGGCGCGCACGCCACGGGCCATCAGTTCATGGGCCAGACGGTTGGCCCGGGCATCCAGTTCGCCATAGCTGTAATGCTTGCCATCGAAAATGACCGCGGTGCGGTCCGGTTGCTGCGCGGCCAAGCGGGCATAACGCTGGTGCACGGCGATATCGGTCGGGTACGCCTGCGGAGGGTTCTGCGCCTGTTGCCGCGCATGTTCGTCGGCCGTGGCCAGGGCGATTTCACCGAGACGACGCTCGGCGGATTCAGCGAACTGCTCCAGCAGGTGCAGCAACTGCGCGCTCAGGCGCTCGACGGTGGCGACGCTGAAATGCGCCTGGTCGAAGCTCATGTGCAGCGCCAGGGTTTCGCCCAGCGTCACGCCGAGGGTCAGCGGATAGTGGGTCTGATCCTGGTTGGCGACTTCGCCGAACACCACGCCCTGGGCGGTGCCGTGTTGCAGCGCTTCGGAAATCGGGAAGTTCTCGAACACCAGCAGCGTGTCGAACAGCGACTCGCCGCCCTGCCCGGCCCAACGCTGAATGCTCGCCAGCGGCGTGTGTTCGAACTCGCGCAGCGACAGGTTCTGCGCCTGCACCGCCGCCAGCCATGCGGCCACGGTCTGGTCCGGACGACTGCCGGCGATCACCGGCAAGGTGTTGATGAACAGGCCGACCTGCTGCTCGATCCCCACCAGTTCCGCCGGACGCCCGGCCACGGTGGTGCCGAACGCCACGCAGGTGCTGCCGGTGTAGCGCTGCAACAGCAACAGCCACGCGGCTTGCACCAGAGTGTTGACGGTGACTTTCTGCTCACGGGCAAACGCGTTCAAGCGCCGGGTGCGCGACGCATTGAGGTCGTAATGTTTGAGCAGATGACCGGCTTCACTGCGCACCTCGCCACCTCCGGCAGCGGCCTGCGCCAGCACCGTCGGCTCGTGGAAATCCGCCAGTTGTTGCAGCCAGAACGCTTCACTGACCGCCGCGTCCTGACGTTGCAGCCACTGGATGTAATCCGAGTAACGGCTGACAGGACGCGGTGGTTGCTGGCCGGCATAACGCTGCAGCACTTCGCCGAGCATCTGCGCGCTGCTCCAGCCGTCCATCAGAATGTGGTGGTTGGTGAAGATCAGGTGATGACGGTTATCGCTGATGCGGATCAGAGTCACGCGCAGCAGCCCGGCCTGGGTCAGGTCGAACCCTTCGGCCAGATCGGCGGCGGTGAAATCCTTGAGGGCCTGGGCGATGTCGCTGCGTTCACGCCAGTCAAGCAGCGTGTACGGCAGCGCCAGTTGGCGATGGATGATTTGCAGTTGTTCCTGCAATTCGCCCTGCCAGATAAAGCCGCTGCGCAGGATGTCGTGAGCGTCCATGGTCGCTTGCCACGCCGCACGGAAACGCTCGGGATCGAGGCCGTCGACATCGACGCACAACTGGTTGATGTAAGTGCCGGTGCCCTGCTCGTACAAGGTGTGAAACAGCATGCCCTGCTGCATCGGCGACAGCGGATAGATGTCTTCAATGCCGGCGGCCGGCACCGGGATCGCGTCCAGTTGTGCCTGATCGATGCGCGCCAGCGGGAAGTCCGACGGCGTCACGCCCATCGAATCCGCGTCGCAGCAATGGCTGATCAACCCTTGCAATTCACGTTCGTAATCCTCGGCCAGACGGGCGATGGTCGCCTCGTTGAATTGCTCGCGGCTGAAGGTCCAGCGCAGGTCGAGTTCGCCGTCGTAGACCTGACCTTCGACGCCCAGCCAGTTGTCCAGCGGCGCATCGAGGCTTTGCTCCAGCCCGGCGTTTTCACCGGCCGGGCTGAACAGTGCACCGTCCTCGACATCGAAACTGCCGTCGAACTGGCCGAGGTAGTTGAAGGTGATGCGCGGCATCGCCAGCGCCTTGAGGCTGGCCTGGGTGGACGCGTCGCCGAGATGGCGCAGCACACCGAAACCGATGCCCTTGTTCGGGATCGCCCGCAGTTGTTCCTTGATCTGTTTGATCGCCGCCGCGACGGAGTCCGCCGGGGTCAGACGCACCGGGAACAGGCTGGTGAACCAGCCGACGGTGCGGGTCAGGTCGACGTCGTCGAACAGGTCTTCGCGGCCGTGGCCTTCCAGCTGGATCAGGGTGTCGGCGTGGCCGGTCCAGCGGCTGATGACTCGCGCCAGTGCGGTCAGCAGCAGATCATTGACCTGGGTGCGATAGGCCGCTGGGGCCTGTTGCAACAACTGCTGAGTAAACGTTTGGTCGAGGCGGCTGTGCAGCACCAGCGCATGACGGCTTTGCAGACTGCCCTGCGGGTTGTCGCAGGGCAGATCCAGTACCGCGCCATCGAGTTGTTGCTTCCAGAATCCGAGTTCAGCCTGCAGCGCTTCGGTCGCGGCATAAGCTTGCAGATGTTCGCCCCAGGTCTTGTAGGCGCTGGTTTTCGCCGGCAGCTTGATGGCGGTTTTTTGCGCTGCCTGTTGATAAGCCAGTTGCAAGTCTTCCAGCAGAATCCGCCACGACACACCGTCCACCACCAGGTGATGCACCGCCAGCAACAGACGCTGACTGCCATCGGCGACGGTCGCCAGCACCGCGCGCAGCAGCGGGCCGTTTTGCAGGTTCAGGCTTTGTTGGGCCTTGGCGTACAGCGCTTGCAGTTCGCCGTCGGCCAACTTGTCGGCGGTCCACAACAGTTCCGGATCGTGCGCAATTGGCGCGACTTCGGCACGCCAGCCTTCGGCGCTTTCGACGAAGCGCGAACGCAGGCCGTCGTGATGCGCGAGCAACGCGTTCAGCGCTTGCAACAGCGCCTCGGCGTTCAGGGTTTGATGACTGCGCAGCAGCACCGCCTGGTTCCAGTGGTGACGCTGGGGAATCGGGTCCTCGAGGAACACTTGCTGGATCGGCAGCAACGGCAGCTCGCCGGTGACCGGGCCCTGATCGATGCTCACGCCACCACCGCCCTGCTGCGCCACGCTGGCCAGACCTTGCACGGTCTGGTGCTGGAACAGGTCGCGGGGGCTGAAATGAATGCCGGCCTGACGGGAGCGGCTGACCACCTGAATCGAGATGATCGAGTCACCGCCCAGCTCAAAGAAGTTGTCGGTGAGGCCGACCTGTTCAAGCTTGAGCACGTCCTGCCAGATGCCGGCGATTTTCTGCTCCAGCTCGCTGCGCGGCGCGACAAACGCCTGCTGCATCTGGCTGGCGTCCGGCGCCGGCAAGGCCTTGCGGTCCAGTTTGCCGTTTGGGCTCAGGGGCAGTTCGGCGAGGAACAACAGCTGCGTCGGCACCATGTAGTCCGGCAGGCTGTCCTTGAGCTGAGCCTTGATCGCTTCCCGCGCGGCGCCTTGTTCGTCGGCCGTCGCTGCAACCACGGACGTGTCTTTTGGCACTACGTAAGCCACCAGTTGCAGGCTGCTGCCGCCCTGCACCGCCAGCACCACGGCTTCGCTGACGTCGTTCAGTTCCAGCAGGCGCGCTTCGACTTCGCCCAGCTCGATACGGAAACCACGGATCTTCACTTGATGGTCAACCCGGCCGACGTATTCGATCTGGCCGAGGGCGTTGTAGCGCGCCAGGTCGCCGGTGCGATACAGGCGCGCCCCAGTGCTGGAAAACGGATCGGGAATGAAGCGTTCGGCAGTCAGATCGGCGCGCTGGAAGTAACCGCGCGCCAGCAATTCACCGCCGATCAGCAGCTCACCGACCACGCCGACCGGGGTCGGCTGGCCATCAGTATCCAGCAGATAAGTGTGACGGCCCGGCAGCGGCTGGCCGATCGGCATTGTCAGTGGCAACGGCTGGCGACCGAACACGTAGTCGCTGCAATCGAGGGTGGTCGCGGTGACAGTGGCTTCGGTCGGGCCGTAGGTGTTGAGCAGTCTGACGTGCTCGAGCCCGGCCTGACGCCAGGCCTGCACGCCTTCCGGCGGCATCGCTTCACCGCCGCTGTGCACCTGACGCAGCGCCGCGTAGTCGCGCGGGCCGGCGGCGGCGAATTCCTTGGCGATCATGTTCCAGTAAGCGGTGGTCAGGTCCATGACCGTGATGCCGTGCTCAACAATGTTCCGGTACAGGGTTTCGCTGTCCCACACTTCGTTACCGCGCAGCACCACCGAGGCGCCGCAGGTCAGCGGGCCGAACAGCTGCTCGCCGAAGGCATCGAAGTTGAAGGTCGCAAATTGCAGCGCGCAATCGGCGGCGCTCAGGTCGTAGTAATGCTGCGAGGCGAACGCGTGTTTGCTCAGGGCACCGTGGCTGATGCCGACGCCTTTCGGGCGACCGGTCGATCCGGAGGTGAACATCACGTAGGCCAGGTTGTCGGCCCACACGGCGCGTTGCGGGTTGCTTTCTTCGGTGTGCGTCCAGACTTCGGCCTGATCCAGGCACAGGCTCCGGACGTTCTGCGGTACCGGCAAACGGTCGAGCAAATGACTTTGGGTCAGCAGCAAGCGGCTGCCGCTGTCTTCGATCATGCACAGCAGGCGATCACGCGGGTATTGCGGGTCCAGCGGCACGTAAGCGCCACCGGCCTTGAGCACGGCAAGGATGGCGACGATCAGTTCCAGTCCGCGATCCACTGCCACGCCCACCAGCACGTCCGGGCCGACACCTTGCGCCAGCAACGTGCGCGCCAGGCGATTGGCCCGGGCGTTGAGCTGTGCATAAGTCAATCGCTGGCCGTCGAAAATCAGCGCGACGGCATCCGGCGTCAGCTCGGCCTGGGCTTCGAACATCTGATGCACCGGGCGTTCGCTCGGCCACTGGGTATCGTGGCGGCCCCACTTCTGAGTCAGTTGTTCCAGCTCGGCCGTTTCCAGCAGCGCGATGTCACCGACACGCTGCTGCGGATCGCTGACGAGGCTGCGCAGCAAGTTCGTCCAGTGACGCGCCATGCGCTCGACGGTTTCAGGCTCGAACAGGTCCGTGGCGTAGGTGAACGCCGCGTGCAGTTGCCCGCCCTTCTCGTAGGTATCCAGGCTCAGGTCGAACTGGGTGCTGCGGCTCTCCCATTCGATGACGCCCAGTTCCAGACCGCTGCCGACCTTGAGCGTGGTGACGTCGGCGACTTCCGGCTGGTGGTTGTACATCACCTGGAACAGCGGGTTGTAACTGAGGCTGCGCTCCAGTTTCAGCGCCTCGACCAGACGTTCGAACGGCAAGTCCTGGTGGGCCTGGGCGCCGAGGGCGGTTTCCTTGAGGTCACGCAGCAGATCAGCGATGGAGGTCTGGCCGTCCAGTTCGACACGCAGCACTTGAGTGTTGACGAAGAAGCCGATAAGCCCTTCGATTTCCCGGCGGTTGCGATTGGCGATCGGCACGCCGACGCGCAGGTCGGTCTGGCCAGTGTACCGGTGCAGCAGAATATTGAAGGTGCCGAGCAACAGCATGAACAGCGTCACGCCGTGCTGACGGGCGATGCCGCGCAGTTGCTCGACCAATGCAGCGTCCACCACGCTTTCCAGACGCTGGCCCTGATTGCTCGGCAGCACCGGGCGCGGGCGATCCACCGGCAATTCCAGCACCGGGTGTTCGTCACCCATCTGCGCCAGCCAGTAGTCGAGTTGACGCTGCTGTTCGCCGGCCTCCAGCCAGCGGCGCTGCCACAGGGCGTAGTCGCTGTATTGCACCGCCAGCGGCGGCAGTTCGGCAGCGCGGCCTTGATCGTGGGCGTCATAGAAGCGGCAGAACTCGTCGATCAGCACGTTCATCGACCAGCCGTCGGAGACGATGTGGTGCAGCGTCAGCAGCAACACATGTTCCTGCTCGGCCAGTTGCAACAGGCGCACCCGCAGCAGCGGGCCGTTGGCCAGGTCGAACGGCAGCAGCGATTGCTCCTGCGCGGCAGCAGCCACACGGGCTTCACGTTCGGCGGCGGGCAAATCGCTGAGGTCGATGCGCTGGATGTCCAGCGGTTGTTGCAGCGGCACTTGCAGCAGGCTGTCGTCAGGCTGCTGCTGGAACACCGTGCGCAGGGTTTCGTGGCGTTCGATCAGGCTGGCGAAGGCTTGTTCCAGCGCCGGCTGGTTCAGGCGACCGGTCAGGCGCACCGCCGCCGGCAGGTTGTAGGCGCCGCTTTGCGGGTCCAGGTGCCAGAGAAACCACATGCGCTGCTGGGCATAAGACAGCGCCTGCCGGTCCTCGGCCTCGACGCCTGCGGGAATCGGGAACCGGGAAAAATCCACCCCTTCTTTCGCCAGGGCAGCCAGGAACATCCGGCGCTTTTCCAGGGGCAACCCGATAAACCGGCGAGCGAGTTTCAAGGAGTCTTCTGCATTCATTTCTTGGCATCCGGATCAGTAGGCAGGCAGCACAAAGGCACGTCGTCCCTATAAAACGAATGCAGACCGGAAAAATTAGCGATTGAGAAGAAGTGTCAGAGGGGTAGCTGCAAGCTCGAAGCTGCAAGCCACAAGAGGAAGCGACTGCGGGCAGAGAGCCTGCAGTCGCCAGTTGAAACTCAGGCGCTGACGGCCAGCGCGTGGCGACGGTGATGCACCTCGAGTTGATCCTTGATCACCTTGAGCACTCGGGCTTCGTGTTCATGAATGAAGAAGTGCCCGCCGGCCAGCATGTCCACCGAGAAACTGCCCGAGGTTTCCTTGCTCCAGCCGATCAATTGCTCGGTGGTGGCCTTGTCGGCCTTGCCGCCGAGCACATGCACCGGGCATTTGAGCAGCGGGCGCTGCAACGGCTGGAACTTGCCGCACAACAGGAAATCCGCGCGCAGGATCGGCAGCGTCAGGCTCATCAACTCTTCGTTGGCCAGCACTTCCTCGCTGGTGCCGTTGAGCGTGCGTAACTGGTCGATCAGCTCGGCGTCGGTCTTGGGGTCGGCAAAACCGCGGTCGTAATCGGCGCGCATGGTCGGCGCAGCGGTGCCCGAGGCGAACAGCGCCACCGGTTCCGGACAGCCCAGCGCCCGCAGCGCATGGGCGATTTCGCAGGCCATCAGCGCGCCCAGGCTATGGCCGAACAACGCATACGGGGTCTTGAGCGTCGGGCGCAATTCCCTGGCCAGTTGCATCGCCAGTGCGCGCATGTCGGTGTGCAGCGGTTCGTCGAACCGTGCGCCGCGCCCCGGCAGTTCCACCGGTTGCAGTTGCAGCCATTGCGGCAGCTTCGGCCGCCAGCGGCTGTAGACCATGGCACTGGCGCCGGAGTACGGCAGGCACAGCAAGGTCAACTTGTTGGTCACCACGCTTCCCTCGAAAAAATGTCTCTTCAAAAGGGTACGGATCAACGGCCGGGCAAATTAGTCGAGGGTGGCTAAATTTCCCCGGCAAACCCTCGTTAACCGTTCAGGCCAAAACAACAACGAGGATTCACCGTGGACCTGCAGACCATCCTGGGCAAGCTGTTCGCCAATGCCAGCGCCGTCGGCATCGAAGGCGTTTTCCAATTCGTGCTGGGTCCACAGCTGGCGTGCTGGTCCGAGGTCAAGGCCAGCAGCCGCACCGAGGCCGGTCGCCACCCGAATCCGGACGTGACCATTGAAGTGGCGCCAAACGATTTTGCCGGGATCATGAGCGGCACCGCCAACGTCGAGGAACTGTTCGCCAGCGGTCGGTTGAAGATCGGCGGCAACATGGGCCTGGCGACGATGCTGCCGCAGATCATCGACCAGGCCCGCTACGGGGGGGCGCCGGCGCAAAAGGTCGACATGAACAAGCGCTATCCGACACCGCCGCGCCGCAGTGAAAGCATCACCGCCGCACGACCGGTGCAGACCGTCGTCGAGCGCCGGCCGCGCAGCGAACTGTCGTGTCAGGAATTCGAGGAGCGCTACCTGCCCTTCGGCACGCCGGTGGTCATCAACAATGCCTTGCACGACTGGCCCCTGTTCAAGCTCAGCCGCGAAGAGTCGCTGGTGCATTTCGCCGAACTGCAAGGCATCACCCGCCACGGCGATTACGTGAAAAAAACCTTCTCCACCGAACGGGATTTCCGCTCCACCTCGATGGCCGATTTCATCGCGTCGCTGGACAGCCCGGCGGTCAAGGGCGCGGACGGCGAGCCACCGGCATACATGGGCAACAACATCCTGCCGGCCGCGCTGATGCAGCAAATTCAATACCCGCCCTACTTCGATGCTTCGCTGTTCATCCCGCCACGGATCTGGATCGGCCCCAAGGGCACGCTGACGCCGCTGCACCGCGACGACTCCGACAACCTGTTCGCCCAGGTCTGGGGCCAGAAGAAATTTACCCTCGCCGCGCCCCACCATCGCGAAGCGCTGGGCACCTGGTCCACCGCGCCGGAAGGCGGCCTGGACGGTTGTGATTTCAACCCGGATGCGCCGGACTATGAGCGCTTCCCCGCCGCACGCGACGTGACTTTCCTGCGCGTGACGCTGGAGGCCGGCGATCTGCTGTTCCTGCCCGAGGGCTGGTTCCATCAGGTGGAGTCAGTATCGACGTCGCTGTCGGTCAACTTCTGGGTGAACTCGGGCCGGGGCTGGTAACCGGGATTATTTGAGGTGACGAAAGCTCTGCACCGCAGAGCCCAGCACCACCGCACCGGCGGCAATCGCCAGCCAGAAACCGCTGCGCGCGCCAAAGGCATCCACCAGTGCGCCGGAGCCGGCAGCGCCGATGGCCACGCCGATGCTCAAACCGGTGACCAGCCAGGTCAGACCTTCAGTGAGCTTGGCCGGCGGCACGATGCGCTCGATCAACGCCATGGCCACGATCAGGGTCGGCGAGAAAAACAGCCCGGCGATGAACACCGCCACGGACAACCCGAGGATGTTGGTCGCCAGCAACAACGGCAGCGTGGTCACCGCCGTCGCGATCCCGCCATACAGAAACAGCCGCGGCAACGGCAGTTTCGAGCGCATCGCACCGAAGGCGATACCGGCCAGACAGGAACCGATGGCGTACACCGACAACACGATGCTGGCCGCCGCCGGCTGGCCCTGCTGCTGGGCGAACGCGACGCTGACCACATCCACCACGCCGACAATCACGCCCATGGCGAGCATCAACGCCAGCAGCCATTGCACGTCGGTGGAACGAATGATCGAGCCCTGATGCTGCGATTCGTGCGGATGCACCGGCGGCTCGGTGCTGCGCTGGGCGACGAACGCCGTGACGCCAATGGCCAACATCAACAGCGCCGCCAGCGGCCCGGCCTCGGGAAACACGCCGACGCACAACCCCACCGACAACGGCGGGCCGACAATAAAGCAGACTTCGTCGAGCACCGACTCCAGCGCATACGCGGTCTGCAACTGCGGCTGGCCGCGATAGATTTCGGTCCAGCGCGCCCGCGCCATCGCCGACATGCTCGGCATGCAACCGGCCAGTGCGGCGCAGACAAACAGGGTCCAGGTCGGCGCCTGCAAACGGGTGCACAGCAGCAACATCAGCAGCGCGCCCCCGCCGATCAGCGCCGCCACCGGCAGCACCCGCCCCTGGCCGAAACGGTCCACCAGCCTTGAAACCTGCGGCGCGCAAAACGCCGTGGCCAGCGCAAACGTCGCCGCCACCCCACCCGCCAACGCATAGCCGCCGGTCAATTGCGAGAGCATGGTGATCACGCCGATGCCGGTCATGGAAATCGGCATGCGCGCGATCATCGCGGCCATCACAAAAGCCCGGGCGCCTGGGGCGTTGAACAACTCGCGGTAAGGGTTTGCCATCGGATGCAGCCTCATCAGGGGCGGCCAAGTTGCCACAAAGCCTGACGGGCGGGGAAGCGAGGAATTGTTGGTGGAGTGTGAAGTCCCTGTGGCGTGCAGGGCCAATCGCTGCCGCATAAAGCTGTCGATGATTTCATATACGCGGATGAACTCTCGCCGCCGCCCATCAGTCAGCTAAATAAGCCCTCAACCCAAGGCGCGACCCTGCATGCAGATTTCCCTCGCCCGTCAGGTGGCACTAGTCACCGGCGCCAGTTCCGGCATCGGCCACGGCGCCGCCAAAGCCCTGGCCGCCGCCGGTGCCGCCGTGGTTATCAACTACAACCGTCAGGCCGAACCCGCCGAAGCGCTGGCCCGGCAGATCGTCGCCGACGGTGGACAGGCCATCGCCATCGGCGCCGATGTCTCGAAGGAAGAAGACGTAGAGCGATTGTTCCAGCAGACCCTCGATACCTTTGGAACGCTGGACATTCTGGTGGCCAACTCCGGCCTGCAAAAAGACGCGGCGGCTGTGGATATGTCGCTGGCCGACTGGAGCGCGGTGATCGGCGTCAACCTCACCGGCCAGTTCCTCTGCGCCCGCGCCGCGCTGCGGATCTTCAATCGCCAGGGTATTCGCGAAGGCGTGTCCCGGGCCGCCGGCAAAATCATCCACATGAGTTCGGTGCACCAGCGCATTCCCTGGGCTGGGCACGTCAATTACGCAGCGTCCAAGGGCGGCGTCGATCAGTTGATGCAGACCCTGGCCCAGGAAGTCAGCCACCAGCGCATCCGCATCAACGGCATCGCGCCGGGGGCGATCCGCACGGCCATCAATAAGGACGCCACCGAAGGCGACGCCGCGCAGGACCTGCTCAAACTCATTCCTTACGGGCGCATCGGCGATGTCGAGGACGTGGCCAACGCGGTGGTGTTTCTCGCCTCCGATGTCTCTGACTACATCGTTGGCACCACCCTGTTCATCGACGGCGGCATGAGCCTCTATCCGGAGTTCCGTGGCAATGGCTGAGCATCAATCCGAACGACAAAGCCCCATCGACGCCCACGGCATCATTGGCGACCTGCGCAGTGCCGCGCTGGTCAATGACAAGGGCAGCGTGGATTTTTTCTGCTGGCCGGAGTTCGACAGCCCGTCGATCTTCTGTTCGCTGCTAGACACACCCGATGCGGGGATTTTCCAGCTCGCCCCGGACCTGCCCGATGCCCGGCGCGAACAGATTTACCTGCCAGACACCAACGTCCTGCAGACCCGCTGGCTCAGCGACCTCGCCGTGGTGGAAATCACCGATCTGCTGCCCATCGGCGACAACGACGATGCCTTGCCGCTGTTGATGCGCCGGGTGCGAGTGGTCAGCGGACAGGCGACGTTTCACCTGCGCTGCGCGGTTCGGCATGACTACGCCCGCGCTGAAACCCGCGCCGTCATCGATAAACAGGATGTGCTGTTCAGCGCCAGCGGGCAGCCGACACTGCGGCTGGCCTCGGATCAAGCCTTGAGCGTCGATCACGATGCGGCGGTCGGGCAATTCACCCTCAAGCAGGATGAAACGGCGGCGTTCATGCTCGGCGCCAGCGACGATCCGCGTTTCGCCGAAGGCGCCGCGCAGTTGTGCATCGAGCGCACGCTGAAGTTCTGGCGCGACTGGATCGGCAAGTCCAACTATCGCGGTCGCTGGCGGGAAATGGTCAACCGCTCGGCCCTCGCCCTCAAGCTGCTCACCTCGCGCCAGCACGGCGCAATCCTTGCTGCCGCCACCTTCGGTCTGCCGGAAACACCCGGCGGCGAACGCAACTGGGACTATCGCTACACCTGGATCCGCGACGCCTCCTTCACCGTCTACGCCTTTATGCGCCTGGGCTTTGTCGACGAAGCCAACGCCTATATGCGCTGGCTGCGCGGGCGGGTCAGCGATTGCCGCGGCCAATCATCAATGAAGCTGAATATCCTTTACGCCATCGACGGCCGCCAGGAGTTGCCGGAAACCGAACTCACGCATTTGTCCGGCCATGGCGGTGCGAAACCGGTGCGCATCGGCAATGGCGCGTACGACCAGATCCAACTGGATATCTTCGGTGAACTGATGGACGCCGTTTATCTGGTCAACAAGTACGGCGACGCGATTTCCCACGAAGGCTGGAAACATGTGATGGAAGTGGTCGATCAGGTCTGTGAGACCTGGCAGACCAAGGATGTAGGCATCTGGGAAATGCGCGGTGAGCAACATCACTTCCTGCATTCGCGGCTGATGTGCTGGGTGGCACTGGACCGGGCGATCCGCCTGGCTTCGAAACGCTCGCTGCCGGCACCGTTCGCCCGTTGGGACCAGACCCGTCAGGCGATCCACGCCGACATCTGGGACAACTTCTGGAACGCAGAGCGTGGGCATTTCGTGCAGTACCAGGGCGGCACCGCACTGGATGGCTCGATGCTGCTGATGCCGCTGGTACGCTTCGTCAGCGCCAAGGATCCGAAATGGCTCGCGACCCTGGAAGCCATCGAGAAACATCTGGTGCGCGACGGCATGGTTTACCGCTATCGCAACGATGATGCCGGCATCGACGGTTTGTCCGGCACCGAAGGCGCGTTCGCCGCGTGCTCGTTCTGGTACGTCGAATGCCTGGCCCGCGCCGGGCAAGTGGAAAAGGCCCATCTGGAGTTCGAGCAACTGCTGCGTTATGCCAATCCGTTGGGGCTTTATGCGGAGGAATTCGACAATCGTGGCCGGCATCTGGGCAACACGCCCCAGGCGTTGACCCACCTGGCGCTGATCAGCGCGGCGAGTTTTCTCGATCGCAAATTGAGTGGGGAGAAAAATTACTGGCAACCGTAGTCATCCTTCTTCGCCAGTGCCTGTAAGAAAGATCCCAACTCCAATCGCCGTTTGTAGGATGGCCACCTACGAACGGCAAACACCCCCGAGCCTTGCGGTTGAAGGGCTGGCCCACACAATCGATTCCTTTCGATACAACTTGTTGATGGCACGCCCTACAAAAACCTGCCAACCCCGTGTAACGCTTGGCCCGCAACTCGCACTTACACGCCGAAATACCTTGTTGCCAGCTGTTACATCCCCCCCTACCATCCACCGCAACGGGCACAGCGGAGCTGTCCAATAAAAACCCGATTCAAGGAACCAGAATGAGCCAACGCATCCACCGCCCCATCGCGTCCCCATTGAGGTCTGGCCTGACCCGCGACGAACTGTGGGAAGCCGCCGACAAGGGCCTGATCAAATGCTGGGAAATCGGCCGCCAGCGCGCCACCCGCTTCCCCGACCTCGCCCAGCGCTGCCGCGCCGATGAATTGCCGGTACTGGGCTGGAAAGGCGGGGTCAGTCGCAGCCTGAAGAAGAATGAAAAGTACGGATCGCTGAAATACCTCGCCCAGTGGCAAGGGTTGCGCGGGGAAGATCTGGATATTGATCTGGGTGCCGAGCGGGTCATAACCTGCTCGCGGACGAAAATGGTGGTGACGTTTACGCCGGATCGCAGCAAGTATTTCAATCAGGTGGCGGAAGCCGAAACTTGAGGAATCCCGTATGACCCGAGCCGTGATGCAGTTTTGCAAGACTGAAAGTCTGACCATCGCCTATGAGCATCACGGCCCGGAAAACGGCACGCCGGTCATCCTGCTGCACGGTTTCCCCTACTCTCCCCGCGCCTACGACGAAATCACCCCGCCCCTCGCCGCCAAGGGTTATCGGGTAATCGTGCCGTACCTGCGCGGTTACGGGCCGACCCGTTTCAACAGCCAGTACACGCTGCGCTCCGGCCAGCAAGCGGCGCTGGCGCAGGATCTGCTGGAGCTGATGGATGCGCTGGGCATCGAGCAAGCGACGTTGTGCGGTTATGACTGGGGCGGTCGGGCGGCGTGCATTGTGGCGGCGTTGTATCCCGAGCGTGTGCGCGGTTTAGTGACGGGCGACGGCTACAACCTGCAAGACATTCCGAATTCGATCCGGCCGCTGGATCCTGCGAGCGAGCATCGCTACTGGTATCAGTACTACTTCCATACGCCCCGTGGCGTTGAAGGGCTGACGCAGAATCGACGGGCGCTGTGCGAGTTGCTGTGGCAGTTGTGGTCACCGACCTGGGCGCGGAACGCCGAGCGTTATCCGCTGAGCGCGCCGGCGTTCGACAACCCGGATTTCGTTGAGGTGGTGATTCACTCTTATCGTCATCGCTTCATGTATGCGCCGGGCGATCCGGCGCTGGAAGGGATGGAGCAGGCGCTGGAGAAACAGCCGGCGATCGGCGTGCCGGCGATTTCGCTGTGCGGTGCCGATGATGGCGTTGGCCCGGCGCCGGCGGACGATGAAGATGCCCATCACTTCACTGGGCCTTATGAACGGCGAGTGCTGGCGGGAGTCGGGCATAACATTCCCGAGGAAGCGCCGGGCGAAACGCTCAAGGCATTACTGGATCTGCTCCAGCGCTGACCGAAAACCGCTCCCGATACGCCTGCGGCGTCACCCCCATGGCCCGCAGGAAGCTGCGCCTTAGGGTCTCTTCACTGCCAAATCCACAATTGGCCGCGACCCGCTTGATCGGCAATCCGGTATCGCTCAACAACCGGCGCGCGGTTTCAACGCGGATCAGTTCGATGGCCCGGGCCGGGGTCTGGCCGGTGTCGGCGCGGTAGTGACGCACGAAGCTGCGCTCGCTCATGCCGGCCTGTTCGGCGAGGGTCGGGATGCCCAGATCGCAGGTCAGGTGCTCGGCAATCCACGCGTGCAGATCGTCGAAGCGGTTGCCCTGTTTTTGCAGCGACAGCGTCACGCTGAATTGCGACTGCCCGCCCGGTCGCTTGAGGAACACCACCAGTTGCCGGGCGACGTCCAGGGCCATGTCGCGACCTAGGTCGTCTTCGACCATGGCCAGCGCCAGGTCGATGCCGGCGGTGACGCCCGCCGAGGTCCAGACCGGGCCGTCGTTGATGAAGATCGGATTCGGCTCGACCTGTAATTGCGGGTGTTGCTGCGCCAGTTGTTCGCAACGAGTCCAGTGGGTGACGACCCGGCGACCGTCGAGCCAGCCGCTGGCCGCCAACAGAAATGCTCCCGTGCAGACCGAAGCCACGCGCCGGCAGCAGTTGGCGTGTTCACGCACCCAACTCACTAACTCAGTGTCTTCGGCAGCGGCATAAACGCCCCAGCCGCCGGCGATGATCAGGGTATCGCTGGGCTGCTGCGGCAGCGGCTCGGCCAGCATCGCCAAGCCGGCCGAAGAGTTGACCGCCCCGCCGCCGCTGGCGATGACCGTTGGTGCGTACGGCGCAGGCAAACCCTGCTGGCGGGCGATATCGTTGGCCGAGGCGAAGACCTGCAACGGCCCGGTGACATCGAGCAATTGCACATTGGCGAACGCGAGGACGTGGATGGTTTTCGGCATTTGGCGTAATTCGTGGGCTGATTGGCGTATGCGCCAAAACCTACGCGCCTACAGTGAAGCCGTCTACCCCCTTTTCACGGAGAAGAACCATGGCGTTGCAGATCGGTTTTCTGTTGTTTCCCCAGGTGCAGCAACTCGACCTGACCGGCCCGTACGACGTGCTGGCCTCGTTGCCGGACGTGCAAGTGCACCTGATCTGGAAGGATCTGGTGCCGGTCACCGCCAGCACCGGGCTGGTGCTGAAACCGACCACCACGTTCGAGGACTGCCCGGATCTGGATGTGATCTGCGTACCCGGCGGCGCCGGAGTCGGGCCGTTGATGGAAGATGAGCAGACGCTGGCGTTCATCAAGGCGCAAGCGGCGCAGGCGCGTTACGTGACGTCGGTGTGCACCGGTTCGCTGGTGCTTGGGGCGGCGGGTCTTTTGCAGGGTAAACGGGCGACTACGCACTGGGCTTATCACGATCTGCTGCCCACACTGGGCGCGATTGCGGTGAAGGATCGGGTGGTGCGCGACGGCAATCTGTTTACCGGGGGCGGTATCACGGCGGGGATCGATTTTGTCCTGACCCTGGCGCAGGAACTGGTCGGTGTCGATACGGCGCAACTGGTGCAGTTGCAGCTGGAATATGCGCCAGCGCCGCCGTTTGATTCGGGCAGCCCGGAGACGGCGCCGGGTGCGGTTGTTGAAGAGGCCCGCAAGCGCGCGGCACCTTCGCTGAAGCTGCGCACTGAAATCACCGAGCGCGCGGCGGCAAGGCTCAATCTGCGCTGACATTTCAGCCTTATACAAATCCCTGTGGGAGCTGGCTTGCCAGCGATGGCGTCTGCACAGTCGATATCTTCATTGACTGACTCACCGCTATCGCTGGCAAGCCAGCTCCCACAAGTCTCAGTGTCAGCCACGGCTTTGGGTGTTGTCCCGGTTTCTCGCCGCAACTTCACTTGTCCCCTCGCCCCCACCCGTGTAGAAAGCCTGTCCACAAATCGTGCACAAGGACTTTCCATGACAGCTCTGCCATGGCTCTATCTCGGGCTTCTCAGCCTTGGTTACGGATTGGCGTCGAGTTTCGGCCAGCTCGGCTGGCTGGCGCTGATCTCCATTGCACTGCTGGTTTTCGCCGGTTACGCCGTGCGCCAGCAAACCGTGCCGGTCGGGCGTTATCTCGGCCATGGCCTGTTTATCGTGTTGGCTTTGGCGCTGGCCCTGCACTGGCTGCCGGGTTTCTACAACGGCCGGGCCATCGAGCCGCAGCGCTTCACCGACAACGCCGTGCCGTTCTCGATGTACCTGAATCTCGACAAACCGCTGATTGGCTTCTGGCTGCTGCTGGTCTGCCCATGGATCGTCGCGCGACGCTCCTTGCGCCTGACGGTGTACGCCACCGCGCTGGCACTGACGTTGAGCGTGATTCTGGCGCTGGGCGGCGCGGTGTTGCTGGGCATGATCACCTGGGCGCCGAAATGGCCGGATCAGGCGTGGCTGTGGGTGCTGAACAATCTGCTGCTGGTGACGCTGGTCGAAGAAGCGCTGTTTCGCGGCTATATACAGGGCGGCCTGAGCCGGCGTTTCAAACACCTGCCCTACGGCGAAAACCTCGCGCTGCTGCTGGCGTCTCTGCTGTTCGGTCTGGTGCATGTGGGCGCCGGCTGGCAATGGGTGTTGCTGGCGAGCCTGGCGGGTGTCGGCTATGGTCTGGCCTACCGTTTTGGCGGGCTCGGTGCGGCGATCGCCACGCATTTTGGCCTGAACCTGCTGCATTTCGGTCTGTTCACCTATCCGATGCTCGCGGGTTGAAGCAAGGGCCGTTTTGCGACGCCGTACATATAAATGAAAAAAAATTTCAATAAATCGCCGGTACCGCCGACAACCTTTCAAAGCCTTGCGGATTGAAAAACCATGCGTAACAACCAGCCCATTACACAACGCGAACGGACTTTCCCGGCTCAGCAACGGTTGATTTCCACAACCGACGCCAAGGGCGTGATCACCTACTGCAACGACGCTTTCGTCGAAATCAGCGGGTTTTCGCGTGAGGAACTGATCCGTGCGCCGCACAACCTGGTTCGTCACCCTGACGTGCCGGCGGCGGTGTTTTCGCACATGTGGGGCACACTGAAACAAGGCTTGCCATGGATGGGCATTGTCAAGAATCGCTGCAAGACCGGTGATCATTACTGGGTGAACGCCTATGTAACGCCGGTGTTCGACGGCAGTCAGGTGGTCGGTTACGAGTCGGTGCGGGTCAAACCTACCGCTGAACAGATCCGCCGTGCCGAAGCGCTCTATCAACGCATCAACCAGGGCAAGTCGGCGATCCCTCAAACAGACAAATGGCTGCCGGTGTTGCAGGACTGGCTGCCGTTCATTCTGGTCAGCCAACTGAGCTTCATGATCGGCGCCACCCTGAACTCGCAGTGGGGCTTCGCCCTCGCCGCCGGTCTGTCGGTGCCGCTGGGCCTGCTGGGCCTGCAATGGCAACAACGCGGGCTCAAGCGCCTGCTGCGTCTGGCCGAGCAGACCACGTCCGACCCGTTGATCGCGCAGATGTACACCGACAGCCGCGGCCCACAGGCCCGTCTGGAAATGTCGATCCTCAGCCAGGAAGCGCGCCTGAAAACCTGCCTGACCCGTCTGCAGGACACCGCCGAGCACCTGACCGATCAGGCCAAACAGTCCGACGCGCTGGCGCATAACAGCTCCAGCGGTCTGGAACGTCAGCGCGTGGAAACCGAACAGGTCGCCACCGCCGTCAACCAGATGGCCGCCACCACGCAAGAAGTGGCGAGCCACGTCCAGCGCACCGCCGACGCCACCCAGGAAGCCAATCGCCTGACCGGCCGCGGCCGCGACATCGCCGGTGAAACCCGCGAAGCCATCCAGCGCCTGTCGGTCGTGGTCGGTGAAACCGGCCTGACCGTGACCCAACTGGCCAAGGACAGCGACGAAATCGGCGGTGTGGTCGACGTGATCAAAGGCATCGCCGACCAGACCAACCTGCTCGCGCTCAACGCCGCGATTGAAGCAGCCCGCGCCGGTGAAATGGGTCGCGGTTTTGCCGTGGTAGCCGACGAAGTCCGCCAACTGGCGCAACGCACCAGCGAATCCACCGGCCAGATCCACGCCCTGATCGCCAAGTTGCAGCAGACCGCCACCAGCGCCGTACAAACCATGGAAGCCGGGCATCGCCAGGCGGAAGAAGGTGTAGCGCGGGTACTGGAAGCGGATCAGGCCCTGGTGGGCATCAGCGAAGCGGTGGCCAACATCACCGACATGACCACCCAGATCGCCGCCGCGACCGAAGAGCAAAGTGCCGTGGCTGAAGAAATCAGCCGCAACATCAGCAACATTTCGGAACTGGCGGACCAGACCTCGGAACAGGCGCATAACTCGGCGTTGCTGAGTGAAGAGCTGACCAAGACTGCCAACACGCAATACTCGTTGGTGGAGCGGTTTAACCGCTGATTGGATGGTTGATACAAAAAACCCGGATAGCGAGAGCTTCCGGGTTTTTTATTGCCTGTGTGAAATGGATGTTGCCCGGTAGGCCGCTTTCGCGAGCAGGCTCGCTCCCACTTTGGAACGTGGTTCACAGATGTGTGCCCGACGACAATCCCCTGTGGGAGCGAGCCTGCTCGCGAAGAGGCCATTACAGCCAGCGAAATTATTGAGGCAATTTCATCTTATCCAGCAGCCGATTCACCAGAAGCTCGTTCAACATGATCAGCTGTTGCAGCGCCAGCAGCGGTTTACGCTCCGGGCCTTTCACCGAATTGGCGATATTGCCGGCCATGGCGTTGGCCGACGACAGTGACTCACTGGCTTCGACGAGCAGTGTTTCGTCATCGAGCGTGGGATCGACCATGTAGATGGGGCGAGCCTTGGGTGGGAAGTATTTCGGGATTTCGGGGCCGAGGTAAAAGTCGAGTGCGCGGTCGGCGGCTTCTTTTGTCTTTTGGGATTCGAGCGCGGGGTCGTTGGAGGTTGGATCGGTTTCTGGTGGGTTGGGTGTGGCTTTGAACATAGATTTAACTCCAGTTTCGAATATTTAGGAGCCATCACCCTCGCTACCAAACGAAGGGTGGTGGCCATACGCGGGTTGGTAGACCGGTCGAAACGGGAAACCCGGCGCTCACAAAGGAGCCCCGCGCATGCCCACCATAAAATCTGAGACCCAAATAAGGGACTGCATATGGTGACGCCATACGACGGTTTCGAAGCGGGCTACCAAACCCGATCACTGTTTTTCAGTGACAGGGAAACGATATAGCCCTTTCCGAACCGCGTAAGCCGGCGGATTCTGGCGTACGCGTAGGCAACGACGCAAGGTGTTGTAGCCCTTATGGCGTAACGGTTCGTGTACTTTAAACGTGGTCACGCGATCGTGTTTATGTGCTGGAAATGCTGGGATTGGGGGAGCTTTCAGTTTTTGTGGTGTGTCAGTGAAGTCTTCCCCCTCACCCTAGCCCTCTCCCCGAGGGAGAGGGGACTGACCGAGGTGTTTGGGCGAGGTACGCCGACTTGGGATACCGAGGTGAACTCGGGTTTTGAACAGCACTTCAATCGGCCCTTAACCACTCAAAACGATGAGCGTTAGCTCGAGTACCGCTTTTGATCTTGATCCACGGGCGACGTCGGAAGGCTGAGTGGAGGGATTTATCCGGGGGTGGGAGCGCAGCGGCCGTATGGCGAAGCCAAACACATCGAGAGGAGGTGCAGCGAAGCAAACCGTAGGCGATGCCCCCCCGGATGAATCCCGGAGCGAAGGAACCCCGAGCCTCAGCGAGCCGGCCGAACGCAGGAGCAAGCGTTTTTGGTTACTTTTTTCTGGGCCGGCATTCCGGGCGTTTGTAAAAATTGACCCGCCGTCAGGGCGGAACCCTAAGCAGCCATACCCGCAGCATCGGATATGCCCACCGTCCAGGTTCTTTAATCACCAGACCGGAAACAAGCACATTTGATACTCGTCGCCTAGCTGTCAGGTATGACAGTAGACGCTCAACTTGAAGAAGGCATATCAAGTGTCTGGCGATCTATTAAAAGAACGCCAATCACCCTTCATGAAAAAGGAATTCCAGATGAGCAGTCATACTATTTTTGTCCCTAAATCCAACAGCACTGCGATCCCCGCAAATGAGTTCTACTGGACATTTGGGAGCAACCCCGAAGTGACAGCTGAAAGTTCCCTGTTTTATCTATTTACGTATCCGCCAACGGGTGAGCAGTTCTGGTCAATCTTAGGGGCTATCGGCTCAGTTTCTAGCGGAAACTACTTCGCCTACAACATGAGTTTCCCGTACATCAATAACGCCCCTCTCAACGCCACGTACACGCTTAAGGACAAATTGAACTTCAGTAACAGTATTTCATTCCCCCCGCCGGAGGGTTTTGAGAGTTGGAGAGTGGTCCATGCCAATGAAGCCACCTTGAAAATAGACCTCAATCCTGCCAAGGGAATTGCAGTGGGCACTTTTGAAGCGAAGTTCAAGAGTCATGGCTTTCGGACACAGCCCATCGGACGCTTTAACCTGGTGATCAGTTAATAGCGTCCACGCTTTGCGACATAAAGAATCTGCCCGGACTTTACCGGTCCGGGCTATATCTGCCCTGCAGTAAACCAAACCCCGCACACCCATCAGGGGTTGCACATTTAAAAAACGAAATAATCAACCCGTGCTTAACTGCCAGAAAATATAAAAAGCTGCAACTTCTGACAGGTGCGTGACACGCCAGTGCCCGGCAGAATCAATTCACCCAAACAATCTCGACCCTATAAATTACTGGCACGAGAAAAACAGAGGATGCAAACATGATCTTTACTCCTGTACCAACCGCCATAACGCTTGCACCTGCGGCGACAACCATGTCGAACGCCTTTACAGCCACGGCCGCTGTTCTCATCCCGCCCGGAGTGCCTGGCACTAGTGCTGCCCCACAGATAGACCAGCCTAACGGCCCGAACTTTTTAACTATCCGCTATCTTTTGCCGCGTTCATTGAGAGTAGATGATGTGGCTGAGTTTTATTTAATAGACCCCTCCAACAGTGTTGCCATACTGGTTAAAACCTACACACTTACGGATTATGATATTTTCTGGGCACTACGCAGACACGAGGGCGTGTTTATAAGGGGTGAGATACCCACAATTGATTTCATTAACTCAGGAGTTGTATCTGGAGCATGGGACTTCATGTGCGTCCACTATAGTAGACCGACGCCAACGCCCCCTTCTCCAGCCCCAGCAGGCCCTCAGACCCCTCTGCGAGTCGTTGCCACCAGTGCCACGCAAACCTATGTCATCACCTAAGGAATCTCTGAAAAAGACTTTCAGATTCGATGAAAAACCAGCGACTTTCTGCTGACTCACACGGCACCGACGACGCTATTTATGTATTGGTCAACAATTCCGGGACACAGAATTGTTGACCACTTCAATTTTCACGCGGTTCAAAATCTCGATCAGTGCTTGAGAAACTCGACCAGCCTCTGCGCGGCGGCAGCCAAATGCTGCTCATGCGTAAACCCGGACACCTTGAGCGGCTTCAAATCATGATCCCCGGAGGCCAACCAGAACACCTCAACACTCGGCGATAGATCGTAAGCCTCAACGGCGTCCCGATTGCCCAGGGCATCCCGCTCGCCTTGCACGATCAACGTCCGAGTCTTTAACCGAGCCAAATGCTCAACCCTCGGCTTCTCCGGCTTCCCAACCGCATAAAACGGATAACCCAGGCAAACCAAAGCATCAGCGCCAAGCTCATCAGCCAGCAAACTCGCCATCCGCCCACCCATGGACTTCCCGCCAATCGCGAGTGGCCCAGCGACATGAAGTCGCACCAGGCCATAAACCTCACGCCAGCACTCCTGCAATTTCCCCGCAGGATTCGGCGGTCGCTTGACCCCATCAACCCGCCGCTGCGCCATATAAGGAAACTCAAACCGCAACACGTTCACGCCCAGCCCGGCAAGGCGCCCAGCCATATCCGTCATCCACTCACTGTCCATCGGCGCCCCGGCACCATGGGCGAGAATGAGCGTCGCCGAAGCCTCACCAACAGCGGCATCCCAAAGCCACCCGTGATCCCGCAGGCACTGCGCCCATTGATCCCCGTCAATACTGGCCTTGTGCTGTTTGTCCATGCTTGCCTCGCTTTTAGTCTGCCTATAACTCCAGGCGAAGGACGCGCTGTTGGCGCTCACTTCGGCTGAACCGTGGATGGGGAACCATGAACACTTCTATCAGTACCGCCTACAACTACAAGGTGGTCCGCCAATTCGCCATTATGACGGTGGTGTGGGGCATCGTCGGCATGGGGCTCGGGGTTTTTCTCGCGGCTCAATTGGTCTGGCCCGAACTCAACTTCAACCTGCCGTGGACCAGCTTCGGACGCCTGCGCCCGCTGCACACCAACGCGGTGATCTTCGCGTTCGGCGGCTGTGCCTTGTTCGCCAGTTCGTTCTACTCGGTGCAGCGCACCTGCCAGACGCAATTGTTTGCGCCGAAAATCGCCGCGTTCTGCTTCTGGGGCTGGCAGCTTGTGATTCTATTGGCGGCCATCAGCCTGCCACTGGGTTACACCAGCTCCAAGGAATACGCCGAGCTGGAATGGCCGATCGACATCCTGATCACCATCGTCTGGGTCGCCTACGCCATCGTGTTCTTCGGCACGATCATGCAGCGCAAGACCAAGCACATTTATGTGGGCAACTGGTTCTTCGGCGCATTCATCATCACCGTGGCGATTCTGCACATCGTCAACAACCTTGAGTTGCCGGTGAGTTTCACCAAGTCCTACTCGGTGTACGCCGGTGCAACCGACGCGATGGTGCAATGGTGGTACGGCCACAACGCCGTAGGCTTTTTCCTCACCGCCGGTTTCCTCGGGATGATGTACTACTTCGTGCCGAAACAAGCCGAACGTCCTGTGTACTCCTATCGCCTTTCGATCGTGCACTTCTGGGCCCTGATCACTCTGTACATCTGGGCCGGCCCGCATCACCTGCACTACACCGCACTGCCGGACTGGGCACAGTCGCTGGGCATGGTGATGTCGCTGATTCTGCTGGCGCCAAGCTGGGGCGGCATGATCAACGGCATGATGACCCTCTCGGGCGCCTGGCATAAGTTGCGCAGCGACCCGATCCTGCGCTTCCTGGTGGTGTCGCTGGCGTTCTACGGCATGTCGACCTTCGAAGGTCCGATGATGGCGATCAAGACAGTGAACGCCCTCTCCCACTACACCGACTGGACCATCGGCCACGTACACGCCGGCGCGCTCGGCTGGGTGGCGATGATTTCCATCGGCGCGCTGTATCACATGATCCCGAAAGTCTTCGGCAAAGAGCAGATGCACAGCATCGGCCTGATCAACGCGCACTTCTGGCTCGCGACCATCGGCACCGTGCTCTACATCGCCTCGATGTGGGTCAACGGCATCGCCCAGGGCCTGATGTGGCGTGCGGTGAACGAGGACGGCACGCTGACCTACTCCTTCGTCGAGACCCTGGTGGCCAGCCACCCAGGCTTTGTCGTGCGGCTGATTGGCGGGGCGATCTTCCTCAGCGGCATGTTCCTGATGGCTTACAACACCTGGCGCACCGTGCGGGCCTCGCAGCCTGCTGACGTCGTTGCTGCCGCGCAGATGGCCTGAGGAGTCCGCCATGAAACACGAAACGATTGAAAAGAACGTCGGCCTGCTGATGCTGCTGATGGTGTTCGCCGTGAGCATCGGCGGCCTGACCCAGATCGTCCCGCTGTTCTTCCAGGACGTGACCAACAAACCGGTGGAAGGCATGAAGCCCTACACCGCGCTGCAACTGGAAGGCCGCGACATCTACATCCGCGAAGGCTGCGTCGGCTGCCACTCGCAGATGATCCGTCCGTTCCGCGCCGAAACCGAACGTTACGGCCACTACTCGGTGGCGGGCGAAAGCGTGTGGGATCACCCGTTCCTGTGGGGTTCCAAGCGTACCGGTCCGGACCTGGCCCGGGTTGGCGCGCGCTACTCGGATGACTGGCACCGCGCGCACTTGTACAACCCGCGCAACGTTGTACCGGAATCGAAAATGCCGGCCTACCCATGGCTGGTCACGCAAGCGGTCGACAGCAGCCACACCGAAACCAAGCTCAAGACCATGCGCACCCTCGGCGTGCCGTACACCGATGACGACATCAGCGGCGCGGTGGCCAGCCTCAAGGGCAAGACCGAAATGGACGCCCTCGTCTCCTACCTGCAAGTGCTCGGCACTGCGATCAAAAGCAAGAGGTGATCGAGATGGCCTTTGAAATGAGCGCGGGGCTGATTCGCGGCCTCGGCACGGTCGTGGTGTTCGTGGCCTTCGTCGGCCTGACCCTGTGGGTGTTCAACCGCAAGCGCACGCCGGAATTCGCCGAAGCGCGCCTGCTGCCGTTTGCCGACGAGCCACAACCCGACACTACCCAAGTTAATGAAACAAGGAGTACCCGGCCATGACCACCTTCTGGAGTACGTGGATCTGCGTACTGACCATCGGCAGCCTGATCGGCCTGACCTGGCTGCTGGTCGGCACCCGTCGGGGCGAAACCAAGGGCAGCGTCGACCAGACCATGGGCCACAGCTTCGACGGCATCGAGGAGTACGACAACCCGCTGCCGCAGTGGTGGTTCATGCTGTTCGCCGGCACGCTGGTGTTTTCCGTGGGCTATCTGATCCTTTATCCGGGCCTGGGCAACTGGAAAGGCATCCTGCCCGGCTACGAGGACGGCTGGACCGGCGCCCACGAGTGGGAAAAGGAAATGAGCAAGGCTGACGCCAAGTTCGGGCCGATCTTCGCCAAGTTCGCCGCGATGCCGGTGGAAGAAGTGGCGAAGGATCCGCAAGCGCTGAAAATGGGTGGCCGTCTGTTCGCCTCCAACTGCTCGGTGTGCCACGGCTCGGACGCCAAGGGCGCGTTCGGCTTCCCTAATCTCGCCGACCAGGACTGGCGTTGGGGCGGCAGTGCGGAAACCATCAAGACCACCATCATGGGTGGCCGGATGGCGGCGATGCCGGCGTGGGGCGAGTCGCTCGGTGAGGCAGGTGTGAAAAACGTCGCGGCCTACGTGCGCCACGAACTCGCCGGGCTGCCACTGCCGGCAGACAACAAGGCCGATCTGCAGGCGGGGCAGCAAACGTTCAGCACCATGTGCGTGGCTTGTCACGGTGCAAACGGCCAAGGCACTGAAGCCATGGGCGCACCGAACCTGACGCACCCGGCCGGTTTCATCTACGGCACCAGCCTGACCCAACTCGAGCAAACCATCCGCCATGGTCGTCAAGGCCACATGCCAGCTCAGAACGAGCTGTTGGGCAACGATAAAGTGCAACTGCTCGCCGCTTACGTATACAGTCTGTCAAAAAATACTGAGCAGTTGAGCGACAAGCTTCAAGCTGAAAGCTCCAAGTAAAATCACAAGCAATGTATACAATCCTGCAGGCGACATGATTCGTCTTGTCGCTTGCAGCTTGCAGCTTGCAGCTGCTTCCTTTTGTCGCACCCCGTTACCCCCTCTCCTTTCGGTTACCCGGATTCGGGTCTACGCTTGCTCGATGCGGACTGGCCCGTGCCGGTTCCAGGTCGACCCTGAGCGAGGCGTTGAACGAATCGGCTGACTGACATGGCCGCAAAGGCCGGTAGATACCGGCTGTCGTGCCGATTACCGTCCGTCACCCGAACCGAGCGTTCGAACACACCCCGTTACATCCGACCGGGACCCCTCGCTTTTTTCGTCCGCTGCGACATTTTGCCCGAGGGCAATTTTGTCCTTACGCGGCGCATGGAAAGGCCGCAGAATCAGCGTTGGAAAGCATTGACCCAGGTCATGGCGCGTTGCATTGACCCCCTGCTTTCTACATACTTGCGGCCGATTTTAATCCTAATAAAACACCCAAACCGTGGAACCTTAGAATGAGCACAGCAATCAGTCCGACTGCTTATAACTATAAGGTAGTCCGCCAGTTCGCCATCATGACGGTGGTCTGGGGGATCCTTGGCATGGGGCTTGGTGTCTTCATCGCCTCGCAACTGGTCTGGCCGGAGTTGAATTTCGGTCTGCCGTGGACGAGCTTTGGACGCCTGCGCCCGTTGCACACAAACCTGGTGATTTTCGCCTTCGGTGGTTGTGCACTGTTTGCCACTTCCTACTATGTCGTGCAGCGAACCTGCCAGACGCGACTGATTTCCGACAGCCTCGCGGCCTTCACCTTCTGGGGATGGCAAGCGGTGATCGTCGGCGCGATCATTACCTTGCCGCTGGGTTACACCACCACCAAGGAATACGCGGAACTGGAATGGCCCCTCGCCATTTTGCTGGCCATTGTCTGGGTCACCTACGGTCTGGTGTTCTTCGGCACCATCACCAAGCGCAAGACCAAGCACATCTATGTCGGCAACTGGTTCTACGGTGCGTTCATCGTGGTAACCGCGATGCTGCACATCGTCAACCACATGTCGCTGCCGGTCAGCCTGTTCAAGTCCTACTCGGCCTACTCGGGCGCCACCGATGCGATGATCCAGTGGTGGTACGGCCACAACGCCGTGGGCTTCTTCCTGACCACCGGCTTCCTGGGGATGATGTACTACTTCGTGCCGAAACAGGCCGAACGTCCGATCTACTCCTATCGTCTGTCGATCGTGCACTTCTGGGCGCTGATCACCCTGTACATCTGGGCCGGCCCGCACCACCTGCACTACACCGCGCTGCCGGACTGGGCCCAATCGCTGGGCATGGCGATGTCGATCATCCTGCTGGCCCCGAGCTGGGGCGGCATGATCAACGGCATGATGACCCTGTCGGGCGCCTGGCATAAGCTGCGCACCGACCCGATCCTGCGTTTCCTCGTGGTTTCGCTGGCGTTCTACGGCATGTCGACCTTCGAAGGGCCGATGATGGCGATCAAGACCGTCAACTCGCTCTCGCACTACACCGACTGGACCATCGGCCACGTACACGCCGGCGCTCTGGGTTGGGTAGCGATGATTTCGATCGGCGCGATCTACCACATGATTCCGAAACTGTTCGGCCGTGCGCAGATGCACAGCACCGGCCTGATCAACGCGCACTTCTGGCTCGCGACCATCGGTACCGTGCTGTACATCGCTTCGATGTGGGTCAACGGCATCACGCAGGGCCTGATGTGGCGCGCAATCAACGACGATGGCACCCTCACCTACTCGTTCGTCGAAGCGCTGCAGGCCAGCCACCCTGGCTACATCGTCCGCGCCCTGGGCGGTGCGTTCTTCGCCAGCGGCATGCTGCTGATGGCTTACAACGTATGGCGCACCGTGCGCGCCTCGAACCCGGCTGAAGCCGAAGCCGCCGCCAAGATCGCCGTAGTTGGAGCTCACTGATGAAGCATGAAGCTGTCGAGAAGAATATTGGCCTGCTGGCTTTCTTCATGGTCATCGCCGTCAGCGTCGGTGGCCTGACCCAAATCGTTCCGCTGTTCTTCCAGGACGTCACCAACAAGCCGGTCGAAGGCATGAAGCCGCGCACCGCCCTTGAACTGGAAGGCCGCGACGTTTACATCGCCAACGGCTGTGTCGGCTGCCACTCGCAGATGATCCGTCCGTTCCGTGCCGAAACCGAACGCTACGGCCACTACTCGGTCGCCGGTGAAAGCGTCTGGGATCACCCGTTCCTGTGGGGTTCCAAACGTACCGGCCCGGACCTGGCCCGCGTCGGCGGTCGTTACTCCGATGACTGGCAGCGTGCGCACTTGTACAACCCGCGCAACGTCGTCCCCGAGTCGAAAATGCCGGCCTACCCGTTCCTCGTAGAAAACAAGCTCGATGGCAAAGACACGGCCAAGAAAATGGAAGTGTTGCGCACGCTCGGCGTCCCTTACACCGACGAAGACATCGCCGGTGCAAAAGATGCCGTGAAGGGCAAAACCGAAATGGACGCGCTGGTGGCCTATCTGCAAGGCCTGGGCACCATCATCAAAAGCAAACGGTGATTCTGATGGATATCGGGATGATTCGAGGCCTGGGCACCGTTGTCGTGATGGTTGCCTTCATCGGCCTGGCGTTGTGGGTGTTCAGCCCCAAGCGCAAGTCGGAGTTTGAAGACGCGACCTTGCTGCCCTTCGCGGATGATCCCGAAGCCATCAAGCACGTCGAGCAAGCTTCTAGGAGTAACAAAGAATGACTACATTCTGGAGTCTGTACGTCACAGTTCTCAGTCTCGGTACGATCTTTTCGCTGACCTGGCTGTTGCTGTCGACCCGCAAGGGCCAGCGCAGCGAACAGACGGACGAGACAGTGGGCCACTCCTTCGACGGGATCGAGGAGTACGACAACCCGCTGCCGAAATGGTGGTTCATGCTGTTCGTGGGCACCATCGTGTTTGCGCTGGGTTATCTGGTGCTGTACCCGGGCCTGGGCAACTGGAAAGGCCTGCTGCCGGGCTACAACTACCTCGATACTGAAAAGCAGACCGCGTTCGCCAACGGCCAGACCGGCTGGACCGGCGTTCACGAGTGGGAAAAGGAAATGGCGCGTTCGGACGCCAAGTTCGGTCCGATCTTCGCCAAGTTCGCCGCCATGCCGATCGAAGAAGTGGCCAAGGATCCACAAGCCCTGAAGATGGGTGGCCGACTGTTCGCTTCCAACTGCTCGGTCTGCCACGGTTCCGATGCCAAGGGCGCTTATGGCTTCCCTAACCTGACCGACGCCGACTGGCGCTGGGGCGGCGAGCCGGAAACCATCAAGACCACCATCATGGGCGGTCGTCACGCCGTGATGCCGGCCTGGGCCGAGGTGATCGGTGAGCAAGGCGTGGCCGACGTGGCCGCGTTCGTGCTGACCAATCTGGATGGCCGCAAGCTGCCGGAAGGCACCAAGGCAGATCCGGCCAACGGCCAGAAACTGTTCGCTGCCAACTGCGTGGCCTGCCACGGTCCGGAAGGCAAAGGCACCCCAGCCATGGGCGCCCCGAACCTGACCCACCCGGCCGCGTTCATCTACGGTTCGAGCTTCGCCCAACTGCAGCAGACCATCCGTTACGGCCGTCAGGGCCAGATGCCTGCCCAGGAACAACTGCAAGGCAACGACAAGGTTCACCTGCTGGCGGCTTACGTTTACAGCCTGTCCCACGGTGAAAAACCAGCGGAAGCCGAGGCTCAGTAAGACCAACGCTTGAAGCAAAAAAACGGCCCCGCCAATGAGAGTTGGCGGGGCCGTTTTGACTCAGGCCGACAAGAACGTTGTCGCCTGGGCCAAAACGATCATTGCCCCTCGCATGTTTATCTCGGCCATTACTTTGAAGGAACTGGAGACCGGCGTCCTACGCATGGAGCGCCGTGATCCGGCTCAGGGAAAGGTTTTGCGCAACTGGCTCAAGCGCCACGTGATGCCGGCCTTCGATGCGCGAATCCTGCCGGTTGATGTCGCGGTTGCCCTGCGCTGCGCGCGCATTCATGTGCCGGACCAAGCCAATGAAAGCGATGCGCTGATCGCGGCAACGGCGTTGGTCCATGGGTTGACAGTGGTCACTCGCAACACCGGTGACTTTGAGTCCAGCGGCGTTGCGCTGATCAATCCGTGGGAATGAAAGGCCCGCATCGCAGCTTCACATCTCGCAACTGAAATTCGATGGGCACCTCTGACGACAAGCGATAACGTCCTCCAGCAGCCGATGTGCTGCTCACCTCACGACTCATCTTGCAAGGAAGCTATCCGATGAACGAACAACATCCGAATCAGGAGACTGATCACCCGATTCAAACGGGTGAACGGACGCCACAAAATGATGCGGCCAACAGCGACAGCCTGAGACGACAAACACGATCCGTCATGAACGAAGCCACTGCCGGCAGAAAGCGCAGTACCGGCGGGATCGACAGCCTTGGCGGCGGCCGATTGCTTTGACCGACCGATGAAAGCGGCGGCAATGCCCGGTCTTCTGTGGCTGAGCCGTCGCGCTGTCAGCAGCGCCTATCGTCTATAGTCAATTGATCTGCATCATGCTTTGTTACATTCGCTACACCATTCATGATTTTTCCCCAACGCGACCAAAGGTCGCACCCGTTCGTCGGTAGTACAGGCGTATCATTGGGCCACTGCAACACCCTTTCTGACCCCGGCCGGCACGTATCGACCGAGGCATTTTTCCACTGCCGTGGGATGCAATGATGAGCAACCAGATTCCGGTACACGACGTCACGCCACCCAGCAAGAACGCGAACAACAGCGTCGACCTTTACGCCTCTCGAGAAAAAATCTACACCCGTGCTTTCACCGGCCTGTTCCGTAATCTGCGGATGATGGGCGGCGCGGCGCTGTTCCTGTTGTATTTCGGAACGGTGTGGCTGAACTGGGGCGGCCATCAAGCCGTATGGTGGAACCTGCCGGAGCGCAAGTTTTTCATCTTCGGCGCCACGTTCTGGCCGCAGGATTTCATTCTGCTGTCGGGCCTGTTGATCATTGCCGCGTTCGGTCTGTTTTTCATCACCGTGTATGCCGGGCGGGTCTGGTGTGGTTACACCTGCCCGCAAAGCGTGTGGACGTGGATTTTCATGTGGTGCGAAAAGGTCACCGAAGGCGACCGCAACCAGCGCATCAAGCTCGACAAGGCGCCGATGAGCGCCAACAAGTTCCTGCGTAAATTCGCCAAGCATGCGCTGTGGCTGCTGATCGGTTTCGTCACCGGCATGACCTTCGTCGGCTACTTCTCGCCGATCCGCGAACTGGTGTTCGAGTTCTTCACCGGCCAAGCCGATGGCTGGTCGTATTTCTGGGTCGGTTTCTTCACCCTCGCCACGTACGGCAACGCCGGCTGGCTGCGCGAGCAGGTGTGCATCTACATGTGTCCGTATGCGCGCTTTCAAAGCGTGATGTTCGACAAGGACACCCTGATCGTTTCCTACGACCCGCGTCGCGGTGAAAGCCGTGGCCCGCGCAAGAAAGGCGTCGACTACAAGGCTCAGGGCCTGGGCGATTGCATCGACTGCACCATGTGCGTCCAGGTCTGCCCGACCGGCATCGACATCCGCGACGGCCTGCAGATCGAGTGCATTGGTTGCGCTGCCTGCATCGATGCCTGTGACGCCATCATGGACAAGATGGATTACCCGCGCGGGCTGATCAGCTATACCACCGAACACAACTTGTCCGGGCAGAAAACCCATAAACTGCGACCACGCCTGATCGGCTATGCCGTGGTGCTGCTGGCGATGATCAGTCTATTGGTCACAGCATTCTTCATGCGTTCGCTGGTGGGTTTCGACGTCAGCAAGGACCGCGTGCTGTACCGTGAAAACGCCGAAGGCCGGATCGAAAACGTCTACAGCCTGAAGATCATGAACAAGGATCAGCGCGACCACACCTACGTCCTGGAAGCCGCCGGTTTGCCGGATCTGCGCCTGCAAGGCAAACGCGAGATCAAGGTGCCGGCCGGGGAAATCTTCAGCATGCCGGTCGAGCTGTCGAGCGCGCCTGAACAATTGCCATCGAGCACCAACGAGGTGAAATTCATCCTCAAGGATGCCGATGACGACAGCGTCCACGTAGAAGCCAAGAGCCGGTTCATCGGCCCACAGAATCGTTGAGAGAACTGAACATGCCCGCAGCAAACGCCGCAAGTCCCTGGTACAAGCACCTTTGGCCATGGATCATCATCGGGATTCTGGCCTGTTCGGTGACCCTGACGCTGTCCATGGTGACCATCGCGGTGAACAACCCGGACAACCTGGTCAACGACAACTACTACGAGGCCGGCAAGGGCATCAACCGTTCACTGGATCGCGAGCTGCTGGCACAGACCCTGAAGATGCGCGCGGCCGTGCATCTGGATGACGTCACTGGCGAAGTCGACCTGCGCCTGAGCGGCGACAGCCAGCCGAAGACCCTGGAACTGAACCTGATCTCGCCGACCCAGCCGGAGAAGGATCGCAAGATCGTCCTGGCCCGCAGCGAGACCGAACAGGGCCGTTACATCGGTCAGCTGAGCGACAAGATCGAAGGCCGGCGTTTTGTTGAGTTGCTGGGCACCCAGGACGATCACGTATGGCGGATGTTCGAGGAAGAGCTGGTCAGCCATGACAAGGATTTGTTGCTGGGTGATGAACCGCTGCAAGGCGCTGAAGACCTGAAGAAGTAAGCAGCCTGCAAGTGCCCCCTCGCCCTGGCCCTCTCCCCCAGGAGAGGGGACTGATCTCGGGTGTTTGCAGACTTGATATTCGCCAGTGACGATTGCGCTGACTGAACCCATTTTTCCGGCCCACATCAATCGGCCCCCCTCTCCCTCCGGGAGAGGGCTGGGGTGAGGGCAAGCGGACCACTCGATTCCAAGGGTTGATCCCCTCGACAATGCCATGACCACCCCGATCCCCTGCTACCACTGCGCCCTGCCCGTCCCGTCCGGCAGCCGCTTCACCGCCGTCGTGCTCGGGCAGTCCCGCGAGTTCTGCTGCCCCGGCTGCCAGGCCGTGGCCGAAGCCATCGTCGCCGGCGGGCTGGAAAGCTATTACCAGCATCGCAGCGAAGCCTCGACCAATCCCGAAGCGCTGCCGGTGCAACTGGTGGACGAGTTGGCGCTGTACGACCGCGCCGATGTGCAGCAACCGTTTGTGCGCCACGAAGGTGAACTGGCCGAAACCACGTTGCTGATGGAAGGTATCAGTTGCGCCGCCTGCGGCTGGCTGATCGAGAAACACCTGCGCACCCTGCCCGCCGTGGCCGAAGCGCGGCTGAACCTGTCCAACCATCGCCTGCATGTGCGCTGGGCTGACACTCAGTTGCCGCTGAGCCAGATCCTCGGCGAACTGCGCCACATCGGCTACGCCGCGCACCCGTATCAGGCCGACCGCGCCAGCGAGCAACTGGCCAGCGAAAACCGCCTCGCCCTTCGCCAGCTCGGGGTCGCCGGGCTGCTGTGGTTTCAGGCGATGATGGCGACCATGGCGACCTGGCCGGAATTCAACATCGACCTCAGCCCGGAGCTGCATACGATCCTGCGCTGGGTAGCGCTGTTCCTCACCACCCCGATCGTGTTCTACAGCTGCGCGCCGTTTTTCAAAGGCGCCATGCGCGACTTGCGCACCCGTCATCTGACCATGGACGTCTCGGTGTCGCTGGCGATCGGCGCGGCTTACGTCGCCGGGATCTGGACCTCTATTACCGGGGTCGGCGAGCTGTATTTCGACGCGGTGGGCATGTTCGCGCTGTTCCTGCTCGCCGGCCGCTACCTCGAACGCCGCGCCCGCGAGCGCACCGCTGCCGCCACCGCGCAACTGGTCAATCTGCTGCCCGCCTCGTGCCTGCGCCTCGACGACGCCGGTCAGAGCGAGCGGATCCTGCTCAGCGAACTGCGCCTCGGTGACCGGGTGCTGGTGCAGCCCGGTTCGGTGCTGCCGGCGGACGGCAGGATTCTCGATGGTCAGTCGAGCATCGACGAATCGGTGCTGACCGGCGAATACCTGCCGCAACCGCGTGCCAGCGGTGACGCCGTCACCGCCGGCACGCTGAACGTGGAGGGTGTGCTGACCGTCGAGGTGCAGGCGCTGGGTCAGGACACGCGACTCTCGGCGATCGTCCGCCTGCTGGATCGCGCCCAGGCGGAAAAACCACGGCTGGCGGAAATCGCCGACCGCGCCGCGCAATGGTTCCTGTTGCTGTCGTTGATCGCGGCGGCCGCCATCGGCCTGTTGTGGTGGGAACTGGATTCATCGCGGGCGTTCTGGATCGTCCTCGCCATGCTGGTGGCGACCTGCCCGTGCGCGCTGTCGCTGGCGACACCGACCGCGCTGACCGCCGCCACCGGCACCCTGCACAAACTCGGCCTGCTGCTGACCCGCGGCCATGTGCTGGAAGGCCTGAACCAGATCGACACGGTGATTTTCGACAAGACCGGCACCCTCACCGAAGGCCGACTGGTACTGCGCTCGATCCGCCCGCTGGGCGCCCTCGACAGCGATCAATGCCTGAGCCTCGCCGCCGCCCTGGAAAACCGTTCCGAACACCCGATTGCCCGCGCCTTCGGCCGCGCGCCGCTGGCTGCCGAAGACGTCCACAGCACGCCAGGTCTGGGGCTTGAAGGATTGGTCGGCGAACAGCGTTTGCGCATCGGTCAGGCGGATTTTGTCTGTGATCTCAGCGGCGCGCCTGTGCCGTCGATGCCGAAGGAACCGGGGCAATGGTTGCTGCTCGGTGACAGTAACGGACCGCTGGCCTGGTTCGCCCTCGACGACCGTCTGCGCGATGACGCCCCGGCCCTGCTCGCGGCGTGCAAGGCGCGCGGCTGGCGCACGCTGCTGCTGTCGGGCGACAGTTCGCCAATGGTCGCCAGTGTCGCCGCCGAACTGGGCATCGACGAAGCCCGTGGCGGCTTGCGTCCGGACGACAAGTTGCAAGTGCTGCAACAACTGCACAGGGACGGCCGCAAGGTGTTGATGCTCGGCGACGGGGTCAACGACGTGCCGGTGCTGGCCGCTGCGGACATCAGCGTGGCCATGGGCTCGGCCACCGATCTGGCAAAAACCAGTGCCGACGCGGTGTTGCTGTCCAACCGCCTCGACGCCTTGGTACAAGCCTTCACGCTGGCTCGCCGCACCCGTCGGGTGATCATCGAGAACCTGTTGTGGGCCGCGCTGTACAATGGCCTCATGTTGCCGTTCGCCGCCCTCGGCTGGATCACTCCAGTGTGGGCCGCCGTCGGCATGTCGATCAGTTCGCTGACCGTGGTGCTCAATGCCCTGCGCCTGACTCGCCTGCCGAGTGCGCCGGCCGTCAGCGCCACGTCAGAAACCCGCCCGCTGCCGGCCTGAGCCGCGCGGGCATGGAGTACAGATGCCAGCTCTCTACGTGATGATTCCGGCCGCGCTGCTGATCGTGGCCATCGCCGTCTACATCTTCTTCTGGGCGGTGGACAGCGGCCAGTACGACGACCTCGACGGCCCGGCCCACAGCATCCTGTTCGACGATCAGGACCCGAACCACACCGCCGCTGTGGACGAAGCCAACCCCGCCAAACCGAACGACAAGGCGCCACCCCATGCTTGAACTGGCGCCGCTGCTGGTGTCTGCATTGATCCTCGGCCTGCTCGGCGGCGGCCATTGCCTGGGCATGTGCGGTGGTCTGATGGGCGCGCTGACCCTGGCGATTCCCAAGGAACAACGCAGCCGCCGCTTTCGATTGCTGCTGGCTTATAACCTGGGGCGAATTCTCAGCTATGCCACGGCCGGTCTGCTGATCGGGTTGGCGGGATGGGCGGTGGCCAACAGTCCTGCGGCGCTGTTCATGCGCGTGATCGCGGGTTTGCTGCTGATCGCCATGGGCCTGTATCTGGCAGGCTGGTGGAGCGGCCTGACACGCATTGAAAGCCTGGGCCGTGGTCTGTGGCGCTACATTCAACCCGTCGCCAATCGGCTGTTGCCGGTGTCGAGCCTGCCCCGCGCCTTGCTGCTCGGCGCGCTGTGGGGCTGGCTGCCGTGCGGGCTGGTTTACAGCACGCTGCTGTGGTCGGCCAGTCAGGGCAATGCACTCGACAGCGCCTTGCTGATGCTCGCCTTCGGGCTCGGCACCTGGCCAGTGTTGCTGGCGACCGGACTCGCGGCGGAACGAGTGACAGCACTGTTGCGCAAACGCAGCGTGCGCATGGCCGGCGGCTTGCTGGTGATTCTGTTCGGCATCTGGACCCTGCCGGGGCCGCACCAGCACTGGCTGATGGGCCACTGATCCCGTTGATGCAAATCAAGATGCCTTTTTGTGCCCTCCCCTAGACTCGGCACACTGCCAGCCTATCCGGGGGAATGCCCGCATGCTCGACGCCATTCGTTGGGACACCGATTTGATCCGCCGCTACGACCTGGCGGGGCCGCGCTACACCTCGTACCCGACGGCCGTGCAATTTCACAGTCAGGTCGGCACCTTCGACCTGTTCCACGCCCTGCGCGACAGCCGCAAGGCCCTGCGGCCGCTGTCGCTGTACGTGCACGTGCCGTTCTGCGCGAACATTTGCTACTACTGCGCCTGCAACAAGGTCATCACCAAGGATCGCGGCCGCGCGTTGCCGTATCTGCAACGGCTTGAGCAGGAAATCCAGCTGATCGCCTGCCACCTCGACCCGGCGCAGAAAGTCGAGCAACTGCACTTCGGCGGCGGCACGCCGACCTTTCTCAGCCACGATGAATTGCGGCAACTGATGGCGCACCTGCGCAAGCATTTCAATCTGCTGGACGATGACTCCGGCGATTACGGCATCGAGATCGACCCGCGCGAAGCCGACTGGTCGACCATGGGCCTGCTGCGCGAACTGGGTTTCAACCGGGTCAGCATCGGCCTGCAGGATCTCGACCCGGCGGTGCAGCGGGCGGTCAATCGCCTGCAAAGCCTGGAAGAAACCCGCGCGGTGATCGACGCGGCGCGGACCCTGCAATTTCGCTCGATCAACATCGATTTGATCTACGGCCTGCCCAAGCAGACGCCGGACAACTTCGCCCGCACCGTCGAGGAAGTCATCAGCCTGCAACCGGACCGGCTCTCGGTGTTCAACTATGCGCACCTGCCGGAACGCTTCATGCCGCAGCGGCGGATCAATGGCAACGAACTGCCGAGCCCGGCGCAGAAACTGGAGATGCTGCAACGCACCATCGAACAACTGACCGCCGCCGGCTATCGCTACATCGGCATGGACCACTTCGCCCTGCCCGACGATGAACTGGCGGTTGCCCAGGAAGAGTCGACCCTGCAACGCAATTTCCAGGGCTACACCACCCACGGCCATTGCGACTTGATCGGCCTGGGCGTGTCGGCCATCAGCCAGATCGGCGACCTGTACTGCCAGAACAGCAGCGACCTCAATCACTACCAGAACACCCTGGCCGGCGCGCAACTGGCTACCAGCCGGGGCCTGGTGTGCAACGCTGACGATCGTTTGCGCCGCGCGGTGATCCAGCAACTGATCTGCAATTTCAGCCTGGACTTCGCCGAGATCGAGCGCAGCTTCAATATCGATTTTCAGGGCTACTTCGGCGCGCTCTGGCCGCAACTGCAGAGCATGGCGCAGGACGGGCTGATCGAACTGGATCGCGAGCGCATCACCGTGCTGCCGGCCGGGCGCCTGCTGGTGCGCTCGGTGTGCATGGTGTTCGACGCCTACCTGGAACAGCAAAATCGCCAGCGTTTCTCCCGGGTGATCTGACTTTTTCGATCACTACACAGGGCTGCGTATCCATAACGGTCATCGAAACGGCGCCTTGCACGCCGTCCGAGACCTGTTTATCGGCCGTCATCCCTGCGGCGTTTTGCCGGTGGGGCAATCTCGCCACAGGCTGGCCTGAATGTCTCCCAGTGGGTTACCCTTACGCCTTATGTGTGATTTCCCACAAGGATCCAAGAAATGTCCGAGCCAGTTAAACTGCGCGCTCACAACCAGGCTAATTGCAAGGATTGCAGCCTGGCCCCTCTCTGCCTGCCACTTTCGCTGAATCTGGAAGACATGGAAGCGCTGGACGAAATCGTTAAACGTGGCCGCCCGCTGAAAAAGGGTGAGTTCCTGTTCCGCCAGGGCGACACCTTCGATTCCGTTTATGCAGTACGCTCCGGCGCCCTGAAGACCTTCAGCCTGAGCGATACCGGCGAAGAACAACTGACCGGCTTCCACCTGCCGAGCGAGCTGGTCGGGCTGTCCGGCATGGACACCGAGAAACACCCGGTTTCCGCCCAGGCCCTGGAAACCACTTCGGTCTGCGAGATTCCGTTCGAACGCCTCGACGAACTGGCCCTGCAATTGCCGCAACTGCGCCGTCAGCTGATGCGCGTAATGAGCCGGGAAATCCGCGACGACCAGCAAATGATGTTGCTGCTGTCAAAGAAAACCGCCGACGAGCGCATCGCCACCTTCCTGGTCAACCTGTCGGCGCGCTTCCGCGCTCGCGGGTTCTCGGCCAACCAGTTCCGCCTGAGCATGTCGCGCAATGAAATCGGCAACTACCTGGGGCTGGCAGTGGAAACCGTGTCCCGGGTCTTCACCCGCTTCCAGCAGAACGAACTGATCGCCGCCGAAGGCAAGGAAATCCACATTCTCGACCCGATCCAGCTCTGCGCCCTGGCCGGCGGCTCGCTCGAAGTCTGATCTCGACCCGCGGCCGAGCGAATCGTTTCAGCCGCGGGTATACTGCGCCGTTTGCAGCCCTGCCAGGACACTTCGACGATGGTCTTCGACTCCTTCGACATCAAATCCCTGATCCGCCCCGTGATCGACTTCCCGAAACCGGGCGTGATCTTTCGCGACATCACCCCGCTGTTCCAGTCGCCCAAGGCCCTGCGCCTGGTGATGGACAGCTTCGCCCACCGCTATGTGGAAGCCGACTTCACCCACATCGGCGCGATGGATGCGCGTGGTTTCCTGATCGGTTCGGTGCTGGCCTATCAACTGAACAAGCCGCTGGTGCTGTTTCGCAAGCAAGGCAAACTACCGGCGGACGTGCTGGCTGAAGGTTACGCGACCGAGTACGGCGAAGCGTTTCTGGAAGTGCACGCCGACAGCCTGTGTGAAGGCGACTCGGTGGTGATGTTCGATGACCTGATCGCCACCGGCGGCACGCTGATCGCAGCGGCCAACCTGATCCGCCGCATGGGCGCCCGGGTTCATGAAGCGGCGGCGATCATTGATCTGCCGGAGCTGGGTGGTTCGCAGCGTCTTGAGGACATGGGGATTCCGACGTTCTGCCTGACGCAGTTTGCGTTGACTGACAAGTAAGCGGCGCCTGCCATTACGCCTTCGCGAGCAAGCCCGCTCCCACATTCGACCGTATTCCGCTGATGGAACATGGTCGAATGTGGGAGCGGGCTTGCTCGCAATGGGCCGGCAGCCTCACTGCAAAATCTAAAGTCCCATCTGTTTGCTGATGATCTCGTTCATCACTTCCCGCGTACCGCCGCCAATCGACAGGATGCGGTTATCCCGGTACAGCCGCTCCACCAGGCTTTCGCGCATATAACCCAGCCCACCAAGAATCTGCACCGCCTCGTTGGTGATGCGGTCCGAAGTGTCCGTGGCGAAGTTCTTGGCCATGGAAATCTCCTTGATCACGCTCTGCCCCGCCGCCATCTTCGCCGCCTGCCGGTAGGTGAATTCCCGCGAGACTTCCAGCGCCGTGGCCATTTCCGCGAGGCGATGCTTGATCACCTGGAACTTGCCGATGGGTTTGCCGAACGCTTCACGCGCCTTCGCCCACTTCACGCTCTCTTCCAGCGCCAGTTGCGCGGTCATATTGGCCATCAGCGCCAGCGCCAGACGCTCGCTCTGAAAGTTGCCCATGATGCAGGCAAAGCCCATGTTCTGCGCGCCAATCAGATTTCCTACAGGCACCCGGCAATCGTCGAAGAACAATTCAGCGGTGTCTGACGCCCACCAGCCCATTTTCTTCAGTTGCCGGCCGACAGTGAAACCTGGCGTGCCCTTCTCGATCAGTAGCAGGCTGATGCCGCCAAAACCAGGCGCACCAGTACGTACCGCAACCGTGTAGTAGTCGGCGCGTACCCCACTGGTGATGAAGGTTTTGCTGCCGCTGACCCGGTAATGATCGCCGTCGCGTACGGCGCGGGTCTGCAGGTTGGCGACGTCGGAACCGCCGCCCGGCTCGGTGACGGCCAAGGCGCTGATCTTCTCGCCGCTGAGCACTTGGGGGACGACGCGGTCGCGGACTTCGGAGCGGGCCCATTTGACGATCGGCGGCAAACCGATGTCGAGCGAACCGAGCCCGGCCACCAGCCCGCCGGAGCCGCAACGCATCAGTTCTTCGCTGGCGGCAATTTTGGCGAACAGATCACCTTCGTGACTGCCGCCCAGCGCTTCGGGGTAACCGATGCCGAGGATGCCGGCCGCACCGGCCTTGAGGTACAGCTCACGGGGAAAGTTTTCGGCTTCTTCCCACGCATCGATATCCGGCAGGATCTCGCGTTCGACGAAACGCCTGACGCTGTCGCGAACCATTTGGTGGCTGGGATCGAAGTATTCCTGGAAGGCGGGCATCGGCGAACTCCATGGAAGGGTTCGCCGAACTTAACCGAGCGCTTGCTTGGTTTTCAACAGGATTGTGAGAATCAGTAAATCCGAGTTGCCAGCGATGGGGTCAGAACAATCAAAGCAAAATTCAGAGCGAGATAGGTTTACGCCCGGCAAACGAGTGAGCCAGCGTGCCGCCGTCCACCAGCTCCAGTTCGCCACCCAACGGTACGCCGTGGGCGATGCGCGAGGCGATCAGGCCTTTGTTCTGCAGCAACTGGGCGATGTAGTGGGCGGTTGCTTCACCCTCCACGGTCGGGTTGGTGGCGAGGATGACTTCGGTGAAGGTGCCCGCCTCTTCGATCCGCGCCATCAGTTGCGGAATGCCGATGGCCTCCGGGCCGAGCCCGTCCAACGGCGACAGGTGCCCCTTGAGCACGAAATAGCGACCGCGAAATCCGGTCTGCTCGACCGCGTAGACGTCCATCGGCCCTTCCACCACGCACAGCAGCGTGTCGTCGCGGCGGGTGTCGGCGCATTGCGGGCACAGATCGTCTTCGGTCAGCGTGCGGCACTGGCGGCAGTGTCCGACCCCTTCCATGGCCTGGCTCAAGGCCTGGGCCAGACGCGTACCGCCGCTGCGGTCACGTTCGAGCAACTGCAACGCCATACGCTGGGCAGTTTTCTGACCCACGCCCGGCAAAGTTCGCAGGGCATCGATCAGTTGGCGAATCAAAGGGCTGAAGCTCATGGGGAAAAAGTCCGACAAAACAACGAGACGCGGTTTATACCCGCGCCTCCGGCCAGCGTCAAATCCTCAGTCCTGGGCGACCTTCACCACCAGTTTGCCGAAGTTGCGCCCCTCCAGCAGCCCGATAAACGCCTCAGGCGCCTGCTCCAGGCCCTCGACCACATCCTCGCGGAACTTCACCTTGCCATCGCGCACCCACGGCACCATGGCACTGATGAATTCCGGCTGACGGTCGCCGTAGTCGTCGAACACGATGAAGCCCTGAATCCGTACGCGCTTGGTCAGCAAGGTGCGTTGCAGTGCAGGCAGACGATCCGGGCCTTTCGGTGCTTCGGAGGCGTTGTACCCGGCAATCAGACCGCACAGCGGGATCCGCGCTTTGGGATTGAGCAGTGGCACGACCGCATCGAAGACATGGCCGCCGACGTTTTCGTAATAGATGTCGATGCCATTGGGGCAGGCCTTGGCCAGTTGCTCGGCGAAGTCCGGTGCCTTGTGATCGATACAGGCGTCGAAGCCCAGTTCCTCGACCACGTATTTGCACTTCTCGGCACCACCGGCCACGCCGACGGCGCGCAGACCTTTGATCTTCGCCACCTGGCCGACCACCGAGCCCACTGCGCCGGAAGCGGCGGCGACCACCAGGGTCTCCCCTGCTTTTGGCTGGCCGATGTCCATCAACCCCATGTACGCGGTCATGCCGGGCATGCCCAGCACGCCGAGGGCCATCGACGGACTCGGCAGGCCGGACGGGATCGGGATGATATTGCGGCCATCGCTGATGCTATGGCTTTGCCAACCGGTGGCACCGACCACCAGATCGCCGGGGTGGAATTTCGGATGACGCGACTGCTCGACCCGGCTGACAGCCCCGCCGGTCATCACCTCGCCGATTTGTACCGGCGCCGCGTAGGACGGCGCATCACTCATGCGTCCGCGCATGTAGGGATCGAGCGACAGGTACAGGGTCTTGAGCAACACCTGGCCTTCTTCAAGGTCCGGCAGCGCCTCGCGCTCCAGACGGAAGTTCTCGGGCGTTGGCGCGCCCACCGGACGCGAGGCCAGCACGAAGCGTTGATTGAGGGTCAGTGGGTCAGACATGTCAGCGTCTCCTGTGAAGGGTGAATTCGGTGGTATAGGGAGCAGACCGTTGCAGCGATTGCGCGTTCGATGTTTCGTCAGCCGGAAACAAAAATGCCAGGCGCGATGCCTGGCATTTTTTGTAGCTCATCCAACCCGCAAAGGCGAATCAGAACGGCAGTTTCATACCGGCCGGCAGGTTCATGCCAGCGGTCATGCTGCCCATTTTCGCCTGGCTGTTGGCTTCGATCTGACGCACGGCGGCGTTGACGGCGGCAGCCACCAGATCCTCGACCACTTCGCGGTCGTCTTCGTCCAGGCCCGGCAGTACGCTCGGGTCGATGCTGACTTTCTTCACGTCATGACGACCGGTCATCACCACGGTGACCAGATCGCCGCCGGCTTTGCCGGTGACTTCGGCGTTGGCCAGTTCTTCCTGCATCTTGGCCATTTTTTCCTGCATCTGCTGCGCCTGCTTCATCAGGCCGGCCATGCCACCTTTCATCATGGGAATCACCTCAAAAGTACTTGGATCAAAACAGCGCCCGGCCATACAGGACGGACGCCCTCAGTTATTAGCCCTGACTGGCCAGGGCGTCGACAGGTTCAATAGTATCGTGTCGCACGACCGCACCGAACTGCTGCACCATCTGCTGGATGAACGGATCGCCGTGGATCGATTCCTCCGCCTCGCGCTGACGGTTGGCACGGCGCCGGGACGCCGCCTGGGCCGGGGTTTCCTGCTCGGGCTTGATCAGCTCGATGGTCAGGGTCAGCGTGCGCCCGTGGAACTGGTTCAGCGCATCGTTCAGACGACGCTGCTGGGTGGCGTTGAATAAGGCGCTGTGGGCCGGGTCCAGGTGCATCAGCCAGTTGTCGCCATCGACCGCGATCAGCGTGCAGTTGGCGGCAATGCTGCCGGTCATCCCGGAGATTGGCAGTTGCGGGAACAGCTCCAGCCATTGCAGGGCCAGGCCGGTGGCCGGCGCGGCGGCGGGTTCCGGCTCGGGCTCGGGAGCCGGTTCTGCGGCGTGTTCGCTGGCCAGATCGTCGAGGTAACTGTAGGCCGAATCCATGTCCGGTTCGATGTAATCCTCGTCGAGCGGCGGCTCGTCGTCCATGTCCATGCCCGGCGTGGCGGCATCGACTTCGGCTACCGATGGCTCGGGGATCGGCGCGGCGGCCCACTCCGGGGCGTCCGGCACGACGCTGTCCGGGGTCGGCAGCGGCATCGGCGGCAAATCGGGTTGTTCGGCGGTGGTTTCCAGAACGGGCTCGACCGCTGGCTGCTGCGCAGGCGCCGGCTCTACCGGGTCATTCCACGGCAGGTCGACGACTTCTTCGACGGCGACCGGTTCTGGCTCTGGCTCAGGAACGGGTTCAGGCGCAATCACCGGGGCAACCGGTGCAGGCTCGGGAGCTGGCGCCGGCGCAACAGCCGCAGCAACTACCGGCGCAGGTTTCGGCGCGGCAGCCACTGAGTTTGCGGAATCAACTGTGGCCTGGCTGATCCCCACTGGCTTTAGCGGTTGCCTCGGGGCGTCCGCCGTGTCTGCCGGCCGGAAGGCCAGCATCCGCAGCAGGACCATTTCGAAACCGCCTCGCGGGTCCGGCGCCAGCGGCAAGTCGCGGCGACCGATCAGGCCCATCTGGTAATAGAACTGCACGTCTTCGGCCGGCAACGCCTGGGCCAGTGCCAGCACCCGGTCACGGTCGCCGTGGCCGTTGTCGACACCTTCCGGCAAGGCCTGGGCGATGGCGACGCGGTGCAGCACGTTGAGAATTTCCGAGAGCACGCCGTTCCAGTCCGGCCCCTGTTCGGCCAGATGACGCACCGCTTCAAGCAATGCCTTGGCGTCGCCTTCGATCAGCGCGTGCAGCACGTCGTAAACCTGGCCGTGATCCAGCGTACCGAGCATCGCCCGCACATCGGCGGCCAACACCTTGCCTTCACCGAAGGCGATGGCCTGGTCGGTCAGGCTCATGGCGTCACGCATCGAACCGTCGGCCGCGCGGCCGAGCAGCCACAGCGCGTCGTCTTCGAACGGGACATTTTCGGCGCCCAGAACGTGGGTCAGATGCTCGACGACCCGCTCAGGCGTCATGTTCTTCAGGGAGAACTGCAGGCAACGCGACAAAATCGTTGCCGGAAGTTTCTGCGGGTCGGTGGTCGCCAGGATGAACTTGACGTAGGGCGGAGGCTCTTCGAGGGTTTTGAGCAGCGCATTGAAGGAATGGCTGGAGAGCATGTGCACTTCGTCGATCAGGTAGACCTTGAAGCGCCCACGGCTCGGGGCGTACTGCACGTTGTCGAGCAGCTCGCGGGTGTCCTCGACCTTGGTCCGGCTCGCGGCGTCGATCTCGATCAGGTCGACGAAACGGCCTTCATCGATCTCGCGGCACACCGAACACTCGCCGCACGGGCTTGAAGTGATACCTGTTTCACAGTTCAGGCATTTGGCGATGATCCGCGCAATCGTGGTCTTGCCGACGCCCCGCGTACCCGTGAAGAGATAGGCGTGGTGCAGGCGCTGGCTGTCCAAGGCATTGATCAGAGCCTTGAGCACATGGGTCTGGCCGACCATTTCGCGGAACGAGCGCGGACGCCATTTACGTGCAAGAACCTGATAACTCATCGAAAACCGTCGCGGCAAAGGAAGCAGAAGCGGCTAATGCTAGCGGAGCAAGGGCAAAATTGCATCCGGTGTGCTCGTCTATTCTGGCTAAGCTGCATGGGCAGGGGCTTTTATCGGTTCGGGATCGGGAATTACCGGAGCGTTTATGCGGTGGGCCGTGGGGGCAATACTGGGAATCAGCCTGAGCGCGATGGCGTCGCAACCGCCGCTGCGCTTCGTAATTGCCGACAGCTGGGCGATGCCGATGGTGCAGATCGAACGCGGCCGTCCGACCCAGGGCATTCTCTACGACATGATGCTCAGCCTCGCGACCCAGGTCGGCGTGCCGGCGCAATTTCACGTCCTGCCCCGCGCCCGGGTGCAGAACGCCATGGAACACGGCGAGGTCGACGTGCGCTGCTATGCCGCGCAATCGTGGCTGCCGAACCAGTCCGGCGATTACATCTGGAGCATTCCGCTGCTGTTCCAGCGCGACCTGCTGATCAGCCGCCAGGACCAACCGCCCAGCGCTGATCCGGCCCACCTGCCCCGCCAATCGATCGGCACCGTGCTCGGCTACAGCTACCCAACACTTCAGCCGCTGTTCGACACCGACCGGTTATGGCGCGAAGACGCACGCAACCAGGAACAGGTCCTGGACAAGCTCCTGGCCGGTCGCTACCGCTACGCCGTGAGCAATCAATGGACGCTGGACTGGTTCAACCAGCGCCTGCTGCCGGGGCAGCAACTGCAAGGGGTGGCGGTATTGCAGGAGCAGCAGGTCGGTTGCTACGTACGCAACGATCCGAAAGTACCGGTGCAGAGGATATTGAGGACGTTGCTGCGGATGAAAATATCGGGGGAGATTGATGACATTATCCGGTTGTATACCGGGAGCTCGAGCGGTGAACAGTGAGCCAGACCCTCAATGCCCAGCCGTATCACGAAACTGCTGGTACTCGTGATACTCGACCCACTCAACCACATCGTACGGCACGTAAAGCTTCAACCTGGCCCGGGAGATGGCGATGTACACGGCGCAAATCCGTTGATCGAACGCGTAGGCGTCCTTGAATTTCTCGTTGGTCAGCAACCCCGGTGTCAGTAGCACCTTGTCGAACTCCATGCCCCCCGCCTCTTCCGCGAGCATCAGCAGGCAGCCGTTGCCGGCGTTGTCGATCATTCGGTTCAGGCGCGTCAGGTCGGCAATCATGAAGCCGTTTTCCAACTTGGCCCTGACCCGCAGAAACGATTCGTCGAACTGATTGGCGTCACAAACGGCCTGCCAGTCTGGCAGGTCGCTGAAGTACGGATGCACGCCGTTTTCGCTGAATTCGGAACGGTAGAAGTCAGGTTTGAACAGTTCGATGGCGGTGGCCATGAAATGCTTGAGGCCTTCCTGGGTTCGCTTGTCCGGAAATCTGAATTTGCAGTTGGAGTCGTGCAGGTGGATGGCCCAGATCATCGTGTCCCACAGCGATGCCGTCAGGACCACGCAGCCCTCGGGCGGCACGAAACCTTCCGGGTACTCCTTGATGACGACGTCAGCATCACTGGCGCCCTCGAATGGAATCTTGCCCTTTTGCGAATGCCGGGCGATCAGCGGGTTGACCAGTCGTTCGACGTTGCGGCCCGAGCGTACGGAATAGCTGATATCGCTCTGGCGAACCTCACGGTGCCGTTTGACCGGCACGCCACTGGCCTGCTGGTACTCGTCGCCGAGGGTGATCAGTACCTGCCGACCGCGCTCGATGATCTGCAACAGCGAGCCGGGAATGTCCTGGCTCTCGTCGATCAGCACGTGGGTGTAGCGCGCCGGCACCACGCAACCGGCGATGCAGGCGCGCTTGATCATCAGCAGCGCTTCGAAGCCGGTCTGGCTGCCCCACGCCGGGTTGAGTTCGAGATAGCCCCACACCCGGCTCGAATACTCCAGCAACACCTGAGCGTCCACGCTGGAGAGCGGCTGGTTGAAATGCGGCAGATGCTTCGCCGAAAAGGTGTGATCGCGGAAGCGGCAATAGCGCTCGATCACTTTGAGGCAGAGGTCAAGGGTCGCCTGTCCATCGTGGTGGTGGAAACCGTAGATATTCAGTTCCTGCGCCAGCGCCTGCCGACTCAGAATCCGAGTCACCCCTTCAGCCTGAGGCCTGCGCCCGAGCATCAGTGACTGCGCAAATGCCAGGAAGGTCTTGCCGGCCTTCTTCTCGCTCGGCCCTGTCATGCGCTGGCGAAGGACCTCCAGCTTGGCCGGGGTGCGCGCCAACAATAAGGTCTTTTCCGGGCGCAAATGCTCCAGCAAAGCGACCAGCAGATGGCTTTTGCCGATCCCCGCGTAGCCTTGAACGTGCAGGTCTTCATCCAGGTTGGCGCGGAAGGTTCTGACCAGTTTGTCCTGTGCCGGGCTCAACCAGCGCTCGCGCTGCCGGGGCGTCACGATCGGCTGGCTGAACGGATCATGACTGCGGTGGCGACGGACTTTGTATTCAAAATCCCACTGGCCGTCGGGCAATAAGTAATCGCGCGCCGATATTTCTTCCGTCAGCAGAAAACGCAAGTTCAGAGGATTCAGGACCTTCAGGCCGAAATACAGTTTGCGCGGATCGAACAGCCGCTGCGCTTCGGACAGCAGGCCCGCCGTTGTTGACTGCCGCTTTTCGGCAGCCCAGGACAAGAGCCTGGCCAGAATCTTCTCTGCCGCCACGGCGCCGAGATCCTGCTCTTTCGTCTGCACCAGATTCTGGATGACCAGCACCGCCGCCAATTCCGGATCAGTCAGGCTTTCGAGGGCTTTGGCGCCACCCGCCTGCAACAGGTTCGCGCAGGTTTCATCCGTGACGGGCAAGAACACAGGGATGGATAAATCGGAATGTTCCGGGAGCATAAAACCTCGCGGCCAGGGTGCAGACCTCACACGGTCGATCCTGGACAGACTCTTCATTTATTTCGGTGGTGGCGAGTATGCGGGATTGAAGAGGCGTCGACACCTTCGCGAGCAGGGGTTTGAGGACGAAGCGCCAAATCGCAGGCATAAAAAAACCGCAGTGGGCGAAACCCATGCAGTCCGGTCTGATTCGTTCGAGGGTCGTTAAGGTGGTAACCCTACCAGCCACACCCCGGCACACAATGTCACCGCTGCGGCTGCTCCCTTCCAGGCCTGACCGGGTTCACGGCTGATCGTTGCGGGGGGACCGATAGGGTCACCATAACGACGCTCACCTGTCGGCGAGCCGCGCCATTGTACCTATCTGAGACGAAGTTACAACCGCTGGTTGCAGATTAAAAATATGAAGGGCTTCAAGCACTTGCTATTGCGCTTGCAGCACCTCGTCCGCGCGACCGCCCTCTTGCTGGATCACCAGATGAATGAAGTGCAGCTTGGCGATCGCCGCGGGTGGCAGGACGAAGGGATAGAAATCCGGCTGCCCCATGCTGCGCGACAGTTCGTTGAGCATGCCGGCCAGTTCGATCCACGCGTTGACGAACGACAGAAATGCCGCGCCGCCAGGGTGCTCGGGGTCGTACAGCGTGCTCGGCGGAAACGGCTGGTAATCCAGATCCATCTCACGGGCGCTCATGCCGAAACCCAGCGCCGTGTCCACCGCGTCCATCATGTGCAGGTAATGCGCCCAAGTTTCCGCCCAGTCTTCCCAGGGATGCATGGTGGCGTAGGCGCTGACGTAGTGCTGCGACCAGTCCGCCGGCGCGCCCTGTTGATAATGCCGTTCCAGCGCCTCGGCATAACTGGCGCGCTCGTCGCCGAACAGATTGCGGAATGAACCGAGCCACAGTCCATTGTCGATCAGGCGATCCCAGTAGTAATGCCCGACCTCATGGCGAAAGTGCCCGAGCAGCGTGCGATACGGTTCGTGCATCTGCGCCCGGACCCGCTCGCGATGGGCGTCGTCGGCTTCTGCGATGTCGAGGGTGATCAGGCCGTTGGCGTGGCCGGTCATGGGCGCGTTGCCTTGCAGATCGACGCCGATGAAATCGAAGGCCAGGCCGGTGGCTTCGTCGACGGTTTTCGGGACGACCGGCAGGCCGAGGCTGATCAGTTGCGCCACCAGTCGGCGCTTGGCGATTTCCACCTTGCGCCAGCGTTCGGGGTTTTCCGGGACGGACAGATCGGGGATGGTGCGGTTCAGAGCGCAGGCCGCGCACAGGGTGTCGTGATCGTTGGCGGGCAGCAGCCAGTTGCAGGCCGCCGGAGTGTCGAGATTGGCGCAGCGCCGGAACAGCCCGGCCTCGGGATCGACATCCAGCGTCCAGGTGCCCTCCTGCGGGCCCGGTTGCAGCGAGGTCAGCCGACTGTGTTCCGGTTGATAGCCCAGTGCCGCGTTGCAGGCCAGGCACTGACTGTTGCGAAAAAACAGCGACTGGCCGCAACGGCACGGCCAGATTTTGCTGTTGCGCGAGGACTCGCCCATGAACGGCGCGACGATGCGGGAACTGAGCTGCTCGAAAAAGCGGTACATGGCGATCTCTCCCTTGGTCTTGCCAAGACTAGATCATTCCCGCGAGTCGATCGTTCCCGCGCGTTGCGTCAGGCGGAAATACCGTGACCTTTCAGGAACGCGATAAACGCCTCCTCATCCATGACCTTCACGCCCAGTTCGTTGGCCTTGGTCAGTTTCGACCCGGCGCCCGGCCCGGCGACCACGCAATGGGTCTTGGCCGACACGGAACCGGCGACCTTGGCGCCGAGGCTTTCCAGGTGTTCCTTGGCGACGTCGCGGCTCATCAGCTCGACCTTGCCGGTCAGCACCCACGTCTCCCCGGCCAATGGCAGGCCTTCGACGACTTTCTTTTCGCTCTGCCAGTGCATACCGAAATCGCGCAGTTGCTTCTCGGCGTCTTCAGCCAGTTGACGATGTTCGGGCAAGGCGAAAAACTCGCGTACCGAATTGGCCTGCTTCTCCGGCAATGCCTGGCGCATGTCCAGCCAGTCAGCGTTCATCACCCCTTCCAGCGATTCGAACTTGTCCGCCAGCTTCTGCGCCCCGCCCGGCCCGACCGAAGGAATGTGCAGCTTGTCGAGGAAACCGCCCAGCGTGGTGCTCGCGGCAAACTCGGCGCCCAGCTCGCCCTGATCCTGAATCTGCAAACCATGACCCAGCAGCTCGGTGATCACCTGCTGGTTGTGCGCATCCTCAAAGAAACTGTGGATCTCGTGGGCCACTTCCAGGCCGATGTCGGGCAAGTACGTCAGCACTTGCGGCAAGGCTTGCTGAACACGCTCCAGCGACCCCAGCGAGCGGGCCAGAACCTTGGCCGTCTCCTCGCCGACATCCGGAATGCCCAGCGCATAGATGAAGCGTGCCAGACCCGGTTTCTTGCTGTCTTCGATGGCGGCCAGCAGCTTGTTGCTCGACACTTCGGCAAAGCCCTCGAGGTCGACGATGTCCTCGAACTTCAGCGCATAAAGATCAGCCGGCGAACTGACCAGGCCTTCATCGACCAACTGCTCGACACTCTTGTCGCCCAGGCCTTCGATGTCCATCGCCCGACGGGAGACGAAGTGAATGATCGCCTGCTTCAGTTGCGCACCGCAGGCCAGCCGCCCGACGCAGCGATACACCGCACCTTCGCTGATGGTTTCCTTGCCCTTGCTGCGCTTGACCAGTTGCGTGCGTTCGACGTGGGAACCGCAGACCGGGCAACTCTCGGGAATCTGCACCGGCCGCGCATCTTCAGGGCGGCGCTCCATGACCACTTGCACCACTTGCGGGATCACATCGCCAGCGCGGCGAATGATTACCGTGTCGCCGATCATCAGGCCCAGCCGGGCGACTTCGTCCATGTTGTGCAGCGTGGCGTTGGCCACGGTGACGCCAGCGACTTTGACCGGTTTCAAGCGCGCCACTGGGGTGACGGCGCCGGTGCGGCCGACCTGGAATTCCACGTCGAGCAGTTCGGTGAGTTCTTCCATGGCCGGGAATTTGTGGGCGATGGCCCAGCGTGGTTCACGGGCGCGGAAGCCCAGTTCGCGCTGGTCGGCAATGCTGTTGACCTTGAACACAACGCCGTCGATTTCATAGGCCAGCGAATTACGGCGCTCACCGATATCGCGGTAATAATCCAGGCATTCGCCGATGCCCTTGGCCAGTTTCAATTCGTGGCTGATCGGCATGCCCCAGGCTTGCAGTTGCTTGAGGTTGCCGATGTGAGTGTCGGAAATATCGTGGGACACTTGGCCGATGCCGTAGCAGCAGAATTCCAGCGGCCGGTTGGCGGTGATCTTCGAATCCAGCTGGCGCAGACTGCCGGCGGCGGCGTTGCGCGGGTTGGCGAAGGTCTTGCCGCCGACTTCCAGTTGCGAGGCGTTGAGGCGTTCGAAACCGGCCTTGGACATGAACACCTCGCCGCGCACTTCCAGGGTCGCCGGCCAGCCCGTGCCGTGCAGCTTCAGCGGAATGTTGCGCACGGTGCGCACGTTGACGCTGATGTCTTCGCCGGTGGTGCCGTCGCCGCGCGTGGCACCGCGCACCAGCACGCCGTCCTGATACAACAGGCTGACCGCCAGACCATCGAGTTTCGGCTCGCAGCTGTATTCCACCGCCGCGCCACCGCCGAACAGATCACCGGCCGGCAGATCCAGGCCCTCGGTCACCCGGCGGTCGAACTCGCGCATGTCGGTTTCTTCGAAGGCGTTGCCGAGGCTGAGCATCGGCACTTCGTGACGCACCTGGGTGAATGCGGTCAGCGCCACGCTGCCGACGCGCTGGGTCGGCGAGTCGCTGGTGATCAGTTCCGGATTGGCCGCTTCCAGCGCCTTGAGCTCGTGGAACAACCGGTCGTACTCGGCATCCGGAATGCTCGGCTCATCGAGAACGTGATAACGGTAGTTGTGCTGATCGAGCTCAGCGCGCAGCTCTAGAATGCGGTCTTTGGCGGCAGTCATGGGTGTTCTCTCATAAAGCAAAAGAGCAGCCGAGGCTGCTCAATCTATTTTGCCGATTGCCCCTTTATTGCGAGGCAACCTTTTCAATCAACGCTTCTGGGTCAGGGCGCGACGTTCGAATTCGACGATGCGCTGACGGTAGTGCTCGATGGTCTGCGCGGTCAGGACGCTGCGCTGATCATCTTTCAATTCACCGTTCAGTTCCTGGGACAGCTTGCGGGCTGCGGCGACCATCACGTCGAAGGCCTGCTTCGGATGACGCGGGCCTGGCAGACCGAGGAAGAAGCTCACCGCCGGGGTGCTGAAATGGTCGATGTCGTCCAGATCGAAGATGCCCGGCTTAACCGCATTGGCCATGGAGAACAGCACTTCACCGTTGCCGGCCATGCTTTCGTGACGGTGGAAAATATCCATCTCGCCAAAACGCAGACCGCTTTCCAGAATGTTCTGCAGCAGGGCCGGACCCTTGAAGCCGGCCGGGTCGCGGCAGATCACGCTGATCACCAGCACTTCTTCGGCTTGCGGCTGATCCTTGTCGGCCACTGCCGGCGACGACTTGGCGGCAGGCTCGACGAAATCATCGTCGCGGCTGCTGAAACTCGGGCCGCCGTCCAGATCCAGATCGAGGTTCAGGTCGCCCTGGGCCGGACCATTGCTGCCACGCTTGCCGCGCTTGGAACCGGATTCGCGAGGCTCGCGTGCTTCGCGGGCCGGCATGCTCACCGATGGCAGATCGTGTTCGTCCAGTTGCGGCTCTTTATGGGTATCCAGCACGCGGGCCGGGCCCAACAGCTCGGCGCTGGTGTCCTCGTCCGGCAGGTTGGACAGACTTCGGTCAAGACGGAATTTCAGTTTTCCCTTGCCGCCGCGCATACGGCGCCAGCCATCGAAAAGAATACCGGCTATCACAATGATGCCGATGACGATCAGCCACTCGCGCAGACCGATTTCCATGTAATCCCGTGCCTCTATAAAAAATGCTGAAAAATAAGGGGTTTACACTGTGCAAACCGCTTTAAAACGTGGCGCCAACTCTATGTTCTGACAGGCGTTTTGCCCACGTATACGAAAAATTGACATTAAACTAGCACGACCAAAGACAACTTTACACCGTCTGTCGAAATCGCCGCGCAAATTGTGTCGAATTGCCACTTTCATTCAAATAGCCCACCTGTCGTCAGCTTTGCGCAGCTCAGCTGCAAGTTGCGAGCTACAAGCCACAAGCTCTTCTCTTACAGCTCACAGCTTATCGCTCGAAGCTGCGCCGCTAGGCGTCCACCATCGCCATCGCCTCCTCGACATCCACGGCTACCAGTCGCGAACAACCCGGCTCGTGCATCGTCACGCCCATCAACTGGTCAGCCATTTCCATGGCGATCTTGTTGTGGGTGATATAGATGAACTGCACGGTCTGCGACATCTCTTTGACCAATCGTGCGTAGCGTCCAACGTTAGCGTCATCCAGTGGTGCGTCAACTTCATCGAGCATGCAGAACGGCGCCGGATTCAATTTGAAGATCGCAAAAACCAGTGCCAGCGCGGTCAGGGCCTTCTCGCCACCGGAGAGCAAATGGATGGTGCTGTTCTTCTTCCCGGGCGGTTGCGCCATGATCGTCACCCCTGTATCGAGTAGATCTTCGCCCGTCAGTTCCAAATACGCCCGCCCGCCACCGAAAACTTTCGGGAAAAGTGCCTGTAAACCGCCATTGATCTGATCAAAGGTATCTTTGAAACGGTTACGGGTTTCCTTGTCGATCTTGCGGATGACGTTTTCCAGGGTCTCCAGGGCTTCGACCAGATCGGCGTCCTGGGCATCCAGATAACGTTTACGCTCGGATTGTTGCTGGTATTCGTCGATCGCCGCGAGGTTGATCGCGCCCAGGCGCTGAATGCGCGCGGCGATGCGTTCAAGCTCTTCCTCGGCAGCCTTCTCGCTGGCCTCGGCGGTCAGGGTGTTGAGCACACCGTGCAGATCGTAGCCGTCTTCCAGCAGTTGATCCTGCAGAGCCTTGCGGCGCACGGTCAGGGCTTGCCATTCCATGCGTTGCTGCTCGAGCTGACCACGGATCAATTGCGATTGCTGCTCGGCCTGGGTCCGGCGTTTTTCCGCGTCGCGCAGTTCGCGGTCAGCGTCTTCCAGAGCGATCTGCGCGGTCTTGAGTTCATCGTCGACGCTCATGCGCTTATCGAGCAACTCTTCGAGCTTGAGGCGCAGCTCTTCCAGCGGCGCCTCGCCCTCCTCCAGATTCAGACTGAGCTGTTCACGTTTTTCGGTAAGGCGCTCGGCCTGCATTTCCAGACGTTCAAGGGCCTGACGAGTCGAATCATGCTGCGCACGCAGCGAACCCAGACGCACGGCCAATTGGTGGGCGTGATCCTTGTGCTGGCGCGCTTCCTGACGCACGCGATCCAGACGTTCGCGCAAACTGTCGCGCTGGGCCAGCAGCAATTCGCGCTGCTCGGTGTCGAGGGCCATGGCGTCGAGGGCGTTCTGCAACTGGATCCGCGCTTCACCGATGTTTTCGTGTTCCAGTTCGCGCTGCTCGGCGAGTTCGACCAGCTCTTCGTCGAGGCGGGTGCGACGCAGGTTCAACTGCTCGGCCTTGGCTTTACCGGCGGACAGCTGAGCTTTCAATTCGCCTTGCTGACGAGCTTCGTCTTGCAGCAAGCGACGTAGATGTTCGCGACCGTTTTCCTGCTGACGCTGTTGCGCGCGCAGGGTTTGCAGACGGGTTTCCATGGCCTCGACCGTGGCTTCGCGCTCTTCGCGTTCCGCATGCAGCGATTCGATTTCCTGGCCGCGCGCAAGCATGCCGCTTTCGGCTTCACTGGCGCGGCGCACCCGCAGAAAGTGCCGGCCAACCCAGTAACCGTCACGACTGATCATGCTCTGCCCGGCAGCCAGTTGGCCGCGCAGGGCCAGTGCCTGTTCAAGGCTGTCGACCGGCTTGACCTGAGCGAGCCAGGGCGACAGATCGACCTGCGCCTCGACCTTGTCCAGCAGACTTCCGGCCACGCGCACGCCATCGTTGCCGGGGCTGAGCAAACGCAGATCGCCCTGCTCGAAACCGGACAGATCGAAGCCGTCGAAATCATCCACCAGCACCGCTTGCAGGTCGGCGCCGAGCACGGTTTCCACCGCCAGCTCCCAACCGGCCTCGACCTTCAGGCCTTCGGCCAGACGCGGGCGCTCGGCGAGGTTGTGTTCCTTCAGCCACTCGGCAGTGCCGGTGCCCGGATCGAGCGCGGCTTGCTGCAAGGCTTCCAGCGATGCGAGGCGGCCATTGAGGCGCTGCAAATCGCCCTGTGCCTGCTGCTGCGCAGTGAGCGCCTGCTGCAACTCCTGACGCAGTTGCTCAAGTTTTTCGACCTGGGCTGCTTCGCTGGTCTGCAAATCTTCAAGGGTGGCTTCGGACTCGGCGAGCTGTTCGCTGAGCTCCATGATCGCCGCGTCTTCCGGATCGGCCGACAGCAGCGCCCGCTCTTCACCCAGACGCTTTTGCCGATCGGCCAGACGCTCCATGCTGGTTTCCAGCTGCTGGATCCGCGACTGTTGCACTTCGGCCTGACGGCGGGGTTCGGCGGCAGTCAGGTTGAAAGCGTCCCACTGCTCCTGCCAGCCGTGCATGACGGCTTCGGAATCTTCCAGCGCCGCGGCGGCTTCTTCGGCGGCGGCGTTGGTGATTTCCTGCTCGGGAGTCAGTTGATCGAGTTCTTCGCCAAGGGTCAGCAGCAAGGTGCGGTCGTGGCCCAGGTGCGATTCGGTTTCCAGGCGCGCGCGCTCGGCTTCTTTCAGGTCGTCCTGCAATTGGCGCAAACGCTGCTGGCCGTGCTGGATGCTCTGCTCGACCCGGGCGATGTCGCCGCCGACCGAATAGAAGCGCCCCTGCACCAGATTGAAGCGCTCTGACAGGTCATGGTGACCGTCGCGCAGGCGTTCAATGGCGGCGTCGGCGTTGCGTTGCTCGGCGACCAGCGCTTCGAAGCTGATTTCCTGGTTGCCGATAATCGACTCACGCTGACCGACCTGATCGTTCAGATCCTGCCAGCGCAGGGCCGACAATTGCGCCTTGAGCTGGCGTTCTTCGGCCTTGTATTCCTGATACTTCTTGGCGGCCTCGGCCTGCCGGTGCAGGCGTTCGAGCTGGCGCTCGAGCTCTTCGCGCAAGTCGGTCAGGCGGGCAAGGTTTTCGTGGGTGCGGCGGATGCGGTTTTCGGTTTCGCGCCGGCGCTCCTTGTACTTGGAGATGCCGGCGGCTTCTTCGATGAAATTACGCAGGTCTTCGGGTTTGGACTCGATCAGCTTGGAGATCATCCCCTGCTCGATGATCGAGTAGCTGCGCGGGCCGAGGCCGGTGCCGAGGAAGATGTCGGTGATGTCGCGACGACGGCATTTGGCGCCGTTGAGGTAATAAGTGGTCTGGCTGTCGCGGGTCACTTTGCGCCGGATCGAAATTTCCGCATACGCCGCCCACTCGCCCAGCAGCGTGCCGTCGGAGTTGTCGAACACCAGCTCGATGCTCGCCTGGCTCACCGGTTTGCGACTGGTCGAGCCGTTGAAGATGACGTCGGTCATCGACTCGCCGCGCAGGTTCTTGGCCGAGCTTTCGCCCATTACCCAGCGCACGGCGTCGATGATGTTCGACTTGCCGCAACCGTTCGGCCCTACGACCGCCGCCATGTTGCTGGGGAAGTTCACCGTGGTCGGATCGACGAAGGATTTGAACCCCGCCAGCTTGATGCACTTGAGCCGCAAGGTCAGGCAACCGTCAGCGCGGACACCACCAGATCGCAGCTGCGCTGGGCGTAAGCCGTCAGCACGATGCGGATCTGCGGCAGGTCACGGGCGAGGACGGCGGCGAGCAGGCGTTCGAACAGTTCGAGGAACTCGCTCATCTCGGCCTTGCGCTGTTCCAGCGCGAGGAAGTACGCACGGCTCATGGCCGGTTGCAGGTTCTCGACGGTTTCCTGCAGGTACGGGTTGTTGGCGAACGGGTACGCGGCGCGCATCACGTTGAAGCTGTCGTCGACGAAGGTGCGGATGTCCTGACGCTCGTAGCTGGCGGTCAGGCGCTGCTGGATCTGCACGAACGGCGCCATGTCGGCCTGCGTCTGCCAGCCATTGGCCACGGCGTTGCCGAGCAGGATGTACAACTCGCTCATCAACGTGCACAGGCTCTGCACCTTGTGCGCCGTCAGTTCGGTGACGTGGGCGCCTCGGCGCGGCAGGATCGCGATCAGGTGACGGCGCTCGAGGATCAGCAAGGCTTCGCGGACAGAGCCGCGGCTGACGTTCAGCGCCAGCGTGACCTTTTGTTCCTGGATGCGCTCTCCCGGCTTCATTTCGCCGCGAATGATCCGTTCGGCGAGGTGGTGAGCGATTTGCTCGGCGAGGCTGTCCGGCGCCTTGAACGTCATGGTTGTCCTTCAAACTCTTCGATCTGCACAAGCGGCGCAGTGTAGCGCAATGCGCGGTCATGGCGGAGTGCCCGCACAGCGGTTTTTGGCACGAATCCCGCAAAAAAGCGCTTGATCCAATGAGGGTCAATACTGAAGAGACACGTGGTTGAGCGACAAAACGGTTTTTCCTGACCTTTAAGTCAGAAAACCATTGACCGAAAAGTCAGACCTGCTAAATTCGGCTCAAGTCGCTCAACAACAATAATGAGTCTGCGAGGCCTTCCGTGATCCAGTTTTTACTTAACCAGGAACTCCGTAGCGAGCACGCCCTGGACCCGAACCTGACTGTGCTCAACTACCTGCGTGAACACGTGGGTAAATCCGGCACCAAAGAAGGCTGCGCCAGCGGTGACTGCGGCGCCTGTACGGTGGTGGTCGGCGAGTTGCAGACGGATGACGATGGCCGCGAGCACATTCGCTATCGCAGCCTCAACTCGTGCCTGACGTTCGTTTCGTCGCTGCATGGCAAACAACTCATCAGCGTCGAAGACCTCAAGCACAAGGGCGAACTGCACAGCGTGCAGAAAGCCATGGTCGAGTGCCACGGTTCGCAGTGCGGTTTCTGCACCCCCGGCTTCGTGATGTCACTGTTCGCCCTGCAAAAGAACAGTGATGCACCGGATCAGGCCAAGGCCCACGAAGCACTGGCCGGCAACCTCTGCCGCTGCACCGGCTACCGGCCGATCCTGGCCGCCGCCGAGCAATCCTGCTGCAGCAAGCAACCGGACCAGTTCGACGCCCGGGAAGCGGAAACCATCTCCCGCCTCAAAGCCATTGCCCCGACGTCCATAGGCGAACTCAACAGCGGCGACAAACGCTGCCTGGTGCCACTGACCGTGGCCGATCTGGCCGACCTCTACGACGCCTATCCACAGGCCCGGCTGCTGGCCGGCGGCACCGATCTGGCGCTGGAAGTCACGCAGTTCCACCGCACCCTGCCGGTGATGATCTACGTCGGCAACGTCGCCGAAATGAAGCGCATCGAGCACTTCGAGGATCGCATTGAAATCGGCGCCGCCACCGCCCTCTCCGACTGCTACGAAGCGCTGAACGCCGAGTACCCGGACTTCGGCGAACTGCTGCACCGCTTCGCCTCCCTGCAGATCCGCAACCAGGGCACTTTGGGCGGCAACATCGGCAACGCCTCGCCGATCGGTGACTCGCCACCCCTGCTGATCGCCCTCGGCGCGCAGATCGTGCTGTGCAAGGGCGAGACCCGCCGCACGCTGGCACTCGAGGATTACTTCATCGATTACCGGGTCACCGCGCGCCAGGAAAGCGAGTTCATCGAGAAAATCATCGTGCCTCGCGCCACGGCCGATCAGCGCTTCCGCGCCTACAAAGTCTCCAAGCGTCTGGACGACGACATCTCCGCCGTCTGCGCCGCGTTCAACCTGCGGGTCGAGAACGGCGTGATCACCGACGCCCGCGTCGCCTTCGGCGGCATGGCCGCGATCCCGAAACGCGCCGCTCATTGTGAAGCCGTGCTGCTCGGTCAGCCGTTCAACAACGCAGTGGTCGAACGTGCCTGCACCGCGCTGGGCGAGGATTTCACCCCGCTCTCGGACTTCCGCGCCAGCAAGGAATATCGCCTGCTCAGCGCGCAGAACCTGCTGCGCAAATACTTCATCGAACTGCAAACACCGCACATCGAGACTCGGGTGACCGCTTATGTCTAACCATCACGGCGTAGAGAAAACGCAAGCTGAACTGGCTGAACTGTTCGCCAGGGACCTGACCACCGGTGTCGGCCGCAGCGTCAAGCACGACAGCGCCGCCAAGCATGTGTCCGGTGAAGCGCAGTACATCGATGACCGTCTGGAATTCCCCAACCAGTTGCACGTTTACGCGCGGTTGTCGGATCGCGCCCACGCGAAAATCATCAGCATCGACACCCAGCCCTGCTACGCCTTCGAAGGCGTGCGCATCGCCATCACCCACGAAGACGTGCCGGGCCTGAAAGACATCGGCCCGCTGCTGCCGGGCGATCCGCTGCTGGCCATCGATGACGTGCAGTTCGTCGGTCAGCCGGTGCTGGCCGTGGCCGCAAAGGACCTGGAAACCGCACGCAAGGCCGCCATGGCCGCGATCATCGAATACGAAGATCTGGAGCCGGTGCTCGACGTGGTCGAAGCCCTGCGCAAACGCCACTTCGTGCTCGACAGCCACACCCATCAACGCGGCGATTCAGCCAATGCGTTGGCCACGGCTGAACATCGCATTCAAGGCACGCTGCACATCGGCGGCCAGGAACACTTCTATCTGGAGACCCAGATCTCCTCGGTGATGCCGACCGAAGACGGCGGCATGATGGTCTACTGCTCGACCCAGAACCCCACCGAAGTGCAGAAACTGGTGGCTGAAGTCCTCGACGTGTCGATGAACAAGATCGTGGTCGACATGCGCCGCATGGGCGGTGGTTTCGGCGGCAAGGAAACTCAGGCCGCGAGCCCGGCGTGTCTGTGTGCGGTGATCGCGCACCTCACCGGCCAGCCGACCAAGATGCGCCTGCCGCGTGTCGAAGACATGCTGATGACCGGCAAGCGTCACCCGTTCTACGTCGAGTACGACGTCGGCTTCGACAGCACCGGACGCCTGCACGGCATCGCGATGGATCTGGCCGGTAACTGCGGCTGCTCGCCTGACCTGTCGGCCTCGATTGTCGACCGGGCGATGTTCCACTCGGACAACTCGTACTACCTGGGCGATGCGACCATCAACGGCCACCGCTGCAAAACCAACACCGCGTCGAACACCGCGTACCGTGGCTTCGGCGGCCCGCAAGGAATGGTCGCGATCGAAGAAGTGATGGACGCCATCGCCCGTCACCTCAACCTCGATCCGCTGGCCGTGCGCAAGGCCAACTATTACGGCAAGACCGAGCGCAACGTCACCCATTACTACCAGACCGTCGAGCACAACATGCTCGAAGAGATGACCGCCGAGCTGGAAGAAAGCAGCCAGTACGCCGAGCGCCGCGAAGCGATCCGTCGCTACAACGCCAACAGCCCGATCCTAAAAAAAGGCCTGGCGCTGACCCCGGTGAAATTCGGTATTTCCTTCACTGCCAGCTTCCTCAATCAGGCCGGTGCACTGGTGCACGTCTACACCGACGGCAGCATCCACCTGAACCACGGCGGTACTGAAATGGGCCAGGGCCTGAACACCAAAGTCGCGCAAGTCGTGGCCGAAGTGTTCCAGGTCGAAATGGACCGCGTGCAGATCACTGCGACCAACACCGACAAGGTGCCGAACACCTCGCCGACCGCGGCCTCCAGCGGTGCCGACCTCAACGGCAAAGCGGCGCAGAACGCTGCCGAGACAATCAAGCAGCGGCTGGTCGAATTCGCTGCGCGGCACTACAAGGTCAGCGAAGAGGACGTGGAATTCCACAACGGCCACGTGCGCGTTCGTGACCATATCCTGACCTTCGAAGCGCTGATCCAGCTGGCGTATTTCAATCAGGTGTCGCTGTCGAGCACCGGGTTCTACAAGACCCCGAAAATCTACTACGACCGCAGCCAGGCCCGTGGTCGGCCGTTCTACTACTTCGCCTTCGGCGCGGCGTGCTGCGAAGTGATCGTCGACACCCTGACCGGCGAATACAAAATGCTGCGTACCGACATCCTCCACGACGTCGGCGCCTCGCTGAACCCGGCCATCGACATTGGCCAGGTCGAGGGCGGTTTCGTTCAGGGCATGGGCTGGCTGACCATGGAAGAACTGGTGTGGAACAACAAGGGCAAGCTGATGACCAACGGCCCGGCCAGCTACAAGATACCGGCCGTGGCAGACATGCCGCTGGACCTGCGGGTGAAACTGGTGGAAAACCGCAAGAACCCGGAAGACACGGTGTTCCACTCCAAGGCTGTGGGCGAGCCGCCGTTCATGCTCGGCATCGCCGCGTGGTGCGCAATCAAGGATGCGGTGGCCAGCCTCGGCGACTACAAGCATCAGCCGAAGATCGACGCACCGGCGACCCCGGAGCGGGTGTTGTGGGGTTGCGAGCAGATGCGCCAGCTCAAGGCGGTGAAAGCCGTCGAAGCTGAAACCGAGTTGGCTCCGCTCTAAGGACCGAGGCGCGGCCATCGCGGGCAAGCCCGCTCCCACAGGGTTTTGTGGTGATTACCCGATAGGTGTCACACCGCAAATCCTGTGGGAGCTGGCTTGCCAGCGATGAGGCCCGAACAGACAACGACAGATGTCGAGGTGAACATGTACAACTGGATCGACGCCCTCGCCGACCTGCAGAACCAGGGCGAACCCTGCGTTCTGGTGACGATCATCGAAGAGCTCGGCTCGACGCCGCGCAATGCCGGCTCGAAGATGGTCGTCAGCGCCCGCCAGACGTTCGACACCATCGGTGGCGGGCACCTGGAGTACAAAGCCATGCAGATCGCCCGCGACATGCTCGCAAGCGGCAGGCAGGACACGCATCTGGAGCGCTTCAGCCTCGGCGCCAGTCTGGGCCAGTGCTGCGGCGGCGCCACGGTGCTGCTGTTCGAACCGATGGGCCAGGTGCAGGCGCAGATCGCCGTGTTCGGCGCCGGTCATGTCGGCCGCGCGCTGGTACCCTTGCTCGCCAGCCTGCCCTGCCGGGTGCGCTGGATCGATTCCCGGGAAGAAGAATTCCCCGAACAGATTCCCCACGGCGTGCGCGAGATCGTCGCCGAGGAACCGGTGGATGAAATCGACGACCTGCCCGCCGGCAGCTACTGCATCGTCATGACCCACAACCATCAGCTGGATCTGGAACTCACCGCCGCGATCCTCAAGCGCAACGACTTCACCTGGTTCGGCCTGATCGGCTCGAAGACCAAGCGGGCCAAGTTCGAACATCGCCTGCGTGACCGTGGCTTCGACGCCAGCGTCGTGCAACGCATGCGCTGCCCGATGGGCATCGGCGAAGTCAAAGGCAAGTTGCCTGTGGAAATCGCCATCTCCATCGCCGGCGAAATCATCGCCACCTATAACGCCAATTTCGGCCAGCACACCGCCAGCGCCGAACCGATTGCCAAACTGCTGCCGGTTTCACGCCGCAGTCAGGCCGCCACACTCAAAGCCTCAAACTGATTAGAGAACCCTCATGCCTCTGACTCGCAAAGCCTACCGCGCCGCCATCCTGCACAGCATCGCCGACCCTGCCGAGGTCGGCATCGAAGCCTCCTACGAGTATTTCGAGGACGGCCTGCTAGTGGTCGATGGCGGCAAGATCAGCGCCCTCGGCCACGCCAGCGAGCTGCTGCCGACGCTGCCGGCGGACATCGAGATCACCCATCACAAGGATGCGCTGATCACCCCGGGCTTCATCGACACCCACATCCACCTGCCGCAGACCGGCATGGTCGGCGCCTATGGTGAGCAACTGCTGGACTGGCTGAACACCTACACCTTCCCGTGCGAAAGCCAGTTCGCCGACAAGGCCCACGCCGATGAAGTGGCGGACATCTTCATCAAGGAACTGCTGCGCAACGGCACCACCACCGCGCTGGTGTTCGGCAGCGTGCACCCGCAGTCAGTGAACTCGTTCTTCGAAGCGGCCGAGAAGCTGGATCTGCGCATGATCGCCGGCAAGGTGATGATGGACCGCAACGCGCCGGACTACCTGACCGACACTCCGGAGTCGAGCTACGTCGACAGCAAGGCGCTGATCGAGCGCTGGCACGGCAAGGGCCGTCTGCACTATGCGGTCACCCCGCGTTTCGCCCCGACCAGCACCCCGGAGCAGCTGACGCTCGCCGGCCAGTTGCTCAGCGAATACCCGGATCTGTACATGCAGACCCACATCAGCGAAAACCTCAAGGAAGTCGAGTGGGTCAAGGCGCTGTTCCCGGAGCGCAAGGGCTATCTGGACGTCTACGATCACTACCAATTGCTCGGCGAGCGCTCGGTGTTCGCCCACGGCGTGCACCTGTGCGACGACGAATGCGCGCGCCTGGCGCAGACCGGTTCGGCAGTCGCGTTCTGCCCGACCTCGAACTTCTTCCTCGGCAGCGGCCTGTTCAACCTGCCAATGGCCGAGAAGCACAAACTGAACGTTGGCCTCGGGACTGACGTCGGCGGCGGCACCAGTTTTTCGCTGCTGCAAACCCTGAACGAAGCCTACAAGGTGATGCAGCTGCAAGGTGCGCGCCTGAGCCCGTTCAAGTCGCTGTACCTCGCCACCCTCGGTGGTGCACGAGCGCTGCGTCTGGAAGACAAGATCGGCAACCTGCAACCGGGCTCCGACGCCGACTTCCTGGTGCTGGACTACAACGCCACCCCGCTGCTGAGCTACCGCTTGAAGCAGGCCAACAACATTGCCGAAACGCTGTTCGTACTGATGACCCTGGGCGATGACCGCACTGTGGCCCAGACTTACGCGGCGGGTGCGCTGGTGCACCAGCGCTAGTTTTCTGCGGACAAAAAAATCCCCCGGTGGTGTTCACCCCGGGGGATTTTTATTGCCTGTCTGGTTGCTATCGCTGGGAAGCCAGCTCCCACAAAGTTTTGTGGAGATTACAAAATCTGCGACACACCGAGAAAACTGTGGGAGCTGGCTTGCCAGCGATTGGGGCCAACTCGATCTGACTTAGAGCTTGGCCGCCGGCCGCCCCGGCTTCTTGGTCTGCAACAGATGCGAGAACACTGCATGCAGATCGTCCGAAGCACTTTCCTCGTCAAGGTTGAGCTTGCTGTCGATGTGGTCCATGTGATGCATCATCAGATCCACCGCCAGCTCGCCGTTGCGCGCTTCGATGGCATCGATCAACTGAGTGTGCTCGTCGTAGGAACAGTGCGAACGGTTGCCGCTTTCATATTGGGCAATGATCAGCGAGGTCTGCGAAACCAGGCTGCGTTGGAAACTGATCAACGGCGCGTTCTTCGCCGCTTCGGCCAGTTTCAAGTGAAATTCGCCGGAGAGACGGATGCCGGCGCCGCGATCGCCACGGGAGAAGCTGTCGCGTTCGTCGTTGACCATCTGGCGCAATTCGGCGATCTGCTCGGCGGTGGCGTGCTGCACCGCCAGTTCAGTGATCGCGCGTTCCACCAGACGCCGGGCGAGGAACACCTGACGCGCTTCTTCGACGCTCGGGCTGGCCACTACCGCGCCACGGTTCGGCCGCAACAGCACCACGCCTTCATGGGCCAGACGCGATAGCGCACGGCGAATGATGGTCCGGCTGACCCCGAAAATTTCCCCCAGCGCTTCTTCGCTCAACTTGGTGCCGGGCGCCAGGCGTTGTTCGAGGATGGCCTCGAAGATATGCGCATAGACAATATCGTCCTGGGTTCCGCTGCGGCCGGCTTTGCCTGCTCGCGGTTGTTTCTTGAGGGGTTGCAACTGTTCGTTCATGGGCACTCGAGTCGGGAAGAACGGCGGCGAATTGACCGTGACTGTAATACGGCACAGTGGGTCGCTGGCAAGTATCGCGTAAAAAACAGCGCGATTGTACACAATGGAAGGTGGCAACACGACTGTACGGCTGTTTGTGGCTACGGCTGTATTGCAACGCTCCGTTACGTTTGAGTTTAGGCTTAAACCCGAAATCCGTGGCTTGAACAAGGAACACCGCTGTCATGAACGAAATCACCCACACCCGACTGCGCCCGCTGGCGGACACATCGCCCTCCGCCATCGTTGCCGGGTTCATCGCGATGATGACCGGCTACACCAGTTCGCTGGTGCTGATGTTCCAGGCCGGGCAGGCGGCCGGCCTGACCACCGGGCAGATTTCGTCGTGGATCTGGGCGATTTCCATCGGCATGGCGGTGTGTTCGATCGGGCTGTCGCTGCGTTATCGCACGCCGATCACCATTGCCTGGTCGACGCCCGGCGCGGCGCTGTTGATCACCAGCCTTGGCGGTGTCTCCTACGGCGAAGCCATCGGCGCCTACATCACCTGCGCGGTGCTGGTCACGATCTGCGGCTTGACCGGCAGCTTCGAACGGCTGGTGAAAAAGATCCCGGCCTCCCTCGCCGCCGCGTTGCTGGCGGGGATTCTGTTCAAGATCGGCAGCGAAATCTTTGTCGCCGCACAACACCGTACCGGCCTGGTGTTGGGGATGTTCTTCACTTATCTCATCGTCAAACGCCTGTCGCCACGCTATGCGGTGCTCGCCGCGCTGCTGATCGGCACTGCGTTGTCGGGCTTCATGGGGTTGCTGGATTTCAGCGGCTTTCATCTGGAAGTGGCAACCCCGGTCTGGACCACGCCGCACTTCTCCCTGGCTGCGACCATCAGCATCGGCATTCCGCTGTTCGTGGTAGCGATGACCTCGCAAAACATGCCCGGCATCGCCGTGTTGCGCGCCGATGGCTACAACGTGCCGGCCTCGCCGCTGATCACTGCCACCGGCATCGCGTCCTTGCTGCTGGCGCCGTTCGGTTCCCACGGCATCAACCTGGCCGCCATCAGCGCGGCGATCTGCACCGGGCCCCATGCCCATGAGGATCGCAACAAACGCTACACCGCTGCGGTGTGGTGCGGGATTTTCTACGGGATTGCCGGGGTGTTCGGCGCCACGCTGGCGGCGCTGTTTGCCGCGCTGCCCAAGGAACTGGTGCTGTCGATTGCTGCCTTGGCCCTGTTCGGCTCGATCATCAATGGCTTGAGCATCGCCATGACCGAAGTCAAGGAACGGGAAGCGGCGCTGATCACCTTCATGGTCACGGCGTCGGGGCTGACGCTGTTTTCCATCGGTTCGGCGTTCTGGGGGATTGTCGCGGGGGTGCTGACCTTGCTGATCCTCAACTGGCGCAAGGCCTGAAGCCTCGTTAAAAAACAGGCATAAAAAAACGGCGACCCTCAGGTCGCCGTTTTTTTCAGTATCACTTGGCCGCGTTGATCGGCTTTTCCGGATACCAGACGTCCAGCAGCGGGCTGATTTCAGTAGAAGTCAGCTCGGAGCGGGTTTTCAGCCAGGCTTCAACAGCAGCGCGCTGCTCTTCGGTGACCGAGCCACGCTTCTGCAGGCAAACCAGACCGAAGTCTTCGCCGCCGACATAGCCCAGACCGTTGGCTTCCATGGCTTCTTTGATGAATGCTTCGAGGAAAGCGTCAATGGCTTCTTCGGACAGGTCTTCTTTGAAGCCCAGGTTCAGTTCGAAACCCAGCTCTTGAAATTCATCGACGCACAGTTTTTTGCGCAGACGCTGGGAACGGTTAGTCGCCATTGGAACAATCCTCTTAAGTAATTACGGCCGGCACTTTACCAGTTTAAGCCGGCGATTGCCCGCCTATCCGGGACGTGCGTGCGACCGCCTGTAAAAAAATAACGAATTGGCGCCCTTGCGAAAGGCCCAAGCTGTTGCACCTTGGGGCATAATGCCGACACTTTCATGACCACTGAGGGCCTTTTCATCCATGTCCTCGTCTTTTTTCCCCTCGGCTGTAGGGTTTTATTTCATATGATCAAATCGTTGCGTCCTCTGCTCCTGGCCGGTCTCCTTCTGCCGCTGGCCTTGCCCGTCTCCGCTGCCACCATCAACACCGCCCTGACCCCCAACGTCGAAAAAGCCCTCAAGGCCAGCAAGCTGCAACCCACTGCCCTGTCACTGGTGATGGTGCCGCTGGACGGCCCGGGCACGCCGACCGTGTACAACGCCGACGTGTCGGTCAACCCGGCCTCGACCATGAAGCTGGTCACCACCTACGCAGCGCTGGAAATGCTCGGCCCCAATCATCAGTGGAAAACCGAGTTCTACACCGACGGCGACCTGAACGGCGGGATCCTCAACGGCAACCTCTACCTCAAGGGCGGCGGCGATCCGAAGCTGAACATGGAAAAGCTCTGGCTGCTGATGCGCGACCTGCGTGCCAACGGCGTGACCCAGGTCACCGGTGATCTGGTGCTCGACCGCAGCTTCTTCGTGCAGCCGCAACTGCCGGAATTCAACGATGACGGCAACGACGAGAACAAGCCGTTCCTGGTCAAGCCGGATTCGCTGCTGGTCAACCTCAAGGCCCTGCGTTTCGTGGCCCGCAACGACAATGGCCGGGTGTTGATCTCGGTCGAACCGCCGATTGCCAGCATCAACATCGAAAACACTGTCAAAGCGCTCAACTCCAAACAATGCACCGGCGGCGTGCGCTACAACCCGGTGCCGCAGGCCGATGGCAGCGTGACCGTGACCGTGGCCGGCCAGTTGGGCGAAGGCTGCAGCTCGCAGACTTACCTGTCGCTGCTCGACCACGCGACCTACACCGCCGGCGCCGTGCGGGCGATCTGGAAAGAATTGGGCGGCAGCATCCAGGGCAAGGATCGTCTGGCCCCGACGCCGAGCAGCGCGAAAGTGCTGGCCCGTGCGTTCTCGCCGGATCTGGCGGAAATCATCCGCGACATCAATAAATACAGTAACAACACCATGGCTCAGCAGCTGTTCCTGAGCCTGGGCCAGAAATTCCGCAACGACGCCGACGGCGATGACGCCAAGGCCGCGCAACGCGTGGTGCGTCAGTGGCTGGCGAAGAAAGGCATCACCGCGCCGCATCTGGTGATGGAGAACGGTTCCGGTCTGTCGCGTTCCGAGCGGGTCAGCGCCCGGGAAATGGCCAACATGCTGCAAGCGGCCTGGCACAGCCCCTACGCCGCCGAATACATCAGTTCACTGCCGATCGCGGGCACCGACGGCACCATGCGCAAACGCCTGAAAACCACTGCGATGCGCGGCGAAGCCCACGTCAAGACCGGCACGCTGAACACCGTACGGGCAATCGCCGGCTTCAGCCGCGACGTCAACGGCAACACCTGGGCGGTGGTGGCGATCCTCAACGACAAGGCCCCGTTCGGCGCGTCGTCGGTGCTGGATCAGGTACTGCTGGATCTCTATAAACAGCCGCGGACGCCGCAGACTGCTTCGGTTCTGTAAGCCGCCACAAAACACTGTGGGAGCGAGCTTGCTCGCGAAGGGGCCATCAAAGTCGCCATCTTCATCGACTGAATGGACGCCTTCGCGAGCAAGCCCGCTCCCACAGGGGTTCAGCGGCTGACCGACTCAGTTAATCTGTCGCTCGACCCGATCCCGGCCGCCCTGCTTCGCCGCGTACACCCCGGAATCCGCCCGCAGCAACAGCGCATCCGCGCCCTCACCCGGTCGCCAGCTGGCAATCCCGAAACTGGCCGTCACCACCCCCACCACGTCGATCGGTGCACTGCGCAGGCTGTGCCATAACTCTTCGGCCAGCATGTGCGCGTGATCGCCGTCGATGTCCGGGCACAACACCATGAACTCTTCGCCACCCAAGCGGCAGAACACGTCAGTACGCCGCAGCCGGTGACCGATGCGCTCGCAAACCGCCTGCAACACGCGGTCACCTACCGCGTGACCGTACTGATCGTTGATCCGCTTGAAGTGGTCGATGTCGAGCATGATCACCGACAACTCGCCTCCGCCGCGCTCGACCCGGGCCATTTCGGTGGTCAGGCGCTCCTGGAAATAGCGCCGGTTGTGAATGCCGGTCAGGGAATCGGTCACCGACAGCGCGCGCAGCTCTTCTTCCACCCGTTTCAGGTCGGAAATATCCGAAATATAGCCATGCCACAGCACCCCGCCGCCCGGCAGTTCCTCCGGCGTCGCCTCGCCGCGAACCCAGCGCAGGCCACGCTCGGGCAACTGCACGCGGTACTCCTCACGCCATGGGCTGAGATTGTCCGCCGAAGCACGGATCGACTTGCGCACGCGGCTGACGTCCTGCGGGTGGATACGGGTGAAGATCGCTTCGGCGTTGAGCAGCAGCACGTCCGGCTCCAGCTCATAGATCTCGCGGATACCGTCGCTGGCGTAAATCACGCTGAAGCGTCCGTCGAACTCCATCTTGAATTGATAGATCCCGCCGGGAACGTGGGCGCTGAGCTTCTTCAACAGGACGTCCCGTGCAGCCAGCGCTTCGTGCACGCGCTTGCGTTCGGTGATGTCGATACAGATCGCCAGATGCCCGACCCACAGGCCCTGCTCGTCCAGCACCGGGGTGGCCAACATGTTCACCGGCAGGTGGCTGCCATCCTTGCGTACCAGTGTCCATTCCCGCGCCTCGTGCCCGCCGACTTCGCCGCCCTCCACCAGCATCGCCTGACAGGTTGGAATCGCCTTGCCATAACGGGCGCTGAGTTCCGCCGCGCGGGCCACCAGCTCCCGGGGGAAGTGCAGGTTTTCCAGGGTCATGTGGCCGACCACTTCGTTGCTGTGATAACCGAGCATCTGCTCGGCACCGGGGTTGAAAGTGTTGATCACTCCGCGCAGGTCGGTGGCGATGATTGCCACCTGTGTTGCCGCGTTGAGCACACCGCGCAACTGGCCGTGGGTGCCACGCAGTTCCTGCTCGCGCTCATGCAGCTCCTGAGTGCGCAACTCGACCATGCGCAACGCGCGCTGACGCTGGCTGACCAGCACATAAAGCAGCGCGCTCAGCAGCAGACTGAGCAATCCGCCCAGCACCACCACGCTGCCAACCGACGAATGGTTGGCCTGCATGAACGCCTCGCTGGGCAGGATATCCACCTGATAGTCGTGATCGGCCATGCGCACCAGCCGGGTCGCCGACAGATCACTCTGCGCCGGTTCATTGGTCGATTCGAACAGCACTTCATGCTGATCGGTGGTGGACAGATCGAGGATGCGCACCGACAGATAGTCATGAAATGCATCCGGCAAGCCGTCTGCCAGCAGCTGACGCATGCTGATGACAGCCATCACGTAGCCGTATGATCTGAGCTCGCCTTCGCGCAACACCGGTGCCACCAGCAATACGCCGCGTGCGTATGCCGGCTCGATACCGACCAGATGCATCGGCTGCGAGACTGCCAGGCCACGAAGCTGGTCGGCACGCTCCAGGGTCGAGCGGCGCAACGGCTGAGCCAGCAAGTCGTAACCCAGCGGAGAACCGAGCCGGCTCTGGGTCTGGCTGTACACCACGACGACGTACTCATCGCGGGCCGAGGCCAGTTGCAGTTCGCCGCGCGCATTGAGTTCGCGCACGCTGAAGGTGCTCAGGCCCTCATCTCGCACGCGCTGCTCGAAAGCGGCACGTTCGGCACCGCTCACCCGCAAGGCAAACGAATAAGCCTGGGTGCGCAGCAATAGAGGATGGGTGTAACCGTCGAATTCGGCACGGGACACCGATTCGGAGTTGGCGAAGAACCGGCGCAGCCCATCGAGGCGTTGCTCCTGATCCTGAAAACGTTCTTCGATGCGGCTATAGCGTTCGTTGGCCAGCAGCTGAAAGCGTTGGCGCAACTGGCTGTGAAACTGGTTCAGAGTGCCCCAGGCGAGCAGCCCCGTAAGAATCCCGCCGGCGAGCAATACCAGCACCGCGACCAGCCAGGCCGAGACGTCTTCGCTGATAAAACCCAATATCTTCGGGCGCACGGGGTGCAACGACATAAAAGCCACTCACTACGTCAGCATCTGCGGGAAAAACCCCATCGGCCGTGTGTGAGTTATAGCTATTAGCCACTAATTTGGCTAGCTCTGAGCGGATCCAAGAGCCTTTAAAAATCAAGGCTCTGTGGATCCAATTTTGCAAAGCGTCAACGAGCCGTGATTTTCCAGGCGCGGTGGATCTTGCCGTTACGGGCGAAATCCGGGTCGATGGTGCTGGCGGTGATTTCCTCGACCGCGTAGCGCTCGGCCAGGTTGTCTTCGAGCTGGAACTTGCGGAAGTTGTTGGAGAAGTACAACACCCCGCCCGCCGCAAGACGGGCCATGGCCAGGTCGATCAACTGCACCTGATCACGCTGCACGTCGAAGATCCCTTCCATGCGCTTGGAGTTGGAGAAGGTCGGCGGATCGATGAAGATCAGGTCGTACTCTTCGCGGCAGTTTTCCAGCCACGCCATCACGTCGCCCTGCTCCAGGCGGTTCTTGTCGGAGAAACCGTTGAGCGACAGGTTGCGGCGCGCCCAGTCGAGGTAGGTTTTCGACAGGTCGACACTGGTGGTGCTGCGCGCGCCGCCCTTGGCTGCGTGGACGCTGGCGGTCGCGGTGTAGCAGAACAGGTTGAGGAAGCGCTTGCCGGCGGCCTCTTTCTGGATCCGCATGCGCATCGGCCGGTGATCGAGGAACAGCCCGGTGTCGAGGTAGTCGGTGAGGTTGACCAGCAACTTCACGCCGCCCTCGGTCACTTCATTGAACTTGCCCTGTGCCGCCTGACGCTCGTACTGCTTGGTGCCGCTCTGACGCTCGCGGCGCTTGACCACCACGCGGCTCTTGTCGATGTTCAGCGCCTGCGGAATGGCCGCCAGCGCATCGAACATGCGGATCGAAGCCTTTTCCGGGTCGATCGACTTCGGCGCGGCGTATTCCTGAACGTGCACCCAGTCGTGGTACAGGTCGATGGCCATGGCGTATTCCGGCATGTCCGCATCGTAGACGCGGTAGCAATCGATGCCTTCACGCTTGACCCACTTGCTCATGGCCTTGAGGTTCTTTTGCAGGCGGTTGGCAAACATCTGCCCGCCTTCGCTCAGGCGCGGTTGCTCGATCACTGGCGCCGGGGCCGGCGTCGGTTTGATCGGGTTGCCGTTCTTGTTGAACTTGCGCTCCTGCGGCTCGTTCGGCGTCTGGTCGTAAGCGGCTTGCTCGCGCTCGGCCTGACGTTGCTCGGGGGTGCGGCGCTCGCCGGTGACGAACTGATCCGGCAGGACTTTGATCAACAGCAGCTTGCACGGCAACGCGCCGTTCCAGAACGAATACTGCTTGTGGCTGCGGATGCCCATGCGCTTGCCCAGGTCTGGCGCGCCGGTGAACACCGCCGCTTCCCAGTTCAAACAGGCCTGACGCAGACGCTCGCCGAGGTTCTGGTAGAGGTACAACAGGCTGGCTTCATCGCCCAGACGCTCGCCGTACGGCGGGTTGCAGATGACCAGACCTTTCTGGTTCTGATCCGGACGCGGTTCGAACGTCGCCACTTCGCCCTGATAGATCTTGATCCACTCGCTCAGGCCGGCGCGTTCGACGTTGTTGCGGCCCGGCTGGATCAGGCGTGGGTCGGCTTCATAACCGCGAATCCACAGCGGCGGCTTGGCCAGACCGGCAGCAGCACGCTCGACGGCTTCTTCATGGAGTTTTTTCCACAACGCCGGCACGTGACCGAGCCAGGCGGTAAAGCCCCACTGTTCGCGACGCAGGTTCGGCGCCATGTCGGCGGCGATCATGCCGGCTTCGACCAGGAACGTACCGACACCGCACATCGGGTCAGCCAGCGCGCCACCTTCGGCGGCAATGCGCGGCCAGCCGGAACGGATCAGGATGGCGGCCGCGAGGTTTTCCTTCAGCGGCGCAGCGCCCTGCTGCAAGCGGTAACCGCGCTGGTGCAGGCTGTGGCCGGAGAGGTCGAGGGACAGAATCGCTTCGCCGCGATCCAGACGCAGGTGAATGCGCAGGTCCGGGTTGAGTTTGTCGATGCTCGGGCGGTCGCCCTGCGGGGTGCGCAGTTTGTCGACGATGGCATCCTTGACCTTCAGGGCGCCGAAGTGAGTGTTGTCGATGCCCGAACCATGACCGCTGAACTCCACGGCCAGGGTGCCATCGGCCAGCATGTGATCCTGCCAGTCGACGTCGAGTACGCCGTGGTACAGGTCTTCGGCGTTTTTCATCGGGAAGCGCTTGAGCACCAGCAGCACCCGGTTGGCCAGACGCGACCAGAGGCACAGGCGATAAGCGGTTTCCATGGTCGCCATGCCCCGCACGGCGGAGGTGTGTTCGCGGGCCTCTTCAAGGCCAAGCCCGACGGCTTCCTCGATGAGCAGGCCTTCAAGGCCTTTGGGGCAAGTGAGGAAGAGTTCGAAACGGTCGGACATGGTTTTTCCAGAGCCTTTGGCTGATGAACCGGCAACGCATTGCCGATCCGGTTTTCAATCAGGCGCTTTTCTACAAGAGCGCCCGCGTGGCACGAAGGTGTGCCGTTCCATCCCCGCTGCTCGGGTTAAAAGAGCTTAGATGCCGGGACAGAGAAAAAAGTTGAAGCAACAAAATGACTCAAAGCAACCCTTCGTCGAATAGTACCCCAGTGTAAACGTGGGTCATTCTCACTAAAGGATTAACCTCATCATCCAGCGCGGGGCCGATCATACCGGGGTTTGGCCAACAGACGCTGGATAAATACGCGGTTACTTATGGCCATAGCATCTTTTTCGTTACGTCCTTATGACAAAACGGTCATTCCATCGATGTGACTCATTGGTTAGAACTGGACACAGGTTGACGTCGCAACGGCGTCAACACCTTGGCTCGCCACGCCGGCAGCGAGCCGCCAACGGCAGAGTTTTTCTGCCAGACCTCAGTTGAGGTCGACGCGACAAAAACAGTCAACAAGTGAGGGAAACACCCTATGAGAAGACTTAAGCGTGATCCGTTGGAAAGAGCATTTTTGCGCGGATATCAATATGGCGTTGGTGGCAAATCCCGTGAGCTTTGCCCATTTACTCTACCGTCGGTACGTCAAGCCTGGATCAACGGCTGGCGAGAAGGACGCGGCGACAACTGGGACGGTATGACCGGCACTGCGGGAATCCACAGACTCAACGAACTTCACGCCGTCGGCTGACACAGGGCACTTATTGCGACACGACAATCTGATTTCGTAACAACCTGATCACCATGCACGTCCTTCCCGGACGGCGGGCTACGGCCCAGGGGCTCCTTCGAGGAGCCCTTTTTTATGCCTGTCTTTCAAGTCCGCAAATCAGCGCTTGGCGGCGATCGCGTCCACGGACTCGCGGATCAGCGCCGGGCCCTTGTAGATGAAGCCGGAGTAGATCTGCACCAGGCTCGCGCCGGCCGCGATTTTCTCGGCCGCATGCTTGCCTTCGGTGATACCGCCCGCCGCGATGATCGGCAGCTTGCCGCCCAGCTCGGATGCCAGCACTTTCACGGTATGGGTACTCTTTTCACGCACCGGCGCACCGGACAGACCGCCCGCCTCGTCACCGTGTTCCATACCTTCGACGCCCACGCGGCTGAGGGTGGTGTTGGTGGCGATCACCGCGTCCATCCCGGTTTCGATCAGCGCCTGGGCGACTTGCGCGGTTTCTTCGTCGGTCATGTCCGGCGCGATCTTGATCGCCAGCGGTACATGCTTGCCGTGGCGCAGGGCCAGTTCGGCGCGGCGTGTGGCCAGATCCGCCAGCAATTGCTTGAGCGAATCACCGAATTGCAGGCTGCGCAGGCCCGGGGTGTTCGGCGAACTGACGTTGACCGTGACGTAGCTGGCGTGGGCGTAGACCTTGTCCAGGCAGATCAGGTAGTCATCCACCGCGCGCTCGACCGGGGTGTCGAAGTTCTTGCCGATGTTGATGCCAAGCACGCCTTTGTATTTGGCCGCCGCCACCCGCGCCAGCAGGTTATCCACACCGAGGTTGTTGAAACCCATGCGATTGATGATCGCCTCGGCTTCCGGCAGGCGGAAAATCCGTGGTTTCGGGTTGCCCGGCTGCGGACGCGGGGTCACGGTGCCGATTTCGACAAAACCGAAACCCAGCTGGGCGAAGCCGTCGATGGCCGCGCCGTTCTTGTCCAGACCGGCCGCCAGACCCACAGGGTTCGGGAACTCCAGGCCCATGACGGTCACCGGCAGCGACGCCGGAGCCTTGCACAGCAAGCCGTTGAGGCCCAAACGCCCGCCCGCGCCGATCAGATCCAGCGACAGATCGTGGGAGGTTTCCGGGGAAAGTTTGAACAACAGCTGACGGGCCAGGGTGTACATGGGCGGCTATGACTCGGGCGGCGAAAAGAGGCGGCGATTATAGCCGGGCATCGCCCCGCCGCGCGAGGCGCACGGGTAAATCGGTGCGCATGGCATATGCCTTGCACCTTCCTCGGCATCAGCCTGCAGGCCAATGGTGGCGTGCAGGCAAGGACAATGGCGTCGTCTCTCGGTTTTGCGCGGGCAAAGCCTGGGACGACGTTTTTTTTGAGGGTGGCTTTCATGACTCAAACCTCCGCCGGGCCGCTGGCCTGGGTCAACGGCAGCGATGCCCCGGAAAAAAGCGCGATCAACCTGGGTTTCATGGCCCTGAGCGACTGCGCCTCGCTGGTGGTCGCGGCCACTCAAGGCTTTGCTCAGCCTTACGGCCTGACCCTGAACCTCAAGCGCCAGAGTTCCTGGGCCAACCTGCGGGACAATCTGGTCAGCGGCGAACTCGATGCCGCCCACAGCCTTTACGGCCTGATCTACGCGGTGCACCTGGGCATCGGTGGCGTCGCGCCGACCGACATGGCGGTGCTGATGGGTCTGAACCAGAACGGCCAGAGCCTCAACCTGTCCCACGGTTTGCAGGGCCTGGGCGTGACCGGTCCTGAAGCGCTGCACCACCATGTGCACCAAACCCGCGCAAAACTGACCTTCGCCCAGACTTTCCCGACCGGCACCCATGCCATGTGGCTGTATTACTGGCTGGCGAGCCAGGGCATTCATCCGTTGCAGGATGTCGACAGCGTGGTAGTGCCGCCACCGCAAATGGTCGCGCACTTGAAGGCCGGACGTATTGATGGCCTGTGCGTCGGCGAGCCGTGGGCGGCCAGCGCCGTGCAGCAGGATCTCGGTTTCACCTTGGCGACCAGCCAGACCATCTGGCCCGATCACCCGGAAAAAGTCCTCGGCTGCACCCGCGCCTTCGTCGAGCAATACCCCAATACCGCCCGTGCCTTAGTGATGGCGATCCTCGAAGCCAGCCGATTCATTGAAGAAAGCCCGGAAAACCGCCGCAGCACTGCGCAGTTGCTGAGCGCCCCGGAATACCTCGACGCTCCGGTGTCCTGCATCGAACCACGCTTTCTCGGCGACTACGACGATGGCCTGGGCAATCGCTGGCAGGACCCGCACGCCTTGCGCTTTCACGGCGATGGCGCGGTGAATCTGCCGTACCTCTCGGATGGCATGTGGTTCATGACCCAGTTCCGCCGTTGGGGTTTGCTGCGCGATGACCCGGATTACCTCGCCGTCGCCCGGCAGGTGCAACAACTGGAGATCTATCGCGACGCGGCGACAGCTGTGGGCGTCGCGGCCTGGGGCAAGGACATGCGCAGCAGCCAGTTGATCGACGGCAAGATCTGGGACGGCAGCGATCCGGCCGCCTACGCCCGGAGTTTCAAGCTCCACGCGCTGAGCGACAGCGCGCCCCTTCTCGCCCAACGCTGACAGGAGACCGCGAACATGTTGCGCATTCTGCTGATCAACGACACCGCGAAAAAAGTCGGACGCCTGAAAGCCGCGCTGACCGAGGCCGGTTTCGAGGTGATCGATGAGTCGGGCCTGACCATCGATCTGCCGGCGCGCGTCGAAACGGTGCGTCCGGACGTGATCCTGATCGATACCGAGTCACCGAGCCGCGATGTGATGGAGCAAGTGGTGCTGGTCAGCCGCGACCAGCCCCGGCCGATCGTGATGTTCACCGACGAACATGACCCCGGCGTGATGCGTCAGGCGATCAAGTCCGGGGTCAGTGCCTACATCGTCGAGGGCATTCACGCACAACGCTTGCAGCCGATTCTCGATGTGGCCATGGCCCGCTTCGAAAGCGACCAGGCCTTGCGCGCCCAGCTTCAGGCCCGCGACCAGCAACTGGCCGAGCGCAAGCGCATCGAACTGGCCAAAGGTCTGCTGATGAAAATGAAGGACTGCAACGAAGAAGAGGCCTACACCCTGATGCGCCGCCAGGCCATGAGCCGCCAGCAGAAACTGATTCAGGTGGCCGAACAGATCATCGCGATGAGCGAGTTGCTCGGCTGAAGTTTCGTGGAGCCTCTAAAGGCCCATCGCTGGCAAGCCAGCTCCCACAGGTTTCCTTGTCGTACACAGTGTCTGTGATTAATGCAGAACCTGTGGGAGCGGGCTTGCCCGCGATTGGCCGCAACGCGATTTCAGACTATTGGCACAAATCTCGCTAAGCAATCACCAAAGGTAACCAACGGCGGTTGCCCCACCTACGACAAAGACGTCGCTCACCCTCTTCGCCCCTTTCGGCGGTCCGGGTAGCGGCGTTTTTGCGTTTTGGCCCCACAGCCCGGGGCCGGTGGTGCGGCCGTGGCGGCGCCCCACTGTGCTGGTTCTGACTTCTTCTCGAGATTCTCTACCGCTGAGGTGCGCGATGAATAAAAGCTTCTGGAAATCCGGCCACACCCCGACCCTGTTCGCGGCCTTCCTGTATTTCGACCTGAGCTTCATGGTCTGGTACCTGCTCGGCCCGCTCGCAGTGCAGATCGCTGGCGACCTTCACCTGACTACCCAGCAGCGCGGTCTTGTGGTCGCCACGCCGATTCTGGCCGGAGCGGTATTGCGCTTTGCGATGGGCATGCTCGCCGATCGCCTGTCGCCGAAAACTGCCGGGCTGATCGGCCAGGTGATCGTGATCTGCGCGCTGTTCGGTGCCTGGAAACTGGGCATCCACAGTTACGAACAGGCCCTGCTGCTCGGTTTGTTCCTCGGTATGGCCGGCGCCTCGTTCGCCGTGGCCCTGCCCCTGGCCTCGCAGTGGTATCCGCCGGAGCATCAGGGCAAGGCGATGGGCATCGCCGGGGCCGGCAATTCCGGGACCGTGTTCGCGGCACTGATCGCCCCGGTGCTGGCGGCGGCGTTTGGCTGGAGCAATGTATTCGGGTTCGCCCTGATCCCGTTGATCCTGACCCTGGTGCTGTTCGCCTGGCTGGCGAAAAACGCGCCGGAGCGACCAAAAGCCAAAGCCATGGCCGACTACTTCAAGGCTTTGGGTGATCGCGACAGCTGGTGGTTCATGTTTTTCTACAGCGTCACCTTCGGCGGCTTCATCGGCCTGGCCAGCGCCCTGCCCGGCTACTTCAACGATCAATACGGCCTGAGCCCGGTGACCGCCGGTTACTACACCGCGGCCTGCGTGTTCGGTGGCAGCCTGATGCGTCCACTGGGCGGCGCGCTGGCTGATCGTTTCGGTGGGATTCGCACGCTTTTGGCGATGTACACGGTGGCCGCAGTTTGTATCGCAGCGGTCGGATTCAACCTGCCAAGTTCCTACGCGGCACTGGCGCTTTTCGTCTGCACCATGCTCGGTCTCGGCGCGGGTAATGGCGCGGTGTTCCAACTGGTACCGCAACGTTTCCGTCGCGAAATCGGCGTGATGACCGGGCTGATCGGCATGGCCGGCGGCATCGGCGGTTTTGCCCTGGCGGCAGGCATGGGCGCGATCAAACAGAGCACCGGCAGCTATCAACTGGCGCTGTGGTTGTTCGCCAGCCTTGGCGTGTTGGCCTGGTTCGGTCTGCACGGGGTCAAACGTCGCTGGAGAACCACTTGGGGTTCGGCGGCCGTGACCGCTGCCCGGGTCTGAGGCCCGAATGGCTCTGCAACTGAGCTTCGCCGAAGCCAGCGCCGCCGGCCCCCGCGCGGAAAACCAGGACGCCTTGCGCCTGGTCACGCCGGCCTCGGCGCTGGCTGCCAGCAAAGGGTTTCTGTTCGCCATCGCCGACGGCGTGAGCCAGTGCGCCGATGGCGGGCTGGCCGCACGTTCGACCTTGCAGGCGCTGGCACTGGACTATTACGCCACTCCGGAAACCTGGAGCGTGGCCCAGGCCCTCGATCGTCTGCTGCTCGCGCAAAACCGCTGGTTGCAGGCCAACGGTGGCGGCCAGCCGCTGCTCACCACCGTCAGCGCGCTGGTCCTGCGCGGCCGGCGGTTTACCCTGGCACACGTCGGTGATTGCCGGGTCTATCGCTGGCACGCCGAGACCTTGCAACGGATCAGCGAGGATCACGTCTGGGATCAACCGGGCATGCAGCACGTGCTCAAACGCGCCCTGGGGCTGGATCAGCATCTGGTGCTGGATTTTCTCGACGGCGAACTGCAAGAGGACGAATGTTTCGTGCTGCTCAGCGATGGCGTGTGGGCGGCGCTCGGCGATACCGCCATTGCCGGAATACTGCGCGATCAACCGGATCTGCACAGTGCGGCGCAAACGCTGGTCAACGCTGCGCACCTGGCCGGCAGTCAGGACAATGCCAGCGCGTTATTGGTGCGGGTGGATGCGGTCGGCGAGGCCAGCCTTGGCGATGCGCTGATTCATTTGCAGCAGTGGCCGCTGCCCTCGCCGCTGAAACCGGGTCAGGCATTCGAAGGCTGGCAGGTGCAAGGGATCGTCGGTCAGAGCCAGCAATCACTGCTGTATCGCGTGCTCGATGGTCAGGGCCAAGCCTGGCTTTTGAAGACGTTGCCTGCACAACTGACAGACGATGCCCAGGCCGGTCAGGCCTTGCTGGCAGAGGAGTGGTTTCTCAAACGCGTCGCCGGGCGGCACTTCCCCCAAGTCCATAGCGCCGTTCAGCGTCAGCATTTGTACTACGTGATGCGTGAATATTCAGGGACGACCCTGGCGCAGCTGTTCGCACAAAGCGGCCCACTGCCACTGGCTCAGTGGCAGGATCTGGCCGAACGCCTGCTGCGGGCTGTCGGCCTGCTGCATCGACGGCAGATCCTGCACCGCGACATCAAACCGGAAAACCTGCACCTGGGGGACGACGGCGAGTTGCGCCTGCTGGATTTCGGTCTGGCGTATTGTCCCGGTCTGTCGCAGGACGCACCGTCGACCTTGCCCGGAACCCCGAGTTTCATCGCGCCGGAAGCCTTTCAAGGCACGGCGCCCAGCACACACCAGGATCTGTATGCGGTAGGCGTGACCTTGTATTTCCTGCTTACCGGGCATTTTCCCTACGGCGAGATCGAAGCCTTCCAGCGCCCGCGTTTCGGGGTGCCGGTGAGTGCCGGTCGCTATCGCCCGGATCTGCCGGAATGGCTGGCGCAATGCCTGGAGCGCGGGGTCTTGGCCGACCCATTGCAACGTTATGAAACTGCTGAAGAATGGCTGCTGGCTCTGGAACAAGGTGAACGCCGCAGCCTGAATGTGCGCCCTCGTCCCTTGCTGGAGCGTGAGCCGCTGAAGGTCTGGCGGACACTGGCGTTACTCGCGCTGCTGGGCAATCTGGTGCTGCTGTTCCTGCTGTTTCATGGCTGACGCGGCGCTCCATTAACGGGCGTGCCGCTTCCATTCAGTGCAAAAACCACAACGAGCATCTGGCCAATTCCAGCCTTACCCCAGTGAATTCGCGGCCCGCCGCGACTTGGCACAACCACTGCATTAACGTTTTCAACTGACATAAAGCCCGGCCTTCAACGACGAAGGCCAGGCTTCCCGAGAGAACGGGACAAGGACAAAGGCGTCCTCGCTAGGTAACTGGCGGGACGCCTTTTTTGTTTGCGCCATTTTTGTCGAGCAAGGCCTGACTGCCCACAAGAGGCAAGCCCGATGCTCCCGGAGAACCTGATGAAAAAACTCAAACTGGTGATGATCGGCAATGGCATGGCCGGGGTTCGCACCCTGGAAGAACTGCTCAAACTGAGCAACGAGCTGTACGACATCACGGTCTTCGGCGCCGAACCGCACACCAACTACAACCGCATCCTGTTGTCGCCGGTATTGGCCGGCGAACAGACCTTCGAAGAAATCGTGCTCAACGACCTCGACTGGTATCTGGAAAACGGCATCAAACTGCTGCTCAACCGCAAAGTGGTGGAGATCGACCGGGTCAAACGCCGAGTGATCGCCGAGGACGGCACCGAGGCCGAATACGATCGCCTGCTGATCGCCACCGGCTCGACCCCGTTCATCCTGCCGATCCCCGGCAACACCTTGCAGGGCGTGATCGGCTACCGCGATATCGCCGACACCCAGGCGATGATCGACACCGCCAAGACCCACAAGCACGCCGTGGTGATCGGCGGCGGCCTGCTCGGTCTCGAAGCGGCCAACGGCCTGATGCTGCGCGGCATGCACGTCACCGTGGTGCACCTCGGTGAATGGCTGCTGGAGCGGCAACTGGACAAGACCAGCGGCCAACTCCTGCAAACCGCCCTCGAATCCCGTGGCCTGCACTTTCGCCTGTGTGAACAGACCCAGGCCCTGCACGACGCCGGCAATGGTCGGGTCGGCTCGGTGCAGTTCAAGAACGGCGACATCATCCCCGCCGATCTGGTGGTCATGGCCGCCGGCATCCGCCCCAACACTGAACTGGCAGAAAAGGCCGGTATCCCGTGCAATCGCGGGATCCTGGTCAACGACACCCTGCAAACCTACGACCCACGCATCTATGCCATCGGTGAGTGCGCCAACCACCGTGGCATCGCCTACGGCCTGGTGGCGCCGCTGTTCGAACAGGCCAAGGTCTGCGCCAACCACTTGGCGCAACTGGGCTTCGCCCGTTATCAGGGCTCGGTGACGTCGACCAAACTGAAGGTCACCGGCATCGATCTGTTCTCCGCCGGTGACTTCATGGGTGGCGAAGGCACCGAAACCATCACCCTCTCCGACCCGATCGGCGGGGTGTACAAAAAACTGGTGATCAAGGATGACGTGCTGGTCGGCGCCTGTCTGTACGGCGATACGGCAGATGGCGGTTGGTATTTCCGGCAGATTCGTGAGAATCACGCCATCGGCGAGATCCGCGATCACTTGATGTTTGGTGAAAACGCCCTCGGCGACGTAGGACATCAGGGCCAGGACAAAGCCATGAGCATGGCCGACAACGCCGAAGTCTGCGGCTGCAACGGCGTGTGCAAGGGCACCATCGTCAAGGCGATTCAGGAACACGGCCTGTTCAGCGTCGACGAAGTGAAGAAACACACCAAGGCTGCCAGCTCCTGCGGCTCCTGCGCCGGGCTGGTCGAGCAGATCCTGATCAACACCGTCGGCGGCGCGGCGGACGTCAAACCGAAAAGCGAAAAAGCCATCTGCGGTTGCAGCGATCTCAACCATGGCCAGATTCGCCAGGCCATTCGCGAGCAGCACCTGCTGACCATCGCCGGCACCATGAGCTACCTCAACTGGCGCACCCCGAACGGCTGCGCCACCTGCCGCCCGGCCCTAAACTATTACCTGATTTCCACCTGGCCCGGCGAAGCCAAGGACGATCCGCAGTCGCGTCTGATCAACGAGCGGGCCCACGCCAACATCCAGAAGGACGGCACCTATTCGGTGGTGCCACGGATGTGGGGCGGCGTGACCAACCCGTCGGAACTGCGGCGCATCGCCGACGTGGCGGACAAATACCAGGTGCCGATGGTCAAGGTCACCGGCGGCCAGCGCATCGACTTGCTGGGGATCAAGAAACAGGATCTGCCCGGTGTGTGGAAAGACCTCGACATGCCGTCCGGCCATGCCTATGGCAAATCGATCCGCACGGTGAAAACCTGCGTCGGCAGCGAGTTCTGCCGCTTCGGCACGCAGAACTCGACCCAGTTGGGCATCGACCTCGAACATGACCTGTTCAACATGTGGTCGCCGCACAAAGTGAAACTGGCAGTCTCCGGATGCCCACGCAACTGTTCGGAAGCGGGGATCAAGGACGTGGGAATCATCGGCGTCGATTCCGGCTGGGAGATGTACATCGGTGGCAACGGCGGGATCAAGACCGAGGTCGCCGAGTTCTTCGTCAAGCTCAAGACCGCCGAGGAAGTGCGCGAATACAACGGCGCGTTCCTGCAGTTGTACCGCGAAGAAGCCTTCTACCTCGAACGCACCGTGCACTACCTGCAACGGGTCGGCATGGAGCACATCAAGAAAGCCGTGCTGGAAGATCCCGAGCGCCGCAAGGCCCTGAACGAGCGCCTGCAATTCTCCCTGTCGTTCGAACAGGACCCGTGGAAAGAGCGCCTCGCGCAGCCGCAACTGAAGAAAGAATTCGACGTGATCCCCGTGAAAAACCTGGAGGTGCCGGCATGAACTGGCTCGATATCTGTGCCCTGGAAGAGATCAATGCCCTCGGTTCGCGGATCATCGCCGGGCCCAAAGGTGACATCGCGATCTTTCGCACAAGCGACGACGAAGTTTTCGCACTCGATGACCGCTGCCCGCACAAGGGCGGCCCATTGTCCCAAGGCCTGATCTACGGCAAACGTGTCGCCTGCCCGCTGCACAACTGGCAGATCGACCTGCAATCCGGCGAAGCCCAGGCGCCGGACGTCGGCTGCGCGCACCATCACCCGGCTCGGGTCGAGAATGGCCGGGTGCAACTGGCCCTGCGGGACGCCGTCTGATGAACCGCCAGACGACCGCCTCGACCTGTTGCTATTGCGGGGTCGGCTGCGGCGTGCTGATCGAGCATGACGGCGAGCGCATCCTCGGCGTCAGCGGCGATCCGGCGCATCCGGCCAACTTCGGCAAACTGTGCAGTAAAGGCTCGACCCTGCACCTGACCGGCGATCTGGCGGCCCGAGCGTTGTATCCGGAATTGCGCCTGGGCAAAGGCCTGGCGCGCAGTCGCTGCGACTGGGACACCGCGCTGGATCACGCCACCAACGTGTTCGCCGCAACCATCGCTGAACACGGCCCGGACAGCGTGGCGTTCTACATCTCCGGGCAATTGCTGACCGAGGATTACTACGCCTTCAACAAACTGGCGCGGGCGCTGGTCGGCACCAACAACATCGACAGCAATTCACGGCTGTGCATGTCTTCGGCGGTGGTCGGCTACAAGCGCAGCCTCGGCGCCGACGCACCGCCATGCAGCTATGAAGACCTGGAGTTGAGCGATTGCGTGGTGATCGTCGGCAGTAACATGGCCTACGCCCATCCGGTACTTTTTCGCCGTCTCGAAGAAGCCAAATCCCACCGCCCGCAGATGAAAGTCGTCGTCATTGATCCACGGCGCACCGACACCTGCGATCTGGCGGACCTGCATCTGGCGATTCTGCCGGGCACCGATGTCGCGCTGTTCCATGGGATTTTGCATCTGCTGCTGTGGGAAGACTGGATCGACCGCGACTTCATCAAGGCCCACACCGACGGGCTCGCCGAGCTGAAAAGCCTGGTGCGCGATTACACCCCGGCGATGGTTTCGCAGCTGTGCGGGATCAGCGTCGAGCAGTTGCAGCAATGCGCCGAGTGGATCGGCACCGCGCCGAGTTTTCTGTCGCTGTGGTGCATGGGCCTGAACCAGTCCACCGCCGGCAGTGAGAAGAACAGCGCGCTGATCAATCTGCATCTGGCCACCGGGCAAATCGGCCGGCCGGGTGCAGGACCTTTCTCCCTGACCGGTCAGCCGAATGCCATGGGCGGGCGCGAAACCGGCAGTCTTTCCAACCTGTTGCCAGGCCATCGTGAAGTCGCCAATCCAGAGCACCGCGCCGAAGTGGCGGCGTATTGGGGTGTGGATAAGCTGCCGGAAAATACCGGGCTCAGTGCCATCGAACTGTTTGAGCAGGTACGCAGCGGCAAGATCAAGGCGTTGTGGATTGCCTGCACCAACCCCGCGCAATCGATGCCGGATCAGAACACCGTGCGCGCCGCGCTGGAGACTTGTCCGTTCGTGGTGTTGCAGGAGGCGTTTCGCACCACCGAAACCGCGGCGTTTGCCGATCTGCTGCTGCCGGCGGCCAGTTGGGGCGAGAAGGAAGGCTCGGTGACCAACTCCGAGCGGCGGATTTCCCACGTCCGCCAGGCCATTGCCGCACCGGGTGAGGCGCGTCCGGACTGGGCGATCACGGTGGATTTCGCACAGCGCCTGGAGAAACGTCTGCGCCCGCAACAACCGGGTCTGTTTGCTTTCGAGCAACCGGCGCAGTTGTTTGACGAGTACAAACAACTGACCAGGGGGCGCGATTTGGATTTGTCCGGGATCAGCCATGGTTTGATTGATGAACTGGGGCCACAGCAATGGCCCTTCCCCGCCGGCGCTCGCCAAGGCACAGCCCGACTGTATGGCGACGGGATCTTTCCTACAGCGAACGGGCGCGCGCAGTTTGTTGCTGATCCCTATCGCGCCGCCAAGGAACAGCGCGACGCGCGCTTTCCCCTGACCCTGATCACCGGTCGCCTGCGAGATCAATGGCACGGTATGAGCCGCACGGGTACGGCTGCGCAGTTGTTCGGCCATGTCAGCGAAGCAGTGTTGAGCCTGCATCCTGACGAAATGCGCCGTCACCGCTTACAACCGGGGGATCTGGTGAATCTGAAAAGTCGTCGGGGTGCAGTGACCGTGGCGGTCGCCAGCGATGACAGTGTGCGTCCGGGCCAGGCGTTCCTGCCGATGCACTGGGGTGATCGTTTCCTCAAGGGCGGTGTGAACAGCCTGACCCTGCCCGCCTTCGATCCTTTGTCGAGACAGCCTGAACTCAAGCATAGCGGCGTGCGGCTGGAGCCGGTGAATTTGCCATGGCAACTGTTCGCACTGATCGAGGGCGATGTTCAACGGCATTTCGAGGCGCTTCGACCGCTCTGTGAGGCGTTTTCCTACGCAAGTCTCAGCCTTGTCGGACGTGAACGGCCAGCGCTGCTGATACGCGCAGCCAGCGCCGTGGCGCCAGAACCGCAATTGCTGCGTGAAATCGACCAGTGCCTGGCCCTGATCGACGGGCCAGTGCTGGCTTATGACGATCCTCGCCGCGCCATCGGCAAGCGGGTGCGCATCGAAAACGGACGAATCACCACGATCCGTCTGGCCGGCGAAACCCTCGCCCAACATTGGCTGCAAGGCCTGTGGCTGGAGGGCCGCGCCGACGAACAACTGCGGCGCTGGTTGCTGGCGCCGATGAGTGCACCGCCGGGCAATGCCGGTGCGCAGGTTGTGGCGGACAAAACCCTGTGCAACTGCAAGAACGTCAGCCACAGCGCGGTTTGCGCCGGTATCCGTGAAGGACTGGACCTGCAGGGTTTGAAAAACAAGTTGGGATGCGGCACGCAATGCGGTTCCTGCGTCCCGGAAATCAAGCGTTTGCTGGCCACCGATGTGCGTCCGGTCGCCGTTATCTGAAGAGGAAAACACCATGAACGCGAAAGTCTGGCTGGTGGGCGCGGGCCCCGGTGATCCTGAACTGCTGACGCTCAAAGCGGTGCGTGCCTTGCGCGAGGCCGAGGTGGTACTGATCGACGATCTGGTCAATGAGGCGGTACTTGAGCACTGCCCTGCTGCACGGATCATCGCGGTCGGCAAACGCGGCGGCTGCCGCTCGACGCCCCAGGCGTTCATCCATCGGCTGATGCTGCGATATGCCCGTCAGGGCAAATGCGTGGTGCGGCTCAAGGGCGGCGATCCGTGCATTTTCGGGCGTGGGGGTGAGGAAGCGCAGTGGTTGCGCGAGCGCGGGGTCGAGGTGGAACTGGTCAATGGCATCACCGCCGGACTGGCCGGCGCGACCCAGTGTGATATTCCGCTGACATTGCGCGGCGTCGCACGGGGCGTGACGCTGGTCACAGCCCATACCCAGGACGACAGCCAGTTGAATTGGCGGGCGCTGGCGCAAGGCGGGACAACGCTGGTGATTTACATGGGAGTGGCGAAGCTCGGCGAGATTCGCGAACAACTGCTGGCAGGCGGTATGGCGGCGGATACGCCAGTGGCGATGATCGAGAATGCTTCATTGCCAGAACAGCGCGAATGCCGCAGCGATCTGACAGCGATGGAGAACGATGCCCTTGATTTTCGGCTCAAGAGCCCTGCGATTCTGGTCATAGGCGCCGTTGCAGCGGCTGCGACCCAGGTTGATTCGATTGGCTGGGCAGCCGATCGTCTGGCCTGACAATCGCTGGATTCACCAAATCACAGGCAAAGAAAAGCCCGGCCTAAGCCGGGCTTTTCTCGTAGCGGCAGCTAATTACTTAGCTTGAGCTTCAACCTGCGCTTCTACGCGACGGTTAACAGCACGGCCAGCTTCAGTTTTGTTGTCAGCAACTGGGCGGGATTCGCCGTAGCCGATCGACTGAACGCGGGACGATTCAACACCGTACTGGTTGGTCAGAACTTGCTTAACGGCGTTTGCACGACGCTCGGACAGTTTCTGGTTGTAAGCGTCAGGACCGACGGAGTCAGTGTGACCTTCAACAGTAGTGGTGGTGGATGGGTACTGCTTCATGAAGTCAGCCAGGTTTTTGATGTCGCCGTAGCTGTTTGGCTTCACAACCGACTTGTCGAAGTCGAACTTGACGTCCAGCTCAACACGAACAACTTCAGCAACTGCAGGGCAGCCATCAGCGTCAACAGTTACGTTGGCCGGGGTGTCCGGGCACTTGTCAACGTTGTCGCAAACGCCGTCGTTGTCGCTGTCGGAGCAGACTTCAGCTGGAGCTGGAACTGGAGCAGCGGCTGGCTTGTTGCCGCCACCGAAGTTCACGCCCAGACCGATTACTGGAGCGTAGTTCCAGCGACCGTTGTCCAGTTTGTAGTCAGCGTCTACACCAGCACGGGCGTAGAAGTTTTCAGCGAAGTAGTACTTAACGCCAGCGCCAGCAGTCAGGTAGGTCGACTGATCGCGACCGGTGTGGCCATCAGCAGCTACGTTGGTCAGGCTGCCGTGCTTAACACCACCGGAAACGTAAGGACGCAGAGCGTCGCCAGCGTTGTTGAAGTGGTACTGAGCGTTCAGACCGAAGTTGTCGCCGTGCAGTTTCTGGCTGCCGGTGCCGTCGTTCGAACGGGTGTGGTTGTTCTTGTCGTAGGTCAAGTTCAACGATACGTCGTCGGTCAAGAAGTAACCGATAGAGGCGCCTGGGTTGAAGCCGTCTTCGACATGGTTAACGCTGTCGTTGTACTGCTTCTTGTAGAACAGTTCGCCTTCAACTGCGCCTTGGCCTTGTGCCAGTGCGCCGAACGAAGTAGCGGCAATCAAAGAACCAATGGCCAAGCCCAAGGTGTTTTTCAGTTTCATCCGTTAAATCCCCATCTGGTGATTGTGAAGCAGTCCCGCAAACCGGGGGACAACTCGGCGGCAAGTCTATCAGAACTTGCCTACACGTAAGAGATATTTGCGCCGAACTAAGTTTCAGCAATGCCTGCAAATTTCTCACGCAATTTATCTAGAGCACGTTTGTAACGCATTTTTGTCGCACTCAAACCCATGTGCATGATGTCTGCGATCTCCTGGAACTCCAGCTCTGCGACAAATCGCAGCACCAGAATTTCCCGGTCAATCGGGTTCACATACACCAGCCAGCGATCCAGTCCGCCCTTCTCCTCGGGTTTCGGCGCCTTTTCTTCGGACGCTTCCTCGAGGGGGTCAAGACTCAGTGCGTCCATCAAGCGACGCTTTCGCCGTTCCTTCCGATACTGTGTGATGCATTCGTTGTAGGTGATGCTGTACAGCCATGTCTTGAACTTCGATTTTCCCTCGAAGTTCTTCAGCCCGTACAGCACCTTCAACATCACTTCCTGACAGACATCGTCTGCATCGCGATCGTTCCCAAGATATCGTGCGCACACGTTAAATAATGTCCGCTGGTAACGCCGCATCAGTTCTTCATACGCACGCGTCACGTGAAAAAGCTCGGTATGCGAGCGCGCGACCAACTCCTCATCAGAGAGCTCGCGGGGGTCGTAGCGCGTGGATAGCGTTTGGGCTTTATTCAAAACAAGTCGTGCCGACAGTCAGGTCAATGTCCACCGCAGCCAGCGATGGCTGGCATTTTGCGGCGGCATACATTAGCAGGGTTTGCCGGGTTAGCGGCTACTCACATGCTGCTCCAGCAGGATCCGATTGGAGAGAGAGACTAGCTCACCCTCATCGGTCAGCAATGTGGTCTTAACCGTGCCGATCTCTTCAATCTGGCCTTCGACCTCGCCAATACGCACTTGTTGCCCAACCTGATACAACTCACGCACATAGATTCCCGCAAGAATCTGACCGGCAATTTCCCGGCTTCCCAACCCCATGGCCAGCGCAACCGCCAGACCAACGGTAATCAATACGATGACAATCACATGGTTCAGCAGGTCGGTCTTGACCTCCAGCTGACTGATCGCTACCGAAATGCTGATGATGATTACCAGGCCCTGGGCAATTCGCCCAAGCCCTGAAGCGTAGTCCAGGCCTACGCCTTCTGCCGCCCCGCGAACCAGGCCATTGGCCAGTTGCGCGAGCAGGACACCGACCAGCAACACCAGCGCCGCGCCGAATACCTTCGGCAGATACAGCGCGAGCATATCAAGCGTAGCTGAAACTCGCTCAAGCCCAAGGGATTCTGCTGCCGAAACCAGAAAAATCAGCAGAACGAACCAATAGACGATTTTACCGATCAACGTGGAGATCGGCACTTGCAGCCCCGCGCGGGACATCAATTTGGTCAGACCGGTGCCGCCCATCAGGCGATCAAGCCCCAGTTTTGCCAGCAACTTGGACAACAAGGTGTCCAGCAACTTGGCCACGACAAAACCCAACAGCAGCACAACCAGTGCGCCGAACAGGTTCGGAATGAAGTTAGCGACTTTGGTCCACAACGCAGTCATTGCAGTGACGAGGCTCTGAGTCCAGAGATCAAGTTCCATATTCAATCAGCCTTATCAGCGGTGCGAGCGGTAGGTTTACGGAGACGGGAAACCGGCGCGACATGGGCCGAGCCGTTATTCAGGGCGATCATCAGCGCGGGCAGCCAGCGGCCCAGCAGACTGAACAGATCGCCTGCGCCAACCTGGCGGTTGGCGGTTTTGAGTACGCGGCCCAGGCAGGCATCGTCGTCGCGGCTGGACGGCGAGGCGTTGAGCATGTCGCGCAAAGACTGTTCAAACGGATCGTGCATACGCACCTCTCGTGATGTCTGTGAAAGACGCGGGCAAATTTGGTCGGGTCACATGGCGCATCGTCAGACCCAGCGCAATCGGCGGAACAACCACCATTGTCCGAACGCCAGGGCGAGCACCGTCAGGCAAGCGATCAGGAAACCATAAGGGCTGCTCGAGAACGGAATGCCGCCGACATTGATGCCCAACAGACCGGTAATAAAACTCATCGGCAAGAAGATGCAGGTGATGATGCCGAAACGATACATCGTGCGATTCATGTGCACGCTCAAGCGCCGGTCTTCGGCCTCCAGCACAAGCCCCACGCGCTCTCGGGTCAATTCGAGCTCTTCGAGATAACGGGTCAGGCTGTTGTTCAATTCGTTCCAGTAGTCGGCATCGTCATCGACGAACCACGGCAGTTTTATCCGCGTCAGCTGTCCGAAAATATCCCGCTGCGGTGCCAGGAAACGCTTCAGCCCGGCAGCCCTGCGACGGATATGCAAAATGGCGCCATGCTCGGGGGTATACCGTTCGTCGGCATCCAGTTTTTCTTCCTCTTCATCGACCACTTCGGAGAGGCAAGTCACCAGATCCTGCACCTTGTTGGTGAGGAATTGCGCCAGATAAAGCATCAGTTCGGACGAAGTTTTCGGCCCTTTGCCCTCGCCCAGCATCACCAGCAACTCGTCCGTGGCGCGCAACGGACGCAAGCGCAGGGAAATCACCCGCTGGGCCGAAGCAAAAATCCGCACCGATACCATGTCTTCCGGCTCGGCGCCCGGGTTGAGATTGACCCCGCGCAAAAACAGCAGCAGCTCGGAATCCGGCAGCGGCAAGAGGCGTGGGCGGGTGTTTTCTTCCAGCAGCAGATCGCAGGTGAACTCGTTGAGCCCACTGGATTTGCGCAGCCAGGTCTGGGTCTGCGGGTGACTGCGATCCCAGTGCAACCACAGGCTTTCATGAGCCTGCAGCTGCAGATCGTCGAGATCAGTCCGGGCTATCGAACGCGCACCGCCTTTACCGTCCAGCACCAGGGCATGCACCAGCCCCCATTGCGCGTTTTCTTCCTCGAACATCCTCACCCCTGTGATTACAGCGATTTATTCAGGCATTTTCAGCGGACTTGGCGAGATGATCACGCCATTGTTGTCCGCATAGATGTACTGACCGGGATGAAAGGTCACACCCGCGAAGGTCACCGGCACGTTGAGGTCGCCGAGACCGCGTTTTTCAGTCTTTTTCGGATGGCTGGCCAGGGCCTGCACGCCAAGATCGGTCTGGGCGATGACGTCCACATCACGGATGCAGCCGTAGATGACCAGCCCTTCCCAACCGTTTTTCGAGGCTTTCTCGGCGATCATGTCGCCCAGCAGTGCACAGCGCAGCGAGCCACCGCCATCGACCACCAGCACCTTGCCGTTGCCCTTGAGCTCGGCTTGTTCCTTGACCAGCGAGTTGTCTTCGAAGCATTTGATGGTCACGATTTCGCCACCGAACGAATCACGGCCGCCGAAATTGCTGAACATCGGTTCCAGCACCTGAACCAGCTCCGGATAGGCGTCGCACAGGTCAGGCGTAAGGTAATGGTTCATCGAAAAACTCCTGTAACAAGGAAGACGATCAAGGATGTCGCACTCTTTTGAAACGAGTTCCGGCGGTCGCTGTTTACCTTAGCCCATGTCATGGTCGCTGAACGAACCTGAACACAGGCTGAAACGTAATAGCGAAACAGTCACTAAATATGACCAGAACCGCCCAATGCGTCATATCTTAGCCGCAAGCCGACGCGAACGAAATGCCCTTTTCAGGGCGCCGCGTTCAGACCGCTGCAGCCAGATCCGGCTTCTCGCCAAGCAATGGCGTGTGCTGATCTGCCAGCCAGCGCGCCACCAGCGGCCAGACCTCAGCCTGCGCCGCCTTGCTGACCAGCATCTCGACATGACCGAACTGATCGTTGAAGCCCTGCTCTCGGCCCAGATTGATGAACTGCTTGTGCTCGGAGCCAATCTGTTCGAACAGTTTCCGGCAGGCCCAGGTCGGATCCTGATGATCCCCCGCCGCGCTCACTGCCAGCACCGGCACCTGCACATCGGCAAGACCTGCCCACCAATCCTTGTCCTTGTCGCCGAAACGGCCGAACAGCCCGTACCAGCGCATGCTTTCCAGCGCCAGGCCGATTGGCTCGTCCTCGGGGCCGCGCTTGAGCCGCGAGCCGGACAACTGGGCAAAACGCTTGAGAATGAAGCGCCCGCTCCATTCCACCGGCGGAATCTTCAACGGCCAGTAGGTGCGACTGACCTGGGTGCCGAAAAACGCCGCCGACGCCACCGCAGGCTCACCGAGGTATTCGCCGCCCAACGCGGCTGCCAGCGTGATGCCACCCAGCGAGTGGCCGATCCAGTGCGGAATCTGCCCGCTCTGCTCACGGACGAACGCAGCAATCGCCGGCAAATCGTAACGGGCATAGTCGGCGACGCGGTTGCGGCGGTAGTCCTCGTTGCGCTGGGACAAGCCGTGACCGCGCATTTCCGGGATCCACACATCGAAGCCCAGCCGCGTCAGATAGGCGCCCAGGCCCAGGCCTTTTGGCGAAAACCAGAAGCGCCGGTTGGAAAAACTGCCGTGCAGCAAGATCACCGGCACGCCACGCGACGCCGGCTCATCGGCCATGCCGAGACGGGTCACCGCGATTTCCACGGACCAGTCAGGGCTGTTGCCCGGTTTCAAACGATAAACGTCTTCGCTCAGATCACCGCGTCGCTCGGCGCTGATCAGGGCGACAGGAAATAGGTTGCTGCTGCTTTGCATAATGCTCTTGCACAAAAAAGGGCGGCATCCGGAGAGCTCGCCCTACTTCAATCTTAAAGCCCCGGCCCGGTTCAACGGGCCGGGGCTTCATTCACGGTTTATTCCGCCGCCTGGCCTTCGGCAAGGAAGAACCAGGTTTCCAGCACGGTGTCCGGGTTCAGCGACACGCTTTCGATGCCCTGTTCCATCAGCCACTTGGCCAGGTCCGGGTGGTCCGAAGGCCCCTGACCGCAGATGCCGATGTACTTGCCGGCCTTGTTGCACGCGGCAATCGCGTTGGCCAGCAGTTTCTTGACCGCCGGATTACGCTCGTCGAACAGGTGCGCGATGATCCCGGAGTCACGGTCCAGACCCAGTGTCAGCTGAGTCAGGTCGTTGGAGCCGATCGAGAAACCGTCGAAAAATTCGAGGAATTCTTCCGCCAGGATCGCGTTGGACGGCAGTTCGCACATCATGATTACGCGCAGACCGTTGTCGCCACGCTTGAGGCCATTCTCGGCAAGCAGATCCACCACCTGGCTGGCTTCGCCGAGGGTACGGACGAACGGCACCATGATTTCGACGTTGGTCAGGCCCATCTCGTTGCGCACGCGCTTCAGCGCACGGCACTCGAGTTCGAAGCAGTCACGGAACGATTCGCTGATGTAACGCGAAGCGCCACGGAAGCCCAGCATCGGGTTTTCTTCTTCCGGCTCGTACAGTTTGCCGCCGATCAGGTTGGCGTATTCGTTGGACTTGAAGTCCGACAGACGCACGATGACTTTCTTCGGTGCGAACGCAGCGGCCAGGGTGCTGATGCCCTCAACCAGTTTCTCGACATAGAAGCCGACCGGATCGTCGTAACCGGCGATGCGCTTGTCGACGCTTTCCTTGATGTCCTGCGGCAGACCGTCGTAGTTCAACAGCGCTTTCGGGTGGACGCCGATCATGCGGTTGATGATGAATTCCAGACGGGCCAGGCCCACGCCGGCGTTCGGCAGCTGCGCGAAGTCGAAGGCGCGGTCCGGGTTGCCGACGTTCATCATGATCTTGAACGGCAGCTCCGGCATGGCGTCGACGGAGTTCTTCTTGATGTCGAAGCCCAGTTCGCCTTCGAAGATGTAACCGGTGTCGCCTTCGGCGCAGGACACGGTCACGCCCTGGCCATCTTTCAGCAGTTGGGTGGCGTTGCCGCAACCGACGACTGCGGGAATACCCAGCTCACGGGCGATGATCGCCGCGTGGCAGGTACGGCCGCCACGGTTGGTGACGATGGCGCTGGCGCGCTTCATCACCGGTTCCCAGTCCGGGTCGGTCATATCGGAGACCAGCACGTCGCCCGGCTGCACTTTGTCCATTTCCGACACGTCGCGGATGATCCGCACCTTGCCGGCGCCGATGCGCTGGCCGATCGCACGGCCTTCCACCAGCACGGTGCCGGTTTCTTTCAGCAGGTAACGTTCCATGACGTTGGCCTGGGTGCGGCTTTTCACGGTTTCCGGACGGGCCTGCACGATGTACAGCTTGCCGTCGTCACCGTCCTTGGCCCATTCGATGTCCATCGGGCAGCCGTAGTGTTTCTCGATGATCATCGCCTGCTTGGCCAACTCGCTGACTTCAGCGTCGGTCAGGCAGAAACGCGCGCGCTCGGCCTTGTCGACATCAACGGTTTTCACGGAACGACCGGCCTTGGCCTCGTCGCCGTAGATCATCTTGATGGCCTTGCTGCCCAGGTTGCGGCGCAGGATCGCCGGGCGACCGGCCTCCAGCGTGCCCTTATGGACATAGAATTCGTCCGGGTTCACCGCGCCTTGCACGACGGTTTCGCCCAGGCCGTAGGCGCCGGTGATGAACACCACGTCACGGAAGCCGGATTCGGTATCGAGGGTGAACATCACGCCGGCGGTGCCGGTTTCCGAACGCACCATGCGCTGCACGCCGGCCGACAGGGCGACCAGCTTGTGGTCGAAGCCCTGGTGCACGCGGTAGGAAATGGCGCGGTCGTTGAACAGGGAAGCGAACACTTCCTTGGCCGCGCGGATGACGTTTTCCACGCCACGGATGTTCAGGAAGGTTTCCTGCTGACCGGCGAACGAAGCGTCCGGCAAGTCTTCGGCGGTGGCGGAGGAACGCACGGCCACGGCCACGTCAGGGTTACCAGCCGACAGCGCGGCGAACGCGGTGCGGATCTCGGTGTTCAGTTTTTCAGGGAATTCGGCTTCCATGATCCATTGGCGGATCTGGGCGCCGGTCTTGGCCAGGGCATTGACGTCATCGACGTCCAGCGCATCGAGGGCCTTGTGGATCTGATCGTTCAGGCCGCTCAGTTCCAGGAAGTCGCGATAGGCTTGCGCCGTGGTGGCGAAGCCGCCGGGGACCGAAACACCGGCACCGGCCAGGTTACTGATCATCTCGCCCAGGGATGCGTTCTTGCCCCCCACATGCTCAACATCGTGTTTGCCGAGCTTATCGAGGGAAACTACGTACTCTACCAAGGTGATCTCTCCACTAACTGTGTTGGAAAAGCTCAGAAACCGGCGGCTCGGGGGAGCGTTGGCCGGCTGTATGGCCTGGACCTGGAAAATAAGTGAGAATGCGGGCCAATGGCGGCCGGCAAATCGCGCCTATCATATCCAGAAATGCTCATTAGCTTAAGGCCCAAGGTGCAAATGAAACGATCTGCTTTCTTTATCTCCGATGGCACCGGTATCACCGCCGAAACCCTGGGTCAAAGCCTTCTGGCGCAGTTCGAAAACATTACCTTCAGCAAATTCACGCGACCGTACATCGACAGCGTTGAAAAAGCGCGGGCCATGGTACAACAAATCAACAAAGCCGCTGAAACCGACGGTTTCCGGCCGATCATCTTCGACACCATCGTCAATCAGGACATCCGTGAGATTCTCGCAACCTCCAATGGTTTCATGATCGACATCTTCTCGACGTTCCTCGCCCCACTCGAACAGGAACTGACCGAGCATTCTTCCTACACCGTCGGCAAATCCCACTCCATCGGCCACAACTCCAATTACATGGAGCGGATCGAGGCGGTGAACTTCGCCCTCGACAACGACGACGGCGCCCGCACCCACTATTACGACAAGGCCGACCTGATACTAGTGGGCGTGTCGCGTTGTGGTAAGACGCCGACGTGTCTGTACATGGCGATGCAATTCGGCATCCGCGCAGCCAACTATCCGCTGACCGAGGACGACATGGAGCGCCTGCAACTGCCGGCCGCCCTGCGCGCCCACCAGCACAAGCTGTTCGGCCTGACTATCGATCCGGACCGCCTCACCGCGATCCGCAACGAACGCAAGCCCAACAGCCGTTATTCGAGCTACGCCCAGTGCGAGTTCGAAGTGCGCGAAGTGGAAAACCTGTTCCGCCGCGAGAATATTCCGCATATCAACTCCACGCATTTCTCCGTTGAAGAAATCTCCGCGAAGATCCTCGTGGAAAAAGGCGTGGAGCGGCGTTTCAAATAGATTTGTAGCGCCCTTGCAGCCGCCATCGCTGGCAAGCCAGCTCCCACAGGGTTTTGTGGTGTACGCAGATTTTGCATTCACAACAAAACCCTGTGGGAGCGTGGTTTGCCCGCGATGAACGATAACGCGGTCTCTCAGATAACGAACAAATCGACAAACCGGTTTACCGGCGTGGCTTCAAGCCGCGCCTGATCCTTGCACAGAGCCAGAATCTCCCCGCTGCGCTGCCCGGTGAACCGGGTGGCCAGATTTGCCCTGAACTTGTCCTCCAGCAATGGAATGCCCTCGGCGCGACGCCGGCGATGGCCGATCGGGTATTCCACCACCACGTTTTCCGTGCTCGAACCGTCCTTGAAAAACACCTGCACCGCGTTGGCAATCGAGCGCTTATCGGGCTCCAGGTATTCACGGGTGAAGCGCGGATCTTCGACGATGACCATTTTCTCGCGCAGCACATCGATGATCGGATGAGCCTTGTGGAAATCATCCTCGTACTGCTCCGCCACCAGATTGCCGAACGCCAGCGGTACGGCGGTCATGTACTGGAGGCAGTGATCGCGGTCGGCGGCGTTGGCCAGCGGCCCGACCTTGGAAATGATGCGGATCGCCGATTCGTGGGTGGTGATCACGATCCGGTCGATTTCATGCAGACGATTGCGTACCTGCGGGTGCAGGGCCACAGCAGCTTCGCAGGCGGTTTGCGCGTGGAATTCTGCCGGGAAGCTGATCTTGAACAGCACGTTTTCCATCACGTAACTGCCGAACGGTCGCGAGAAGCTGAAGGTGCGTTTGTCTTCGGGTTTGAGCGCCAGATCGTTGTTGGTGTGGCTGAACAGAACGTCGTAAAAGCCCCACTGTCGGGCACTCAAGACGCCGGGAATGCCCATTTCGCCGCGCATCGCGATATCCGCCAGCCGCACGCCCCGGCTCGATGCATCCCCTGCCGCCCAGGATTTGCGCGAGCCGGCGTTTGGCGCATGGCGGTAAGTGCGCAATGCCTGGCCGTCGGCGAACGCGTGGGACAACGCCGACAACAGCTGCTCACGGTTGGCGCCCATCAGTTTGGCGGTCACGGCGGTCGAGGCCACTTTCACCAGAATGACGTGGTCGAGGCCGACGCGATTGAACGAGTTTTCCAGCGCAATCACGCCCTGGATTTCGTGGGCCATGATCATCGCTTCAAGTACATCGCGCACGGTCAGCGGCGCTTCGCCGTTGGCCAGACGCTTTTGCGACAGGTGATCGGCCACCGCGAGAATCCCGCCGAGGTTGTCCGACGGATGACCCCATTCAGCGGCGAGCCACGTGTCGTTGTAATCCAGCCAGCGCACGATGCAGCCGATGTCCCACGCGGCTTTGACCGGATCGAGGCGATAAGAGGTGCCAGGGACTCGCGCGCCGAATGGGACGACAGTGCCTTCGACGATCGGGCCCAGGTGCTTGGTGCATTCCGGGAAACGCAGGGCCAGCAGGCCGCAGCCCAGGGTGTCCATCAGGCAGTTGCGGGCGGTGTCGAGGGCTTCGGCGGATGTGATTTTGTAGCTGAGGACGTAATCGGCGATGTCCTGCAGGACATGGTCGTAGTCGGGGCGGTTGTTCAGGTCGACGTTGGCGCTCATGTTCGATTCACTCTTCAAAGTGGTTCGTTGATGGGACCTCGGTTCAGGGCTAATTTTCTTCTTATTGAAATGTGCATGGCGGTGAGAGCGAACGGGCTCGCTCTCACCGGTTGTTCATTAGAACGAGTCGCCAGGTACGCGCACGTAACCTTCCATCAGGACGCGCGCACTGCGGCTCATGATCGCCTTCTTCACGACCCACTCACCGTTTTCCAGACTGGCCTCAGCCCCGACGCGCAGGGTTCCGGACGGATGCCCGAACCGTACCGCATTACGCTCAACACCACCCGCCGCCAGATTCACCAAGGTGCCGGAGATAGCTGCTGCGGTACCAATCGCCACCGCCGCCGTCCCCATCATCGCGTGGTGCAACTTGCCCATCGACAACGCCCGCACCAGCAAATCCACATCCCCGGCGCTAATCGCTTTGCCGCTCGAGGCCACGTAATCCGCAGGCTTGGCGACGAACGCGACCTTAGGCGTGTGCTGACGCTTGGCCGCTTCATCCAGATTGGAAATCAGGCCCATGCGCAGCGCGCCATAAGCACGAATGGTCTCAAACATCTGCAACGCTTTCGGATCGCTGTTGATCGCGCTTTGCAATTCAGTACCGGTGTAACCGATGTCTTCGGCATTGACGAAGATCGTCGGAATACCCGCGTTGATCATGGTCGCCTTGAACGTGCCGACGCCCGGGACTTCCAGCTCGTCGACCAGGTTGCCGGTGGGAAACATCGAACCGCCGCCGCCCTCTTCTTCCGCCGCCGGGTCCATGAATTCGACCTGGACTTCGGCGGCCGGAAAGGTCACGCCGTCGAGTTCGAAATCACCGGTTTCCTGGACTTCGCCGTTGGTGATCGGCACATGCGCAATGATGGTTTTGCCGATGTTGGCCTGCCACACGCGAACCACCGCCACACCGTTGTGCGGAATGCGGCTGGCGTCCACCAGACCGTTGCTGATGGCGAACGAACCGACCGCCGCCGACAGGTTGCCGCAGTTGCCGCTCCAGTCCACGAATGGCTTGTCGATCGACACCTGACCGAACAGGTAATCGACGTCGTGATCGGCCTTGATGCTTTTCGACAGGATCACGGTTTTGCTGGTGCTGGACGTGGCGCCGCCCATGCCGTCGATCTGCTTGTCGTACGGATCGGGGCTGCCGATGACCCGCAGCAACAGCGCATCGCGGGCCGGGCCGGGAATCTGCGCGGCTTCGGGCAGATCCTTGAGGCTGAAAAACACGCCTTTGCTGGTGCCACCACGCATGTAGGTGGCAGGGATTTTTATTTGCGGTGCGTGAGCCATGGTGCTCCTTAACGAAGACATGGGACTTGAAGTCCCATGCCCACATCAGTTGATTTAAACGGCAACCGCCGACTCTTCGAGGAAGTCCTGAGCGAAGCGCTGCAACACGCCGCCAGCCTCGTAGATCGACACTTCTTCGGCGGTGTCGAGGCGGCAGGTCACCGGTACATCGACGCGTTCGCCGTTCTTGCGATGGATCACCAGCGTCAGGTCGGCGCGCGGCGTGCGCTCACCGACCACGTCATAGGTTTCGCTGCCGTCGATGCCCAGAGTCTTGCGGTCGGTGCCCGGTTTGAATTCCAGCGGCAACACGCCCATGCCCACCAGGTTGGTGCGGTGAATGCGCTCGAAACCTTCGGCGGCGATCGCTTCCACACCCGCCAGACGCACGCCTTTGGCCGCCCAGTCGCGGGACGAACCCTGGCCGTAGTCGGCGCCGGCGATGATGATCAGCGGCTGCTTGCGCTCCATGTAGGTTTCGATGGCTTCCCACATGCGCATCACTTGGCCTTCCGGCTCGACTCGCGCCAGCGAGCCCTGCTTGACCTTGCCGTTTTCCACGACCATTTCGTTGAACAGTTTCGGGTTGGCGAAGGTCGCGCGCTGTGCGGTCAAGTGGTCGCCCCGGTGGGTCGCGTAAGAGTTGAAGTCCTCTTCCGGCAGGCCCATTTTCGCCAGGTATTCGCCGGCGGCGCTGTCGAGCATGATCGCGTTCGACGGCGACAGGTGATCGGTGGTGATGTTGTCCGGCAACACCGCCAGCGGGCGCATGCCCTTGAGCGGCCGCGCCCCGGCTAATGCGCCCTCCCAGTACGGCGGACGGCGGATGTAGGTGCTCATTTCGCGCCAGTCGTACAGCGGCGTGACTTTCGGGCCGGTGTCTTCATGGATGGCGAACATCGGGATGTAGACCTGACGGAACTGCTCGGGCTTGACCGAAGATTTCACCACCGCGTCGATTTCTTCGTCGCTCGGCCAGATGTCTTTCAGGCGGATTTCCTTGCCGTCGACCACGCCCAGCACATCTTTCTCGATATCGAAACGAATGGTGCCGGCGATCGCATAAGCCACCACCAGCGGCGGCGACGCGAGGAACGCCTGCTTGGCGTACGGGTGAATCCGGCCGTCGAAGTTGCGGTTGCCGGACAGCACGGCAGTGGCGTACAGGTCGCGGTCGATGATCTCTTGCTGGATCACCGGATCCAGCGCGCCGGACATGCCGTTGCAGGTGGTGCAGGCGAAGGCGACGACACCGAAACCGAGCCGCTCCAGCTCCGTGGTCAGGCCCGCTTCATCGAGGTACAGCGCCACGGTTTTCGAGCCCGGCGCCAGCGACGACTTGACCCACGGTTTGCGAGTCAGGCCAAGCTTGTTGGCGTTGCGCGCCAGCAGGCCGGCAGCGATCACGTTGCGCGGGTTGCTGGTGTTGGTGCAACTGGTGATGGCGGCGATGATCACCGCGCCGTCGGGCATTTGCCCCGGTACTTCTTCCCACTGACCGGCGATGCCTTTGGCCGCCAGATCCGACACCGCCACGCGGGCGTGCGGGTTGCTCGGGCCGGCCATGTTGCGCACCACCGAAGACAGATCGAAGGTCAGGCCGCGCTCGTATTGCGCGCCTTTCAGGCTGTCGGCCCACAGGCCGATCTGTTTGGCGTACTGCTCGACCAGTTGCACTTGCTGGTCTTCACGACCGGTGAGTTTCAGGTAATCGATGGTCTGCTGGTCAATGTAGAACATCGCCGCCGTGGCGCCGTATTCCGGGGCCATGTTGGAGATGGTCGCGCGGTCGCCGAGGGTCAGCGCGGAAGCACCTTCGCCGAAGAACTCCAGCCACGCGCCGACCACTTTCTGTTTGCGCAGGTATTCGGTCAGCGCCAGCACCATGTCGGTGGCGGTGATGCCCGGTTGCAGCTTGCCGGTCAGTTCGACGCCAACGCTTTCCGGCAGGCGCATCCACGACGCGCGGCCGAGCATCACGCTCTCGGCTTCCAGACCACCGACGCCGATGGCGATCACGCCCAGCGCATCGACGTGCGGGGTGTGGCTGTCGGTGCCGACGCAGGTATCCGGGAAGGCCACGCCGTCGCGCACCTGGATCACCGGCGACATTTTCTCCAGGTTGATCTGGTGCATGATGCCGTTGCCCGGCGGGATCACGTCGACGTTCTTGAACGCCTTCTTGGTCCAGTTGATGAAGTGGAAGCGGTCTTCGTTGCGTCGGTCTTCGATGGCGCGGTTCTTCTCGAACGCCTGTGCGTCAAAGCCACCCGCCTCCACCGCCAGCGAGTGGTCGACGATCAGTTGCGTCGGCACCACCGGGTTGACCTGCGCCGGGTCGCCGCCCTGTTGGGCAATCGCGTCGCGCAGACCGGCCAGATCCACCAGCGCGGTCTGGCCGAGAATGTCGTGGCACACCACGCGGGCCGGGAACCACGGGAAGTCGAGGTCGCGTTTGCGCTCAATCAGCTGTTTCAGGGAATCGTTGAGCGTGGCCGGGTCGCAGCGACGCACGAGGTTTTCCGCCAGCACGCGAGAGGTGTACGGCAGGGTGTCGTAGCTGCCGGGCTGGATCCCATCGACCGCCGCGCGGACGTCGAAAAAGTCCAGCGGCGTGCCGGGCAGGTTCTTGCGAAATTCTGTGTTCATCGGTCAGGACTCGGTCACGGTAGTTTCAAAGGGTGGGCGGACACTGATCTTGAAATTCACACCAAACCCTGTGGGAGCTGCGGTGCGACGTTTCGACTTGCCAGCGATAGCGGTGGGTCAGTCGACATCAATGTTGGATGTGACTCAGTCATCGCTGGCAAGCCAGCTCCCACAGGGCCCTCGGTGAACCTCTGGATCAGTGTTTAGCCATCACCATTCAGCGACGTTCGATTGGCACGAACTTGCGCTGTTCGACGCCGGTGTACTCGGCGCTTGGACGGATGATGCGGTTGTTGGCGCGCTGTTCGAACACGTGCGCTGCCCAGCCGGTCAGGCGCGAGCAGACGAAGATCGGGGTGAACAGCTTGGTCGGGATGCCCATGAAGTGGTACGCCGAGGCATGGTAGAAGTCGGCGTTGGGGAACAGTTTCTTCTGCTCCCACATGGTCTTGTCGATGGCTTCCGAAACCGCGAACAACACCTTGTCGCCCACTTCGTCGGCGAGTTTTTTCGACCAACCCTTGATCACCTCGTTGCGCGGATCGCTGTCCTTATAGATCGCGTGGCCGAAGCCCATGATCTTGTCCTTGCGCTCCAGCATGCCGAGGGTGCCCTTGATCGCCTCTTCCGGCGACGAGAAGCGCTCGATCATTTCCATCGCCGCTTCGTTGGCGCCGCCGTGCAGCGGGCCGCGCAGCGAGCCGATGGCTGCCGTGACGCAGGAATACAGGTCGGACAGAGTCGAAGCGCACACGCGAGCGGTGAAGGTCGAGGCGTTGAATTCGTGCTCGGCATAGAGGATCAGCGAGACGTTCATCACTTTGACGTGCAGCTCGCTCGGCTTCTTGTCGTGCAGCAAATGCAGGAAATGGCCACCAATGGACGGCTCGTCGCTCACGCAATTGATGCGCTTGCCGTCGTGGCTGAAGCGATACCAGTAGCACATGATCGCCGGGAACGCGGCCAGCAGGCGGTCGGTCTTGTCGCGTTGCTCGGAGAAGTCTTTCTCCGGCTCGATGTTGCCCAGGAACGAGCAACCGGTGCGCATCACGTCCATCGGGTGGGCGTCGGCGGGGATGCGTTCCAGCACTTCTTTCAGCGCTTGCGGCAGGTCGCGCAGCTTGCTGAGCTTGTTCTGGTAGTCGGCGAGCTGGGCCTGGGTCGGCAGCTCTCCGTAGAGCAGCAGGTACGCGACCTCTTCAAACTGAGCGTCTGCCGCCAGTTCGCGCACGTCGTAACCGCGATAGGTCAGCCCGGCACCGGCCTGGCCCACGGTGGACAGTGCGGTTTGCCCGGCGACCTGGCCCCGGAGCCCGGCGCCACTGAGTACTTTTGCTTCGGCCATTGTTGTCTCCAATCTTGAATTTATTAGGGAGTACGGTTGCGGCTTACTTCTTCGCCGCAAACAACGCGTCGAGCTTCTGCTCGAAGGTGTGGTAATCGATGCGATCGTAAAGCTCCATGCGAGTCTGCATGGTGTCGATGACATTCTGCTGAGTGCCGTCGCGGCGGATCGCGGTGTAGACGTTTTCGGCGGCCTTGTTCATCGCGCGGAACGCCGACAGCGGGTACAGCACCAGCGACACATCGGCGCCGGCCAGTTGCTCGGTGGTGTACAGCGGCGTCGAGCCGAATTCGGTGATGTTGGCCAGGATCGGCGCTTTCACGCGGCTGGCGAACAGCTTGTACATCTCAAGCTCAGTGATGGCTTCCGGGAAGATCATGTCGGCGCCGGCCTCGATGCACGCGGCGGCGCGATCCAGTGCCGATTCCAGGCCTTCAACGGCCAGCGCGTCGGTGCGGGCCATGATCACGAAACTGTCATCGGTGCGGGCATCGACGGCAGCCTTGATGCGATCGACCATTTCCTGCTGGGTCACGATTTCTTTGTTCGGACGGTGGCCGCAGCGCTTGGCGCCGACCTGGTCTTCGATGTGAATCGCCGCCGCGCCAAACTTGATCATCGACTTGACGGTGCGGGCCACGTTGAACGCCGACGCGCCGAAACCGGTGTCCACGTCCACCAGCAGCGGCAGGTCGCAGACGTCGGTGATGCGGCGCACGTCGGTCAGCACGTCATCCAGGCCGGTGATGCCCAGGTCCGGCACGCCGAGGGAGCCGGCAGCCACCCCGCCACCCGACAGGTAAATCGCCTTGAAACCGGCGCGCTTGGCCAGCAGTGCGTGGTTGGCGTTGATCGCCCCGACCACTTGCAGCGGATGTTCGCTGGCGACCGCATCGCGGAAACGCTGGCCTGGAGTGCTCTTGTTGGAACTCATGACTCACCTCGTTCAGTGGCTGTCTTGTTGTCGGCACCGTCCTGGTAGTGACGGGCGATGTTGCGTTTCGAGGCGCCGATGTGACGGCGCATCAACAATTCCGCGAGCTCGCTGTCACGGTCGGCGATGGCATCGAGAATCCGGTGGTGTTCGGCAAAGGCCTGGCGCGGGCGGTTGGGTGTGGTGGAAAACTGGATGCGGTACATGCGCACCAGTTGATAGAGCTCGCCGCAGAGCATTTGCGTGAGGGTGCGGTTGCCGCTGCCCTGGATGATCCGGTAGTGAAAGTCGAAATCGCCTTCCTGCTGGTAGTAGCCGACGCCGGCCTGAAACGCCGCATCGCGCTCATGGGTTTCCAGCACCCGGCGCAGTTCGTCGATTTCTTCGACGCTCATGCGCTCGGCCGCCAGACGGCAGGCCATGCCTTCGAGGGATTCGCGGATTTCGTAGAGTTCGAGCAATTCGGCGTGGCTCAGCGACACCACCCGCGCACCAACGTGCGGCACGCGCACCAGCAGGCGCTGGCCCTCCAGCCGATGGATCGCCTCGCGCAGCGGCCCGCGGCTGATGCCGTAGGTGCGCGCCAGTTCCGGCTCGGAGATCTTGCTGCCCGGGGCGATCTCACCTTTGACGATGGCCGCCTGAATGCGCCGGAAGACGTTTTCCGAGAGCGTCTCGGAATCGTCACCGCTGATCACCGGGGGATCGAGTTGATCCAGCATATTGTCGACACCTTTAAATCCAATGCGGCAAAAACTAGCGAATCATCCCGCACCAGTCAAAGGATAAATACAGATTGTCGACAATCGTCTAATAAGCCTTCGTATCAGCCCCAAGGGTTATAGACCGCCCCCGGCGCTGGCGCCATAAAACCACCGTGCTAGAATGCCGCCCGCATTTGCGAGTCATTTGCACGGCTTGTCATAAAAAGCTGATAGGCACACGAAGGCGCATGGGCAGACAGGATTTCCTGATGCCATGGCCCTGAACCGAGAACGGAACGCTGCTCGCCAGGATTTATGAGACTCAAGCCCTTCCCCACATTCTTTGCACTGTTTTGCCTGCCCGGCCTCGCTGCGGCGGGGGAAAAGACCGTGTACGGCCTCAACGAATATGCTGCCCTCGACGGGATCAACCTGGAAGTGGCGGCGAAACTCGACACCGGGGCGAAAACCGCCTCCCTGAGCGCCCGCGACATCAAACGCTTCAAACGCAACGGCGAGTCCTGGGTACGTTTCTACCTGGCCATCGACGCCGCGCATTCGCACCCGATCGAACGGCCGCTGGCCCGGGTCAGCAAGATCAAGCGCCGCGCCGGCGACTACGATCCGGAAGAAGGCAAGAAGTACACCGCCCGCCCGGTGATCGAGCTGGACATCTGCATGGGTTCGGCAATGCGCAGCATCGAAGTGAACCTGACCGACCGTAGTGCGTTCCAATACCCGCTTTTGATCGGCTCCGAGGCGTTGAAACGCTTCGATGCGCTGGTCGATCCCAGTCTTAAATACGCTGCCGGCAAACCCGCCTGCGCCATCGCCGCTCATACCGCCGAGTAATTTCCATGCGTTCTCTAACCTTCCACCTGAAAGTCCTGATCACCATCCTGGTGTTGCTGGGCGTTTCGGTTACGGCCTATCAGATTTTCGTGCTCGGCATTCCAGTGACCGAAGACGCCACCGACGACTTGTGGAACATCGACGCCAAGGTCGAGTTCGTCGCCAGCACCAAGGATCCGGTGAAGATCCAAATGTTCGTGCCGCCCCTGAGCCGCGATTACGTCAGCCTCAATGAAAGCTTTATCTCCAACAACTACGGCGTGGCGGTCAACCGCGTCGACGGCAACCGCAAGGTCACCTGGTCCGCACGCCGCGCCAAGGGCAACCAGACGCTTTATTACCGTCTGGTGCTGACCAAGCGTTACACCGCTGAAAAAACCAAGGTCAAAGGCCCGACCTTCCGCGACAGCATGGCCATCGAAGGCCCGGAAAAGATCGCCGCCGAAGCCCTGCTCGCCCCGATCCGCCAGCACTCGGCGGACGTCGAAACCTTCATTGGCGAGGCGATCAAACGCGTCAACAACGTCAATGACGACAACGTGAAACTGCTGCTGGCCGGCGATCCGTCGACGCCGCACAAAGCGAAAATCGTCGAACTGCTGCTGTCCATCGCCCACGTACCGGTGGAGAAAGTCCACACCATCCGCCTCGTCGCCGATCAGCCGCAAACCCCGGAACTGTGGCTGCGCAGTTTCAACGGCACCGACTGGCTGTACTTCAACCCGGAAACCGGTGAACAAGGCCTGCCGACCGACCGTCTGCTGTGGTGGAGCGGCGATGAAAACCTGATCACCGTCGACGGCGGCAAGAAGGCCAACGTTACCTTCAGCCTGAACAACAGCGAGATGAACGCGATTCGTCTGGCCAAGCTGACCGACGAGAACACCGACGCCAACTTCCTCGAATACTCGCTGTACGGCCTGCCGCTGCAAACCCAGCAGACCTTCATGATCATGGTGATGATCCCGATCGGCGTGCTGGTGATCCTGATCCTGCGCAACCTGATCGGCCTGCAGACCCTCGGCACGTTCACACCGGTGCTGATCGCCCTGGCCTTCCGCGAAACGCAACTGGGCTTCGGCATCCTGCTGTTTACCGTGATCACCGCGCTCGGGCTGTCGCTGCGCTCGTATCTGGAACACCTGAAGCTGCAAATGCTGCCGCGCCTGTCGGTGGTGCTGACCTTCGTGGTGGTGCTGATTGCGGCGATCAGTCTGTTCAGTCACAAGCTCGGTCTGGAGCGTGGCCTGTCGGTGGCGCTGTTCCCGATGGTGATTCTGACCATGACCATCGAACGCCTGTCGATCACCTGGGAAGAACGCGGTGCCAGCCATGCCATGAAAGTGGCGATCGGCACGCTGTTCGCGGCGTCCCTGGCGCACCTGATCATGACCGTTCCGGAGCTGGTGTACTTCGTGTTCACCTTCCCGGCGATCCTGCTGATCCTGGTGGGCTTCATGCTGGCCATGGGTCGCTATCGCGGCTACCGCCTGACAGAGCTGGTGCGTTTCAAGGCTTTCCTGAAGAAGGCTGACGCCTGATGTTCGGTTTCTGGAAGACCTGGAAGGCCCTGGAAGCCCGGGGCATCATGGGCATCAATCGGCGTAACGCCGACTACGTGCTCAAGTACAACAAGCGCAGCCTGTACCCGATCGTCGATGACAAGATCATCACCAAGGAACGCGCGATCAAGGCCGGCATTCACGTGCCGGAACTGTATGGCGTGATTTCCACGGAGAAAGAAATCGACAAGCTCGGCGAGATCATCGGCGGGCGCAGCGACTTCGTGATCAAGCCGGCCCAGGGTGCCGGCGGTGACGGCATCATCGTCATCGCCGACCGTTTCGAAGGCCGCTATCGCACGGTATCGGGCAAGATCCTCAGCCACGAAGAGCTGGAGCACCATATTTCCAGCATCCTCACCGGCCTGTATTCGCTGGGCGGCCACCGCGACCGGGCGCTGATCGAGTATCGGGTGACCCCGGACCAGATCTTCAAGAGCATCAGCTACGAAGGCGTGCCGGACATCCGCATCATCGTGCTGATGGGTTACCCGGTGATGGCGATGCTGCGATTGCCAACCCGTCAGTCCGGCGGCAAAGCCAACCTGCATCAGGGCGCCATTGGCGTCGGTGTCGACCTGGCCACCGGCCTGACCCTGCGCGGCACCTGGCTGAACAACATCATCGCCAAACACCCGGACACCACCAATGCGGTGGACGGTGTGCAATTGCCCTACTGGGACGGATTCATGAAGCTTGCCGCCGGTTGCTATGAGCTGTGCGGCCTGGGTTACATCGGCGTGGACATGGTGCTGGACCAGGAAAAAGGCCCGCTGATTCTGGAGCTGAATGCGCGGCCGGGGCTGAATATCCAGATTGCCAACGATTGCGGACTGACGTTGCGCACCCATGCGGTGGAAGCGCATCTGGAAGACCTGAAGGCGCGTGGTGTGACTGAAACGGTTGAAGAGCGCGTGGCGTTTGCTCAGGAGTTGTTTGGGCATATTCCGGCGGTCGAGGGCTGAAGCTCAGAAGCAAAAAGCACCCTCACCCTGACCCTCTCCCGGAGGGAGAGGGGACTGACCGAGTTGATTATTCGAGTTACATCGACCTGAGATACCGAGTCGAACTTAAGTTTTGAAAAGCATAGAGTTCGGCTCCCTTCCCCCTCGCCCCCTTGGGGGAGAGGGCTGGGGTGAGGGGGTTGCTTTTGATTTTGATATCTAAGAGCTGAGGGGACTACAATCCCCACCCCGCCTCGATGGCCGATCTGCCCCGCCCATGTTGACCTGTTCCGTACACCCGCTGCCCTACCGCGCCAACCCCGCCGACTATTTTGCGGCCGTCCGCCATGCGCCCGGCGCCGTGCTGCTCGACAGTGGCCGACCGAGTGCCGACCGTGGCCGTTATGACCTGCTCAGCGCCTGGCCGCTGGAACAACTGGCGGTGTTGCCGGACGAGCGCGGGGAAGATTTCCTGCAACGCCTACGGACCAATCTGACCCGGTTGGGCGACGCGCAATTGCCCGACGGGTACGAATTGCCTTTCGCCGGCGGCCTGATCGGCTACCTGAGCTACGACTTCGGCCGGCATCTGGAAAACCTGCCGAGTCAGGCCCTGGATGACCTGCAATTGCCCGATGCGCGATTTGGTCTGTACGACTGGGCCTTGATCAGCGATCACCAATCGGCCACCAGCCAGCTGGTGTTCCACCCGTCGGTCAGCGCCAGCGAGAAACAGCGGTTGATCGATGTATTCAGCCAAACAGTGGGCACGGAACTGACCCCGTTCAAGCTGAGCAGCCCGATGGCGGCAGATCTTTCAGCCGACGAGTACCGTCAGGCCTTCGAGCGTATCCAGCACTACATACAGGCCGGCGACTGCTATCAGGTCAATTTCGCTCAGCGTTTCCGCGCGCCGTGCCAGGGCGATCCATGGCTGGCCTACTGCAAATTGCGTGAGGCCTGCCCGACGCCGTTTTCCGGGTTCCAGAGCCTTCCCGACGGCAACGCAGTGCTGAGCCTGTCGCCCGAGCGTTTCGTCAAAGTCAGCCAGCGCCAGGTGGAAACCCGCCCGATCAAGGGCACCCGCCCCCGTGGCGCGACCCCGGCCGAAGATGCAGCGAACGCCGCCGAGTTGCTGGCCAGCCCCAAGGATCGCGCGGAAAACCTGATGATCGTCGACCTGCTGCGCAATGACCTGGGCCGCACCTGCCGTATCGGCTCGGTGCGGGTGCCAGAGCTGTTCAGCCTGGAAAGCTATCCGAACGTGCATCATCTGGTCAGCAGCGTGACCGGTGAGCTGGCGCAGGATCGCGACGCCCTGGACCTGATTGCCGGCAGCTTCCCCGGCGGCTCGATCACCGGCGCACCGAAAATCCGTGCGATGCAAATCATCGATGAACTGGAGCCGACCCGGCGTGGTTTGTATTGCGGTTCGTTGCTGTATCTGGACGTGCGCGGCGAGATGGACAGCTCTATCGCCATTCGCAGTCTGCTGGTGAAGGATGGGCAGGTGTGCTGCTGGGGCGGTGGCGGGATTGTCGCCGATTCGGACTGGGAAGCGGAGTATCAGGAATCGATCACCAAGGTCAGAGTCCTGCTCGAAACCCTGCAGGCCCTCTGACTAGAGCACTTGATCGTTCCCACGCAGTGGGAACGATCATCAAAGGGCTACAGGCTCAGGTCGCGGTTGGAGGCCTTGAGAAACTCCTGCTTCAACTCGGCAAACGTATGCACCGCCGGAAACTGCGGAAACTCGCGGATCACGTTATCCGGCGCATGAAACAGAATCCCCGCATCCGCTTCGCCCAGCATGCTGGTGTCGTTGTAGGAATCCCCCGCCGCAATCACCCGGTAATACAGACTCTTGAAGGCCAGAACCGACTGCCGCTTCGGATCTTTCTGACGCAACTGGTAGCTGGTCACTCGCCCGCTGTCATCGGTAATCAGTCGATGGCAGAGCAAGGTCGGAAAGCCCAACTGACGCATCAGCGGCTGGGAGAACTCATAGAACGTATCCGACAGAATCACCACCTGGAAACGCTCGCGCAGCCAGTCAACGAACTCCACCGCGCCGTCGAGCGGCTTGAGGGTGGCGATCACTTCCTGGATGTCCGAAAGTTTCAGGCCATGCTCGTCGAGGATGCGCAGGCGCTGTTTCATCAGCACGTCGTAGTCGGGAATGTCCCGGGTGGTGGCCTTGAGCGATTCGATTCCGGTTTTTTCGGCGAAGGCGATCCAGATTTCCGGTACCAGCACCCCTTCAAGATCAAGACAGGCAATTTCCACAGGACACTCCATTTGTAATGTTTATTGAGCCGAGCGAGCCCGAACTCTAGCGGCTCGACCTGGACCGCGCAACGCAGAGGCTGCCCCGGCGGGCGTTGCTTTTTGTTACCATCGCCGCCATATAGAGCGCCCAGCGCCACCGACCTGTAGGAAGCCGCCCTGATGAGCCCAACGTTCGACGTCGTGGAACTCGCCACGACCTATGCCAACAAATCCGCGCAGGACATCCTCAAACTCGCGTTCGCCGAGTTCGGCGATGACCTGTGGATATCTTTCAGCGGCGCCGAGGATGTGGTGCTGGTGGACATGGCCTGGAAGCTGAACAAGAACGTCAAGGTGTTCAGTCTCGACACCGGCCGCCTGCATCCGGAAACCTATCGCTTCATCGATCAGGTGCGCGAGCACTATAAGATCGATATCGAACTGGTCTCGCCGGACTACACGAAACTTGAACCGTTCGTGAAGGAAAAAGGCCTGTTCAGCTTCTACAAGGACGGCCATGGCGAATGCTGCGGCATCCGCAAGATCGAACCGCTGCGCCGCAAGCTCTCCGATGTGAAGGCCTGGGCCACCGGCCAACGACGCGACCAGAGCCCTGGCACCCGCAGCGCTGTTGCGGTGATGGAAATCGATACAGCGTTCTCCACCCCGGAGCGCACCCTGTACAAATTCAACCCGCTGGCGCAGATGACCAGCGAGGAAATCTGGGGCTACATCCGCATGCTGGAGCTGCCGTACAACAGCCTGCATGAGCGCGGCTTCATCAGCATCGGCTGCGAACCGTGCACCCGCCCTGTCCTGCCGAACCAGCACGAACGTGAAGGTCGCTGGTGGTGGGAAGAAGCGACTCAGAAAGAATGCGGGTTGCATGCGGGGAACATCATCAGCAAGGCATAAGATCCCTGATATCCCGTGGGAGCAAGTCAGCTCCCACAGTGTTCACCACCCGTCTTGAAAAATGTGTACACGCGAATGTCACCATCGGTGCCATTTATGTGTGCACTTTTCATTTCTGCGCCCTGAAAAGTTACATAAAGCTCAAAAAACACTCCCTCCCGGCGCCCGCCAAAATCCCACCCGAAAAATAAATACCTGTTCGAACGGTCAATTTATATCGCCAGCATTTCAATGACTTGGCGAACATCAATAACTTTTCGAAATCAGCGATGGTTTTCATAGATCGACGTCTGGCACAGATCTGGCTTTGGTGCATACATGTTTTGTATACAAAACCGCAAAACATGAACCCACACTTTCGATCCGCAAGCCTGAAGCGCCCTATCCCGTACAGGCTGCAGATGCCCCGTAACCAGTGATGCTTCACCGTCGCGACGAAGATCTGCCGAGCCCGAACGCTCATGCACAGTCATCGCGGCACGAACATCAGGAGCCTGCCGGAATGCGTACGAGTCTCTCCAATAACAACATCGCGCTGAATCTGCCCGCCTCTTCCACCTTCGACCACAGCGTGCCCGGTGATGGCATTGCCGAACCGCTGCAGTTGAGCCCGCGTCTGCACAACAGCGACCTCGCGCCGACCAAGGTCGAAGGACGGCGCTGGGGCAAATACAGCATCTTTGCCCTGTGGACCAACGATGTGCACAACATCGCCAACTACTCGTTTGCCATCGGCCTGTACGCCCTGGGCCTGGGCGGCTGGCAGATTCTGCTGTCGCTGGGGATCGGCGCGGCGCTGGTGTACTTCTTCATGAACCTGTCCGGTTACATGGGGCAGAAAACCGGCGTGCCGTTTCCGGTGATCAGCCGGATCAGTTTCGGCATTCACGGGGCACAGATTCCTGCATTGATCCGGGCGGTGATCGCCATCGCCTGGTTCGGCATTCAGACATACCTGGCGTCGGTGGTGTTTCGCGTGTTGCTCACGGCGATCCATCCCGGTTTCGCCGACTACGACCACGACTCGATCCTCGGCCTGTCGAGCCTGGGCTGGGTGTGTTTCGTGGCGATCTGGTTCGTGCAGCTGGCGATCCTCGCCTACGGCATGGAAATGGTCCGCCGGTACGAAGCCTTCGCCGGGCCGGTGATTCTGCTGACCGTCGCCTGCCTCGCCGCGTGGATGTACACCCAGGCCAACGCGACCATTGCCTGGTCGATCCGCGAACCACTGACCGGCGGCGAGATGTGGCGCAACATCTTCGCCGGCGGCGCCTTGTGGCTGGCGATCTACGGCACGCTGATCCTCAACTTCTGCGACTTCGCCCGTTCTTCGCCGTGCCGCAAAACCATCAAGGTCGGAAACTTCTGGGGCCTGCCGGTGAATATTCTGGTGTTCGCCGGGATCACCGTTCTGCTGTGCGGTGCCCAATTTCAGATCAACGGCCGGATCATCGAAAGCCCGACCGAGATCATCGCGTCGATCCCCAACACGTTCTTTCTGGTGCTCGGCTGCCTGGCGTTCCTGATCGTCACCGTAGCGGTGAACATCATGGCCAACTTCGTCGCCCCGGCCTTCGTGCTCAGCAACCTGGCGCCTAAATACCTGACCTTCCGCCGCGCCGGGCTGATCAGCGCAACGATTGCCGTGCTGATCCTGCCGTGGAATCTCTACAACAGCCCGCTGGTCATCGTGTATTTCCTGTCAGGCCTGGGCGCCCTGCTCGGCCCGTTGTACGGCGTGATCATGGTCGACTACTGGCTGATCCGAAAAGGCCGGATCCACGTGCCGCAGCTGTACAGCGAAGATCCGAACGGCGCGTATTTCTACAGCCGCGGGGTCAATCTGCGGGCCGTGGCGGCGTTCATTCCGGCCGCGCTGATCGCCATCGTCCTGGCGCTGGTGCCGGGCTTCCACAGCGTTTCGCCCTTCTCCTGGCTGATCGGTGCCGGCATTGCCGGAATGCTCTATCTGATCATCGCCAAACGCCAGCCGCACTACGCCGACGTCGACGGTGAAGCCATCGCCGTCGACAACGTCAGCCACTGACTCTTTTGGCGGCCCTTCGCCGGGCCGCAGAACCAACCGTATTAAGGACTTCCCATGCGCATCCTCGTGGTCAACGTCAACACCACCGAATCCATCACCCAGGCCATCGCCCGTTCGGCGCAGGCTGTCGCCTCCCCCGGCACCGAAATCGTCGGGCTGACGCCGCATTTCGGCGCCGATTCAGTCGAAGGCAATTTCGAAAGTTACCTGGCCGCCATCGCCGTGATGGACCGGGTGATGTCCTACGACCAGCCGTTCGACGCGGTGATCCAGGCCGGCTACGGCGAGCACGGTCGTGAAGGTTTGCAGGAGTTGCTCAACGTTCCCGTGGTCGACATCACCGATGCCGCCGCCAGCACCGCAATGTTTCTGGGCCACGCCTATTCGGTGGTCACCACGCTGGATCGCACCGTGCCGCTGATCGAGGATCGCCTGAAACTCTCCGGCCTGTGGGATCGATGCGCCTCGGTGCGAGCCAGTGGCCTGGCGGTTCTGGAGCTGGAACACGAACCGCAGCGGGCGCTGGAAGCGATCGTGCATCAGGCTGAACTGGCGGTCACTCAGGATAAAGCCGAAGTTATCTGCCTCGGTTGCGGCGGCATGGCCGGGCTTGATGAGAAGATCCGTCAGCGCACCGGGGTGCCAGTGATCGATGGCGTCACCGCCGCTGTGACCATCGCCGAGTCGCTGGTACGACTGGGCCTGTCGACCTCCAAGGTGCGTACCTATGCGACGCCACGGCCGAAAACCATTATTGGCTGGCCAGCACGTTTTGCGCGTTGAACCGTTCGGCGAGGCCCAAGGTTGAAAACTGCTCGATGACAAAATCGACGAACGCCCGGGTCTTGCCCGGCAGCAATTTGTGTTCGGCGTAATAAATGGAGATGTTGCCGTCGTCGACGTACCAGTCCGGCAGGACCCGCTGCAACGTCCCCGCCTCAAGATAGCCGACGGCAAAAGGCATACTCACCAGCGCAATCCCCAACCCCTGCGCCGCCGTGGCGCAGGCGGCTTCGGAATCACTCATGGTCATTCGTGCCTTGAGGGTCAGCGGGCTGTGTTGTCGGGTGCGATGCGTCAACTGCCAGGAGCGCACGCGACCGGTCTGCGGTGAGCGGATCAGGATGCCGTCGTGCAGCTTGAGCTCGTCTGGCTCGCTGATCGGCGCGTATCGATCCAGATAATCCTTGGAAGCCACCAACACCCGATGCGCCGGCGTCAGCCTGCGCGCCACCACGCCTTGGGGCAGCTCAAAGCCACCGCCAATCGCCGCATCGAACCCCTGGCCGATCAGATCGACCTGTCGGTTATCGAAGTGCCAGTCCGGGTTGATCGCCGGAAACCTTGTCAGGAACTCCCCCAGCAACGGCACGATGTACAAGCGGCCGAACACCGTGCCCATGCTGACTTTCAGCGTACCGGCCGGTTGACCGCCGGCACTGGCCAGATTGTTCACGGCATTCTGGATGGTGGTGAGGCTGCCGCTGACCTCACTCAGAAACAATTGCCCCGCTTCCGTCAGGGTCAAGCGACGGGTGCTACGCTGGAACAGCCTCACGCCGAGGCGCGCTTCCAGTTTCGCCACGCTTTTGCCCACGGCGGCCGGCGTCAGGCTCAGGCGTCGCGCGGCCTCGGCAAAGCTGCCGACTTCGGCGCTGCGCACGAAGCATTCGATACTGCTGAAGGTTTCCATGGCCGCCACTCTAAACTTTTGGTTTACACAGACTATAGCAACCACGGTCTACTCGCCCGGTGGCGAGGGGCAGATACTCGACACCACACCAAGGCAGCCTGCCTTGAAACTTCTGGAGATCGAACATGACCACTCAACACCTCAACGGTAAAGTCGCTCTGATTCAAGGCGGCTCTCGCGGCATCGGTGCCGCCATCGTCAAACGCCTGGCCGCTGAAGGCGCCGCGGTTGCCTTTACCTACGTCAGCTCCGCCGCCAAGGCTGAAGAACTGCAAAACAGCATCACCGCCACCGGCGGCAAAGCCTTGGCAATCAAGGCCGACAGCGCCGATGCCGGCGCCATCCGCAACGCGGTGAACGCGACCGTCGAAACCTTTGGCCGCCTCGACATTCTGGTCAACAACGCCGGTGTGCTGGCCGTCGCGCCGCTGGAAGATTTCAAGCTGGAAGACTTCGACCAGACCCTGGCAATCAACGTGCGCAGCGTGTTCATCGCCAGCCAGGAAGCCGCCAAGCACATGGGCGAAGGCTCGCGCATCATCAACATCGGCAGCACCAACGCCGACCGCATGCCCTTCGCCGGTGGCGGCGTGTATGCAATGAGCAAATCCGCACTGGTCGGCCTGACCAAAGGCCTGGCCCGCGACCTCGGCCCACGCGGCATCACCATCAACAACGTGCAACCCGGCCCGGTCGATACCGATATGAACCCGGCCCACGGCGAGTTCGCCGACAGCCTGATTCCGTTGATGGCGGTGGGTCGTTACGGTAAAGCCGAGGAAATTGCCAGCTTCGTCGCCTACCTCGCAAGCCCGGAGGCCGGTTATATCACCGGGGCCAGCCTGACCATCGACGGTGGTTTCGGCGCCTGATTGATCGGATAGTCGATTACGAAAAACGCCGCCCCTCCTTTGACAGAGGGGCGGCGTTTTTTTGTTCGCGATTTGATCAAGCCCAGTCGAGCGCCGGCAACCCGCAAGCACTTGGCGTGAACGCTTTCAACGTACGAAGAATCCCGTCGGCGTGTGCGTATTTTTCATCGGCCATGGCGGCATCGGGAATGGCGATGGCAGTCATGCCGGCTGCTTTCGCGGCTGTCACACCGAACGGCGAATCTTCGAACACCAGGCAATCTTCCGGCGCAACACCGAGGCGGCGAGCAGCGGTGAGGAAGATGTCCGGCGCCGGTTTGGCCGCACCGACTTCAGGGTCGTCAGCGGTGACGATGAAGTCGAACAACGCGAACCAGTCGCGGTGCAACGTGGTTTTCTGACCGAACGACTGACGCGATGAGCTGGTGCCGACGGCAATCGGAATGTTGTGCGCCTTGAGGTGGCGGATCAGTTCCTCGGCGCCCGGCATCGCTTGCGCGGTGGGAAAACGCTCACGCATCAGCGGCTCGCGAATCACCAGAAACTCTTCAGCGGTGATCGGCAGGTCCAGCGCTTCGACCACATAACGCGCGAGATCGCCGGCGCCACGACCGATGATGTTCTGCTTGATGCTCCAGTCGAACGTGCGCCCGTACCGCTCGGCAATCAGCGAGGTAACCTCGGTGTAGATGCCCTCGGTGTCCAGCAGCAAACCGTCCATATCGAAAATCACGGCCTTGATCGGGCCGAACGCCTTCAGCGGTGCATTCATCATCGGATCCGTTATCAAAGACATCCCGGGCGGCGTGGATAGCGCCGCTGCTCGGATCTGATTAAAGGGTTCAGCAGCATAACGAGCGCGGCCAAGTTTGAGCAACGGGCAATGTCGGCTGTCCGGCGAACGCCCTCCTGCACATTTAGAGAATCGCCCTACAGACATCGCCTACTCGGCTGACTTCTTTCCTGTTTGATCCCCCGCAAAGTTTCGCGCCATTCCCCTGATGCGCGCGAGTGACTGCGAATGCTTCCACCTGACCCACTCCTGAAACTGAACAACAGCATTGGTTTGCTGGTGGTCGCCGCGCTGAACCCCGATCAGCCTGACGTCGAAAAGCTGTTTCAGGAGTTTCGCCTTTGTCTCAATAACTATGACGCCTGGGCCGAACAGTTCTGGACAGGCACCGCGCTGGGTGTCGAGCAGGTGTTCCAGGTCGGCAACGATGTCCGGCTCCGTGCGCCGGTCACCAGCCGCAACCCCATCAGTTCCTCTGTCGCCATGTGTCCCGCCAGCGGCTCCCTGGCGCTGGTGCACATGTTCGAAGCCGCACGGTTTGTGCCGATCGGTGATACGCCGGTGATTCTTGAACCGGTCATTTCCGATGTCGACGGTGTTCTGGGTTTCGGCGATCCACTGCATTACACCATCGGCCCCAGCGGCATTCTCGAGGTCGACGATTGCGACCGGGGCCAGCGTTATCGCATCACCTTCTTTCCCGATGTTTCCACCGCGCATATCCAGACGTTGTACGCCTCGTATCAGGGGCTCCTTGATGGTCTGGAAGGCTGGCTGCGTGAGGAATGGAAAGGGTTTCAACCGCAGTGGACGGCGTTTTCCAGCGCCGGTTTCACCGAGCGTTACGGGCAGTTGCAACGGGCTGACTGGCACGGTTTCGAATCCGCGCTCAATGGTGTTTGGGATGACGTGAAGCAACTGTTCGCGTTGCTCGCCGATTTGCAGGCCAACAGCGAAAAGCTTCTGCAGTACCTGTCCAGCGCTGAACTGGATGCCTTGCTCGAGGCGTCCAGCGAGGCCATTGCCAATGGCTTGCTGATGCTCAGCGACGAGCCGTTGCTGTTCATTTATCTGGCGGCCTTAACCAGCTGGCTGAAGATGTTGCCGCCGCAGTATCTGGCCGAGGTGGTGGCTGAGGTTCGGGCCGAATTGCTGGTCAGTTTTCTGCTGATGTGTGTGTCGGGTGGCATGGGTGTGCCGCTGCGGTTGAGCACCCAGGTACTGGACAAGATCAAGTCGCCACGTGCGCGGGAATGGCTGGCGGCGTCAGCGTTGCGGCTGGCGGAGATGACCTCGGCGCCTGACCTGACCCGACATGCGAGCGCTTTGAAACCGTTGATGGTCAATGCAGGTCCGGCACCGTTGCGGCCGACACCGGCTATTCCGCTTGAAGTTCGCACGACGGATGCGCTGGTGCTGACGGTACCCAATCCGGCGGCCATTGCCCGTGACAAGTCCCACGGCATGACGCGCATGGAACGGCATGAGCCTCGCGATGAGGCTTCGGATCAGGCGAAGAACCCCAACGGTGATAGCGCCGATTGTGCACCGCGAACCTGCACCAACGGGTGTCCGGTGTCGATGGTCACTGGCGAAGAGCTGCTGACGCTGACCGATGGTGTGCTCGATGGTCTGCTGCCGTTTGAGTTCAGCCGTTTGTATCGCAGCAGTGCGGCCGAGATTGATCTCGGGCTGGGGTTTGGCTGGAGTCACTCGCTGGCGCATCGGCTGGAGGTCGATGGTGCTTCGGTGGTCTGGGTGGACCATGAGAACCGGCGTACGCGGTTTCCGTTGCCGAGTGTCGAGCGGCCGGCGATCCACAACAGCCTGTCGCGGGCGGCGATCTTTCTCGGGGATGAGCCGCAGGAGCTGATTGTTGCGCTGGCGGGGGACGCGGCGCGGTTTTATCACTTTCGGGGTGGGTGTCTGACGGCGGTCAGCGATGCGTATGGCAACCGCTTGCGTATTTCGCGGGATCGTCTGGATCGCGTTGAGCGCCTCGACAACGGCGTTGGTCGCTCTTTGTTGCTGCGCTATGAGCGGGCGCATCTGGTGGCCGTGGACTATCAGGTCTGGCGCGAAGCCACTTGGCGTACCGAGCAGACGCTGGCCAGTTACCGCTTCGATGCCCGCCATCGATTGATCGAGGCAATCAACGCGGTCGGTGAAAGCGAGCGTTACGACTACGACGACCAGCACGTCATCCTGCAACGGCAGTTAACGGGCGGCGCGAGCTTCTTCTGGGCGTGGGAACGTGCCGGCAAGGCCGCGCGTTGCGTGCGGCACTGGGCGTCGTTTTCGCAGATGGACACGCGTTACGTCTGGGATGACGCCGGCCGTGTCACGGTGCATTACGTCGATGGGACTGAGGAAACTTACGTCCACGACGACACCGCGCGGCTGGTGCGTCAGGTTGCCGCCGACGGTGGTGAGCAGCTCAAGGCCTACGACACGCAGGGCCGGCTGGTCGCCGAGCAGGATGCGCTGGGCGCGGTCACCGAATACCGCTACGACGATGCCGGACGGCTGATCGCGCTGATTCCGCCGGACGATGCGCCGACGTCCTACGAGTACCGCAACGGTTTCCTGCACAGCCGTTCACGTGGCGATGCGGTGTGGACGTACCGGCGCAATGCCCAGGGTGACATCACCGAAGCGGTCGACCCGGACGGCCATGTCACCCATTACCACCACGATGCACAGGGCCGGTTGCTGTCGATCCGTTATCCGGATTCGGGTCGGCACGTGTTCGTGTGGAACGACCTGGGCCAACTGGTCGAAGAAAGTCTGCCGGACGGTGGGGTTCGCAAGTTTTCCTACGATGCGCTGGGGCGGCGGACGACGGTTCAAGACGAACATGGGGCGGTCACCCGTCACGCCTGGGACGCCGTTGGCCGGCTGATCCAGACCACCTCGCCGAATGGCGCCACCCGCGCCTGGTCCTACAGCGCCTACGGCCAGATCACCGCCGAGCGTGATGAATTGGGGCGCATCACCCGCTACGAGTATGACGACGACCTGCATTTGGTCAGCCGGCGGATCAATCCCGACGGCACGCGCCTGCAATACCGCTACGACCATGCGCAGCTGTTGCTGACGGAAATCGAGAACGAATCCGGCGAAAAGTACCGGCTGGACTACACGCCCACCGGACTGATCCGACAGGAAACCGGCTTCGATGGCCGACGCACCGCCTACGCCTACGACCGCAACGGCCACCTGCTGGAGAAGACCGAGTTCGGCGACGACGGCTCGACGTTGGTCACCGGCTACCAACGTGATGCTGCTGGGCGTCTGCTGCTCAAGACCCTGCCGGACGGCATCGAGGTCAGCTACCGCTATGACCGTTTAGGCCGTTTGGTCGGCGTCGATGACGGCCAGAATCACCCACTGGCTTTTGAATACGACCTGCAGGATCGCCTGGTGCGCGAGCATCAGGGTTGGGGCACCTTGCGCTACACCTACGACGCCTGCGGCCAGCTCAGTCGGATGCGTCTGCCGGACAACAGCAAGCTCGACTACCACTACGCCAAGGGCGGCGCGCTGACCGCGATCGACCTCAACGGCGCTTTGCTCACCCGCCACGTTTATCAGAACGGCCGCGAACAGCAGCGCCAGCAGGGCTTGCTGCTCAGTGAATATGCCTACGACGAACAGGGCCGCTTGAAGTCCCACGCCGTAGGCCATCAACGCAGTGCGCTGTACCGCCGCGACTTTGCCTACAGCGCCAACGGCAATCTCGAACACATCACCGACACCCGCCACGGCCAGCGCAGCTACCAGTACGACGCCCTCGACCGGCTGAT
>NZ_JASCAF010000041.1:0-219110 GCF_029967985.1 Pseudomonas sp. V88_4
TCAGCAGCTCTTCGCCAGTGACCATCGACACCGGACACCCGTTGGTGCAGGTTCGAGGCGCACAATCGGCGCTGTCGCCGTTGGGATTTTTAGCCTGATCCGGGGTGTCGTCGTGGTGCTCGTCTTTTTTCAGGGAGGCATTGCGCCGGGCATCCCAGCGCAATTGCATGCGGCCCTTTTTCACCCCGGCGGCGATGCCCCGCGCGGCGACGGATTTGTACTGGTTCACGTAGCCGATGAAGGTGCTGACGATGCCGAACATCGCCTTCACCAGGCGCGTCACCGCCGACAGCAACTGAGCGCCACGCTCCGCCAGACGCAAGGTCAGATACGCAATCCCCGCCCCGGCACCAACGAAGGTCAACACAACGCCGATCAACACATCGATCAGCAGTTGCACCACTACCATCGATACCGCCTCGGCGGTTTTGCCGGCGACTTCAGTGGGGGGCAGCATTTCCAGCCAGAGGCTGGCGGTACGCAGCAACAAACACAGCGCCGCTTCGTCACTGACCAGTAACTGAAGCTTCTCCATCATTTCAGGCGCGGTTTCTGCCAGCGCGATCAGCTGTGCTGCGCCACTGCCCAACCGCTCGGCAAACTTTCCGGGATCCTTGAGAATCTCCGACAACAACCCAATGCTGTCCCACACCCCCTCGATCGCCGCCCAACTCCCGGCCAGGATGCCGTTCCCAGCTGCCGTGGCCAACGACTGCGACCACTGCGGCTTGAAACCCTGCCACTCGCTGCGCAGCCAGCCATCCAGCTGCCGAATCAGGCCATCGTAGGATTCGAAAAGCGCATCAACCTGCTGCTCGCTGGCGCCGCCGTGCACCACGACTCGATAAAACTTGCCCGCTTCACCGGTGAACACCCCTTTGCCCTGAACATCAAGGGTGACGGACTCGACTGCACCGCCTTCCACCGCCACCACATCGACAACGATGTCGCCCAACGGAATGTCGTACGCCGACTCGAACTTGCTCTCAATCTCCATTAGCCCGGAATACGGGCATTGCACGACCGCAGAGGAGAAGCGGTTGTCGTCAATCGCAACCGCCGTGCTGTGCTCGCCGAAACGGATGATCCGCTCCATCCCCATCAGCGAAGGCAGATCAGCCGCATGACTGACGCCGTCTGCCGAGCGACTGAGCCAGTGCTTGAGCTGCTCGCGATAGAGATCAAGGGTGCGGGGAAAGCTGTCGAGTTCTTGCTCGATGCGGGTGACGGCATCCATCAGCGCATTTCCATGCGCATGGCGAAACGAAAAACCGGGTCAAACATGTGCGTTCCCTCGCGCAAAAATCAGGCGAGGGACTTTGCGGGGGATCAATCAGAAAAGAAGTCAGGCGAGTAGGCAGAGGATGTAGGAGAAGTCTGTAACTGTTTTTTATCGAACTGCAGACGCAAAAACGGGGCGGGAGGTTTCCCTCACGCCCCGTTCACGGAACAGATGACTTGCTTATTGTGAAGCGTCCCGGCCGGCCAGCTCTTTCAACTTGAGCTCGGCCAACGGATGCCCGGCCTTCGCGGCCATGGTCCACCAGCGAGCGGCTTCCGAAGGATCCGGAGCTTTGCTCGACGTACCTGCAAGACTGATGACACCCACCTGATACGCCGCTTTGCCATCACCGGCCAGCGCCGCCAGTCGCAGCAACCGGATACCTTCCTCACGTGCGCCCAGGCCAACCCCGCGAAACGTCAGAATGTGTCCGTAAAAACTCTGCGCGCCGACATCGCCCAGATTGGCCATGCGCGCAAACTGCCCTTCGAGCCAGCGCCAGCCGCGGGGCTGACGGACAAACCACGACCAGTGAAAAAGCCTACGGGCCAGCCAGTAACTTGCCCGCACCTTGAGTCGTAAAAACACTCAGGCCTCCGCCGATTCCGGGTACTCGTACTCAAAGACCCGCACCACTTCCGAAGCATGCCAGGAGGCGGCGGCAACACCGTCGGACGGTCCGGAAAAGCGCCCCAGACGCTCAACACATTCAAAGAAACCGGTGCGTGGCAGGCGACTGGCGCCCTGGCTGATCACCAGCGAGCTGCGCAACGGTTGTTCGGCTTTCGCGTCCAGTGCCGCAAGATGCTCCAGTGCCGCGGTCAATGTCTGCATGGCCGGCGTCGGCAGTTGCAGGCGTTCAAGCAACGCTCGATAAGTCAAAAGATGGCGCTGCCTGCGCGCCTGATCCAGCTCCCCCAGCAATCCGTCCCAATGTTGACGACTGATGCGTACGCTCACGATTGTTCCCTCCACCCTGGCACCGTCAACTCCCAGGCCAGGCTGCGGCGAATCGCGGCGTCGGGCAGACGCTCGCCACTTTCGATCATGGCCAGGTAAGACGGGCTGATGCCTACCGTGCGGGCCAGCGCCTCGATGGCGATGCCCTTCCCTTCGCGCAAACTGCGTAACTGATCCAGACCAGGAAGAATCGGGTCCGGGGTTGCCGCAAGCGGCGCTGGGGCCGGTTGCGACGGTGCTTCGTTGATGCCTGCTGCTTTCAGTAGAGCCTGATACTGAGCCCATGGCAAAACCGCATATTCGGGTTCGCCATCGCGTGCAATTATCTGAATATCCATGACTACCCCGTAGGACAACAACACTTAGCGAGTCGGCACTTTTCCCTAGAAGTGTAATCCTAACAGCGGCCAAGGTCGTGGGGGGTATCTATCTGTGTACGAGGCTGTCGCGATTCAGGACTTTTTCGGCCCCTGAAGCTGAAGTTGCTCGGGCGTATCGGGCAAACGCTCGACCACTCTGAGCTTTTCCGGCGTCTGGCGCTGACGCCACAGGCGGAAGGCATTCAGTTCATCGTCGAGGTTTTTCATCAGCCAGGCGAGGACGGCGATGTCATCGAGCATGCCGAAAACGGGAATGAAATCCGGGATCGCATCCACCGGACTGAGGAAATACATCAGACCGGCCACTACCGAAACGATCGCCTTGGCGCTGATCGCACGGTACTCGCCGCGCCAGTACGCCAGACACAGTGCCTGCAACAGACGCAAATCGTCCTTCAACTTACCGAGACGATTGCCCTGGGCGGCGCCTTTGCTGGCGACGGCGAACAACAAGGTCGGCAAGCGGCCTCGAGCCAGCAAGCGGCCGGCCAAAGGCAGGAATCGGGCGAAATTCCATGGCGCTTTCATTTATTTCTCCCGTTGAAATGTTATCCACACAAATTGTGGATAACCTTGTGAACAGAGCTGCATTTCAGCGCTGAGAGCCCCGTTTCACAAGGGCTGCGCTTAAATCGGGCGTTTTTTACTCACATAAAAAATCCCAATATTTCATTGACTTGGCGGTTCCAGACGTCTAGCGCTGACAACCTTAAAGTCTAGGACTGCCCTGGCCGGCATCGGTTCGGTCTGTTTACGCCGACCATCGTCCAGATGCAACAACGCCCCGCATAAGCGAGGCGTTGTTGGGGAAACCGGTGCCGAAGTTTATTGCTTGGCGGCAGCGGCGTCTTCTTTGGCCGGATCCTTGATGGCCAGCAGTTCCAGGTCGAAGACCAGAACCGAGTTGGCCGGAATTGCCGGGCTTGGCGATTGTGCGCCGTAAGCCAGATCGCTAGGGATGTACAGCTTGTACTTCTCGCCAACGTGCATCAGTTGCAGGCCTTCGACCCAACCCGGGATCACACCGCTAACCGGCAGATCAATCGGGCTGCCGCGCTCGACGGAGCTGTCGAAGACGGTGCCGTTGGTCAGCTTGCCGGTGTAGTGAACGGTCACTACGTCGGTAGGCTTAGGCTGTGGACCGTCGGCTTTCTTGACCACTTCGTACTGCAGGCCGGAAGCGGTGGTGGTCACGCCAGCCTTCTTGCCGTTTTCTTCGAGGAATTTCTTGCCGGCGGCTGCCGACTCTTCGCTCATCTTGGCCATACGCTCTTCGGCACGCTTTTGCAGCGCGGCGAAAGCTTCAACCAGTTCTTCATCTTTCAGCTTCTGTTCTTTCTTGCCGACGGCATCTTCGATGCCCTGGGCTACCGCTTTGGAGTCCAGATCATCCATGCCTTCCTGAGCAAGGCTCTTGCCCATGTTCAGGCCGATACCGTAGGAAGCTTTTTGCGCCGGGGTTTTCAGCTCTACGCTGGTCTGCGAATCACAACCCGCGAGTACCAGGCTAACCAGGGCAACCGCCGCCGCCAACCGATGCTGTTTCATGCTATTTCCTTGTTCATGCGCCGAAAGGGCAATCGAGTAAAGCCGCGAGCTTATCAGGCCGCCACGACCAATGGCTACCGGCATGAGAGCAGGAATCTTCCGATAAGTTCAGGGATCAAAAAGCATTTGGCGAAAGGCACGATGAAGCTTCTGTCATCTTTCGCCGACAGTGATTGATGCCGCTTCCCCCAACACTTGGCGTAATGGCCACTTGCCGCACACGACTTGGCTCAGGCATAACAGCGCAACAACTCGACAAGGATGTTTATCTTGCGCCTCTTATACCGTGTGTTGACGCTGATCGTGGTGCTGCTGGGACTGGTTCTGGCGGTGGTTCTTTATTACGTCGCCAATCCAAAATTGCCCTTCCCGACGCCCGCCAAGCAGGTGCACTACCTGAACCAGTGGACTGAGCAAGAGCGCCAGACCTACTACTTCACCCCGCAGGGGACGCAGGTCAAAGGCCTGCGCTATGAATGGTTCCAGGCGCTGGAGCTGCCGTTCTCGCAGCAACGCTTTGCCTCCCCGGAATACCTCGCGCGCTTCGGCTTTCTGATCGATCCGCAGCAAAAATCCACGCCGGACAACCCGGGGAATCTGCCGGTGGGTTTCGCCCGGCACCAGAATCCCGGCAGCTCCGAGCAATATCTCGACATCACTTGCGCGGCCTGCCACACCGGGGAACTGCACTTCAATGGCCAGGCAGTGCGCATCGACGGCGGTTCGGCCCAGCATGTGTTGCCCTCCAGCGTTCCTACATTGCGCGGCGGCAGTTTCGGACAGGCATTGGTCGCCAGTCTCGCCTCGACCTACTACAACCCATGGAAATTCGAGCGCTTCGCCCGCCATGTGCTGGGCAATGACTACGAAGCACGCCACGAACAACTGCGCAAAGACTTCAAAAGCTCGCTGAACACCTTCATCAAAGTGGCCTGGAACGACACTCACCGTGGCCTCTACCCCACCGAAGAAGGCCCGGGCCGCACCGATGCCTTCGGGCGTATCGCCAACGCGACCTTCGGCGATGCGATATCCCCAAACAATTACCGCGTGGCCAATGCCCCGGTGGATTACCCACAGCTGTGGGACATGTGGACCTTCGACTGGGTGCAGTGGAACGGCTCGGCGCAACAACCGATGGCGCGCAATATCGGCGAGGCTTTGGGCGTCGGCGCCACGCTGAATTTCTTCGACGACAACGGCCAGCCGCTGCAAGGCGATGAGCGCTATGCCTCCAGCGTACGTGTGCGTGATCTGCACAAGATCGAAGAAACCCTACAAAGACTGCGACCGCCGGCATGGCCTGAAGAGTTGCTCGGCGTCGTCGACAGACCCTTGGCAGCCAAGGGGCGAGCCCTGTTCGCCGAGAATTGCGCCGGATGCCACGTCCCGCGTCAGACCCAGAAAGGCGAGCGTTGGGTGCAACACCTGCACATGCTCCCGGTGGACGTCATCGGCACCGACCCGAACGCCGCCAACAACATCGCCAATCACCGTTTCGACCTGACAGCCCTGCAATGGAACCCGGCGGAACTCGAACAAATGGACGTGAAGTTGCACCCCAAACCCAAGGAGCCGCTGGATCTCAGCCAGCTGTCAGTGGCCAAGGGACTGGCTTACGTCACCGCCTTCGTGGAAAACCGTGCATACCGTGAAGCGGGCGTCACCGCTGCCGAGAAACCACAGCTCGATGGCTTCGGTCTACCGATCGGCGTTCGCGAAAAAGTCGCCTACAAGGCGCGTCCGCTCGCCGGCATATGGGCCACGGCCCCATTCCTGCACAACGGCTCGGTGCCGAGCCTTTATCAGTTGCTGTCGCCTCAGGACGAGCGCGCCACCACCTTCTATAAAGGCACCTTCGAATACGACCCGCGCCATCTGGGCTATCGCACCGAAGCCTTCACCAACGGCTTCCTGTTTGACACCCGCATTACCGGCAACCACAACAGCGGCCACGAATTTCGCGCCGGCGAACGCGGCAATGGCGTCATCGGCCGACTGCTGCAGCCAGAAGAGCGCTGGGCGCTGCTCGAATACCTGAAAGTGCTGGGCGGCCCGCTGGAGGCGCAACTGCCATGATCTTCAACACCTTCAAAAGACCCTCGCTGCTGGCGCGTTTCTGGCTTTGGCTGGGACGGTTACTGGGCAAAACCCTGCTGATCCTGCTGGTGATCGGCCTGATCGGCTGGGCCTTGGCGACCGCCTGGTTGGCCTGGCAGCACCGTGGCCCGGTGTCGGCGCTGGAGCAGATTCCGGATGGCGAAGCCGCCATGACCCAGGATGTGATTCAGACCGCCGTGCGCATCGTCGATCAGCACCGCGAAAGCACCCGTTATCTGCGCGATGCCCATGCCAAGGCCCATGGCTGCGTAAAGGTCGATGTGCAGGTGTTGCCGGATCTTGCGCAAGAATTGCGTCAGGGCGTTTTCAGCGAACCGGGCAAGCTGTGGAAAGCGACGATGCGCCTGTCCAACGGCAACGCCTATCCGCAATTCGACAGCATCCGCGATGCCCGGGGCATGGCGCTCAAATTGCTCGATGTGCCGGGTAAATCCTTGCTGGCCGATCGTCAGGGGCTGCACGAGCAGGATTTCGTGATGTTCAGTCACCCGAACTTCTTTGTCAGCGATGTCGCCGAGTACCGTCAGAATGTGGCGGCGCAGGCTGACGGCAAGAAGGTCATGGCGTTTTTTCCGGGGTGGGATCCGCGCAGCTGGCAGATCCGGCATTTGTTCATTGCATTGGCAACCCTATCGCCACCGCCGGAAAGCCCGACCCGCACGACCTACTTCTCGGTATCGCCCTACAAGTTCGGCGAGGCCAATGCCAAGTTCCGGGTGATGCCGGATCCGGAGCGCTGCCCCGCTTATACCTTGCCGAAACAGAACCAGGATCTGCCGAACTTCCTGCGCAATGCGCTGAATCAACAGCTGTCCACCGACCGGATTCCGGCGTGTTTCGTGTTGCAAATTCAGCGGCAGGACGCGAACAAGTACATGCCGATCGAAGACACCAGCATCGAATGGCGCGAGCAGGACAGCCCATTCCAGACAGTGGCGCGGATCACCCTGCCCCCGCAGGACTTCGACACCCCGGCGCTGAACCTGCAATGCGACAACCTTTCCTTCAACCCTTGGTTCGGCATCGACGCTCATCGCCCGATTGGCGGGATCAACCGCCTGCGCAAGGCGGTGTATGAAGCGGTCAGCGATTACCGCCACAGCCGCAACTCGGCGCAATAGCAGCGCCAGAAACGAAAAAAGCGACCTTCAAAGGTCGCTTTCTCATGTTCAGGCCGGCAAAAGCCAAATCCCGGACAGCAAAAAGCCCGCACTTGGCGGGCTTTCTGTGGTGATCTGGCGTTCAGTGTTCCAGATGACCGAATATGGCGCAGCGGACGGGACTCGAACCCGCGACCCCCGGCGTGACAGGCCGGTATTCTAACCGACTGAACTACCGCTGCGCGAAACGCTTGAAACGAATGGTGGGTGATGACGGGATCGAACCGCCGACATTCTGCTTGTAAGGCAGACGCTCTCCCAGCTGAGCTAATCACCCTTCGCTTCGTTACGGGGCGCATTATGCCACAGATTTTCGTAACGTGTTGATTTAATTGAAGTTTTTTTCAAATAAATCCGAAAACCGGTGAAACGACACATCCCGCAGGTACAACTCGAGGCAGAAAAAAACCCGCCTTGGCGGGTTTTTCCGTGGTGACCTGGCGTTCAGTGTTCCAGGTTACCGAATATGGCGCAGCGGACGGGACTCGAACCCGCGACCCCCGGCGTGACAGGCCGGTATTCTAACCGACTGAACTACCGCTGCGCTAAACACTTGAAACGAATGGTGGGTGATGACGGGATCGAACCGCCGACATTCTGCTTGTAAGGCAGACGCTCTCCCAGCTGAGCTAATCACCCTTCGCTTCGGTGTGGCGCGCATTCTACGGAGCGACCCAACCTCTGGCAAGCACTTTTTTAATTAATTTTCTCAGGCCTTCCAAAGGCTTAGAGAAGGGTTGGCCTATGACCCGGCGAAGACAATAATGCCCCCCTTTGTATAAAGGAGAGACTCACCCCATGTGGTTCAAGAACCTGCTTATCTATCGCCTGACCCAAGACCTGCCTGTCGATGCCGAGGCGCTGGAAACTGCACTGGCCACCAAACTGGCGCGTCCATGTGCAAGCCAGGAGTTGACCACCTACGGTTTCGTCGCGCCGTTCGGCAAGGGCGAAGATGCTCCACTGGTGCACGTCAGCGGTGACTTCCTGCTGATCTCCGCCCGTAAGGAAGAACGTATCCTGCCGGGCAGCGTCGTGCGCGATGCTGTCAAGGAAAAGGTCGAAGAGATCGAAGCCGAGCAGATGCGCAAGGTCTATAAGAAGGAACGCGATCAGATCAAGGATGAAATCATCCAGGCGTTCCTGCCGCGCGCCTTTATCCGCCGCTCGTCGACCTTCGCCGCCATCGCGCCGAAGCAAGGCCTGATCCTGGTCAACTCGGCCAGCCCGAAACGCGCCGAAGACCTGCTCTCCACCCTGCGTGAAGTGATCGGTACCCTGCCGGTACGTCCGCTGACCGTGAAAACCGCGCCAACCGCCGTGATGACCGAGTGGGTCACCACTCAGCAAGCCGCCCCGGACTTCTTCGTCCTGGACGAGTGCGAACTGCGCGACACCCACGAAGACGGCGGCATTGTGCGTTGCAAGCGTCAGGACCTGACCAGCGAAGAAATCCAGCTGCACCTGAGCACTGGCAAAGTGGTGACTCAATTGTCGCTGGCCTGGCAGGACAAGTTGTCGTTCATGCTCGACGACAAAATGACCGTCAAGCGCCTGAAGTTCGAAGATCTGTTGCAGGATCAGGCAGAACAGGACGGCGGCGACGAAGCCCTCGGCCAACTGGACGCCAGCTTCACCCTGATGATGCTGACGTTCGGCGACTTCCTGCCGGCGCTGGTTGAAGCACTCGGCGGCGAAGAGACTCCGCAGGGGATCTAAGCCTCTGCGCAGTCTTTGGGTTATCTTCAAACGCCACCGCTTCGGTGGCGTTTTCACATAATAAGGAACAGGCCATGCGCGCACTGGCTGCACTGAGTCGTTTTGTCGGCAACACCTTCGCTTACTGGGTTCTGATTTTCGCGGTGATCGCGTTCCTCCAGCCGGCCTGGTTCCTCGGCCTCAAAGGCGCCATCGTGCCGCTGCTCGGGCTGGTGATGTTCGGCATGGGCCTGACCCTCAAACTCGACGACTTCGCCGCCGTCGCTCGCCATCCGTGGCGTGTGGCGCTGGGGGTGGTCGCACATTTCGTGATCATGCCGGGGATGGCGTGGCTGCTGTGCCAGATCTTTCATCTGCCGCCGGAAATCGCCGTCGGCGTGATTCTGGTCGGCTGCTGCCCAAGCGGCACCTCATCAAACGTCATGACCTGGCTGGCCCGTGGCGACCTGGCGCTGTCGGTGGCCATTGCTGCCGTCACCACCCTCCTCGCCCCGCTGTTGACCCCGGCGCTGATCTGGCTGCTGGCCTCGGCGTGGTTGCCGGTTTCGTTCATGGAGTTGTTCTGGTCGATCCTGCAAGTGGTGCTGCTGCCAATCGTCCTCGGCGTGGTCGCACAACGTGTGCTCGGTGACAAGGTACGCCACGCGGTGGAAGTGTTGCCGCTGGTGTCGGTGATCAGCATCGTGATCATCGTCGCCGCCGTGGTTGCCGCCAGCCAGGCGAAAATCGCCGAATCCGGTCTGCTGATCATGGCCGTGGTGATGCTCCACAACAGCTTCGGTTATTTGCTGGGTTATTTCACCGGGCGCCTGTTCGGCCTGCCGCTGCCACAGCGCAAGTCCCTGGCGCTGGAAGTCGGCATGCAGAACTCGGGGCTGGGGGCTGCGCTGGCCAGTGCGCACTTCTCGCCGCTGGCGGCAGTGCCGAGCGCGCTGTTCAGTGTTTGGCACAACATTTCCGGGGCACTGCTTTCGACGTACTTCCGGCGGATGAGCGAAAAACAAGACCGTGAAACGCTTGCGCAACAGGCGGTCGACTGATCCCGGTTCAAGGCGCGGCGCACAATTTTCGGTAGTATGTGCGCCACGCGGGGACGACCCTGCGGCTCAATCGAGTTTTCAATCTGGGGACGGCCCCGTCAATCGATGGAGGCTTTTCATGTCCTGGATCATTCTGTTTTTTGCCGGCCTGTTCGAAGTCGGCTGGGCCGTCGGCCTGAAATACACCGATGGCTTCAGCCGTCCGCTTCCGACCGCTCTCACCGTTGCCGCCATGGCGGTCAGCCTTGGCCTGCTGGGGCTTGCGGTGAAGGAACTACCGCTGGGCACGGCCTATGCGATCTGGACCGGGGTCGGTGCCGTGGGTACGGTGATTGCCGGGATCATTTTGTTTGGCGAATCGATGGCGTTGATTCGCCTGGCCAGTGTGGCGTTGATCGTCACCGGACTGATCGGGCTCAAGGTCAGCGCTTAAGCCTCTGACGCCATCGCTGGCAAGCCAGCTCCCACAGAAGCTCCATTGGACACAAATCTTGTGTGCGCCCGAGAAACATGTGGGAGCCGGGCTTGCCCGCGATGCGGCCGGCACAGCCAATGATTATCTGACAGTCCCGCGCAATTCCCCGACCAACGCCTGCAACTGCGCTGGCTGCGCCGCTTCCACGGCGACCGGTGCACCCGCCACCAGTGTCACCCGCGACCACAAGCGCCGGAACAGTCCTTTATTGGGATCGCGGCTGAAGAAACTCCCCCACAACCCCTGCAACGCCAACGGAATCACCGGCACCGGCGTTTCTTCGAGAATCCGCGTCAGCCCACCCTTGAACTCGTTGATCTCGCCATCGGCGGTCAACTTGCCTTCCGGGAAGATGCAAACCAGCTCACCCTCCTTCAGGTACTGGGCAATCCGGGTGAAGGCCTTTTCGTAAATCTGGATGTCTTCGTGGCGTCCGGCGATAGGAATCGTCCCCGCCGTGCGGAAGATAAAGTTCAGCACCGGCAGGTTGTAGATCTTGTAGTACATGACAAAGCGAATCGGCCGACGCACCGCGCCGCCAATCAGCAACGCATCCACGAACGACACGTGGTTGCATACCAACAATGCCGCGCCCTCATCGGGAATCACTTCAAGGTTGCGGTGCTCGACGCGGTACATGGAATGGCTGAGCAGCCAGATCATGAAACGCATGCTGAACTCGGGGACGATCTTGAAGATGTAGGCGTTGACGCCGATGTTCAGCAGCGACACCACCAGGAACAGCTGCGGAATCGACAGTTTCACCACACTTAACAACACGATGGTGACAACTGCCGAGACCACCATGAACAGCGCGTTGAGAATGTTGTTGGCCGCGATCACTCGCGCCCGCTCGTTCTCGGCGGTGCGTGACTGGATCAATGCATACAGCGGCACGATGTAGAAACCGCCAAAGATCCCGAGGCCCAGCACATCGATCAACACCGCCCAGGCATGGCCGAAGCCCAGTACTTCTGTCCAACTGTGGCCGGCGGCGCTTTCCGGGATTCCACCGGAGTGCCACCACAGTAACAGGCCGAAAACGGTCAGGCCGAACGAGCCAAACGGCACCAGGCCGATCTCGACTTTGCGCCCGGACAGCTTCTCGCACAGCATCGAGCCCAGTGCGATACCGACCGAAAACACCGTCAGAATCAGGGTAACGACGGTTTCGTCGCCGTGCATCCACTCCTTGGCATAAGCCGGGATCTGCGTCAGATAAATCGCCCCGACGAACCAGAACCACGAGTTGCCGACAATCGAACGCGACACCGCAGGCGTCTGTCCCAAGCCCAGTTTCAGGGTCGCCCAGGACTGACTGAAGATGTTCCAGTTCAGGCGCATTTCCGGGGTCGCCGCTGCTGCGCGCGGGATGCTGCGACTGGCCAGATAACCCAGCACAGCGATGCCGACAATCGCGGCGGACACCACCGGCGCGTAATTGGCCGACGACATCATCACCCCGGCCCCAATGGTCCCGGCCAGAATGGCCAGAAACGTGCCCATCTCCACCAGCCCGTTGCCGCCGACCAATTCGTCGTCGCGCAAGGCCTGTGGCAGGATCGAATACTTCACCGGCCCGAACAGCGCCGAGTGCGTGCCCATGGCGAATAGCGCCACCAGCATCAATGACAGGTGATCGAACAGGAAGCCGACGGATCCCACGGCCATGATGGCGATTTCTGCCAGTTTGATCAGACGGATCAACGCATCCTTGGCGAATTTTTCCCCGAACTGTCCGGCCAGCGCCGAGAACAGAAAGAACGGCAGGATAAACAGCAACGCACACAGGTTGACCCAGATCGAGCGGTCACCCTCGATGGTCAGCCGATAGAGAATGGCGAGGATCAGCGACTGCTTGAACACGTTGTCGTTGAACGCGCCCAGCGACTGGGTGATGAAAAACGGCAGGAAGCGCCGGGTACGCAGCAGGTTGAACTGTGAGGGGTGACTCATCTTCCGTGTGACCCTGTTGTTTTTGGAAAGAGAAGGTAGTCAGTGGCCTGGCTACGCTTATAAGAATCTCGAACCGCGATCCAGGCCACACATTACCTAATCTTCGCAGGTTATTTCTTCAAACCTGCAATGCACGGTGAAACAAACAGCTCGCCGCGCCACGCACCTTGCAGCGTGCGCTTGCCGACGATCAGCCACATCACCGCCAGCAACGCCACCAGCACACAACCGGCCACACTGAAGAACGTCAGGTGCAAGGTGCTGCCCAGTTTCAGGGTTGCCAGCGAATACACGCCCAACGGGAAGGTGAATCCCCACCAGCCGAGGTTGAACGGAATGCCGTCACGCAGGTAACGCAAAGTGATCAGCAGCGCCATCAGCATCCACCACAGACCGAAGCCCCACAGTGTGATCCCGGCGACCAGGCCCAGGCCCGACGCCATTTCGCCGATGCCTGTCAGACCGTTGGCCGCGAAGATCGCCGGGGCGTCGCCGCCCAACAGCAACATGCCCAGGGCGCCGGTGCCGATTGGCCCCAAGGCCAGCCAGCTCGAGGCTGCCATGTTTTCGTGGGGCAGTTTGTGCAAGGCCATGCGCAGCAAGAGGATGGTCAGGATGCTGAACGCCACAGGCAGAGAAAAGGCCCAGAACACGTAACTGGTCACCAGCACCACCAGTTGCGAGTGCGCATCAGCGAGATGCGGCGCCAGCAGTCCACCGCTGGCCGCCGCCACTTCTGCCGCCACCACCGGCAGCAGCCAGACGGCGGTCATCTGATCGATGCTGTGTTCCTGACGGGTAAACATCATGTAGGGGATCAACACACCGCAGGCCAGCGACATCCCCACGTCCAGCCACCACAATGCTTCAGCTAGATGAATGACCCCGTCGCCCCAGCGCGGCAGGCCGAATAGCAGAAAGCCGTTGATGATGGTCGCCAGGCCCATGGGAATGGTGCCGAAGAACATCGAAACCGTGGAATGCCCGAAGATCCGCCGCGCCTCGTCGAAGAACAGAATCCAGCGTGCGGCGTAGGCGGCGGTAAACAATACGAACAACAGAATATTGAACAGCCACAGCCCTTCGGCCACGGCGTGCAAGCCGGGAATGGACACCGGCAATTGCGCCAGCGCCAACGCCAGCACGCCGGTGCCCATGGTGGCGGCGAACCAGTTCGGGGTGAATTGACGAATCACTTCACGCGGGTGCTGAAGCTGGCTGAATGGCTTGATGCCGGGTTTGACGCTATTCGGGCAAATCATCATGAACTCCTGTCCTCAGGTGAGGTTGAGTCCATGGTAGAACCGAATCGAATATCTATATAACGGGTAATATCTCTAACTGTTATCTGTTTTGTAGATATGCGGTCAGACACTGCCTTCGGTTTCGATCACCAGAATCCGCGCTGCGCCCTGAGGATGAGCGACGTGTTCAGTGCCAATGGACGCGTAAAAGATGTCGCCAACGTCGAGCAAGGCCTGCTTCTCCTTGCCTTCTTCGCGATAGTGCATGAGCACTTGACCGTCGAGCACCACAAACACTTCTTCACCGTCATTGACGTGCCATTTGTAAGGCTGATCGGTCCAGTGCAGGCGCGTGGTGATGCCGTTCATGTTGGCGATGTCGAGCGCGCCCCAGTCGCGCTCGGCGGTAAAGGTCTTGCTGCGGATAATCTTCATGCGTCGATCCGTGAGAAGAAGTGGGCTGGCCAAGGCTAACCGAATCCGACGGGCTTATGGAGCGCTGCAGGTCTTCGCCGCTTGCGCCCGGAAACTCATCAGCAGCGCACCGACCGCCAGTACGATCAGCACCGCACCGTACACATCGGTGGTGGCCAGCAGACCCACGCTATGGGTGAAGTGCCCGGCCATTAACGCCGGCATGCAGAACGCCAGGTAACTGAGCACATAAAACGCCGACATCAAACCAGCCCGCTCATGGGGCAACGCCAGCGGCACCAGGCTGCGCACAGCGCCGAGAAAACCGGAGCCAAAGCCACAACCGGCCACCAGCGTGCCGCAGAAGAACAGCAACAGGCTGGCGCTGTGCACGCCCAACAGAATCAGCACGATACCGGCCGGCAGCAGACTCGCCCCGAGTTGCAGCGCGCGGGAGGCAGGACGATTGCGCAACGTGAAGATCATCAATGCACCGGTCACAGTCAGCGCCGCCACGGTGGCGCCGCCGATCAGGTTGGAGGTGGAGCCGGTGGCCGTACGCACCAGCGACGGCGCGAGCGAGGCATAGAAACCGCCGAGCGCCCAGGTCGCGGTGTTCAGCGGCAACACTCGCCACAGCGTCGAGCGCGCTTGAACCGGCACATGCAGGGTCGGCCGTAACGAAGCCCATGCCCCGACCTGCGGCGAGACGCTTTCCGGCAGGCGCCAGACATAAATGCCCTGCAACACAAACAGCGCGAGCAGCAGCCAATAGGTCAATTGCAACGGCGCCGGGGCGAATTCCGCCAGCAAACCGCAGCCCATGCCGCCCAACGCCATGCCCAGCAAAGGCGCAACGCTGTTGATCAACGGCCCCTGCTGGCGATCAGTGTCCAGCAGCGTTGCGCTCAACACGGCGGTGGCCATGCCGGTGGCGAAACCTTGCAGCACTCGCGCGCCGATCAGCCAGCCCACGCTATCGGCGTAGATGAACAACAGCATCGCCAGCGCATTGAGCGTCACGGCGGTGAAGATCACCGGTTTACGTCCCAAGTGATCCGACAGCGACCCGACCGTCAGCAACGCGGCCAGCAGACTGAGGGCATAGACGCCAAAAATCAGGGTCAGTACGGCTGCCGAAAAATGCAGCTGATCCTGATACAGGTGATACAACGGCGTCGGCGCAGTGGAAGCGGCGAGAAAACTCAGTAAGGTGATCGCCAGAAACCACAGGCTGGAACGGTTGGAAGCAAGGCTGGTCATGGGCACACTCCGCAAAAGCTAATTTTTTGCTTTTGCGGAGTGTGCTCTCGGCTTACGCTTAAAGCAAATTCTTTGTGTTAAGGTCTGCCGCATGGCTATTAAAGAAGGTTTACGCCCGGGCGGTCGCAGTGCCCGGGTGCAGGAGTCGATTCATTCGGCAGTCCGCGCGCTTCTGCAAGAACAGGAGCGCTCAACGGTGACCGTCCCGCAAATCGCGGCGCGCGCCGGTGTGACGCCGTCGACGATTTATCGACGCTGGGGCGATCTGGCGGCCTTGCTGGCCGACGTCGCCCTCGCCCGCATGCGCCCCGACAGCGAGCCGGCTGAAACCGGCAGTCTGCGCAGCGATATCCGCGCGTGGGCCGAACAATACCTCGACGAAATGAGTTCGGAACCCGGACGCAACATGATGCGCGACGTGCAGGCGAGTGCAACGCCGGGCTATTGCGTGGCGATCATCGGCGCGCAGTTGCAGACCATCATCGAGCGCCACCCCGAGGAACCGGCGCCGAGCGTGGATCGGCTGATCAATCTGGTGGTGTCCCCGGTGGTGTTCCGCATTCTGTTTTCGGCAGCGCCGCTGGAAGTCGAAGAACTGCACCGCCTGATCGATCTCACGCTGAAACCGGACTGATCAGAACTGCCCGGTTCTGTTCCTGCGACACCCCGCCGCGCCACGACCTTGGTCGACACTGACTAACCGCCGCGCCCGTGCGAGACTGTCTGACCGGGCGCGAGTCCGGTCGTTTTCTGTCGGGAGTGTTCCATGTCGTTGTCCACCGGGCTGATCGCCGCCGTCGCCCTGGCCTATATGGCCATCATGTTCGCCATCGCCTTCTACGGCGACCGTCGCAGCACCCCGCTGCCGCCACGGGTGCGTGCCTGGGTGTACAGCCTGTCGCTGGCGGTCTACTGCACCAGCTGGACCTTCTTTGGCGCGGTCGGTCAGGCCGCCGAACAACTGTGGTCATTCCTGCCGATCTACCTGGGGCCGATTCTTCTGCTACTCGGTGCGCCGTGGGTGCTGCAGAAAATGGTGATGATCAGCAAGCAGGAGAACATCACCTCTATCGCCGACTTCATCGCCGCCCGCTACGGCAAGTCCCAGTCATTGGCGGTGGTGGTTGCGCTGATCTGCCTGGTTGGCGTCCTGCCCTATATCGCCTTGCAGCTCAAAGGCATCGTCCTCGGCGTGAACCTGCTGATCGGCGCCGGCGCCGACGCCATGGGCACCCGCGCCCAGGACACGGCACTGATCGTGTCGCTGGTGCTGGCGCTGTTCACCATCGTTTTCGGTACGCGCAACCTCGATGCCACCGAGCACCACCGCGGCATGGTGCTGGCAATTGCCTTTGAATCGCTGGTCAAACTGTTTGCCTTCCTCGCCGTCGGCGCTTTCGTCACCTACGGGCTGTATGACGGCTTCGACGACCTGTTCAATCAGGCGATGCTCGCCCCCCGCCTTGAGGAATACTGGAAAGAAACCATCAACTGGCCGTCGATGGTGGTGCAAACCGGCGTGGCGATGATGGCGATCATCTGCCTGCCCCGGCAGTTTCACGTGACAGTGGTCGAGAACATCGACCCGCAGGATCTGCGCCTGGCCAAATGGGTGTTCCCGGCCTACCTCGCACTGGCTGCGCTGTTTGTAGTCCCGATCGCCCTGGCCGGTCAGATGATGCTGCCCAACTCGGTCATCCCCGACTCTTTTGTTATCAGCCTGCCATTGGCTCAGGCTCATCCGGCGCTGGCGATGCTGGCGTTTATCGGCGGTGCGTCGGCAGCCACCGGCATGGTGATCGTGGCGAGCGTGGCGCTGTCGACCATGGTTTCCAACGACATGCTGTTGCCGTGGCTGCTACGCCGCAACAATGCCGAGCGCCCGTTCGAAGTGTTCCGCCAGTGGATGCTCTCGGTGCGCCGGGTCAGCATCGTGGTGATTCTGTTGCTGGCTTACGTCAGCTACCGTTTGCTCGGTTCCACTGCGAGCCTGGCGACCATCGGCCAGATCGCTTTCGCGGCGGTCACCCAACTGGCCCCGGCAATGCTCGGCGCGCTGTACTGGAAACAGGCCAACCGCCGCGGCGTGTTCGCCGGCCTCGCTGCCGGCACGTTCCTGTGGTTCTACACCCTGGTCCTGCCGATCGCGGCGCGCAGCCTCGGCTGGTCGCTGGACAGTTTCCCCGGCCTCGCCTGGCTCCACAGCAACCCGCTGAACCTGCCGATTACCCCTTTGACCCAAGGTGTAGTGCTGTCGCTGGCGGGCAACTTCACGTTGTTTGCCTGGGTCTCGGTGCTGTCCCGTACACGGGTGTCGGAGCACTGGCAGGCCGGACGTTTTATCGGTCAGGAAATCAGCGCACGGCCGAGCGCCCGCTCGATGCTGGCGGTGCAGATCGACGACCTGCTGCAACTGGCCGCGCGGTTTGTCGGTGAAGAACGCGCCCGGCAGAGTTTCATTCGCTTCGCCTATCGTCAGGGCAAAGGCTTCAACCCGAATCAGAACGCTGACGGCGAATGGATCGCTCACACCGAACGATTGCTGGCAGGCGTCCTCGGCGCCTCTTCGACGCGAGCGGTCGTAAAAGCCGCCATCGAAGGTCGGGAAATGCAGCTGGAGGACGTGGTACGGATCGCCGACGAAGCATCGGAAGTGCTGCAGTTCAACCGCGCGCTGCTGCAAGGCGCCATCGAAAACATTACTCAGGGCATCAGCGTGGTCGACCAGTCGCTCAAGCTGGTGGCCTGGAACCGTCGCTATCTGGAGCTGTTCAACTACCCGGACGGCTTGATCAGCGTTGGCCGGCCGATTGCCGACATCATTCGCCACAACGCCGAGCGTGGTTTGTGCGGCCCCGGTGAAGCGGAAGTCCACGTCGCCCGGCGCCTGCACTGGATGCGTCAGGGACGCGCCCACACCTCCGAGCGGCTGTTCCCCAACGGCCGGGTGATCGAGCTGATCGGCAACCCGATGCCGGGCGGCGGTTTCGTCATGAGTTTCACCGACATCACCGCGTTCCGCGAAGCCGAGCAGGCCCTGACCGAAGCCAACGAAGGGCTGGAGCAACGGGTCAGCGAACGAACCCAGGAACTGTCGCAACTCAACGTCGCACTGACCGAAGCCAAGGGCAATGCCGAGGCGGCCAACCAGTCGAAAACCCGTTTCCTCGCCGCCGTCAGCCACGACTTGATGCAGCCTTTGAACGCCGCACGTTTGTTCTCCGCCGCCCTCTCCCATCAGGCCGACGGCTTGAGCGAGGAAGCGCAGAAACTGGTGCAGCATCTGGATAGTTCGCTGCGTTCGGCCGAAGACCTGATCAGCGATCTGCTGGACATTTCCCGCCTGGAGAACGGCAAGATCAATCCGGATCGCAAGCCTTTCGCGGTCAATGAGCTGTTCGATATTCTCGGCGCGGAGTTCAAGGCACTGGCTCAGGAACAGGGCCTGAGCTTCCGGGTACGCGGCAGCCAGTTGCGTATCGACAGCGACATCAAGTTGCTGCGGCGGATTCTGCAGAATTTCCTCACCAACGCGTTCCGCTACGCAAAAGGTCCGGTGCTGCTGGGCGTGCGTCGGCGCAAAGGCGAAATCTGTCTGGAAGTGTGGGATCGCGGTCCGGGGATTCCGGAGGACAAACAGCAAGTGATCTTCGAGGAATTCAAACGCCTCGACAGTCACCAGACCCGCGCCGAAAAAGGTCTTGGCCTGGGCCTGGCGATCGCCGATGGCCTGTGCCGCGTGCTCGGCCATACCTTGCGTGTGCGCTCATGGCCGGGGCGCGGCAGCGTGTTCAGCGTTCGTGTGCCGTTGGCCAAAGCGCAGACCGTGCAGCCAACCGCGGCGGTGGAAATAAACGGCAAATTGCACAGCGGCGCGCAGGTGCTGTGCATCGACAACGAAGACAGCATTCTGATCGGCATGAACAGCCTGCTCACGCGCTGGGGCTGTCAGGTCTGGACCGCGCGCAACCGCGAAGAATGCGCGGCACTGCTCGACGAGGGCGTGCGGCCACAGTTGGCACTGGTGGACTATCACCTGGATCACGGCGAAACCGGCACCGAGTTGATGGCGTGGTTGCGCACAAGGATGGGCGAGCCGGTGCCGGGCGTGGTGATCAGCGCCGACGGGCATCCGGAAACCGTGGCCCAGGTGCACGCGGCGGGGCTGGATTATCTGGTCAAACCGGTGAAACCGGCGGCGTTGCGGGCGTTGTTGAGTCGCTACTTGCCGCTCTAGCAGAGCGGCTTATTCAGGCAGCTCGACCAGGCCGTCGGCGTCGGTCATCGCGCGTTCCAGCAGATCCGCCGGCAAGCTTTTGCTGGCTCGTGCGCCGAGCAACTTGAGCTGCTCGCTGCGGCTGACCAGGTTGCCGCGCCCTTCCGTCAGCTTGTTGCGCGCCGCGCTGTAGGCCTTGTCCAGTTGCTGCAAGCGATTGCCGACGTCGTCCAGATCCTGAATGAACAACACGAACTTGTCGTACAGCCAGCCGGCGCGCTCGGCGATTTCCCGGGCATTCTGGCTCTGGCGTTCCTGCTTCCACAGACTGTCGATGACCCGCAGCGTTGCCAGCAATGTGGTCGGGCTGACGATCACGATGTTGCGGTCGAAGGCTTCCTGAAACAGCGCCGGCTCAGCCTGCAATGCAGCGGAAAACGCCGCCTCGATGGGCACGAACAGCAAGACGAAATCGAGGCTGTGCAAGCCTTCCAGACGTTTGTAATCCTTGCCGGCCAGGCCTTTGACGTGGCTGCGCAAGGACAGCACGTGTTGCTTCATGGCGATCTGGCCGATGGCATCGTCGTCCGCCGCCACGTATTGCTGATAGGCGGTGAGGCTGACCTTGGAGTCGACCACCACCTGCTTGTCGCCCGGCAGGTAAATGATCACGTCCGGCTGGAAACGCTCGCCATCCGGCCCCTTGAGATTGACCTGGGTCTGGTACTCGCGCCCCTTCTCCAGCCCGGCATGCTCAAGCACGCGCTCGAGAATCAGCTCGCCCCAGTTGCCCTGGGTTTTCTGGCCCTTCAGAGCGCGGGTCAGGTTGGTCGCTTCATCGCTCAGGCGCAGGTTCAGTTGTTGCAAGCGTTCCAGTTCCTTGGCCAGCGAAAAACGCTCGCGGGCTTCGGCCTGGTAGCTTTCCTCGACGCGTTTTTCGAACGACTGGATGCGCTCCTTCAACGGGTCGAGCAATTGGCCGAGGCGTTGCTGGCTGGTTTCGGCGAAACGTTGTTCACGTTCATCGAAGATCTTGCCAGCCAGTTCGGCGAACTGCGCGCGCAGCTCGTCACGGGAACCTTGCAGGTCATCCAGGCGTTGTTGATGGCTTTCCTGTTGCTCGCGCAACTCGGCATTCAGCGAAGCGGCCTGGGCGTCCAGGCGCCGCAATTCAGCTTCCTTGTTGGCGCGTTCGAGGTTCCAGGCGTGGGCGGCGTCACGGGCGTCATCGCGCTCGATCTGCAGCAGCTCGACTTCCCGGCGCACGGCGGCGAGATCCGCCTGCTTGGCGGCATTGGCCTGGCCGAGGTCGACAATTTCATCGCGACAGGCTTCAAGTTGAGCAGTGAGGCCATCCTGGGCCATCTGCGCCATGGCCAGCCGCTCTTCGAGCAACGCGACTTCAGACTGTTTCTGACTGGCCCGACGTTGCAGTTGCCAGGCCAGTGCCAGCAGCGGCACCGCCGCACCTGCCAGCCCCAGCAGGATGCTGGTCAAGTCCATCGCCATATTGATTCCCGCCAATCCGATAAAGCCTGAAGGTTAACCAAGGCGTCCGGTCTTGGACAGCTCAGTCTTCGATCAGGCCGAGTTCCTGTTGCGCGCGTCGGTCACCGGCACGGGCGGCCTGGCGCAGCAGGTCCTGGCCGATACGACGATCCCGCGCGTTGCCGCACTCACGGCACATCAACTGACCGAGGCGGCTTTGCGCCACGACCACGCCTTCCCGGGCCGGTTGCTTGAGCAGGCGGCCGGCGAGGTGCTTGGCGTTCTGGCTGTCGCCCAGGCGCGGGCTGTCCAGCAGCCATTCGGCCACGCGCACGGAAAATCGCTTGGGAGCGGTAACACGAGGGGGTTGGGAGGTAACAGAGTCTGTAGCTGAACGAAACTTCATAAAGCACTGTGGGGCAGATCGGAAGGCGCGCCACTCTACTCTTTTTTTCGCACAGGTAAAGTCGAAAAAAACCCGGCACGCCCGTGCTAGAGCAAGCGCTCGGGACAATCCACAGAAGCTGTGGATAACTCAGTGGACAACCGCCCCTGACTCGTCGCAAAGCCTTATGGAATGGGGCTCTCAGTCAAACTGACGATTTTTTCACCAGTAAAAAAAAGCGATGTTTTTCATTGACTTAAACTTTCGTTACAGGCAGCCACCGGGGTCAGGATCGTTATGACAGCGCCGTTACGGTCTGCGCAACTAATGTGCACAAGTACCTGTTACGCGGTTATATCGATGCGCCTTTTCGGGTCGTTTTGGCATTCGGCCTGGGGATAGGCCTCTGCGTCGAGCTTCCGCGCCGGCCAGGTTGTGGCGACCGACGGTCATGATTTGAACCGGATCGGGGCAAGTTTCAAGGCCTGGGCGATATCTCGGGATTTTTTTGTTCAGCGGGTTTGCCTTCTTTGGAGCGTTCCGTTAGTATCTGCGGCGTTAGTACCAAGCTGAAAGTCAATTCCGGTCGAATACACCCCCACGGTCAAGTTTCTCTCACAGAAGCCTTCACCGAAAAAAGCGGGATCGACCCCTCGATGGTTTCCAGGTAAATCTTGCGACGACACGGCCTTTGAAATGAATGCAAAGGGTGTTGCGAAGACCATTTACTCTGACCTAACCAACCTGCAAATTGATCAGGATCTTCACCAAGGGCCCAGAACCTCTGCCCTTGATGTGCTGCCTGTCCTCCTAAGTACCTACCTGCCAGCCCAAGCGCGCCAACTTTTATAGCGCTCGAACTGGCTGCCTTGTTCCAGTCGGGTTCTTCGTTCGACCAATGGTGGTTGACGTTACTGGAACGTTTTAACGTTGCACGGTTCTTATCCGTGTCATTTGTAGGAACACCTAATAACTATGTCGACTCAAATCCAGACTCAGGATGCCATTCGCACCCTAACCAACGCTTTTGCCCCAATGAACTGCCTGATCATGGCCGCTCGCAAAGGCTGCTTCAGCTTCACCGTGGTCAATGAACACGGGATCGCCCGTCACAGCGAGCGTCTGTACCCCGATCAATACTCCAGCGCCGAACCGCTGCAGGCCGTGATTGATCGCACCCGTCAGGCATTGATCGCCTGAGAGGCCGAAATGGCTGCAAAAGCAAAAGCCCCGCTGAAAATGCGGGGCTTTTTATTGCCCGATATTTCACCCTTCCCCTTTTTGCTTAAGCACCAACCGATATAACGGTTATAACGCCTCGCCGGAAATATTTTAAAAACAGGCCTTTACGTCGCGAATATGACACTACACTTCAACTCAAGCGGCGTGATCCGCTTCCGGCGAGCCTGAGTCGATCCACAGCTGCCAAGCTCCCCTTCAGGTCTCGCCGCCCGATAACAAGATCCGAGGGTTTTATGGGTATCGCTGCCAGCGAACTGTGCCGCTACGTGATCCGTCCTACGCTGATCTACCTGGGACGCCACTGCGCAACTGCCGAATCCCTGTTGCTGGGCATTGCCGCCAGCCAGTCCGCCCTCGGTTCAGCCCTGCATGACCGCCGTGGCCACGGCCTGTACCGGATAGCCGAGCATCGTCACCAGGCCCTCTGGGATCATTACCTGGCGCTCGACCCGGAACGCGCCAGCCTGGTTCGCGGCCTCGCCAGCCAACATGCTTTCCTCAGCGGCCCGCACCTCGAACTGACCGTCAATCTGCGCTACGCCACGGCCATTGCATGGCTGCTGGTGGAAGAACAAAACCCTACCCTCCCCGAGCCGGACGACCTGCTGAGCATGGCGCGCATCTGGCGTCAGACCTTCCAGCCTCAAGGTCGTCTGCGCGACTTCACGTGCGCCTGGCAAACCTGTGTTTCACCGTTGAATCAGGTTGCTTGCTGACCCAGCGGTTTCGCAACATCGCCCAACACGCGGCGAATTTGGTCGGATTGTCCTACAAAACCGCTCTAACTCAAGGCATACGGACTATAGCGCCGGGACGAAAATGTTGGTAATTTTCGCCCCGGTGATCACCAGGAGTTCTAATAATGAAAAAAGTCATGCTCAAAACCACCCTTAGCCTTGCCGTAACCGTGGCATCCACCCAGATCTTCGCGGCTGGCTTTGCCATCAACGAACACAGCATCAGCGGGATGGGGACTGGGTACGCCGGGCGATCTTCTTCTGCCGACGACGCAAGCACTGTTTACGGCAACCCTGCCGGCATGTCGCGCATCACGCGCGAACAAGTCACCGGTGGCGTTGCATTCCTCGATGCAAAAACCGATATCAGCGACGCCAGCTCCAGCCCGAACGGCGGCAGCAACAAAGGCGACATGGTGCCCTTCACCTCCGTACCTATGGGCTACTACGTCAAGCCGATCGACGAGCATTGGGCATTCGGTCTGGGTGTGTACGTACCCTTCGGCCTGATCACCGACTATGAAAACGGCTTCGCCGGCCGTTACTTCGGCAGCAAGTCCGAAGTCAAGATCATCACCTTCCAGCCAACCGTCAGCTACAAGTTCAACGACGTCGTGTCGATCGGTTTCGGTCCGACCATCAACCGTATCGACGGCTCGCTGGAATCCAACCTGTCGATCACTCAGGCTGCGCCGGACGGCAAGGTCAAGATCAAGGGTGACGACACCGCACTGGGCTACAACATCGGGGTGCTGGTTCAGGCTACCGACAGCACTCGCCTGGGTCTGACCTACCACTCGAAAGTCGACTACAAGCTCGAAGGCAACACCAAGGTCAACTACGGTGTGCTGGGTGCAATCGGTCTGGGTGCGAACCAGAAATACGACGCTTCGCTGAAGATCACCACGCCTGAATCCGTGGACCTCTCGGTCACCCAGGCGATCAACGATCGCTGGAACGTCTACGCCGGTACCACCTGGACCCGTTGGAGCCAGCTGGAAAAAATCACCGTCAAGAACTCCGGCGTTCAACCGCTGCTGGCTGGCCAGTTCGGCGAGATCACCGAAGAACAGAACTGGCATGACACCTGGGCTTACGCCATCGGTACGTCCTACCAGTTGAACAAGGAATGGGTACTGCGTACCGGTCTGACGTTCGACCAGTCGCCGACCAACAACGTCGACCGTTCGCCACGCATCCCGACCGGCGACCGGACCATCTTCAGTATCGGTGCCGGCTGGAGCCCGACCGAAGACCTGACCATCGACGTTGCCTACTCGTACCTGAAGGAAGAGAAGGTCAACATTCGCAACACAAACGATCGTGGCCAGAGCTACAACTCGCAGTATGAAAACTCGGCAAACGGCTTCGGTGTCGGCGCAACCTACCGCTTCTGATGCTGCACGGCGAGGCTAACCCCTCGCCATAAAAAGCCCCGCTCTCTTCACAGAGGCGGGGCTTTTTGATGGGTGTCGATCAGGGTTTCAGCGGCTGGGAGGCAATGGCTTTCTCGATGGCCGCCAGAAATTCCGGATCATCAGGTTTGGTCAGGCTGGAGAAGTTGGCAATTACCTTGCCCTGGCGGTCGACGACGTATTTGTAGAAATTCCACTTCGGGGCACTGCTCTGCCTGGCCAGCACCTGGAACAAGTGAGTCGCATCGTCGCCCCGGACCTTCTGCGGTTCGGTCATGGTGAACGTTACGCCGTAGTTGGCGTAGCAGACCTTGGCGGTCTCGGCGCTGTCCTTGGACTCCTGCTTGAAGTCATTGGACGGTACGCCGAGCATTTCCAGGCCCTGGGCCTTGTAGCGCTGATTGAGCGCCTCCAGCCCCTCGAACTGCGGCGCGAAACCACAGAAGCTGGCAGTGTTGATCACCACCAGCGGTTTGTCGGCGTAGCGCTGACACAGGTCGATGGATTCCTTGGCCCGCAACTTGGGCAACGAACCTTGCAAGAGATCGGGACAATCCGCGGCCTGGGCCAGTCCAGTCAACGCCATCAGCAACGCGGGAACAGCACACCAGCGCTTGAGCATGTCGGGCATCCTTGAGCAATCGTCAGACCTCGACGTTACTCGCCCTCCCGCCGATCTAGCAAGCACCCATGCCCAACTGCATCAGCGCCAGCCCGCCCTGATGCCAGCCCCACCACACCAGCGCCAGCAATGCGGCGCCGAGTGCGGTGACGACGATCTGCGGCCAGAAACGGCTCATGCGGCGCTCGCACGCGGTTGCAAACGCTCGACCGGACGCTCGCGCACCGGCCAGTTCAGCGCTGCCGCCAACAGGCTCAAGAGAATCGCCACTTGCCAGATCAAGTCATAACTCCCGGTCCGGTCATACACCACCCCGCCCAGCCAGCCGCCGAGGAACGAACCCAACTGATGGAACAGGAACACGATCCCACCGAGCATGGACAGGTTTCGCACGCCGAACAAGGTCGCCACCGTACCGTTGGTCAATGGCACCGTGGACAGCCAAAGAAAGCCCATGGCCATGCCGAACAGATAGGCCGAGGTCGTCGTCACCGGCAACCACAGAAACAGCACGATCACCACGGCGCGCAGCAGATAGAGCCCGGTCAGCAGACGCGGTTTGGACATCCGCCCACCGAGCCAACCGGCGGTGTACGTGCCGAAAATGTTAAACAGGCCGATCAACGCCAGCACGGTGGTGCCGACGGTGGCCGGCAGATGCTGATCGACCAGATACGCCGGCAGGTGCACGCCGATGAACACCACCTGAAATCCGCAGACGAAAAAACCGAATGCCAGCAACCAGAAACCGGAGTGCGAGCAGGCTTCGCGCAGGGCTTCGGACAGGGTTTGTTCATGGCCGAGTACCGGCAGCGGCTTGTCCTTGAGCATGCTCACCAGCGGTACGATCAGCGCCACCAGCAGCCCCAGCACCAACAATGCCGCTGACCAGCCGAGCCAGCCAATCAGCCCGAGGGTGCCCGGCAACATGGCGAACTGGCCAAAGGAGCCGGCGGCGCTGGCAATGCCCATGCCCATACTGCGTTTCTCCGGCGGCACCGCGCGGCCGACCACGCCGAGAATGACCGAAAACGAGGTGCCGGACAGACCGATACCGATCAGCAGGCCAGCGCTCAGGGACAAGCCCAACGCGGTTTCCGACAGCCCCATGAACACCAGGCCCAAGGCGTAGAGCACCCCGCCGATCAGCACCACTTTCGCAGCGCCAAAGCGGTCGGCCAGCGCGCCGGTAAACGGTTGCGCCAGGCCCCAGATCAGGTTCTGCAAGGCGATGGCAAAGGCGAACACTTCACGGCCCCAGCCGAACTGGGCGCTCATCGGCGACAGGAACAGTCCGAAGCCGTGCCGCACGCCCAATGACAACGCCAGAATCAGCGCACTCCCCAGCAACACCCAACCGCACGTACGCCACATCGAACTCATTGTTATTCTCCAGTCGCGGGTATATACCCGCTTAAATTCGGAAAAAACCGGCCCTCAGGCCAGTTCATCCAATAGTCGCAGCAAGGTTTCTCGCTTCTCGGCACCCAGTCGGTCGATCAACCGCTGTTGCGCCGCTTCCCAGGCTGGCAGTGCCGCTGCCAGGCGTTGCGCACCGGTTTCGGTGAGCCGGACGATGCGGTTGCGCATGTCTTCGCCTTCAGCCAGCGCCACCAGCCCGTCGCCTTCCAGTACCCGCAGATTGCGCCCGAGGGTGCTGCGATCCAGACCCATCGCCTCGGCCAGTTCGGAAATGCTCGGTTGGTCCAGCCGCTGCAAATTGCACAGCAGAGAATACTGGGCAACGTTGATCCCGAAGCCGTCGAGAGCGCCGTCGTAATGCCTGCTGACGCCACGTGCGGCGCGTCGCAGGTTGGTGCACAAACACTGAGATGGAAGCATGATGCGTGTATATACCCGCGACTGTGTTAAATCAAGTTACAGATCAACGTTACTTATCAAAACAAGGCCAGCCCGACCAGCACTGACATCTCCAGCAATTCCAGCAACGCGCCGGCCGTATCACCGGTGGTTCCACCCAGTCGCCGCACCATCAAATGCCGCAGCCAGATGAACACGATGACCGCCAGCAGCAACGCCACGACAGCATTGAACCCGGCAATCAGCAAACACGCCGCCGCACTCACCGCCAGCACCTGCCAACCCGTCTTGCGTGGCAGATGATCGGCCAGCGCCTGCCCCAACCCGCCGGCCCGCACATAGGTCGTGGTGAGAAACAGTCCGAGCAACGCCGCCCGGCCGATCAGCGGCACGATGATCAACGCTATCCCCTGCTGCTGCTCGATCAACGCCAGCAACGCGGCAAACTTGAGCAACAAGACGAGCACCAGCGTCACCACCGCGATCGGCCCGCTACGCGGATCCTTCATGATCGTCAGCGTACGCTCGCGATCACCGAACCCGCCGAGCCACGCATCGGCGCTATCCGCCAAGCCATCAAGGTGCAACGCCCCGCTGAGCAGCACCCACACCGTCAGCAACAGCGCCGCGTGCAACAGCAATGGCGCGCCCGCCAACGCAATGTTCAGTGCCCAGAGAATCACACCGAACAGCAAGCCCACCAGCGGATAAAACAACAGCGACCGGCCAAGCTGTTCAGGCGCCGGCATGCCTGGCAGACGAATCGGCAGACTGCTGAGAAATTGCAGGGCGATCCACAGAGGCAACATGTCAGAGCACTTCCCTGAGCGAGCCGTCGGCCTCGACGATCAGCGAGAACAACGCGCCGTGAGCGACTTCGACATTGAGCAGTTGTTCGCGAGGCAAACCACGGGCCCGCGCCAGCAACAGACGCATGACGCCGCCATGACTGACCAGCAACACCCGCTCACCGGCGTGCGCCGCGTGCAGGCGCATCACCGCCGCCAGCACCCGCGCAGAGAAATCGTTGACCGGCTCACCCTGCGGCGGAGTAAACCCATACGGATCGGCCCAGAACAGACCCAGCGCTTCAGCATCAGTCTCCATCAACGCCGCCGCGCTCTGCCCTTCCCAGGCACCGAAATGCAGTTCTTGCAGATTCTTGTCCAGAGATACCGGCAAATCCCGCTGCGCGCTCAACTCTTCAGCAAACCGCGCGCAACGCTGCAACGGCGAACTGACCAACCGATCCCACGGCCCCTGCCCGCTCACCGCCTCACGCATCTGCGCCCAGCCTTTTTCGGTCAACGCATCGTCGAGGCTGCCGCGCAGGCCGCCGCCGAGTTCGGTTTCACCGTGGCGCAACAGATCCAGACGCAAGGTCATGCCGGGCGGTCCGCCACCGCAGCTTCGGCGAAGGTCGCCATCTGCCCGTGCAGGTCGCAGGCCAGACGCAGCAACGGCACCGCCAGCGCCGCACCGCTGCCCTCGCCCAGACGCAGACCCAGTTCCAAAAGCGGCTCAGCGCCAAGGGTCTCCAGCACATGACGATGGCCCGGTTCGGCACCGCGATGACCGAACAGCAGCCATTCACGACAGGCTGGATTCAGACGCACCGCCACCAGCGCGGCGACCGTACAGATGAACCCGTCCACCAGCACCGCCACGCCTTCCTGCGCACAGGCCAGATACGCGCCGACCAAAGCCGCAATTTCGAAGCCGCCGAGATTGAACAGAGTCTGCAGTGCATCACCGCGTTGTGCCGCATGCAGCGCCAGCGCGCGCTCGATCACCTGCGCCTTGTGGCTGACGCCTTCGGCATTCAGCCCGGTGCCGGGGCCGGTCAGGTGTGCCACCGGGCAGTCGAGCAAAGCACACGCCAGCGCACTGGCGGCGGTGGTGTTGCCGATGCCCATTTCACCGCCGATGAACAATTGCGCGCCTGCCGCTTTCGCCCGCAGCACACTGTCGCGACCGCCCTGCAAGGCGAGTTCGCCCTGGGCCTGAGTCATCGCCGCGCCCTTGGCGAAATTCGCCGTGCCCAAGCCGATGTTCAAATGGCGCACACCCGGCAGGCTCAGCGACGGTGTCACGGTGCCCAGATCCACCACTTCCAGCTGCGCGCCAAGTTGTCGCGCCAGCACGCTGATCGCCGCACCGCCGCTGACGAAGTTCAACAGCATCTGCCCGGTGACTTCCTGCGGAAACGCGGATACCCCTTCGGCGACAACGCCGTGATCGCCGGCAAAAATCGCAATCCAGACGTGATCGAGTGTCGGTTTGACCTGCCCCTGCAATCCGGCCAGTTGCACCGCCACCGATTCGAGCTGCCCGAGAGAGCCGGCAGGTTTGGTCAATTGCTGCTGACGCGCCGCCGCGTTTTCAACGGCGTCCGTATCCACCGGTTTGCACGGGTTCAGCCACCAGGCTTGGGTCATAACGCAGGTCCTTTCAGAGTCAGGGGCAGGCCGGCGACCGTCAGGACGACTCGCTGACAACGCTCGGCCAGAGCTTGATGCAGCCAACCGGCTTCATCGACGTAGCGGCGAGTCAATTCGCCCAGCGGCACGACACCCATTCCGGTCTCGTTGCTGACAAAAATGATTTCACCCGGCAGCGACGCCAGGCATTCGAGCAGGGCCTCGCGTTCGGCGGCGAGTCGTTCGGCGTCGTCGAGCATCAGCAGATTGGTCAGCCACAGGGTCAGGCAATCCACCAGCAGGCAACGCGCGGGGCTGGCGTTTTCGCGCAGCACACGGGCCAGCTCCAGCGGCTCCTCAATCAGCGCCCATTCGGCGGGACGACGGGCCCGGTGATGAGCGACGCGTTCATTCATCTCGCCATCCAGCGGCTGACTGGTGGCGATGTACGTCACAGGCAGGGCGCTGTCAGCGGCGAGTTTTTCGGCCAAACGACTTTTGCCGGAGCGTGCGCCGCCGAGGATCAACTGGAGCATGGAGGCATCCTGAAAAAAATTCGTTGAGACAACTGGCCTCTTCGCGGGCAAGTCCGCTCCCACAATGGATTTGGGCCAAGCATGGCACTTGAGTACACCTCAGCAACCTGTGGGAGCGGGCTTGCCCGCGAAGACGCCATCACATCCAGCCTGGATGCCACAGAGTTCACACAACAGATCGGTATCGAGATGCTTCTCCACAAGGTCCGCCAAGCGCTCGATATCGCGTTCGCGCAGGCCGTGGTAATCCACCTCCTGCACATCGTTCAGACCGGCCCAGCGCAACAGCGCGGTACTGGCTGCGGGAGATTCGAACAGACCGTGCAGGTAAGTGCCGAAAATCTGCCCGTCGAGACTTTGCGCGCCGTCGCAACGGCCGTCGTCCAGATGCACAGCGGCGTTTTCCAGCGCCGCTCCCGTGGTCACGCCGGCATGAATTTCATAACCGCTGACCTCGGCATCTTCCAGCGCCAGACGCCCGCGCACATTGCGCAACTGCTTCTCGGCTTCGAGCTGTGTTTCAAATGCCAGCAGTCCCAGACCGGCGCTGGAACCCAGTGCGCCTTCCAGGCCCAGCGGATCGTGCACCTGCTCGCCGAGCATTTGCAGACCGCCGCAGATCCCCAGCAGCTTGCCGCCGTAACGCAGGTGACGGCGGATAGCCGATTCCCAGCCATTGGCGCGCAGGTACGCCAGGTCACTGCGCACGCTTTTCGAGCCTGGGAGAATGATCAGATCGGCCGGAGGAATCGTTTGTCCGGGCCCTATGAACTGCAGATCAACCTGCGGATGCAGACGCAGCGGATCGAAATCGGTGTGGTTGCTGATGCGCGGCAGCACCGGCACCACCACTTTCAGGACTTGCTCAGCCTTGTCGGTCTGGCGCTGGTCGATGCCGTCCTCGGCCTCGAGATGCAGGTCCATCACGTATGGCAGCACGCCCACCACCGGTTTGCCGGTGCGCTGTTCCAGCCAGTCGAGGCCCGGTTGCAACAAAGCGATGTCGCCACGAAAACGGTTGATGATGAAGCCTTTGACCCGTGCCTGTTCGCTCGGCGACAGCAATTCCAGCGTGCCCACCAGATGGGCAAACACCCCGCCACGATTGATGTCGGCGATCAGCAGCACCGGACAATCCACCGCTTCGGCGAAGCCCATGTTGGCGATGTCGCCGGCGCGCAAATTGATCTCGGCCGGCGAACCCGCGCCTTCGACCATCACCAGCGGATAGGCGGCACTCAAACGTTCGTGGGAAGCGAGCACGGCCTGCATGGCGATCGCTTTGTAGTCGTGATAAGCGACGGCGTTCATGCTGGTGACCGCGCGACCGTGGATGATCACCTGGGCGCCAGTGTCGCTGTTGGGCTTGAGCAGCACCGGGTTCATGTCGGTGTGCGGCTCGAGATACGCCGCCTGGGCCTGCACCGCTTGCGCGCGGCCGATTTCGCCGCCGTCGGCCGTCACCGCGCTGTTGAGCGCCATGTTCTGCGGCTTGAACGGCACCACGGCAACGCCCTGACGGGTTGCCCAGCGACACAGCGCTGTCACCAGCGTACTTTTGCCGGCGTCGGAGGTGGTGCCCTGCACCATTAGTGTGGTCATGCTGGTTTTTCCATGGAGCAATGCTTGGCGAATGCTTGCAGGGCTTGCTCAAGGCGCGCTTCGTCGGCGGCATCGGCAGGCAGCCCGAATCGCAGACTGCTGTTGTGCGCGAACAGACGCAGAAGAATGCCGCGACGTGCCATGAATTCGTGCAGCGCGGCGGCCTGTTCAGTGATCAGCCACTGAAACAGTGCGCAGCCGCCCTGCGGTTTGAAGCCGTGACGCTCAAGCAGCGCAGCCAATCGTTCGCTGGCCTCGTCGCTGCGGATGCGCTGACGCGTGTGGCCTTCGGTGTCGCGCAGACAGGCCTGACCCAGCACCCGGGTCGGCCCGCTGACGGCCCATGGCCCGACCTGTTCTGCCAACAACCGGAGCAACTTGCGCTCGGCCAGCACGAACCCCAGCCGCACACCGGCCAGACCGAAAAACTTGCCGAACGAGCGCAGCACGATCAACCCCACTTGATGCGCATGCGGGGCAAGGCTCAACTGCGGCGTGTTGTCCATGAACGCTTCGTCGACCACCAGCCAGCCGCCGCGCTGGGCCAGCCGTGCGTGCCAGTCGAGCAGGCGCGCCGGGGTCAGGTTCAGGCCTGTTGGATTGTTCGGATTGACCACCACCAGCACGTCGAGGCTGTCGAGAAAGAAGTCGACTTCCTGCTCCAGCACTTCACGCACGACATAACCACTGCGCCGCCAGGCTTCGGCATGCTCGGCGTAACACGGCGACAGCACGCCGACCTTGCCGGCCCGGCGCAATCGCGGCAGCAACTGGATAGCCATCTGCGAACCGGCCACCGGCAGCACCTGGCTGGCACCGTAGTAATCGCAGGCGGCCTGCTCCAGACCGTCATCGTTTTCCGGCAAACGCGCCCAGGCCCGCAGCGGTATCTCCGGGACCGGAAACGGCCACGGCGCCAGGCCCGTAGACAGGTCGAGCCAGTCTTCTTCCGCGATGCCGTATTCGAGCGCTGCCCTGCGCAACCGGCCACCGTGCTCAAGCATAGAATTCAGCCCCCACGCAGAGAATCAGCAGCCATAACCATACCCCGCGCTGGACCAATTGCCAGCCGCGATCAATGGAATCGGCATCCGCCGGCGCGCCCTCGCCCAGTTGCGGACGCTCGTGCAGCTCGCCGTGGTAAATCGCCGGGCCACCCAGCTCGACGCCCAACGCACCTGCGCCGGCGGCCATCACCGGGCCGGCGTTCGGGCTGTCCCATTTCGGCGCCTGGGTGCGCCAGCATTTCAACGCGAGTCGAGTTTTGCCCAGCAGCGCGTAGGTCAACGCCACCAGCCGCGCAGGAATGTAGTTGAGGACGTCGTCGATCTTCGCCGCTGCCCAGCCGAAACGCTCGAAGCGTTCGTTGCGATAGCCCCACATCGCGTCGAGCGTATTGCTCAGACGATAGAGCACCACACCCGGCGCACCGGCCACGACAAACCAAAAAATCGCGGCGAATACCGCATCGCTGCCGTTCTCCAGCACCGACTCGGTGGCGGCGCGGGCGACGGCGGTACTGTCCAGCTCATTGGTCTGACGGCTGACCAGATAACCCACACGCTTGCGCGCCTCCTCCAGATCATCGGCGCGCAAGGCCTTGGCCACCGGCTCGACGTGCTCACCCAGGCTGCGCATGCCGAGGGCGCAATACAGCGCAAGAATCTCGACGACCCAGCCCACATACGGCGCCCAGGAAAACGCCGTGGCCAGCAGGGTCAGCGGCAACACCGCGATCACCCATGCGGTAACGCCATGGCTGCGCCAGCCGCGACCACCGCTGTTGAAACGTTGCTCGATGCGCCCGGCGAAATTGCCGAACGCCACCAGCGGATGCCAGCGTTTCGGTTCACCCAGCAGCGCGTCCAGCGCAACCGCGGCGACACTCAGCAACGCCACACTCATTGACTCACTCCCCAGAAATTTTCGTACAGCAGCTCATTCAGCGGACGCGCCTGCGCCCACCCTTCGAGTACCAGCATCGGCGCCGGATAGAATGCCTTGACCGGCCCCAGGCAAAGCACTGCCAGCGGCTTGGCCCCGGCCGGCAGTTGCAGCAGATCGGCCAGCGCCTGCGGCTCGAACAGCGACACCCAGCCCATGCCCAGGCCTTCGGCACGCGCGGCCAGCCACAGGTTCTGGATCGCGCAGGACAATGAGGCCATGTCCATTTCCGGCAGCGTGCGACGACCGAAAATATGTCGCTCGCGATCATCCATCAAAGCGGCGACCAGCACTTCGGCGCAGTCGTTGATGCCTTCGACCTTGAGCTTCATGAACTCGTCGCTGCGCTCGCCGAGGGCTTCGGCGGTGCGTACGCGTTCTTCTTCAACAAGGTTCTGGATCTGGCCACGCAGCACGCGGTCGCTGATTCGGATAAAGCGCCACGGCTGCATCAGGCCGACACTCGGCGCCTGATGTGCGGCTTCAAGCAATCGGCGAAGCAATTCAGGCTCGACCGTGCCGCCGCTGAAGTGGCGCATGTCGCGACGTTCGGCGATGGCGCGATAGACCGCTTCGCGCTCGGTTTCAGTGAATGCGTTGTCGGTCATGGCACCAACAGTGCGGCAATCGCCGACGGATTCGACGGGAAGTAAAAATGCACGTACGACGCAGTCATCCGCCCTTCCCGATACACCGCTTCAGCGCCGCGTCCGCCATTGGGGCTGTGGCCACGGGCGATGGGGGTCAGTTCGGTGGTGGTCAGGGAATGGTGATAGGTGTGGCCTCGCAACATGCCCTCTGGCAGTTCGACTGATTGCAGGGCCAGAGCCGCAAGGCGCTTCTGCATCACCGCATCACCACTGAGCAATCCGACCAGTTCGGCGCGGGTGCCTTCGACATCGGTCAGCGAGTCGAGCAGATACAACATGCCGCCACATTCGGCGAGCAGCGGTTTGCCGGCAGCGTGATGCGCGCGGATCGCATTGAGCATGTCGGCGTTCTGCGACAAGGCAACGTGGTGTAATTCCGGATAGCCGCCGGGCAGGTACAAACTGTCGGCGTCGGGCAATTGCGTATCGCGGATCGGCGAGAAGAAACTCAACTCGGCGCCCATCGCCCGCAACAGATCGAGACTGGCGCCGTAGGTGAAGGCGAAGGCTTCGTCGCGGGCGACAGCAATTCGCACGCCTTCGAGCAGCCTTTCGGTCTTGACGATTTCAGGCGCGGCGAACTCCACGGCCGGTGGCAGCGCTACCTCGCAAGTGCCGGCCAGCGCTTCGGCGGCGGCGTCGAGACGCACGTCGAGGTCATTGAGTTCGCTGGCCTGCACCAGACCGAGATGGCGGCTCGGCAGTTCGATCCCGGTTTCCCGGGACAACGCGCCGTACCAGCGCAGGCCTTCAGTCAGACTGCCTTCGAGCAACTGCGCATGGCGCACGGTGCCGACACGGTTGGCCAGCACGCCGGCGAACGGCAGGTCCGGCTGATAGCGCGCCAAACCCAGAGCCAAAGCGCCGAAGGTCTGGGCCATGGCCGTGCCATCAATCACGCCAAGTACCGGAACACCGAAATGCCGCGCCAGGTCGGCGCTCGACGGCGTACCGTCAAACAAACCCATCACACCTTCGATCAGAATCAGATCGGCTTCCGCGGCGGCTTCCCACAACAGACGTCGACTTTCCTGCTCGCCGACCATCCACATGTCCAATTGATAGACCGGCGCACCGCTGGCGCGCTCGAGGATCATCGGGTCGAGAAAGTCCGGGCCGCATTTGAACACGCGGACCTTGCGCCCCTGATTGCGATGCAGACGGGCCAGCGCGGCGGTGACGGTGGTCTTGCCCTGACCGGAAGCCGGTGCGGCGATCAGTACCGCCGGGCAGTGACGTGGTTGATTCAAAGTTCGACGCCTTTCTGCGCTTTGATGCCGGCCTGGAAGGCGTGCTTGATCATGCCCATTTCGGTGACGGTGTCGCCCATCTCGAGCATTTCCGGCTTGGCGGCGCGGCCGGTGACGATCACGTGCTGCATCGGCGGACGGGCCTGCAGATCGCTGAGCACCTGATCCAGATCGAGGTAACCGTGCTTGAGGGCGATGTTCAGTTCATCGAGCACCACCAGACCGATCGACGGATCACGCAGCAGTTCGCGGGAGACTTCCCAGGCTGCTTCGGCGGCGGCGATGTCACGTTGACGGTCCTGGGTTTCCCAGGTGAAGCCCTCGCCCATCACATGAAAACGTACCTGCTCGGGAAAGCGACGGAAGAACAGCTCTTCGCCGGTGCTGTTGCGGCCCTTGATGAACTGCACCACGCCGCACTGCATGCCGTGGCCCATTGCGCGGGCGAGCATGCCGAATGCCGAGCTGCTTTTGCCTTTGCCGTTGCCGGTGAGCACCAGCACCAGGCCGCATTCGTCTGGCGAATTGGCGATGCGCTCGTCGATCACGGCTTTTTTGCGCTGCATGCGCGCCAGGTGGCGCTCGTCGCGTTCGGGGGAATCAGTCATGGGGGAGCTCTCCGTTGAGGCTGGATAACGGCGGGCAGGCACAAGAATAGACGGCAACAAGCCTGGCATCGCCCACCGTGATGCCGCTGGATGGATCAGGCCGGTCTCCGGGCTCATGAGCGGCTGGTGCCTGGCTGCGCGCCTTCCCGCTGTTAAGCAGTGGCATCAGACGCAGCTTTTACTCATTTACCGTTGCGGGGGCAGCGCCGGGATCGTGAGGGTTCTTCGCTCGAAGACCCGCCTCACCGGCTTCCCTGTTTCACTCTGTCGACATGCGCCACAGAGCACCTGAAACAAGCCGCGAAGGTTAGAGGGTTGGGGGTGGAGCGTCAATTGAAGAGGGGCTTGCGCGGCGAATAACTGCCGCCGATCAATTAACTGACGCCAATCTTGTGCCACACTGCCAGCAGTGATATCAAAGAGCCATGCTTTTTGAATGCAGAGAGCACATCACAATAACAAGGGAGAGCACCATGCAAGGCATGATCATCAGCAATCCGCGGCTGGAATTCCTGCGCCCGGTGCTGGAACGCTGGTTTGACTGTATCGACCGTTACAACGCCGTCCGCGGCGATAACGACACGCCCTTCTGGCACGACGAAAAAGCCAACCTCGGCCTGCTGTCCGCCGCCGCGTGGATGGCTGAACTGGTCACCCTGCGCGACACTGCCACCCGCAAACAGAATGAAGAAGGCGAGCGCAATGCACGTGCCGATCTGTTTATTGCTGGCGCCGAGGATCGCGCCTTCATTCAGGCGACCCAACGCTGGCCGCGCGTCAACAGCCTGAACCTGACCCAGGCTTTGGCCGATATCACCAGCGACGCCAAGCGCATCAGCTACGCCAGCGACCTGAAACTCGGCTGCCTGTTCGTCGCCCCTCAGAAAGCCCAGCACAGCGCCAGCCCGGAAGAGTTGCAGGACATGGTCGACGACCTGCAGAAGGAACACACCTGCGCTGTCGCCTGGTACTTCCCGTACGCATACCGCAAGTTGCACAGCGAAACCGGCAACTATCACCCCGGCATTGCCGTGCTGTTCAAGGAAGCCCGCGGCTGAGGGTTGAACCATCGGGCTTGCGCACTTCTCTATGATTAGGAATGCATTCATAGGGAAGATCAGCAATGCGCAAGCCCCAGCTCGTTTTCGTCATCATGATCGCCGGAGGTCTCGCCGCCTGTGGTGAATCCTCCAGCCTGCAAGTCTCCGACGGCACCGGCCCTTCACCCAAACTGCCCGAACCGAACAAGACCCTGATCCCGACGGTGAACATCGCCCCGGCCATCGGCTGGCCGGCCGGGGCGAAACCGACGGCGGCGGCAGGCACTCAGGTGGCGGCTTTCGCCGAAAATCTCGACCATCCGCGCTGGCTCTACGTACTGCCGAACGGCGATGTACTCGTGGCAGAAACCAACGCCCCGCCAAAACCGGACGACAGCAAGGGCATTCGTGGCTGGGTGATGAAAAAGGTCATGGGCCGCGCCGGTGCCGGCGTGCCCAGTCCGAACCGCATCACCCTGCTGCGTGACGCCGATCATGATGGCGTGGCTGAAACCCGCACGGTGTTCCTGCAGAACCTCAACTCACCATTCGGCATGACCTTGGTCGGCAACGATCTGTACGTGGCCGATACCGATCGCCTGCTGCGCTTCAATTACGAGCCCGGCGCGACCGAAATCAAGTCCCAGCCGATCAAGGTCACGGATTTGCCGGGCGGCACGCTCAACCATCACTGGACCAAGAACGTCATCGCCAGCAAAGACGGCAGCAAGCTGTACGTCACCGTTGGCTCGAACAGCAACGTCGGCGAAAACGGTCTCGATCAGGAAGAAGGTCGCGCGGCGATCTGGGAAGTGGATCGCACCACCGGCAACCACCGGATCTTCGCCTCGGGCATCCGCAACCCCAACGGCCTGGCGTGGGAGCCGCAAAGCGGCGCACTGTGGACAGCCGTCAACGAGCGCGACGAAATCGGCAGCGATCTGGTGCCGGACTACATCACTTCGGTCAAGGACGGTGCCTTCTATGGCTGGCCGTTCAGCTACTACGGCCAACACATCGATGTGCGCGTCGAACCACAGCGCCCGGACATGGTGGCCAAGGCCATCGCTCCGGACTACGCCGTCGGCCCGCACACCGCATCACTGGGCCTGACCTTCGCCGAAGGCAACCGCCTGCCGGCACAGTTCAAGGAAGGCGCATTCATCGGCCAGCACGGCTCCTGGAACCGCAAGCCGCATAGCGGTTACAAGGTGATCTTTGTGCCGTTTGCCGCCGGCAAGCCGAGCGGAACGCCAGTGGACGTACTGACCGGTTTCCTCGACAAGGACGAAAACGCACTGGGTCGCCCGGTCGGCGTAGTGATCGACCAGCAAGGTGGATTGCTGGTAGCCGATGACGTGGGTAACAAGGTGTGGCGGGTGTCAGCGACCCGCTAGAGTGTTGCAGGCATAAAAAAACCGTGGAAGCCATTCAGCTCCCACGGTTTTTTATTTATCTGCGTTAAGGGTTATGCGCCAGATGCTCTGGCTGCAGAACGCGCTTGGCGCTCAGATAGGCTTTCTGCCAATACGCTTTCGACAGGCTGTCCAGCTTCACCGTGCCGCCGGTGGCCGGCGCATGCACGAAGCGCCCTTCCCCGACGTAGATCCCCGCATGGCTGACCTGTGAGCCGCCATTGGTGGCGAAGAAGATCAGGTCGCCGGTTTGCAGGCCTTCCTTGCCGACGTTCGGCGCCTGCATGACGATCATCTCGCGGGTCGAGCGCGGCAGGCTGATCCCTGCGGCATCGCGGTAGACAAAGCCGATCAGGCCACTGCAGTCGAAGCCTGAGTCCGGTGTATTACCGCCCCAACGATAAGGCGTGCCCACCAGCCCGAGCGCGCGAAACAGCACGTCTTCGGCAGCGGGCGAAAAGGCTTGGGAGGATCCGAACACGATCGGAGCGCGAACCACCGGCGCGGGCGGCGGAGTGCGGCTGGCGCAGGCGCTGAGCAGCGCTGCGAAGAACATCAGGGCAAAGCGGGCCGACATCGTCATATGCAGAACATCCTGATCTGGCTGCGGCTTTGACTGCCGATTCGATAGAAAACAAAACCGCCTGCGTTGGGACGCAGGCGGTTTGCCATCAATATAGATCAGGATTCTAGCGGCTACGCGGCAAACTTCAAGTAAGACTTTAACTTCACCTTGTAAAGTTTAGGTCTATTGCCTCAGAAGGACCGCTTGTCGCCACGAGCGTGGCGACAAAAGCGTGATTACTTGCGAGCGGTAACCACGGTTGGAGCGTTCGCCAAAGCGCGTTTGGCTTCGATGAAAGTCTTGCTCCAGTAGCTGTCGCCCAGGCTGTCGATGCGAACACCGCCGCTGCGGCGAGAGCTGGAATGGATGAACTGGTTGTCGCCCAGGTAGATCCCGGCGTGGCTTACACGACCGCGACGACCGTTGGTGGCGAAGAACAGCAGGTCGCCCGGCTCGAGGTTGCTGCGCGAAACCAGCGGCGCATCAACGTTGATCATTTCGCGGGTGGAGCGCGGCAGGTTCATGCCGGCTTCTTCGCGGAACAGGTAGCCGATGAAACCGCTGCAATCGAAACCGGCTTCAGAGGTACCGCCGAAACGGTAACGGGTACCGATCAGGGACATGCCGCGTTCGAGGATGCTGTCGGCCAGAACCGGAAGCTGGTAAGGCTTCTTGCCGTTGAAGTCGGCGAGTTCTTTTTCGGTGTCCAGCTCTTCCTGATAAATAACGGAAGACTGGGCGGTGGCAGAATTTTTAGCCTGTTGTTGCTGCTCTTGATTAACAGGTGAATGAGCAGCGCAACCGAACAACAGGGTGACGAGTGCGAGAGGCACGAGGGGTGCGAAGCGCTTTAGCATGGGCACGACCGTGGCTGATAGTTGTAAAGAAGCCGAGACTATGCCCGCTATCAGCCTCATTTGCAAATTCAATCGATCTTTTTGTGACTTCCCGGTTTCTCGTTAACATCTAAGCGCTTAAGCCTATTTGAATCGAGACGCGGCCTGTGCACCCCACAGGAAAGCGGGTTTTCTGGCGCCTGAAATATGCCAAAACCGGCTGAAAGCCCCGGTTTTACCAGCCCAGGGTTTCTTTCAGGAAGGGAATGGTCAGCTTGCGCTGAGCCTGCAAAGAGGCCTGATCGAGCTGCTCCAGCAGATCGAAAAGCGCGCTCATGCTGCGGGTACCGCGAGTCAAAATAAAATGCCCGACTTCGTCGGTCAGGTGCAGACCGCGACGTGATGCACGCAGTTGCAAGGCACGTAATTTGTCTTCGTCGGAGAGCGGGCGCATCTGGAAGATCAGCGCCAGGGTCAGGCGCGATTTCAGGTCAGCCAGTTTGATCGGCAGTTCACGCGGCGAAGTGGACGCTGCAATCAGCAGACGTCGACCGCTGTCACGCAGACGGTTGAACAGATGAAACATCGCCTCTTCCCAGTCCGCCTTGCCGGCAATCACCTGCAAGTCGTCCAGACAGACCAGTTCGTACTGTTCGAGGTTGTCGAGAATTTCGATGCCGCGATCCATCAACTCCGCCAGCGGCAGGTACACCGCCGGTTCACCCATCTGTTCGAAGCGCAGGCACGCGGCCTGCAACAGATGCGTACGCCCTACCCCGTGCTTGCCCCACAGATAGATCAGGCTTTCGGTCCAGCCGGCGTCGGCTTCGCATAGACGCTCGACATAGCCGAGTGCAGCGGCATTGGCGCCTGGGTAGTAGTTGATAAAGGTGGCGTCGTCACGCAGACGCACACCTAGGGGCAGCTGAATCGGTTTCATGCTGACTGAACAGTTCCCAAGGAACCGTTAGTGGCCTCTGTGTAAAGTGAGCGAAGTTTATACCCGTGAAGCGGAGCGCACAATGCGACAGACCCCAAGCAAAATCAAAGGTTTGCGTTAACATGCTGGTTTTATGACAGTTTCTTTGGCGCCATGGCCTGCAGGAGACGGGCCAACCCGGTGATCCACCGGACGGCCCGCGCTTCACGATTACAACTCCGGCTCATCCACCCCGCTATAAATCTCGGAATCCTTGTACAGATCGTGGACATGCCGCACCAGCACCATGATCACCGCCGCCACCGGCAATGCCAGTAGCACACCGGTGAAACCGAACAGCTCGCCACCGGCCAGAATCGCGAAGATCACCGCCACCGGATGCAGACCGATCCGGTCCCCCACCAGCAAAGGCGTCAGCACCATGCCTTCCAGCGCCTGACCGACCATGAACACCGCGACGATTCCGATCATCGGATACAGATCGCCACCGAACTGGAACAACCCGGCAATCAACGCCGCACCGATGCCGATCACGAACCCCATGTACGGCACAATCGCCGCCAGCCCCGCGATCAGACCGATCAACAGGCCCAGCTCCAGGCCGACAATCATCAGACCGGCCGCATAGATCACGCCCAGCGCCAGCATCACCAGCAATTGCCCGCGCACGAACGCGCCCAGCACTTCATGGCATTCACCCGCCAGCGCCACCACGCGTTCCTCGCGGTCACGGGGCAACAGGCCACGGATCTTGGCCATCATCACGTCCCAGTCACGCAGCAGGTAAAAGCTCACCACCGGGATCAGCACCAGATTCGCCAGCCAGCCGATCAGCGCCAGGCTCGAGGCCGTCGCCTGGCTCAGCACCACACCGACGATGTCAGTGGTCTGGCCCATGTGCTCGCTGATGGCGGCTTTGACCTTGTCGAATTTCCAGAAGCCGTCCGACAGCCCCAGCTTCGATTGCGCCCACGGCACGGCGGTGTGCTGCAACCAGTCGAGCATTTGCGGCGCCAGTTCATACAGCCGCAGCAATTGCTTGGCGAGCATCGGCACCAGCACCAGCAACAGCGCAGTGACGATCAGGGTGAACAAGGCGAACACCGCAATCACACCCCAGGTACGGGACAACCCCAGACGCTCCAGACGATCAACGAGCGGATCGAACAGGTACGCGAGCAGCAGCGCCACCAGAAACGGCGTGAGGATCGGATGCAGCAACCAGACAAACGCGCAAAGCAGGAGCACCCCACCGAGCCAGAACCAACGCCGCGTATCGGCCATGTAACACTCCATTGCTTATATATAAGAAAGAAAACCTACCAACGGAACCGCAAGGACGGTGCTGCCGGTGTCGGCGTCGGCGCAACCACTGCCGGTGCCCCGGCGACCGTAGGTTGCGGCGCAGCGACCGGAGCGGGCGCCTCGGCAGGCAGCTCCTGCAGCTTCGCCAGCGATAATTGCGCCCGCAACTGATCGGCACTGCCGTTGACCCGATACAGGATGCGATCGGCATCGACACTCTGCAGACGCACGCCAAACGGTTCGAGTAACCGCAGCAGCACCGCATAGTGCTCCAGATTCATGCCCTGGACTTCCAGGGTCTGCTGGCCGGACGCGCCCGGCTTGGCAACAAAGCGAGGTGCCAGACGCTCAGCGACCGCCAGCATCACCGCATCGGTCACGCCAGCCTGATCCGCGCCCTGCACGTTGCCCGCCTCTTTTTTATCGCCCAGCCACAGTTGCCATTTAGCCTGCCATTGTCCGCCTTCTTCGCGGGTGTGCACGGCGAGCAAGGCATCGGCGTTGTAGCGTTCAGAGGCATCGCGCAATGGCGCCGGGTCGGCGCCTTCAAGCGCCGGTGCCGTAGCGACCAATTGCTCGCTCAAGTCCGCCAACGGCAGTCGCAACGGCAAGCCACGGTGCTGGGCCGCACGGCGCAACGGCGCGGCACTGGCCTGACCGTCGCCCACCAGGCTCGAACCTTCGCTCGAATCGTTCAGCCACCAGCTCAGGATCGAAGGCCGATTGGCGCCCCACAGCGCCAGCCCGGCGCGGCGCAACGCCTGTTCGGTGGTTCCCGGGTCGAAATCGACTTTCAGCACTTCCGGCGGCCCGGCATCGAAACCGAACTGACTGATAATCTGCTGCGGATCCTTGCGAACCGGCGCCAGCCCTGGGTTTTGCGGGGCTTTCGGGTCACCGGTCAGGCGCAGCACCAGCGTATCCAGTGCGGCCTGGGTCGCGCGATCGCGCTCCTCTGGCGACTGGCCAGTGACCGGTTCGCGCACCTGATAAAGACCTTTGAGATTTTCGGCCTGACTCGCCAGGCTGATCAGAGACAAACCACCCACTAACAGCAATTTACACAAACCCATGGAGAATTCCCGTCGACAAGAGCGGCTGGAACAGGCCGCGTGTACCGTTCTGCAAGCCTGTGACCACAGGCCGTCGCAAAACATTCACACGCGGTCGGTAAGTTTTTGCACAGTCCTAACGATAGACGGTTCCTTATACAGGCACCCGTGATGTCGCCCACAGCGTCAATTGCAAAATTTTTCCACCGATATGCCCCTGCCCGTCGGCGTGAGGATGGCCGCTGCCCCTCAAGCCTGATAAAATCGCGCGCCTTCGCAGACCGGCAACAGCCGGGCACCCCGAACTTCGCGTGAGGCAATCGCCCCTGTCGGATTCGGCGCTCCCGCTGAACTCGGTCGTTACCCCTGAATCCCCTCCCCTAAAGGCCTGGATCATGAGCAAGCAACCCTCCCTGAGCTACAAGGACGCCGGTGTAGACATCGACGCCGGTGAAGCATTGGTCGAACGCATCAAGAGCGTCGCCAAGCGCACTGCGCGCCCGGAAGTCATGGGCGGCCTGGGCGGTTTCGGCGCCCTCTGCGAGATCCCGGCCGGTTACAAACAGCCGGTACTGGTTTCCGGTACTGACGGCGTCGGCACCAAGCTGCGCCTGGCGCTGAACCTGAACAAGCACGACAGCATCGGCCAGGACCTGGTCGCCATGTGCGTCAACGATCTGGTGGTGTGCGGCGCCGAGCCGCTGTTCTTCCTCGACTACTACGCCACCGGCAAGCTGAACGTCGACGTAGCTGCCACCGTGGTTACCGGTATCGGTGCAGGCTGCGAACTGGCTGGCTGCTCGCTGGTCGGCGGCGAAACCGCTGAAATGCCTGGCATGTACGAAGGCGAAGACTACGACCTGGCCGGTTTCTGCGTCGGCGTCGTGGAAAAAGCCGAAATCATCGACGGCTCGAAAGTCGCCACCGGTGACGCCCTGATCGCCCTGCCATCGTCCGGCCCGCACTCCAACGGCTACTCGCTGATCCGCAAGATCATCGAAGTGTCCGGTGCCGACATCGAAACCGTTCAGCTCGACGGCAAGCCGCTGACCGAACTGCTGATGGCCCCGACCCGCATCTACGTGAAGCCGCTGCTCAAGCTGATCAAGGACACCGGCGCGGTCAAGGCCATGGCCCACATCACCGGTGGCGGCCTGCTGGACAACATCCCGCGCGTTCTGCCAAAAGGCGCTCAGGCCGTGGTTGACGTGGCCAGCTGGAACCGCCCGGCCGTTTTCGACTGGCTGCAAGAGAAAGGCAACGTCGACGAAACCGAAATGCACCGCGTACTGAACTGCGGCGTGGGCATGGTGATCTGCGTGGCTCAGGAGCACGTTGAAGTTGCCCTGAACACCCTGCGTGACGCCGGCGAGCAGCCTTGGGTCATCGGTCAGATCGCTGTCGCTGCCGAAGGCGCGGCCCAGGTCGAACTGAAGAACCTCAAGGCTCACTGATGTCCCAGACCTGTGATGTCGTGGTGCTGTTGTCCGGCACCGGCAGTAACTTGCAGGCCCTGATCGACAGCACGCGGACCGGCGACAGCCCGGTCCGCATCGCTGCGGTGATTTCCAACCGCGCCGACGCCTACGGCCTGCAACGCGCCAGTGACGCGGGTATCGCCACCCGCTCGCTGGATCACAAGGGATTCGAGGGCCGCGAGGCCTTCGATACCGCTCTGATCGAACTGATCGACCAATTCAACCCCAAACTCGTGGTACTGGCCGGCTTCATGCGCATTCTCAGCGCTGACTTCGTCCGTCACTACCAGGGTCGCCTGCTCAACATCCACCCGTCGCTGCTCCCCAAATACAAAGGGTTACACACTCATCAGCGCGCGCTGGAGGCCGGCGATGCCGAACACGGCTGCTCCGTGCACTTCGTCACCGAGGAACTCGATGGCGGACCACTGGTCGTACAGGCAGTAATACCGGTAGAGTTGCACGATTCGCCGCAAAGTCTGGCGCAGCGGGTTCACGTTCAGGAACACCTGATCTACCCGATGGCCGTACGCTGGTTCGCCGAAGGACGGCTGAGCCTCGGCGAGCAAGGTGCTTTACTGGATGGCCAGCCATTGCCGGCCAGCGGTCACTTGATTCGAAACTAGGAGATATTATGCGTCGCGCCCTGCTCTTCGCTTGCGCTCTGCTCGCCCTGCCTTTTGCCCAGGCGGCAGACCTTCAACCGTTCTCCGCCAGCTACACCGCCGACTGGAAACAGTTGCCCATGAGCGGCACTGCCGAGCGCAGCCTGACCAAACAGGCCAACGGCGTCTGGAAGCTCAGCTTCAAGGCCTCGATGATGATTGCCAGCCTGTCCGAGGAAAGCACCCTGACCCTGGACAAGGACACCCTGCTGCCACAGTCCTACCACTTTGAACGCGGTGGTCTGGGCAAGGCGAAAAAGGCTGACCTGGACTTCGACTGGGCCAACAAGCTGGTGACCGGCACCGACCGCGGCGACGCGGTGAAAATCCCGCTCAACCGCGGCATGGTCGACAAATCCACCTATCAACTGGCGCTGCAGCATGACGTGGCCGCCGGCAAGAAAAGCATGAGCTATCAGGTGGTCGATGATGGCGAAGTCGATACCTACGACTTCCGCGTGCTGGGTTCGGAAAAAGTCGAAACCAAGGCCGGCCAGATCGATGCGATCAAGGTCGAGCGCGTCCGCGATCCGACACAAAGCAAGCGCATCACCGTCCTGTGGTTCGCCAAGGACTGGGATTACCTGCTGGTTCGCCTGCAACAGGTCGAAACCGACGGCAAGGAGTACAACATCATGCTCCTCGACGGTACGGTCAACGGCAAGACGGTCAAAGGCAGCTGATCCAAAGAAAAGCCCCGCAAACGCGGGGCTTTTTTTCGCCTGTCGAACGCTGATCAGACCGAGAATTTGGCGACCATGCTGTTCAGGTCCACCGCCAGCCGCGACAGCTCCTGACTCGCGGCACTGGTCTGATTGGCCCCGGCAGACGTCTGCATCGCCAGATCACGAATATTCATCAGGTTGCGGTCCACTTCCCGCGCCACGGCCGCTTGCTCTTCCGACGCACTGGCGATCACCAGATTGCGCTCGTTGATCAAGGTGAACGCCGAAGCGATTTCCTCAAGTGCAACGCCGGCGGCCTTCGCCAACTCCAGCGTCGAACGCGCCCGGACGTTGCTCTGCTGCATCGAGCTGACCGCCGAGTCGGTGCCCTGCTGGATGCCGCCGATCATCTGCTCGATCTCCTGCGTCGACTGCTGAGTGCGATGGGCCAGCGCCCGCACTTCGTCCGCCACCACCGCAAAACCCCGTCCGGCATCTCCCGCCCGTGCAGCCTCGATCGCCGCGTTCAGCGCCAGCAGATTGGTCTGCTCGGCAATCGAACGGATCACATCCAGCACTTTGCTGATGCTGTAGACCTTCTGCGCCAGATCCTCCACCTGCGCGGCATTGGCGGTGACATCGTTCGCCAGCAGCTCGATGGACGACACGGTCTGCTGGACCTGCTCACGGCCATGCTGGGCAATTCGATCTGATTCACGGGAGGCCTCGGAAGTCGCGACGGCATTGCTCGCCACCTCTTCCACGGCAGCGGTCATCTGATTGACCGCCGTGGCCGCCTGTTCAATTTCCAGACTCTGCTGGTGCAGCCCCCGCGTGGCGTCTTCGGTAACACAGCTCAATTCCTCCGAAGCCGAGGCCAGTTGACTGGAGGACTCCGAGATCCGGCGGATGGTGTCACGCAGGTTGTGCTGCATGCTCTTGAGCGCGTGCAGCAGCCGCGCCGGTTCGTCCTTGCCGGAAATGCTGATATCCCCGGTCAGATCGCCACCGGCCACCACTTCCGCAACACTGAGTGATTGCGAGAGCGGCAGCACGATGCTGCGGGTCAGTAACAACGCAAGGGCAACGGTAATCAGCGCGGTGATGCCGATCATCACCCCGACCCACACTCGCGAGTTAGTGAACACCAAACGTGCGGCCTCAGTGGCCAGATTGGCGTTGTGCTTGTTCAACTCGACCAGTTCACGCAGGGTCACTGCAATTTCATCCGCCAGGGGGCTCATCTGCCCATTGAGAATGGCGGCCGCCTCTTCCACTCGTCCCTGAGCAGACAAGGTCATCACCTGCGCTTGAAACTCCAGATACTTGTGTTCGGCGACCTTGAAGCGGTCGAACAGCGCGCGCTCTTCGGGCAATGCGATCAGGATGTCGTAGCGTTGCTGGGCTTCACTCAGCACACCGCGCAAATCATTGAGCTTGGCCACGTTCTGATCCAGCGCCTGCGGATCGCGATTGAGCAACAGGCGCATGGTCAACGCGCGCAGACGCAACATGTCCTGGCTCATCTCGCCCACCGCCATCACGCTGGGCAGCCAGTTATTGTCGACCTCGTCGGACTGCGCGCGCATGTTTGACATCTGCAGCAGGGCAAACGCCCCAAGGGCAAACACCATCAGCGCCAGCACGCCAAAACCCAGCCCGGCCCGGGGCGCAATATTGAGACTACGGATACTCATTGCTCTGGCTCCTTCCAAAAGCGCTGCATCAACCCTGCAGCTGGTTGCTCTAGAAGGTATCGGCCCTTTTAAAAAATGCGTAAGACCAAAACGCGATATCAAAAGGCCTTGATCCTACGAACCGTCGGCATTAACGATTCAGCGCGGGTTGACCGGACTTCAGCGCTGTTCGCGGCAAGATCGCCAGGAAGTTGTCCCGTGCGACTTTTTTCGCGACTGCCTCAGGCAAGGCGTCGAGAAACGGCTTGAAGCTATGAATTTCCTTACCGAGTTTGTTGAATCGCCCGACCACGTCCGAACCAATCATGAAGCGATCCGGATAGCGCTCCACCAGTTGCACCCACTCGGGTCGCGGCTGACCCTTTTCATCCAGCAGATAAGGCGTCAGCAGGCTCCACGACAGATCAATGAACAGGTTCGGGTATGTCTCCAGCATTCGCGTCAGGGTCGGCAGCAGAAAATCCAGCTGCGTCTGATGACGATGGATTTCGGCACTCGTGCCAGCATGCGCCCAGATAAACCGGGTGTGCGGATGATTACGCAGCGGCTCTTCGATTTCCTTCAGGTACAGCGGATTCCTCTCACGCTTGGAGGTGATGTTGGAATGCAGCATCACCGGCAGATCGTTTTCGGCGGCCAGGTGATAGATGCGGGTCATGGCTTCATTATTGGCGCGTGGCGTGTCGCCGGAGGTGAGTGCCGTGAGATCGTCGTGACGGGTGAAGACCTCGCCGATGCCCTGCCACAAGCCGGGATACAGATCGAGCATGCGCTGGATGTGCGCGGCGGAGTTCTTGTCGTTGGGGTTGAAGCCTGAAAGAAACGGGTGAAAGGACCGGCGCTGCTCCGGCGTGAGCTTCTGCACCGCGTCGGCGACGATCACGTCCGTCGCACTGTACCAATAGGCATCGGCATCATCGCCAGCGTAATAACGCGGGCGCTTCGGCTCGTCTTCGTGCCATTTCTTCGCCACGGGAATGCCGGAAATCATCACATGCTCAATGGAGTTTTCCTTCATGGCCGTGAGCAATTTCGGCATGCCGGCAGTTTCCTGGAAAAAATCCACGTAATGCAGGTGCGCGTCACTGTAGGTGTATTCCCGGGCGCTGGCGGCGCCGGTGAAAACCATCAGGACGGCAAGGCTCAAACGAAACACGGACACAAGCATTCTCCGGCAGACAGGCATAGCCTAGACCCTCGCCGGGCAACGAGGGTTCACCCGGCAAGAAAGTGGAACGCGCCTGTGTGGGAAATGCTCTATACCTGCAAGGTCTTTTTTGATCGAATCCCTTTTCCTACTGCTTGCGAGGTTCACATGACCGTTACCGTCAATACCGTGTCCGCCGAGGGTTTTCGCCACACCGTTCAGATCGATGAGCATGAGCTGTTTGCCGATGTCCCGACGACTGCCGGCGGTGAGGGCTCGGCTCCCGAGCCGCACGATTACTTCGACGCCGCCCTCGGTGCCTGCAAGGCTCTGACCCTGAAGCTGTACGCGAAGAAAAAGGATATCCCGCTGACCGGCGTCGGCGTTGAGGTCAAACGCGACAACAGCCAGGAACAGAAAGGCAAGTACGCCCTGCACGTGACCCTTACCCTGAAGGGCGTGCTCACCGATGCCCAGCGCGAAGAACTGCTGCGCGTAGCCGATCGCTGCCCGATCCACAAGCTGATGACCACCAGCGAAGTCACCATCGAAACCCACGCACCAGTCGGCTTCGACAGCCAGTAATCACCACGACGACACCGGCGGGTTATGCTCCACGCATCACCCGCCCAGCCTGGAATGGACCATGGACACCCAACCCCTGATCATCCGCCCGCGCGCCGAAGACGTCGAAGGCCAGCCGATCTTGCGCCCGCTGCCGTCAGCCAAATGCCGCAGCGTCGGGCCTTTCGTGTTTTTCGACCACATGCTCGAAACGGTTTATCCGGCGGGCAAAGGCATGAACATCCGACAGCACCCGCACATCGGTCTGTCGACCCTTACGTATTTGTTCGACGGGCAGATCCAGCACAAGGACAGCCTGGGTTCGGATCAGGTGGTCAGCGCCGGCGATGTCAGCTGGATGACCTCCGGCACGGCGATCGCTCACGTCGAGCGCACGCCCGAACCGCTGTGGGAACAAAGCTTCAAGATGCACGGCCTGCAAATCTGGCTCGCCTCGCCCAGGGATCACGAACAAGGCCCGGGGCATTACAGCCACCACCCGGCCTCGACCTTGCCGGTCAGCGATAACCTCGGTGTACAGATCCGCATGATCGCCGGGTCAGGCTTTTGCCTGGAATCGCCGGTGCCGGTGCTTTCTCCTACGCTGTATGCCGAATTGAAGATGCAAACCGCGACCACACTGCTGATCCCGACCGAGCATGAAGAGCGGGCGCTGTACGTGTTGAGTGGTGATGTGCAGCTGAATGGCGAAGCGGTCGAACCCCATGCACTGGTGGTGTTGCCGACCGGGGAAGAGATGAGCCTGTTCGCCGAAAGCGACAGCCACGCGGTGTTGTTCGGTGGTGCGCCACTGGACGGGCCACGGCGGATCAACTGGAACTTTGTTGCGAGCGATCCGGCGGCGATCGATGAGGCGCGGCGCAAGTGGGCGGCCGGGGACTGGCCGACGGTGCCGGGGGAAGTCGAGCGGATCGAACTGCCGAAATCACGCAGCGAGCCGACACCGCTTTAAACCAGCACTCCCACGCCAGGCGTGGGAGTGCTTTCAACCGAATCAGCCTTTGAACACTTCTTCCAGCAAGTCATGCATCGACTTGAACGCCCGCGCTGCGGTCTTCGCGTCGTACATCATCTTGCCCGGCACATTGGCGTGCGGATCGGTGAACGAGTGCACCGCGCCGCCGTAGCTCAGCAACTGCCAGTCCACACCAGCAGCATTCATCTCGTCTTCGAATGCCGGCAACTGCTCTTTCGGCACCAGCGGATCGGAAGCACCGTGCAGCACCAGCACCGAGCCCTTGATGTTCTTGGCATCCGCCGGATTCGGCGAATCCAGGGTGCCGTGGAACGACACCGCCGCTTTCACCGAGGCACCGGTGCGAGCCAGATCCAGCGCACAGCAGCCGCCGAAGCAGAAACCGAACACCGCCAGTTTCGAGGTATCGACCGACGCTTCGCCCTGCTTCTGCAAGTGTTCGAACGCGGCCTGCATACGCTTGCGCAGCAGCGCACGATCATTCTTCAGTGGCATCATCGCCGCACCGGCCTCATCAGCGTTCTGCGGACGCACGGCCTGGCCGTATACGTCAGCGATCAGCACCACATACCCCTTGGCCGCCACCGATGTGGCGATCTCTTCAGCGCCAGCGCTGACACCCATCCAGTTTGGCGCCATCAGCAGGCCCGGACGCGCGCCCTTGTGCTCGGCATCGAACGCCAGGCGACCTTCATAAGGCTGGCCGTCAATCTGATAGACCACGGAACGTACAGTGACTTGGCTCATTTCTGACTCCAGATTGGTTGAATTCCAGAATGAAAAAACCCGCCGAAGCGGGTTTTTCTACAGCTTGATCAGGCCGACAGCTCAACCAGCAGCTTGTTCAGACGGCTCACGTAAGCGGCCGGGTCTTTCAAGCTGTCGCCCGCCGCCAGGGCGGCCTGGTCGAAGAGGATGTGCGACAGGTCGCTGAAGCGATCTTCGCTGGCCTCGTTGTCGAGCTTCTCGATCAGCGGGTGGCTCGGGTTGAATTCGAAGATCGGCTTCGAATCCGGCACCTTCTGCCCACTGGCCTCGAGGATCTGACGCATTTGCAGACCCAGGTCCTGCTCGCCAATCGCCAGGATTGCCGGCGAATCGGTCAGGCGATGGGAAACCCGGACTTCGGCAACGGAATCGCCCAGTGCGGTTTTCAGACGCTCGACCAGACCTTCTTTCGACTTGGCGACTTCTTCTGCGGCCTTCTTGTCCTCTTCCGAGTCCAGGTTGCCCAGGTCCAGGTCACCGCGCGCGACGTCGACAAAGCTCTTGCCGTCGAACTCGTTGAGGTAGCTCATCAGCCACTCGTCGATACGGTCGGTCAGCAGCAGCACTTCGATGCCTTTCTTGCGGAAGACTTCCAGGTGCGGGCTGTTCTTGACCTGCGCGTAGGTTTCGCCGGTGAGGTAGTAGATCTTGTCCTGACCTTCCTTGGCGCGCGCCAGGTACTCGGCCAGACCGACGATCTGCTCGCCATCGGTGCCGTTGGTCGATGCGAAACGCAGCAGACCGGCAATTTTTTCCTTGTTGGCGAAATCTTCTGCCGGGCCTTCTTTCATGACCTGGCCGAAGTTTTTCCAGAAGCCCTTGTATTGCTCAGGCTCGTTCTTTGCCAGTTTTTCCAGCATGTCCAGAACACGCTTGGTCAGCGCCGACTTCATCGAGTCAATGATCGGGTCTTTCTGCAGGATTTCCCGCGACACGTTCAGCGACAGGTCGTTGGAGTCGACCACACCTTTTATGAAGCGCAGGTACAGCGGCAGGAAGGACTCGGCCTGATCCATCACGAACACGCGCTGCACGTACAGCTTCAGGCCTTTTGGCGCTTCACGCTGGTACAGATCGAACGGTGCGCGGTTCGGCACGTACAGCAACGAGCTGTACTCGAGCTTGCCTTCAACCTTGTTGTGGCTCCACGACAGCGGGTTTTCGAAGTCGTGGGCGATGTGTTTGTAGAACTCCTGGTATTCCTCGTCCTTCACTTCGGTGCGAGGACGGGTCCACAGAGCGCTGGCGCGGTTGACGGTTTCCCATTCAACTTCAGGCTTCTCTTCACCTTCGGCAGCGGCCACTTCTTTCGGCAGCTCGATCGGCAGCGCGATGTGGTCGGAGTACTTCTTGATGATGTTGCGCAGACGCCAGCCATCGGCAAACTCGTCTTCACCGGATTTCAGGTGCAGGACGATGCGGGTGCCGCGCTCCGGCTTGTCGAGGGTGGCGACTTCGAATTCGCCCTCGCCTTTCGACGACCAGTGCACGCCTTCGCTGGCAGCGGTGCCGGCGCGACGGCTGTACACGTCAACTTTGTCAGCAACGATGAATGCCGAGTAGAAGCCCACACCGAACTGACCGATCAGATGCGAATCCTTCTTCTGATCGCCGGACAGGTTTTTCATGAAATCGGCGGTGCCGGATTTGGCGATGGTACCCAGGTGGGTGATCACATCGTCACGGTTCATGCCGATGCCGTTGTCTTCGAGGGTGACGGTCTTGGCGTCCTTGTCGAAGCTCACACGGATTTTCAGTTCATCGCCACCTTCGAGCAACTCAGGCTTTGCCAGGGCTTCGAAGCGCAATTTGTCGACGGCGTCAGAGGCGTTCGAGATCAATTCGCGAAGGAAGATTTCCTTGTTGGAATACAGCGAATGGATCATGAGGTGCAGCAGTTGCTTCACCTCGGTCTGGAAGCCCAGGGTTTCCTTTTGAGTTTCCACACTCATGGTCATCAAACTCCAATCAGATGGCATTGGCCGCGACCTTGCCGGTCGGCGGCGGGTTGTTCTGTGAGTTGGGGGCGTGCTTCAGGATTTCAAGGGCTCATCGATTTTGAAATGCGCGCGGGCGGTCGCGATCGGTTCACTTTCGGTGCTTTGCCAGGCCGTGACCGCGACATTGGCTACCCGCCGGCCCTGACGGCAGACCTGACACCGGGCCCAGGTGTCGCGAAATTGCCCGGCCCGCAGGTAATCGAGGGAGAAATCGATAATCTTCGGCACACCGGGCGCACCGGTGAAAATCAGCAAGTGCAGAGCGGCGGACAGTTCCATGAACCCGGCAATCACCCCGCCATGGATCGCCGGCAATAAAGGGTTACCAATGTTGTCCTTGTTCGCCGGCAGTTTGAACAGCAAGTCATCACCGACCCGCGAACACTCGACACCAATCAGCCCGGCATAGGGAATCAGCTTCAGCAGCGGCGCATAGTCACCCTTTTCGTGTGCCTCTTGCAGTTGCTGCTTGAAATCGTCGCTCATGGGCTTTCTCCCTTGATTGCGCCACCAAAGCCTTTCGTGCCTTTAAGGCCTTTGCCCATGCGCATGAAAGTACCGACGACATGGGCAATCGGCTGCTCGGGATCATCCTGATAGGCAAAGCCGCGAGCGAAGATCACATCGGTGGTGACTCGATAACATTGGGCGAAGCCAAACACGTCTTTATGTGGCTCGGCGGCGTGCATGTAGTCGATGCGCAGATCGAGGGTCGGGCAGACTTCGAATTCCGGCAGCACGCACAGGGTCGACATGCCGCATGCAGTGTCCATCAGCGAAGTGATCGCCCCGCCGTGGACCACGCCGGTCAGCGGGTTGCCGACGATCTGCGCACTGTACGGCAGCACCACCGTCAGGCCTTCGTGGCTGGCGCTGTGCACTTTCAATCCCAGTACCTGACAGTGACGCAGGGCCGAGAGAAACCGTGTCGCACGCTCAAAAACGGGGTTTTCGGCCATTTGATAATTACTCTTGTTAGTCGCTGTTCCCGGTAGTGGAAAGAACAGCAAAAGTTCCATTGCAAAACAAACTTATATATCTGAAACAAATGAGGAACTTAACCCTTGGGCGCGAGTTCTTAAGGCCAGTAGTTATTTTCCATAAGGAGAAACACCCCATGCGTAAGACTTTAGCTATTGCCTTGATGTTGACCGCTTCCCTCGGTCTCGCTGCCTGCGATAAAAAATCCGAGGACAAAGCTCAAGATGCCAACCAACATGCTGAACAAGCTCAGCAGAAAATGAACGAAGCTCAGGATAAAGTGAACGACGCGGCGAAAGAAAATGCCGAAGCCGCCAAAGATCAGGCCGAATCGAACGCTGCAGCGCAAGAAGAAGCTGCCAAGAAGCAATAAGCCGCTTCTCGCTGGCCAAAAAGAAAACCCGCCAAGTGCGGGTTTTCTTTTGCCTGTGATTTTTTGCCCATGCCGGCTTAGAGCAAGACCGTTCTAAAAGTCGGACTAATCATCAGCAACAATGAACATACTAAGCCGACCAGCCAGACCAGACTGCGCAGCGTGGGAATATCCGCCAGGTAGAACCACAGATAGAAAATCCGTGAGATCACAAAGATGATCGCCAGTGTATCGATCAGCCATCCCGCCGTCTGCGTGGTGTGTGCCATCAGCACTCCAACGGCAAACAGGATGAACGCTTCGATGCTGTTCTGATGTGCCGCCAGCGCCCGGGCCCCATAACCGGTGAGTTGCGCCTGCTGCTGACGCGGCAAGTGGTTGTTGTAACCGCCCTGCTCTTTCATGGCCTTGCCGACCGGCATACGCGCCACGTAGATCAACAATGCACTGATAAACACACACCAGAACGGAATACTCATCAAGCAGCCTCTTTGTTCGCTTCGGGCAATGGCGCCTCTGTAGGGGTATAGACCATTACATCGAGCACGTCGGAATGAAACTCCCGGCGATACAACACCAGCACCACGCCTGCGCTCATCAACATGAACAGCCACGGGCTGACGAACCACGCCAGCATGCTCATCCCGAAGTAATAGGAGCGCAGACCGAAGTTGAACTGGTTGGCCGCCATCGAAATCACCCGCGCCGCCCGCGAGGCGAACGCCTTGCGCTCCTGCTCCGAGACCTGCCGCTCACCGATCATCGGGGCCGAGCCGACCAGAATGGCGGCGAAGTTGTATTGGCGCATGCACCAGCTGAAGGTGAAGAAGGCATAGACGAACACCAGCGCCAGGCACAGCAACTTGATCTCCGACATCCCCTGCGAGGCCTGTTGCACCATCGGAATGTCTGCCAGCAGCGACACCGCGCGCTCGGAAGCACCGAGCACGGTCAGGATGCCCGCCAGGATAATCAGTGTGCTGGAGGCGAAGAACGAGGCGTTGCGTTCAAGATTGCCGATTACGCTGGCGTCGGCAATACGGTTGTCACGCAGCAGCATGCGGCGCATCCAGTCTTCGCGGTACAGGTGCAGCACGCTGGCCAGGCACGCCGTGTCACGGCCCTTCCAGGTGGCATAACGGGTGTAACCGCCCCAGCAGATGACAAACCAGAGCGCGGCCAGCAGATGGATCAGGTTGGCTTGGATGAACGACATGCAATTCCCTGTGATGAAGATTTCGGCTCCACTTCGACGTTAGCCGGGGGAAAAAGACACTGCCTGAAGCCCATAAAAAATGCCCCGTATCGATTGATACGGGGCATTTCTGTTTAATCGCCCGGGAGCCGCTTGTGGCGGCCCGGCAATCTTAGGCGAGTGCTTCGGCGCGCTTGCCCAGCAGGCGGTCGCAAACCACGGCAACCACCAGAGTCATCACGCACGGCACCAGCCACGCCAGACCTTGCTCGCTCAGCGGCAGGTGGGCCAGTTGCGATGGCATCCAGTCAGCCATGCCTGCACCTTTCAACGCATCGATGGTGCCGAACACGAACGACACCAGCATCACCGGGCCCATGATGCGGCTCTGCTCATGCCAGAACGCGGCGCAGAAGCTCAGGGCCACCAGCACGATGCACGGCGGGTAGATCGCAGTCAGCACCGGGATCGAGAACGCGATCAGCTTGGTCAGGCCCAGGTTGGACACCAGCAGCGAGAACGCCGCCAGGATGATCACCAGAGTCTTGTAGGACAGCGGCAATACGCGGCTGAAGTATTCGGCACAGGCGCAGGTCAGGCCAACCGCCGTCACCAGGCACGCCAGGGAAATCAGCACGGCAAGGAAACCACTGCCCAGCGAACCGAAGGTGTGTTGCACGTAAGCGTGCAGCACCGCGGCGCCGTTGGTCGCGCCCGCAGCGACTTCGTGGCTGCCGGAACCCAGGCGGAACAGGCTGACATACACCAGCGCCAGACCGACACCGGCAATCAGCCCGGCGATGATCGCGTAACGGGTGATCAGCGCCGGCGACTCGACGCCACGGGAGCGGATCGCGTTGACGATGACGATGCCGAACACCAGCGCGCCCAGGGTATCCATGGTCAGGTAACCATTGATGAAGCCTTGGGAGAACGGTGCCGCGACGTATTCCGGGGTGGCTACGCCGATGTCACCGGCCGGCAGCGCGAACGCGGCGATGCCGAGCACGGCCAGGGCAATGATCTTCAGGGGCGCGAGGAAGCGACCGACGGTGTCCAGCAGACGCCCGGGGTAGAGCGAAATGCAGAACACCAGCAGGAAGTACACCGAACTGTAGAGGAACAGTGCCAGCGGGCTCTCACCGGTCAACGGTGCCAGACCTACTTCAAAGGAGACGGTCGCGGTACGCGGGGTCGCGAACAACGGGCCCACCGCGAGATAGCAAGCCGCTGCCAGCACGCCGCCGGCAATCTTGCCGATCGGGCTGCTCAGGGCGTCCATTGCGCCACCGACCTTGGCCAGTGCAACCACGGTGACCACCGGCAGACCGACTGCCGTGATCAGGAAGCCCAGCGCCGCGATCCAGACGTTAGGCCCGGACTGCAAACCGACGATAGGCGGGAAGATGATGTTGCCAGCCCCGACGAACAGGGCGAATGTCATAAAGCCAAGTGCCAGGATGTCCTGACCTTTCAAAACTTTCATTAAGGAAATACCACACTACTGAATCGGAATTTAGAGGGGGATTTCCCTGTGGGGTTAGGGAAATGCTGTCAATCCGTATAAGACTGACCCGTTTAGCGCGTTGCATGCCTTGTGGGCGGCAGACGCAAAATGGCGGCTAGCCTAACGAATTTGCCCGACAAACGCACTGTTAGAGGGCGAACTATCCGATACGCGACGTTTCTGTGTCGCGTTTTTGCATGTTATTGGGTGAGTGCTTATAAATTGCCATCGTCCACCCGAACGCCAGTAACGACAAAGGCCACCCGAAGGTGGCCTTTGTTGCTGGAGCTAAAAAGTCAGCCGAAGCTTACTTCTTCACTTCCCAGCCAGTCAGCTCGGCCAGGGCCTTGCCGATGTCTGCCAGCGAACGCACGGTTTTCACGCCTGCGTCTTGCAGAGCAGCGAATTTCTCGTCTGCAGTGCCTTTGCCGCCGGAGATGATTGCGCCAGCATGGCCCATGCGCTTGCCCGGAGGAGCAGTCACACCAGCGATGTAGGAAACAACCGGCTTGGTCACGTTGGCCTTGATGTAGGCAGCCGCTTCTTCTTCAGCCGAACCGCCGATCTCGCCGATCATGACGATCGCTTCGGTCTTCGGATCTTCCTGGAACAGCTTCAGGATGTCGATGAAGTTCGAACCCGGGATCGGGTCACCGCCGATGCCGACGCAAGTCGACTGACCGAAACCGGCGTCAGTGGTCTGCTTAACAGCTTCGTAGGTCAGGGTGCCGGAACGGGAAACGATACCGACCTTGCCTGGCAAGTGGATGTGACCTGGCATGATGCCGATCTTGCATTCGCCTGGGGTGATCACGCCTGGGCAGTTAGGGCCGATCAGGGTAACACCCAGCTCGTCGCACTTAACTTTGGCGTCCAGCATGTCCAGGGTAGGAATGCCTTCGGTGATGCAGACGATCAGCTTGATGCCGCCGAAAGCTGCTTCCAGGATCGAGTCCTTGCAGAAAGGAGCCGGAACGTAGATGACGCTGGCGGTGGCGCCAGTGGCTTCTACAGCTTCTTTCACGGTGTTGAACACTGGCAGGTTCAGGTGAGTGGTGCCACCCTTGCCTGGCGTCACGCCGCCAACCATTTTGGTGCCGTAGGCAATGGCTTGTTCGGAGTGGAAAGTACCCTGCGCACCGGTGAAGCCCTGGCAGATTACTTTGGTGTCTTTATTGATCAGGACGCTCATTACTTGCCCTCCGCAGCTTTAACGACTTGTTGAGCAGCGTCGGTCAGGCTGGTAGCAGCGATGATGTTCAAACCGCTTTCTGCCAGTACTTTAGCGCCCAGTTCAGCGTTGTTGCCTTCAAGACGAACAACAACCGGGATTTTCACGCCGACTTCTTTCACTGCACCGATGATGCCTTCGGCAATCATGTCGCAACGAACGATGCCGCCGAAGATGTTAACCAGTACTGCGGCGACATTGCTGTCGGACAGAATGATTTTGAAAGCTTCGGTCACGCGTTCTTTGGTAGCACCACCACCTACGTCGAGGAAGTTGGCTGGCTTGCCGCCGTGCAGGTTGACGATGTCCATGGTACCCATGGCCAGGCCGGCACCGTTCACCATGCAGCCGATGTTGCCTTCCAGTGCTACGTAGTTCAGTTCGAACTTGGCAGCGTGCGCTTCGCGCGGATCGTCCTGCGACGGATCGTGGAAAGTCTTCAGCTTTGGCTGACGGTACATTGCGTTGGCGTCGATGTTGATCTTGGCGTCCAGGCAGTGCAGATCGCCGTCAGCCTTGATCACCAGCGGGTTCACTTCCAGCAGAGCCAGGTCGTGATCCTTGAACAGCTTGGCCAGACCTACGAAGATCTTGGCGAACTGAGCAACCTGCTTGCCTTCCAGACCCAGCTGGAATGCCAGCTCGCGACCCTGGAATGGCTGAGCGCCAACCAGTGGATCGATAGTGGCTTTCAGAATTTTTTCTGGAGTGTCGTGAGCGATTTTCTCGATGTCCACGCCACCTTCGGTGGAAGCCATGAACACGATGCGACGGCTCGAACGGTCAACGACAGCGCCCAGGTACAGCTCTTTAGCGATATCAGTGCACGATTCAACCAGGATCTTGGTGACTGGCTGGCCATTGGCGTCAGTCTGGTAAGTCACCAGACGCTTGCCCAGCCACTGCTGTGCGAAGGCTTTGGCGTCTTCTTTGCTGCGAACCAGCTTGACGCCGCCCGCTTTACCGCGACCACCGGCGTGAACCTGGGCTTTGACAACCCACTCGTTGCCGCCGATTTTGTCGCAAGCTTCTGCTGCTGCTTCCGGGGTGTCTACTGCGAAACCAGTGGAAACTGGCAGGCCGTATTCAGCGAACAGCTGCTTACCCTGATACTCGTGAAGATTCATGCTTTTTACCGTCTTCGTTAGGTACTGCGCATTCGGCGCTGCGCTCTTTATGAGTGCCGCGCCACCTGTGACTGCTGCTTGCGTAGCCTTTCCGGATACCCGGTGCAGCTACGCAAGGCTGCGTCCAGCGGACATTCCGCGGTGAGTCTTGCACGCAAGGCTCACGACGGGCCGTACCGCCGTGGTTTCTTATTGTGTGTCTTAACGCTTCTTGCGGTTGGCAATGTGGATGGCGCCGCCATTCACTGCCAAAGCGGCTTCGTGCAAGGCTTCAGACAGGGTCGGATGGGAGAAAACCATCATGCCCAGGTCTTCAGCGCTGGTGCCGAATTCCATACCGATCGCGCCCTGCTGAACCAGTTCTGCGGCGCTCGGGCCAATCACGTGCACGCCCAATACGCGGTCAGTCTTGGCATCGGCGATGACCTTGACGAAACCACCGGTATCGTTGGCGGCCATGGCACGGCCGGATGCTGCGAACGGGAAGGTGCCGACGTTAACTTCAACGCCTTCAGCTTTCAAGGCCTGCTCGGTTTTACCGACCCATGCGATTTCCGGGTGAGTATAAATAACCGAAGGGATCAGGTCATAGTTCATCTGGGCCTTGTGGCCCTTGATGCGCTCGACAACCATGATGCCCTCTTCCGAGGCCTTGTGAGCCAGCATCATGCCGCGAACCACGTCGCCGATGGCGTAAACGCCCGGTACAGTGGTGGCGCAGTGATCGTCAACGTGCACGAAACCGCGCTCGTCCAGGGTCACGCCGCTGTCGGCAGCCAGCAGATCAGTGGTCACCGGACGGCGACCAACGGCTACGATCAGCTTGTCGAAAGTGATGGTCTGTTCGCCGTTGGCGTCGGTGTAGTTCACAACGACTTCGTCGCCGTTCACTTTCGAGCCGGTTACACGGGCGCCCAGCTTGATGTCCAGACCCTGTTTGGTCAGGGTTTTCAGCGCTTCCTTGGAAACCGCGGTGTCCGCTGCCATCAGGAAGGTGTCCAGGGCTTCCAGGACAGTCACTTCTGCACCCAGACGCGACCAGACCGAACCCAGTTCCAGACCGATCACGCCAGCGCCAATCACGCCCAGACGTTTAGGTACGGATTGGAATTCCAGAGCGCCAGTCGAATCGACGATGACTTTCTGATCGACCGGAGCCGGTGGAATGTCGATCGGGCGCGAACCTGGAGCCAGGATGACGTTTTCGGCTTCGATGACTTCAACCGAGCCGTCCGGCTTGGTGACTTCGACTTTCTTGCCAGCCAGCAGCTTGCCGTGGCCCTGGATCGAAGTAACGCCGTTGGCCTTGAACAGGGTGGCAACACCGCCGGTCAGGTTCTTGACGATGCCAGCCTTGCGGCCAACCATCGCAGCGACGTCCATTTTGACTTCGCCGGTCGAGATACCGTGGACGTTGAAGCTTTCTTTCGCTTCCTTGTATTTCCAGGAGCTGTCCAGCAGCGCCTTGGAAGGAATGCAGCCTACGTTCAGGCAGGTGCCGCCCAGGGCTTGCTTGCCTTCAGCATCGGTGTACTTCTCGATGCAGGCAGTGCTCAGGCCGAGTTGAGCGGCCTTGATGGCTGCCACGTAGCCGCCAGGGCCCGCACCGATCACTACTACGTCAAATTTCTGCGACATTCAAAAAATCCTCTTTAGCGAAAAGCTTCAAGCCACAAGCTTCAAGCCAAGCCGCCCTTTCTTGCGGCTTGTTGCTCGAAGCTTGCAGCTGCTTCTATCAGATATCCAGCAACAGACGAGCCGGATCTTCCAGCAGGTTCTTGATGGTCACCAGGAAGGTTACAGCTTCTTTGCCATCGATCAGACGGTGATCGTAGGACAGCGCCAGGTACATCATCGGACGGATCACGACCTGACCGTTGATGGCCATCGGACGCTGGATGATGTTGTGCATGCCCAGAATCGCTGCCTGCGGCGGGTTGACGATCGGGGTCGACATCATCGAACCGAAGGTACCACCGTTGGTGATGGTGAAAGTACCGCCGGTCATTTCGTCCATCGACAGTTTGCCGTCACGGGCTTTCTTGCCGAAGGTGGCGATGCCGCCTTCGATTTCAGCCAGGCTCATGTGCTCGGCGTTACGCAGAACCGGAACTACCAGGCCACGATCGCTGGAAACTGCGACGCCGATGTCGGCATAACCGTGGTAAACGATGTCGTTGCCGTCGATCGAAGCGTTGACCGCCGGGAAGCGTTTCAGCGCTTCGGTGGCAGCCTTGACGAAGAACGACATGAAGCCCAGGCGTACGCCGTTGTGGGACTTCTCGAACAGGTCCTTGTACTTCGAACGCAGGGCCATGACTTCGGTCATGTCGACTTCGTTGAAAGTGGTCAGCATCGCCATGTTCGATTGAGCTTCAACCAGACGCTTGGCAACGGTGGCACGAACGCGGGTCATCGGAACGCGCTTCTCGATGCGGTCGCCAGCGGCGAACACAGGAGCGGCGGCGGCCGGAGCAGCAGCCTTGGCAGGCGCGGCAGCCGGAGCGGCTTTCTTGGCAGCAACGGCTGCAACCACGTCTTCCTTGGTCACGCGACCGCCTTTGCCGGTGCCGGCAACGGAAGCGATGTTGATGCCGTTCTCTTCAGCCAGCTTGCGCGCGGCAGGAGCTGCGATCGGGTCGTCTTCGCCATCAGCGGCAACAGGTGCAGCGGCGGCAGCGGCCGGAGCAGCAGCGGCAGCCGGAGCAGCGGATGCAGCGCCGCCTTCAACGATGGAGCCCAGGACTTCGTCGGACAGGACGGTTTCGCCCTCGCCCTTGACAATTGCGCCCAGCACGCCGTCGGCGGTAGCCAGCACTTCCAGTACGACTTTGTCAGTTTCGATGTCGACGATCAGTTCGTCACGCTTGACGGCGTCGCCCGGTTGTTTGTGCCAGGTGGCAACGGTGCCATCGGCAACCGATTCCGGGAAAGTGGGGGCTTTGATCTCGATAGCCATTATCTGTGGTTCCTTAAATTCGGTTTCAGGTGCGCGAAGGCGTTAAACGGTAAACGCGTCTTGCAGCAGTTGTTCCTGCTGCTCGGCGTGCATCGATGCGTAACCACATGCTGGGGCAGCAGAAGCCTCACGGCCCGCGTACTCGAGTACGAGAGATTTGTTGAGGTTGCTGATGCTGCGACGCAGGTGGTGCTGGCTGCAGTACCAGGCGCCCTGGTTCATCGGCTCTTCCTGACACCACACGGCCGCTTTGGCATTGGTGTAAGGAGCCAGGACTTCTTTCAAGTCGTCCTCAGGGAACGGGTACAGCTGCTCGATACGCACGATGGCGATATCTTCGCGGCCTTCGGCACGACGTTTTTCCAGCAGGTCGTAGTAGACCTTGCCGCTGCACAGAACAACGCGCTCGACCTTTTTCGGGTCCAGTGCATCGATTTCCGGGATAACGGTCTGGAACGAACCTTCGGCCAGATCTTCCAGGGTCGAGATGGCCAGCTTGTGGCGCAGCAGCGACTTTGGAGTCAGAACGACCAATGGCTTGCGCAGCGGGCGAATCACCTGACGGCGCAGCAAGTGGTAGATCTGGGCCGGGGTGGTCGGCATGCACACCTGAATGTTGTGCTCGGCGCACAGCTGCAGGTAACGCTCAAGACGTGCCGAGCTGTGCTCAGGGCCCTGGCCTTCGTAGCCGTGTGGCAGCAGCATGGTCAGACCGCAGAGACGGCCCCACTTGTGCTCGCCGCTGGTGATGAACTGGTCGATAACAACCTGTGCACCGTTGGCGAAGTCGCCGAACTGGGCTTCCCAGATCACCAGCGCGTTCGGCGTGGTGGTCGAGTAACCGTATTCGAACGCCAGTACGGCCTCTTCCGACAGGAACGAGTCGTACAGGTCGAAGCGTGGCTGACCTTCATACAGATGCTTGAGCGGAATGTAGGTACCGGCATCTTTCTGATTGTGCAGCACAGCGTGACGGTGCGAGAACGTACCGCGGCCGATGTCCTGACCGGTCATGCGGATCGGGTGACCTTCAAACGCCAGGGTCGCGTACGCCATGGTTTCGGCGTAACCCCAGTTGATCGGCAGGCCGCCGGCTTGCATCTTCTGACGGTCTTCGTAGATCTTCGCGACCTGACGCTGTACCACGAAGCCTTCCGGAATTTCCAGCAGCTTGGCGGACAGTTCCTGCAGGGTCTTGAGGTCGAAGCGAGTGTCGTGACGCGCAGTCCAGGCGTGGCCCAGATACGGACGCCAGTCCACGAACAGCTCTTTGTTCGGCTCTTTGACCAGCGATTTCACGACGTGCAGACCGTTGTCCAGCGCGTTGCGGTATTCGTCGACTTTCGCCTGAACACGCTCTGCGTCCAGTACACCGGCCTGGGTCAGACGATCAGCGTACAGCTCACGGGTGGTGCGCTGCTTGGTGATCTGCTGATACATCAGAGGCTGGGTGCCGCTTGGCTCGTCGGCCTCGTTGTGGCCGCGACGACGGTAGCAGACCAGGTCGATCACCACGTCACGCTTGAACTGCATGCGGTAGTCGATGGCCAACTGGGTCACGAACAACACGGCTTCCGGATCATCACCATTCACATGGAGGATCGGCGCCTGGATCATTTTCGCAACGTCGGTCGCGTACTCGGTGGAACGCGAGTCCAGCGGGTTGCTGATGGTGAAACCGACCTGGTTGTTGATCACGATGTGCACGGTACCGCCGGTCTTGAAACCGCGGGTCTGCGACATCTGGAAGGTTTCCATCACCACGCCTTGACCGGCGAATGCCGCGTCACCGTGGATGGAGATCGGCAGAACCTTCTCACCGGTAGGGTCGTTGCGACGATCCTGACGGGCGCGAACCGAACCCTCGACCACCGGGGAAACGATTTCCAGGTGGGACGGGTTGAACGCCATGGCCAGGTGAACTTCACCGCCGGTGGTCATTACGTTGGACGAGAAGCCCTGGTGGTATTTAACGTCACCGGAACCCAGCTCGACCTTCTTCTTGCCTTCGAACTCGTCGAACAGCTCGCGCGGGTTCTTGCCGAAGGTGTTGACCAGTACGTTCAGACGGCCACGGTGGGCCATGCCGATGACGACTTCCTTGGTGCCGTAGGAACCGGAACGCTGGATCAGTTCGTCGAGCATCGGAATCAGGCTTTCACCGCCTTCCAGACCGAAACGCTTGGTGCCCGGGTATTTGGTGCCCAGGTATTTTTCCAGGCCTTCACCGGCGGTCACGCGCTCGAGCAGGTGGCTCTTGATGTCCGCGGAATATTCCGGACGGCCACGCACGCTTTCCAGACGCTGCTGGAACCACTGGCGCTGCTCGGAATCGGTGATGTGCGTAAATTCAGCGCCGATGGTGCGGCAATATGTCTGCTGCAACGCTTCGTGAATTTCGCGTAGGCTCGCTTCCTCTTTGCCGATGAACAGGTCGCCGGCACGGAAGGTCGTATCAAGATCGGCATTGGTCAAGCCGTAGTGATTGATCGACAGGTCTGCAGGTGCAGGACGCTGCCACAGCCCCAGCGGGTCAAGCTGGGCTGCCTGGTGGCCACGCATACGGTAGGCCTGGATCAATCGCAGCACTTCAACTTGCTTCTTCTCGTGCTCACTGCTCACGCTGCCGGCGGAAACCGGTTGGGCGCGGCGCTGGTTCTTTGCCAGCAGCACGAAATGATCGCGAATTGTGGAGTGCGAAACATCGGTGGCAGAGCTGCCGTCGGCAGGCAGCTTCTGAAAGTAGGTGCGCCACTCTTCTGGCACAGCGTTAGGGTCGTGCAGGTAGAGCTCGTAGAGCTCTTCCACATAGGCAGCGTTTCCACCTGAAAGGTAGGCGCTGTTCCACATGCGCTGCATCACGCTTTCTTGCATGCTTGGTCACCCTCGGTTAGGGGAACACCATCGGTGCCGACACCGAGCAAGCTTGCAGAAGTCCGAATGCAGCGACCAAAACAAGCCACTTAGGATCACACTGATAGTCCGGGTACCAGCCCGGATGCCCCTGCTTGTCTCATTTCTTCAAAATAAGAGCCGCAGCTTATGGCTGCTGCTCTGGTTATAGCCATGGCGCGGGTTGAAGCCCGCGCCGAAGCCCTCTGCGGGTACAGCGGTTACAGCAGCTGAATCACACGCCGCTCGAAAGCAGCATGTTACGGATGTGACCGATGGCCTTAGTCGGGTTCAGGCCTTTCGGACATACGTTGACGCAGTTCATGATGCCCCGGCAGCGGAAAACGCTGAACGGGTCATCGAGGGACGCCAGACGCTCGGACGTCTTGGTATCACGGCTGTCTGCCAGGAAGCGGTACGCTTGCAGCAGGGCAGCTGGACCCAGGAACTTGTCCGGGTTCCACCAGAAGGACGGGCAAGAGGTCGAGCAGCAGGCGCACAGGATGCACTCGTACAGACCGTCGAGCTTTTCACGCTCCTCAGGGGACTGCAGACGCTCGATGGCCGGAGCCGGCGTGTCGTTCTGCAGGAATGGCTTAACCTTCTCGTATTGCTTGTAGAAGATGCTCATATCGACAACCAGGTCACGGATAACCGGCAAACCTGGCAGCGGACGAACGATCAGCTTGTTACCTTTGACGACAGCGGACAGCGGCGTGATGCACGCCAGGCCGTTCTTGCCGTTGATGTTCATGCCGTCGGAGCCGCAGACGCCTTCACGGCAGGAGCGACGATAGGAGAAACCTTCGTCCTGCTCTTTGATCAGGGCCAGCACGTCCAGCACCATCAGGTCTTTACCACCGGTATCGACCTGGAATTCCTGCATGAACGGCGCAGCGTCCTGATCAGGGTTGTAACGATAAACACTGACTTGCAACATGGCGGTCACCCTTAATAAGTCCGGACTTTAGGTTCGAAAGTCGGAACAGTCTTCGGCGAGAAGTTCACGGCACGCTTGGCGACGCGTTTCTCACCCGGGAAGTAAAGGGTGTGGCACAGCCAGTTTTCGTCGTCACGGTCTTCGAAGTCTTCACGGGCGTGAGCGCCGCGGGACTCTTTACGTACTTCGGCAGCGATGGCGGTAGCTTCAGCCACTTCCAGTAGGTTTTGCAGCTCCAGCGCTTCGATACGTGCAGTGTTGAACGCCTGCGACTTGTCGTTGATCTTCACGTTGGCGATGCGTTTGCGCAGATCGGCCAGCTGGGCAATACCCTTCTGCATGTATTCGCCGGTACGGAATACGCCGAAGTAGTTCTGCATGCAGCTTTGCAGCTCGCGACGCAGAGTAGCGACGTCTTCGCCGTCGGTACGGCTGTTCAGGGCGTTCAGACGCGCCAGGGCAGCTTCGATGTCGGCTTCGGTAGCGTCGTCGTATTCGATGCCGTCGGTCAGCGCCTTTTCCAGGTGCAGGCCGGCAGCGCGGCCGAATACCACCAGGTCGAGCAGCGAGTTGCCGCCCAGACGGTTGGCACCGTGAACCGATACGCAAGCCACTTCACCTACCGCGAACAGACCAGGGATGATCTGATCCACGCCTTCGGCGTCCTGGGTGATCGCCTGGCCGTGAATGTTGGTGGCAACGCCGCCCATCATGTAGTGGCAAGTCGGAACAACCGGAACCGGAGCAACCACCGGGTCAACGTGTGCGAAAGTCTTCGACAGTTCGCAGATACCTGGCAGACGGCTGTGCAGCACTTCCTCGCCCAGATGGTCGAGTTTGAGCATTACGTGGTCGCCATTCGGACCGCAACCGTTGCCGGCGATGATCTCTTTAACCATCGAACGGGCAACCACGTCACGACCGGCAAGGTCTTTGGCGTTCGGAGCATAACGCTCCATGAAACGCTCGCCGTGCTTGTTGATCAGATAACCACCTTCACCACGGCAACCTTCGGTCACCAGTACACCGGCGCCGGCGATGCCGGTCGGGTGGAACTGCCACATTTCGATGTCTTGTACCGGCACGCCAGCACGCAGAGCCATGCCGACGCCGTCACCGGTGTTGATCAGGGCGTTGGTGGTGGATGCATAGATACGACCTGCACCGCCGGTAGCCAGTACGGTGGCTTTGGCGCGGATGTAGGTGGTTTCGCCGGTTTCGATGCAGATCGCGATCACACCGACGAATTCGCCTTCCTGGTTTTTCACCAGGTCGACAGCGTAGTACTCGTTCAGGAACGTGGTACCGGCTTTCAGGTTGCCCTGATAAAGGGTGTGCAGCAGCGCGTGACCGGTACGGTCGGAAGCGGCGCAGGTACGGGCAGCCTGCCCGCCTTTACCGTAATCCTTCGACTGACCGCCGAACGGACGCTGGTAGATACGGCCCTGTTCGGTACGCGAGAACGGCAGACCCATGTGGTCCAGCTCGAATACGGCAGCCGGGCCTTCCTGACACATGTATTCGATAGCGTCCTGGTCACCGATGTAGTCGGAACCCTTGACGGTATCGTACATGTGCCAGCGCCAGTCATCGTTCGGGTCGGCCGAAGCGATGGCGCAGGTGATCCCGCCCTGTGCGGACACAGTGTGCGAACGGGTCGGGAAAACCTTGGTGATCACGGCCGTCTTGTGACCGCCCTGTGCCAGTTGCAGCGCTGCGCGCATGCCGGCACCGCCGCCACCAATAATGATGGCGTCGAAAGAAATCGTTGGAATGTTAGCCATGAATCAGATACCCCAGAGAATCTGCACACCCCAGACGAAGTAAGCGAACATCGCGACGCCGCATACTGCCTGGAAAAGGAAACGTACTGCAGTCGCGGACTTGCCCAGCGCCATTGGCGTCAGGTAGTCGGTCGCGATGGTCCACATGCCGACCCAGGCGTGAGCGCCCAGGGCAACCAGTGCCAGCAGACTGAAGATACGCATTCCGTTGTGGGCGAACAGGCCGTGCCATTGGTCGTAGCCAATGCCCGGGTTCGCGGCGAGGTAGCCGATCAGGAATATGAAATAAGCCGCGAGAACGACCGCAGACACACGCTGTGCCATCCAGTCATAGAGGCCCGAACGCGAAAGGTTTGTAACGCTGGTTACCATATCCAAACTCCTGCCAGAACGATCAGCACCACGGAAACGGCGATGATCAGTTTCGAGCCCAGGCGGCCGCCTTCCAGCGTCTCACCGATGCCCATGTCCATGATCAAGTGGCGCACACCGGCAACCAGGTGATACAGAAGAGCGGACAGGAGGCCCCATGCTACGAACTTGGCCAGCGGGCTGGTCAAGCATGCCTTCACCTCGACATAACCTTCCTCGGAACCCAGGGATTTGCCCAATGCATAAAGCATGATGCCAAGGCCCAGGAAGAGGATGATGCCGGAAACACGGTGAAGAAACGACGTAACGCCGGTGATGGGGAGTTTGATGGTCCTTAGGTCTAGGTTTACAGGTCGTTGGCTTTTCACGGCTTTTTTTTCACACTGAAGAGCCCCTAACAATCAGGGCAAAGTTGTTGGGGAGTGCACTGGTCAGGTAACCACCACCCAGGGATGCGACCCCCAATGAAAGCAAGCCCAAAAGCCCTTGGCGGTCGGTCGCCGAGTATAGACAGTTAGGCTACTAATGACAACGCAATCGCCTACCCCCAATAGCGGATTGCACAAGTCGTATAAAAGGCGTAAATGGCAGGCAATTTCGAGGAAAAAGTACGGTTAAAGCCTTCTGGAGCAAGACTTTAGGCAAATTGACATTCGAATTTATCTCACTATAGTGGTGCGGGCCCTGCGTGGGGGGTCTGTCTGATGATTTCAAGCATAAATAGGAGGCCACATGGCTGACAAAAAAGCGCAGTTGATCATCGAGGGCGCAGCCCCCGTCGAGCTGCCCATTTTAACCGGCACCGTTGGTCCCGATGTTATCGATGTTCGGGGCCTGACGGCCACGGGCCGCTTCACTTTCGACCCCGGTTTCATGTCGACCGCTTCCTGCGAATCGAAGATCACCTATATCGACGGCGACAACGGCATCCTGCTGCACCGCGGCTACCCGATCGAACAGCTGGCTGAAAAGTCGGACTACCTGGAAACCTGCTACCTGCTGCTGAACGGCGAACTGCCGACTGCAGAGCAAAAGGCCCAGTTCGTCGGCACCGTGAAGAACCACACCATGGTTCACGAACAGCTGAAAACCTTCTTCAACGGCTTCCGCCGTGACGCCCACCCAATGGCCGTCATGTGTGGTGTAGTCGGCGCCCTCTCGGCCTTCTACCACGACTCCCTCGACATCAATAACCCGCAGCATCGCGAAATTTCCGCGATCCGCCTGGTTGCCAAGATGCCGACCCTGGCCGCGATGGTTTACAAGTACTCCATGGGCCAACCCATGATGTACCCGCGCAACGACCTGTCGTATGCGGAAAACTTCCTGCACATGATGTTCAACACCCCGTGCGAGATCAAACCGATCAGCCCGGTACTCGCCAAGGCCATGGACCGGATCTTCATCCTCCACGCCGACCACGAGCAGAACGCCTCGACCTCCACCGTGCGTCTGGCGGGCTCCTCGGGCGCCAACCCGTTCGCCTGCATCGCCGCCGGCATCGCCGCACTGTGGGGCCCTGCCCACGGCGGTGCGAACGAAGCCGTGCTGACCATGCTCGATGAAATCGGCGATGTTTCGAACATCGACAAGTTCATCGCCAAGGCCAAGGACAAGAACGATCCGTTCAAGCTGATGGGCTTCGGTCACCGCGTCTACAAGAACCGCGACCCTCGCGCGACTGTAATGAAGCAGACCTGCGACGAAGTGCTGAAGGAACTGGGCATCCAGAACGATCCGCAACTCGAACTGGCCATGCGCCTGGAAGAGATCGCCCTGACCGATCCGTACTTCATCGAGCGCTCGCTGTACCCGAACGTCGACTTCTACTCGGGGATCATCCTCAAGGCGATCGGCATTCCGACCAGCATGTTCACTGTGATCTTCGCCCTGGCACGTACTGTCGGCTGGATCTCGCACTGGAAGGAAATGCTCTCCAGCCCGTACAAGATTGGCCGTCCGCGCCAGCTGTACACTGGCTACGAGTCGCGGGATATCACCAAGCTGGAAGACCGCAAATAAGAGCTTTCTTGCGATAGCGTCTTAGCGTATTACCGGAAACGGCCTCCATGTGAATGGGGGCCGTTTTTCGTTTTGGGCATCTCAGCGGCCTTTGGGCCGACTGTTTTTTTGTTGATTGGGTGTATATCCGTTGCTTCGGGTGCTGCCGCTGGCGGTTTCGCTCTTACAGCGAGTCCCTTTTTCAAACGCCAAAAAGGAACCAAAAGGCTTTTGCCCCGGCGTACGGCACTTCGCTTAGGCTCAGTGTTCCCTCGCTACGGTGTCCATCAGGGGGCATCGCCTACGGTTTGCTTCGCTGCACCTCCTCTCGATGTATGCGGCTGCGCCGCACGGCGCTGCGCGCCTACCCCCTGATGGACACCTCCGCTCGGCCTGCCGAAGTGGCAAAAAATCAAAAGCAGATCAAGAGCCCCTCACCCTAGCCCTCCCGAAACGTCGGACCGCCCGTAGGGAGAGGGGACTGATCGGGGTGTTTGGGAGAGGTACGCCGACATGAATTACCGAGTTGAACTCAGGCTTTGAAAAGCACACCAATCGGCTCCCTCTCCTAGGGGAGAGGGGTGAATCCACCACAAAACCAAAGTCGACCACACCGTGCTCCTCACCACTCAACACGATGAGCGTTAGCTCGAGTAAAGCTTTTGATCTCAGGGCCCGTCGGCAGGCTGAGTGGAGGGATTGATCCGGGGGTGGGAGCGCAGCGACCGTGCGGCGCAGCCGCATGCATCGAGAGGAGGTGCAGCGAAGCAAACCGTAGGCGATGCCCCCGGATCAATCCCGGAGCGAAGGAACCCGAGCCACAGCGAGGGCCGTACGTCAGGGTAAAGCCTTTTGGGTTACCTTTTCGGCGCTTGGAAAAGGTGACTCGCCGTAAGGGCGAAACCCCAAGAAGCCGTTACCGCAGCAACGGATATACACACAAATCAAAACCACCCCAAAGAAAGTCCGATAACCGCCCACAAAAAAATGCCCCAATCTCTCGACCAGGGCACTTCCATCCAACTCAACCTACATATTCAACCTAGAAGCCTCAGTGCGAAACCGCCCCACTAGCCCCCAACCCAGTCTGCGAACGCACAAACTGCGGGAAGAACAGCGCACGCTCATTCTCGGCTTCGGCCGACTTATCGGTGACCGAGAAGAACCAGATCCCGATAAACGCAATGATCATCGAGAACAACGCCGGATACTCGTAAGGGAAGATCGCCTTCTCATGATGCAGAATCTGCACCCAGATGGTCGGGCCAAGAATCATCAGACCCACCGCACTCACCAGGCCCAGCCAGCCGCCAATCATGGCGCCACGGGTGGTCAGCTTCTTCCAGTACATCGAAAGCAGCAGCACCGGGAAGTTGCAGCTTGCCGCGATGGAGAACGCCAGACCCACCATGAACGCAATGTTCTGGCTTTCGAACAGGATGCCCAGGCCAATGGCCAGAACGCCCAGCGCGATGGTGGTGATCTTCGAAACGCGGATCTCATCCTTCTCGTTGGCCTTGCCCTTCTTGATCACGCTGGCGTACAGGTCGTGAGACACCGCCGAAGCCCCGGCCAGGGTCAGGCCGGCCACGACCGCCAGAATGGTCGCGAACGCTACCGCCGAGATGAAGCCGAGGAACACGCTGCCGCCTACGGCGTTAGCCAGGTGCACCGCCGCCATGTTGTTGCCGCCGAGCAGAGCGCCCGCCGCATCTTTAAAGGCCGGGTTGGTGCTGACCAGCAGGATCGCGCCGAAGCCGATGATGAAGGTCAGGATGTAGAAGTAGCCAATGAAACCGGTCGCGTACAGCACGCTCTTACGGGCTTCTTTCGCATCGCTCACGGTGAAGAAACGCATCAGGATGTGCGGCAGGCCGGCGGTACCGAACATCAGTGCCAGCCCCAGGGAGAACGCCGAGATCGGATCCTTTACCAGACCGCCCGGGCTCATGATCGCTTCGCCCTTGGCGTGAACCTTGATCGCTTCGGAGAACAGGGTGTTGAAGTCGAAGTTGACGTGCTTCATCACCATCAGCGCCATGAACGAGGCACCGGACAGCAACAGCACCGCCTTGATAATCTGCACCCAGGTGGTCGCCAGCATGCCGCCGAACAGCACGTACAGGCACATCAGGATACCGACCAGAATCACCGCGACGTGGTAGTCGAGACCGAACAGCAGCTGGATCAGCTTGCCGGCACCGACCATTTGCGCGATCAGGTAGAACGCTACCACCACCAGCGAACCGCAGGCCGACAGCGTGCGAATCTGGGTTTGCCCGAGGCGGTAGGACGCCACGTCGGCAAAGGTGTATTTGCCCAGGTTACGCAGACGCTCGGCGATCAGGAACAGAATAATCGGCCAGCCCACCAGGAAGCCGATCGAGTAGATCAGGCCGTCGTAGCCGGAGGTAAACACCAGCGCGGAAATACCCAGGAAGGACGCCGCCGACATGTAGTCACCGGCAATTGCCAGACCGTTCTGGAAACCGGTGATCTTGCCGCCCGCCGCATAGTAGTCGGCCGCCGATTTGTTGCGCTTGGACGCCCAGTAGGTGATGCACAAGGTCGCGCCAACGAACACCACGAACATGACGATCGCGGAAACGTTGAGTGGTTGTTTGTGGACTTCGCCGGTCAGGGCGTCAGCGGCCCAGACGGCCGGAGCGAACGCTGCGATGCTCAAAAGAGCCAGTAGACGCCGGATCATTGCTGAGCCTCCTTCAGAATCGCATTGTTCAGGTCGTCAAACTCGCCATTGGCGCGACGTACGTAAATGCCGGTCAGGATGAAGGCCGAGACAATCAGTCCGACACCGATCGGGATGCCCCAGGTGATGGATGATTCGGGACTGATTTTCGTCCCGAGCACTTGCGGCCCGTACGCGATCAGAAGGATGAAGCCGGAATAAAGCCCGAGCATGATCGCCGAGAGTATCCAGGCGAACCTTTCTCTTTTCTTGACCAGCTCCTTGAAGCGCGGGCTGTTCTGAATCGAGAGGTAAATGCTGTCGTTCATTGTTTTTATCCTCGCAGCACAGATTTTTATTTTTGGAACATATCCACTGTATGCGGCTGCGAGCCGGGTTCCAGACGACCTTAGTAGTAGAACGCCATGACGTTTTTGCCAATTTCCAGACCAGCCGAAAACGCCCACCCCTTCCTATTAATAGAGGACAAACAAAAAAGGCCGCCCGACGGTCATGTCGGGCGGCCCTGGAAAGCGCAGATTAGACGCTTCGGCTTAGATCACTTGGTCCAGTCGGCAACACGCTCAGGGTGCTTGGCAACCCAATCCTTGGCCGCTACGTCAGGTTTTGCACCGTCCTGAATCGCCAGCATGACTTCGCCGATTTCGTCTTTCGAAGCCCACTGGAAGTTCTTCAGGAACTTGGCCACTTCCGGCGCCTTGGTCGCCAGTTCCTTGCTGCCGATGCTGTTCACGGTTTCAGCCGCCCCGTATACGCCTTTCGGGTCGTCGAGGAAGCGCAGTTTCCACTTGGCGAACATCCAGTGCGGCACCCAGCCGGTGACGGCAATGGATTCGTTTTTCTTCTCGGCGCGGGTCAGCTCGGCAATCATGCCGGCGCCGGAACTGGCCTTGAGGGTGTATTTGTCGAGGCCGTAATCCTTGATCGCCTGATCGGTCTTGAGCATCACGCCTGAGCCCGCGTCGATGCCGACGATGCGATTCTTGAAGGAGTCGTCGGTTTTCAGGTCCTCGATCGACTTGGCCTTGACGTACTCCGGCACGATCAGACCGATTTTCGCGTCCTTGAAGTTCGGGCCGTAATCGACGACCTGATCCTTGTTCTTGGTCCAGTATTCGCCGTGAGTCACCGGCAGCCAGGCCGAGAGCATGGCGTCGAGTTTGCCGGTGGCAACGCCCTGCCACATGATGCCGGTGGCCACGGCCTGCAGTTTCACGTCGTAGCCGAGTTTCTGCTTGATCACTTCGGCTGCCACGTGAGTGGTCGCGACGCTGTCGGACCAGCCGTCAACGTAACCGATGTTCAGGGTCTGTTTTTCAGCGCTGGCGAAAGTGGAGCTCATCGCAAGTACCAGAGCGGCACCTGCGCCTAAAAGTCGTCGCATCTTCATCGTTACTTCCCCGAAATGCTGCGCCCGACGGATGCCGGGCATCGTCAACGTATTGTTATGGTGCACAGCGCCCCCATCACGCCTGACCGCAAACTCGTTCGAACATCAGCGGAGTACTGACGCTTTTGATCATCAACCTGACGCCCGATAAGACCTGCTCTGCCAGCGACCTCGAAGCAACGAGAAACGACATCAGAACGCCATTAACTGCGTCCGGATATTTGGCGCCAGACAATCCGCCCGAACTTTGCATGTCAAAATCGTGCGGGCCACCAACCTGCTTATAAATGCAGGTAACATGCGTCGCTTTGCAGCCACTCGGCCTGACCATGTCCGCGACTTCCCGCTTCCCCTTTCTTCCTTATCTGTTCGCCTGCCTGCTCGGGCTGTTTGCCCTGTGCGGTTTCTGGTACGGCCTCGGTAAACCGGTGATCCTGCCGGACGTCGCCACCCCGACCCACAAGTTGCAATGCGCCTCCTACACCCCGTTCGATAAAGACCAGTCGCCGTTCGACGTGCCGTTCAAACTGCGCCCGGAGCGCATGGACGCCGACCTCGCCCTGCTCGCCACCCGCTTTGAATGCATCCGCACCTACTCAATGAGCGGTCTCGAAGCGCTGCCGGATCTGGCGCGCAAACATGGTTTGAAGTTGATGAGCGGCGCGTGGGTCAACAGCAATCCGGTGGCCACCGAGAAGGAAGTCGACTTGCTGATCGCCTCGGCCAATGCCAACCCGGACGTGGTCAGCGCCGTGATCGTCGGCAACGAAGCCTTGCTGCGCAATGAAGTGACCGGCGCGCAGTTGGCGAAGCTGATCAACAAGGTCAAGAGCCACATCAAGCAGCCGGTGACCTATGCCGATGTCTGGGAGTTCTGGCTCAAGCACCCGGAAGTCGCGCCGGCAGTTGACTTCATCACCATTCATTTATTGCCGTATTGGGAAGATCATCCATGGGGTGTCGATGTGGCATTGTCCCATGTGGCCGAAATACGTCGCAGCTTCGGCAATACATTTGAGTCGAAAGAAATAATGATCGGCGAAACGGGTTGGCCGAGCGAAGGTCGGCAACGCAAGACAGCAATACCGAGCCGCGAAAACGAAGCCAGATTTATTCGTGGTTTCGTCGCGATGGCCGAGAAGGAAGGCTGGCGTTACAACCTGGTCGAAGCGTTCGACCAGCCATGGAAGCGCGGCAGCGAAGGCGCGGTCGGCGGTTACTGGGGGCTGTTCGATGCGGATCGCCAGGACAAAGGCGTGCTGGCCGGCCCGGTGTCGAACGTGCCGTACTGGTCGCAGTGGCTGGCGGTCGGCGGGCTGATCGTCCTCGGCACATTACTGCTGGGCGGCCGGGTTCGCACGACGCGCTCGGCGCTGATCCTGCCGCTGCTCGGCGCCCTCGCCGCCTGCTCGATCGGTGCCTGGGGTGATCTGGCGCGGGTGACCACGCGATTTGCCAGCGAATGGCTCTGGGTCGGCTTGCTGACGGCTCTGAATCTGTTGGTGCTGGCCCATGCCGCGCTGACCTTGAGCGCCCGTAATGGCTGGCGTGAACGGGCGTTCAACGCTTTCGAGCGACGGGCCGGCTGGCTGGTGGCGGCAGCCGGTTTTGCCGCTGCGGTGATGATGCTGGAGTTGGTGTTCGATCCGCGCTATCGCAGCTTCCCGAGCGTGGCGTTCATCCTGCCGGCGCTGGTTTACCTGTGCCGTCCAGTGCCCGTGGCCCGTCGAGAGATCGCCCTGCTGACCTTCATCATCGGCGCCGGCATTGCGCCGCAGCTCTACAGCGAAGGACTGCAGAATCAGCAGGCCTGGGGCTGGGCGCTGGTCAGCGTGTTGATGGTGGCTGCACTATGGCGCTGCCTGCGGGTTCGCAAGGGCTGATCTTCAGAGGCTGAACCGGCCTCTTCGCTGGCAAGCCAGCTCCCACAGGATTCCTGCCTGCCACAGGTTCTGTATCTACATGGATCAAGTGTGGGAGCTGGCTTGCCAGCGATGGCTGACTGTCAGACGCCGCGAGGCGCTCTAACCAGTCGCAAACCGGCAATCACCACCGCAAACACCGCCAGCGTCGTGTTGTACAGCGCCAGCCCAGGCAACCCGAACACCAGCGCCAGCACCGCCAGCCACCACCCTGCCCGGCCCGGGACGACAAAACCGATCACCGCAGCCACGACCGCCGCCCAGCCAAGCAGCTGGAAATGAATCATCAGGCCCAGATTCGAGCGCACCGAGCATTCCCAGCGGCTCGCCTCATCCACGCAGATGCCCACCCACTGCGCGTCCTCCATGAAGCCATAACGCGCGCCATAACTGGCAGCCAGCCACAGCGGCAACAGAACGAGCAGCAGAATCACGGGCAAGCGGCGGGACATGGAACACTCCAATCGATGAAATCGGCGGCCAGCTTAATCTGCCGCGGCGCATACGCAAGGACTAACAACTCTTAACTGGTCATTCCTTCCTTGCAAAGTGTATCGTCCGGCTACTATTACTCCGAATTCCGTCAGTTTGGTGCCGAGGCATGGCACTTTGGCGCAACCCCGGTGGTCATAGCCTGCGAACTTCATTCGGCACCTTCCTCTAAGGGATCCAGTCATGCTCCGTTCCTTGCGCTTCGCCGCCCTGTTTGGCGGCCTTATTCTGAGTGCGTCCGCACTGGCGGTGGATATCGACGCCGCCAGCTATGGCTATCCCCTGACCAATCCATTCGAGGCGACCATCGCTACCACGCCGCCGGACTTGCGCCCGGAACTGCCAGTGGACGACGACATCGATCAGGCCGACCGCAGCGTCACCCTGCGCCCCGAGCGCGAATTCATCCTGCCGGACAATTTCTGGCCGGTGAAAAAACTGACCTACCGCATCGCCACCCAGGACAAGGCCGCACCGCTGATCTTCCTGATCGCCGGCACCGGCGCGCGTTATGACAGCACGCTCAACGAGTACCTGAAGAAGCTTTATTACAAGGCTGGCTACCACGTCGTGCAGCTGTCATCGCCGACCAGCTTCGACTTCATGAGCGCCGCCTCGCGTTTCGCCACCCCCGGCGTGACCAAGGAAGACGCCGAAGACATGTACCGGGTGATGCAGGCGGTGCGGGCGCAAAACCCGAAAGTGCCGGTCACTGACTATTACCTCAGCGGCTACAGCCTGGGTGCGCTGGACGCGGCGTTCGTCGCCCATCTGGATGAAACCCGTCGCAGCTTCAACTTCAAGAAAGTCCTGCTGCTGAATCCGCCAGTCAACCTCTACACCTCGATTACCAACCTCGACAAGCTGGTACAGACCGAGGTCAAGGGCATCAACAACAGCACCACCTTCTATGAACTGGTGCTGAACAAACTGACCCGCTACTTCCAGCAAAAGGGCTACATCGACCTCAACGATGCGCTGCTCTACGACTTCCAGCAGTCCAAGCAACACTTGAGCAACGAGCAGATGGCGATGCTGATCGGCACGTCATTCCGCTTCTCGGCGGCCGATATCGCGTTCACTTCGGACCTGATCAACCGTCGCGGCCTGATCACTCCGCCGAAATTCCCGATCACCGAAGGCACCAGCCTCACGCCGTTCCTCAAGCGTGCGCTGCAATGCGACTTCGACTGCTACCTCACCGAACAGGTGATCCCGATGTGGCGCGCCCGCACCGACGGCGGCAGCCTGCTGCAGCTGATCGATCAGGTGAGCCTGTACGCCTTGAAGGATTACCTGCACGACAGCCCGAAAATCGCCGTCATGCACAATGCCGACGACGTGATCCTCGGCCCGGGCGACCTCGGTTTCCTGCGCAAAACCTTCGGTGATCGCCTGACCGTTTACCCGCTGGGCGGCCATTGCGGCAACCTTAACTACCGCGTCAACAGCGACGCCATGCTGGAGTTCTTCCGTGGCTAAATATCTCCTGCTGATTGCAGCACTCCTCAGTGCAGGTATGGCCCAGGCCGACAACAGCAAAGCCAATGCACCGGTGGTCATCGACAGCGACGGCTTCAAGGAGCCGCTGTCCAAACTCAAGTTCAACCCGGGGCTGGATCAGCGCGAGTTCGAGCGCTCGACCCTCAGCGCGCTGAACGTCTATGACCCGCTGGAAGAGTGGAACCGCCGCGTCTACCACTTCAACTACCGCTTCGACCAATGGGTGTTCCTGCCGGTGGTCAATGGCTATCGCTACGTCACCCCGAGCTTCGTGCGCACCGGCGTGAGCAACTTCTTCAACAACATTGGCGACGTACCGAACCTGGTCAACAGCCTGTTGCAGTTCAAGGGCAAGCGCTCGATGGAAACCACCGCGCGCCTGCTGCTCAACACCACTATCGGCATCGCCGGGCTCTGGGATCCGGCCACCGCCATGGGCCTGCCGCGCCAGAACGAAGACTTCGGCCAGACCCTGGGCTTCTACGGCGTACCGGGCGGTGCTTACTTCGTGCTGCCGATCCTCGGCCCGTCGAACCTGCGCGATACCGCAGGCCTGGCTGTGGATTACACCGCCGAATCCGCGATCAACTTCCTCAACGTTTCGGAAGTCAGTTCCAACCATCCGGAAGTCTGGGCCTTGCGCGCCGTCGACAAGCGCTACCAGACCAGCTTCCGCTACGGTCAGCTGAACTCACCGTTCGAGTACGAAAAGGTGCGCTACGTCTACACCGAGTCGCGCAAGTTGCAGATCGCCGAGTAAAAACGCCAGCCACAAAAAAGGCCATTCGATGCGAGTCGAATGGCCTTTTTGTTTGCCTCAGGATTCAACCCTTCAGCGCTTTCCAGACTTTGCCGATCACGGATACACCGGCCAGCACCACCGCACCCGCGATGATCCCCGCCACGCCGTTCAACAGCATCGGCACCACGAACCCGGCGCCACCGGCCGCCGCGCCGACGCTTTCGATCCAGTGATGCACCACCGGCACACCGTGGGTCAGGATGCCGCCGCCCACCAGGAACATCGCTGCCGTACCGATCACAGACAGGCCTTTCATCATGTACGGCGCCGCACGCAGAATGCTGTTGCCGATGTTTTTGGCCATCTGCCCGGGCTTCTGGGTCAGCCACAGACCGAGGTCATCGAGTTTGACGATACCGGCCACCAAACCGTAAACGCCGACGGTCATGACGATGGCGATGCCCGACATCACGATCACTTGCTGGGTCAGCGAAGCATCGGCCACGGTGCCGAGGGTGATGGCGATGATTTCCGCCGAGAGGATAAAGTCGGTGCGGATCGCGCCTTTGATTTTGTCCTTCTCGTACGCCACCAGATCGGTTGCCGGATCAGCCACGGCCTCAACCAACTGGGCGTGCTCGGCCTCGTCCTCGGCCTTGCTGTGCAGGAACTTGTGCGCGAGTTTTTCGAAACCTTCGAAACACAGGTAAGCGCCACCGACCATCAACAGTGGCGTCACCAGCCACGGCACGAACGCACTGATCGCCAGCGCCGACGGCACCAGGATCAGTTTGTTGACGAAAGAACCCTTGGCCACCGCCCAAACGACGGGGATTTCCCGCTCCGCGCGTACGCCGGAGACCTGCTGGGCATTGAGCGCCAAGTCGTCGCCGAGCACGCCGGCGGTCTTCTTGGCAGCCATTTTGGTCATCAACGCAACGTCGTCCAGAACGGTGGCGATGTCGTCGATCAGCACCAGCAAACTGCTTCCTGCCATGAATCATGTTTCCTTATGTGAATAATGCCGCGCAGCATACCGCGACTGCGGGCCACACGGGGCATTGTTGAGCGCCGCGCGAGGCCGGTGCTACCATGCGCAACCGCCAGAACAGGCAAGGAACCACCGGGTTTATGAGCACAATCCGCGAGCGCAACAAAGAACTGATCCTGCGTGCAGCCAGTGAAGAGTTTGCCGACAAGGGCTTCGCTGCGACCAAAACCAGCGACATCGCCGCCAAGGCAGGACTGCCCAAGCCCAACGTCTATTACTACTTCAAGTCCAAGGAAAACCTCTACCGCGAGGTGCTGGAAAGTATCATCGTGCCGATTCTGCAGGCCTCGACCCCGTTCAATCCGGACGGCGTACCAAGCGAAGTGCTGAGCGGCTACATCCGCTCGAAGATCCGCATCTCCCGCGACCTGCCCTTTGCCTCCAAGGTGTTCGCCAGCGAAATCATGCACGGCGCCCCGCACCTGAGCGCCGACCTGGTCGAGCAGCTCAACGGCCAGGCCAAGCACAACATCGACTGCATCCAGACCTGGATCGACCGCGGCCAGATCGCCCCGATCGACCCCAACCACCTGATGTTCAGCATCTGGGCCGCAACCCAGACCTACGCCGACTTCGACTGGCAGATCTCCGCCATCACCGGCAAGGACAAACTCGACGAAGCCGATTATGAAGCGGCAGCACAAACCATCATCCGGTTGGTGCTCAAGGGCTGCGAGCCGGACTGAAAATTCGCGGTGCGCCTATCTCGAGCAAGTCGAATCGTCGCACCGCAGCCCCCACAGATTTCTGTGCTGAATTCAGATTTAGCAAACAACACACATCCCTGTGGGAGCTGGCTTGCCAGCGATGAAGGCAACTCGGTTCAAAGTTGCTAAAGCCAAACTGCATCCCACAGCGGATAGTCGCCGATTTTACCCACCAGCCCAGCGCACAAAGGGTTGGCCACTACATACCGTGCCATTTTCACCAAGTCATCTTCCCGCCTCAACGCCCGGTCATGGTAACCCTGCTGCCATAATGGCCCATGTCTGCCACTGTGCAGATTCACCTCTCGCGCAATCAGGGATTTGGTCTCGCGCATCAGTTTGCGGAGAGAGCAATTTTCCAGCTCGACCAGCCAGTGAAAATGATCGGGCATCACAACCCACGCCAACGATTTCGCCATTCCGTGGTCCTGTGCGCGACGAAGTTGATGAACAAACAGTCTGCCCAACGCCAAATCGGCAAAGATCGGTTCTCGATCAAGAGTGTTTGAAGTCAGTAAATAGATTTGATTCGGCTCGGCATAGCGACCGGTTCGCAGACGATGCGAAGCAGGAAGATCAGGCAATCCGTTGCCCCTTTCTGATGAGTTCATCAGAAGGCTAGACCTCAATGATTCCTTTGACTGGGTCAGTCTGTTATCTGGATGTGTCAGTAAGACCGCCATCGCTGGCAAGCCAGCTCCCACAGGGTTTTGTGTCGTTCGCAGAGTTTTAATTCAACGCACAATGTGTGGGAGCTGGCTTGCAGCGATGACTTTCGATCAAACGCCGCACATCACGCAGCCACCCCCGCATCCGCCCGCAGGTCCAGGGCCTCTACGGCCTTGATTGCCACCTGCTCATCGATGTCCGACAGATCGCCGCTGATGCCGATCGCACCCAGCACGTTCCCCGCCTGATCACGAATCAGCACACCACCCGGTGCCGGCACGACGCTGCCCTGCCCCATGCTGTTAAGTGCGGCGATGAACGCCGGGCGTTGTTGCGCGTCCAGCGCCAGCAGGCGTGAGCCCTTGCCAAGAGCGATAGCGCCCCAAGCTTTGCCGATGGCGATGTTCGGGCGCAACAGGCTGGCGCCGTCTTCGCGTTGCAAGGTGACCAGGTGGCCGCCGGTATCCAGTACTGCAATGGTCAGCGGCGCAGCGGAGATGGCCCGCCCTGCGCTGATAGCTTCGTTGACCAGCTTGACTGCGACTTTCAAGGTTAAAGCGCTCATGGTGCCGTCCTCATTTTGTTATTGGGAAAGTCGTTGGGCTGCGCTTTTCTGCCGCAGCCCGGCGCAACAAATAGAACACAATGAATTATTTTTTTGTATACAATAATTCTCGAAAAGCGCCTCATGCGACGAAAAGCCACAGCGGAACGGGCTTCCGACGAATGAAACAGACGCTTGAGAAAATGGATTGACCTGCGCCGTCCGCCGTGAATACACTCTGCGCAAAGCCACTTGTATACAATTACAAAACGTAAAGAGGCACAAAACCATGAGCAAAATGAGAGCAATCGAAGCCGCCGTTCTGGTGATGCGCCGTGAAGGGGTTGATACCGCTTTTGGCATTCCGGGCGCTGCAATCAACCCGCTGTACTCCGCCCTGCAGAAAGTCGGTGGCATCGATCACGTCCTCGCTCGCCACGTTGAAGGCGCCTCGCACATGGCCGAGGGCTACACCCGCACCAAGGCCGGCAACATCGGCGTGTGCATCGGTACTTCCGGCCCGGCCGGTACCGACATGGTCACCGGTCTGTACAGCGCCTCCGCGGACTCGATCCCGATCCTCTGCATCACCGGTCAAGCACCCCGCGCCCGTATGCACAAGGAAGACTTCCAGGCCGTCGACATCACCAGCATCGTCAAGCCGGTGACCAAATGGGCGACCACCGTTCTGGAGCCGGGCCAGGTGCCTTACGCCTTCCAGAAAGCCTTTTACGAAATGCGCTCCGGCCGTCCAGGCCCGGTGCTGATCGACCTGCCGTTCGATGTGCAGATGGCTGAAATCGAATTCGACATCGACGCCTACCAGCCACTGCCGCTGGCCAAGCCGAGCGCGACCCGCGTGCAAGTCGAAAAAGCCCTGGCGATGCTCGATCAGGCCGAGCGTCCATTGCTGGTGGCCGGCGGCGGCATCATCAACGCCGACGCCAGCGAGCTGCTGGTCGAGTTCGCCGAGCTGACCGGCATTCCGGTTATTCCGACCCTGATGGGCTGGGGCACCATCCCGGACGATCACCCGCTGATGGTCGGCATGGTCGGTCTGCAGACTTCGCACCGCTATGGCAACGCCACCCTGCTCAAGTCCGACGTGGTGCTGGGTGTCGGCAACCGCTGGGCCAACCGCCACACCGGCTCGGTCGACGTTTACACCGAAGGCCGCAAGTTCATTCACGTCGACATCGAACCGACCCAGATCGGCCGCGTGTTCACCCCGGACCTGGGCATTGTTTCCGACGCGGCTGCCGCGCTGACCGTGTTCATCGAAGTCGCCCGTGAATGGCAAGCCGCCGGCAAGCTGAAAAACCGCAGCGCCTGGCTGCAGGATTGCCAGCAGCGCAAGGCCAGCCTGCATCGCAAGACCCACTTCGACAACGTGCCGGTCAAGCCGCAGCGCGTTTACGAAGAAATGAACCAGGTGTTCGGCAAGGACACCTGCTACGTCAGCACCATTGGTCTGTCGCAGATTGCCGGCGCGCAGTTCCTGCACGTCTACAAACCGCGCCACTGGATCAACTGCGGCCAGGCCGGCCCGTTGGGCTGGACCATTCCGGCAGCGCTGGGCGTGGTGAAGGCCGATCCGAACCGTAAAGTCGTGGCCCTGTCGGGGGACTATGACTTCCAGTTCATGATCGAAGAACTGGCGGTCGGCGCTCAGTTCAAACTGCCGTACATCCACGTCGTGGTGAACAACTCGTACCTGGGGCTGATCCGTCAGGCCCAGCGCGGGTTCGATATGGACTACTGCGTGCAGCTGTCCTTCGATAACCTGAACGCGCCGGAACTCAACGGTTATGGTGTCGACCACGTGGCAGTCGCCGAAGGCCTGGGCTGCAAGGCGCTGCGTGTGTTCGAACCGGCTGACATCGCCCCTGCCCTGCGCAAGGCCGAAGAGCTGATCGAAGAGTTCAAGGTGCCGGTGATCGTCGAGATCATTCTGGAGCGTGTGACCAACATCTCCATGGGCACCGAGATCAACGCCGTCAACGAATTCGAAGACCTGGCGCTGGTCGGCAACGATGCGCCTACCGCGATTTCGTTGCTCGACTGAACGTAACCGGCTCCCTCTCCCCCAGGAGAGGGGACTTGATCGCGTTTAGTCTGACCACCCGCGTCAAAACCGTTTTAGGAGACCACCATGCCGCGTTTCGCAGCCAACCTGTCCATGCTGTTCACCGAACAGGATTTCCTTGCCCGTTTCGACGCCGCCGCCAAGGCTGGCTTCAGCGGTGTCGAGTACCTGTTCCCGTACGATTTCAGCTCCGCAGAAATCAAGGCCAGACTCGACGCCAACGGTCTGACCCAAGTGCTGTTCAACCTGCCGGCCGGTGACTGGGCCAAGGGCGAGCGCGGTATCGCGTGCCTGCCGGACCGGGTCGAAGAGTTCCGCGCCGGGGTCGACCTGGCCATCGCTTACGCGCAGGTTCTGGGCAACACCCAGGTCAACTGCCTGGCCGGTATCCGTCCGCAGGGCGTGGACGATGCCACCGTTGAAAAGACCTTCGTCGCCAACCTCAAGTACGCCGCCGACAAGCTGCAAGCCGTCGGCATCAAACTGGTGATGGAAGCGATCAACACCCGCGACATCCCGGGTTTCTACCTGAACAACACGGCGCAGGCCCTGTCGATTCGCGAGCAGGTCGGCAGCGCCAATCTGTTCCTGCAATACGACATCTATCACATGCAAATCATGGAAGGCGATCTGGCCCGCACCCTGCAATCGCACCTGGCCGAGATCAACCATGTGCAGCTGGCCGACAACCCGGGCCGCAACGAGCCGGGCACTGGCGAGATCAACTACCGCTTCCTGTTCGAACACCTGGATCGCATCGGTTATCAGGGCTGGGTCGGCTGCGAGTACAAACCGCTGACCACCACTGAAGCAGGCCTCGGCTGGCTGAAGACTCACAACGCAATCTGAACGAGCAATACAAAACCCTGTGGGAGCGGGCTTGCCCGCGATGGCGACGGCACACACAACAAACATGTTGCCCGATCCACCGCCATCGCTGGCAAGCCAGCTCCCACATTGAATCTGCTGCGTCTCTAAGACGGCATGCAGCATCAGAATAAAAAGAGGAATTTCTCATGGCTAAAATCGGATTCATCGGCACCGGCATCATGGGCCACCCAATGGCGGCGAACCTGCAGAAAGCCGGTCACAGCCTGTTCCTGTCGGCGCACCACGACGCCGCCCCTGCCGACCTGGTCGCCGCTGGCGCCGTTGCCCTGGCCAACCCGCGCGAAGTGGCCCAGGAAGCTGAATTCATCATCGTCATGGTGCCGGATACCCCGCAGGTCGAAGACGTGCTGTTCCGCGCCGACGGCGTCGCGGCCGGCATCGGCAAAGGCAAGGTCGTGATCGACATGAGCTCGATCTCGCCGACCGCCACCAAGGCTTTCGCGGCGAAGATCAACGAGAAAGGCGCGCAATACCTCGACGCCCCGGTGTCCGGCGGTGAAGTCGGTGCCAAGGCTGCGACCCTGAGCATCATGGTCGGTGGCGACGCCGATGCCTTCGAACGCGCACTGCCGCTGTTCCAGGCCATGGGCAAGAACATCACCCTGGTCGGCGGCAATGGCGACGGTCAGACCGCCAAGGTTGCGAACCAGATCATCGTTGCCCTGAACATTCAGGCCGTCGCCGAGGCCCTGCTGTTCGCTTCGAAAAACGGTGCCGATCCGGCCAAGGTGCGTGAAGCGCTGATGGGCGGTTTCGCCTCCTCGAAGATCCTCGAAGTACACGGCGAGCGCATGATCAAGGGCACCTTCGATCCGGGCTTCCGTATCAGCCTGCACCAGAAAGACCTGAACCTGGCCCTGCAAGGCGCCAAGGAGCTGAACATCAACCTGCCGAACACCGCCAACGCCCAGCAAGTGTTCAGCACCTGCGCGGCCATCGGTGGCAGCAACTGGGACCACTCGGCGCTGATCAAGGGCCTGGAACACATGGCCAACTTCTCGATTCGCGACAAGAAGTAAGTTGCGTCCCTGACCCGCTCCCTGTGGGAGCGGGCTTGCCCGCGATGGCATCGACTCGCTCGGCCTGAAAGACCGCAGCGCCTGAATCGCTGGCAAGCCAGCTCCCACAAGGATCGCGTCGCTGCATCGCTGTCGCTCTATCCCAATAACAAGAATTCCGGGAGCCCGCCATGTCGGTCGATCCGCAACAACTGCTGCGCGAGCTGTTTGCCACAGCCATCGACGCGGCCCATCCGAACCAGGTCCTCGAAGCGCATCTGCCGGCCGATCGCACAGGTCGCGTGATCGTCATCGGCGCCGGCAAGGCCGCCGCCGCCATGGCGCAAGTGGTCGAGCGCTGCTGGGAAGGTGAAGTCTCGGGCCTGGTGGTGACCCGCTACGGTCACGGCGCCCCGTGCGAAAAAATCGAAGTGGTCGAAGCCGCGCACCCGGTGCCGGACGCTGCCGGGCTGGCCGTGGCCAAGCGCGTGCTGGAACTGGTCAGCAACCTGACTGAAGACGACCGCGTGATCTTCCTGTTGTCCGGCGGCGGCTCTGCCCTGCTGGCGCTGCCGGCCGAAGGCATCACCCTGGCCGACAAACAATCGATCAACAAAGCCCTGCTCAAATCCGGCGCGACCATCGGCGAGATGAACTGCGTGCGCAAGCACCTCTCGGCGATCAAGGGCGGACGCCTGGGCAAGGCCTGCTGGCCGGCGATTGTTTATACCTACGCGATTTCCGATGTACCGGGCGACCTCGCCACGGTCATAGCCTCCGGCCCGACCGTGGCCGACCCGAGCACCAGCGCCGAAGCGCTGGCGATCATCAAGCGCTACGGCATCGAGATTCCGGCCTCCGTGCGCAACTGGCTGCAAAGCCCGGAATCGGAAACCGTCAAACCCGGCGACCCGAGCCTGGCCCGCAGTCACTTCCAATTGATCGCCCGTCCTCAGCAATCGCTGGATGCGGCGGCGGTGAAATGCCGTCAGGCCGGTTTCAGCACGCTGATCCTCGGCGACCTGGAGGGCGAATCCCGCGAAGTGGCGAAAGTCCACGCCGGCATCGCGCGCCAGATCATCCATCACGGCCAGCCGCTGGCGGCGCCGTGCGTGATTCTCTCCGGTGGCGAAACCACAGTGACCGTGCGCGGCAATGGCCGTGGCGGGCGCAACGCCGAATTTCTCCTCAGCCTCACCGACAGCCTCAAGGGCCAGCCCGGCGTCTATGCGCTGGCCGGTGACACCGACGGCATCGACGGCTCGGAAGACAACGCCGGCGCGATCATGACCCCGGACAGCTACGCCCGCGCCGCCGCCCTGGGCCTGAGCGCCAGCGACGAGCTGGATAACAACAACGGCTACGGCTACTTCGAGGCGCTTGATGCGCTGATCGTCACCGAGCCGACTCGCACCAACGTCAACGACTTCCGCGCCATCCTGATCCTCGAGAGCTCTAAATCATGACGCCTGATAAAAAGGTCAAAATCCTCGCCACCCTCGGGCCTGCCGTCGACGGCATCGAAGACATCCGCGAGCTGGTCGAGGCCGGGGTCAATATTTTCCGCCTCAACTTCAGTCACGGCGATCACGCCGACCACGCCAAGCGCTATCAGTGGATCCGCGAAGTCGAGCGCCAGCTCAACTACCCGCTCGGGATCCTGATGGACCTGCAAGGGCCGAAACTGCGGGTCGGCAAGTTCGCGGACGGCAAGGTTCAGTTGCATCGCGGTCAGGCCTTCCGCCTCGATCTGGACGCAACACCGGGCGACGAACGCCGGGTGAACCTGCCACATCCGGAGATCATCGCCGCGCTGGAAGCCGGGATGGATCTGCTGCTCGATGACGGAAAACTGCGTCTGCGGGTCGTCACCAAATACATCGACGCGATCGACACCACCGTGCTCAACGGCGGCGAATTGTCGGATCGCAAAGGCGTGAACGTGCCGCAAGCGGTGCTCGACCTGAGCCCGCTGACCACCAAGGATCGCCGCGACCTGAGCTTCGGTCTGGAGCTGGGTGTGGACTGGGTCGCGCTGTCGTTCGTGCAGCGTCCGCAAGACATCCTCGAGGCCCGCGAACTGATCGGCGACAAGGCGTTCCTGATGGCGAAAATCGAGAAGCCGTCGGCGGTCGAGCAACTGCGCGAGATCGCCGAGCTGAGCGACGCGATCATGGTGGCTCGCGGCGACCTCGGTGTGGAAGTGCCGGCCGAGAGCGTGCCGCAGATCCAGAAAAACATCATCACCACCTGCCGTCATCTCGGCAAACCGGTGGTGGTGGCGACGCAGATGCTCGAGTCGATGCGCTTCTCGCCGGCCCCGACCCGCGCCGAAGTCACCGACGTGGCCAACGCCGTGGCCGAAGGCGCCGATGCGGTGATGCTGTCGGCGGAAACCGCGTCCGGCGAGTATCCGCTGGAAGCCGTACAGATGATGAGCAAGATCATCCGCCAGGTGGAGAACGGTCCGGATTACCAGACCCAACTCGACGTCAGCCGGCCGAAAGCCGAGGCGACCGTGTCCGACGCGATCAGCTGCGCGATTCGCCGGATCAGCAACGTGCTGCCGGTGGCGGTGCTGGTCAACTACAGCGAGTCCGGCGCATCGAGTCTGCGTGCCGCGCGGGAGCGGCCGAAGGCGCCGATCCTCAACCTGACGCCGAACCTGCAGACCGCCCGCCGGTTGAGCGTGGCGTGGGGCATTCATTCGGTGGTCAATGATCGCCTGCGTCAGGTCGACGAGGTGTGCTCGACCGCGCTGGAAATCGCTCAGGCTCAAGGAATGGCCGAGCGTGGCGATACGTTGCTGATCACCGCGGGTGTGCCGTTCGGGCAACCGGGGTCGACTAATTCGCTGCGGATTGAAACATTGATTTAAGCAACACCTGTGTGGCGAGGGAGCGTGCTCCCGTCGCTCGGCATGACGGTTTCCACAAGAGACGCCGCATGCACCGGGCACGAGCTCCCTCGCCACCGCTTCACGCAAGACCCTTTGATTTTCCTACTGCCCAGATTCTCCAAACATGCCTGCCAATCATTTCAACACCCACTGCCCTGACTGGGCCGAGGCTTTGCTCAACGGCTTCAGTCAAATCTTCCTCCAGCGCCATCCGCTGTGTGGCCTCCTGTGCCTCCTGGCCATTTTATTCACCGCGCCGGTGCTGTTCGCCGGCGCGCTGCTCGGCGCGGTCGCCGGCTTGCTCACCGCGCAACGGCGCAACTACGCCAAGGCTGATCGCCAGGCCGGACTGTTCAGCTACAACGGCGTGCTGGTCGGCCTGTTGCTGAGCCTGTATTTCCCCTGGTCGCCGATGCTGCCGCCGCTGATTCTGGCGGCCGGTGGTCTGAGTGCGATGATCACGCAGCAGTGGCTCAAACGCGCACGCCTCACCGAATACCTGCCCGCCTACACCGCGCCGTTCGTGCTGCTGAGCTGGGTGTTCGTGTGTTTCGCCGAGCCTTTGTCCGCCGCACCGGTGCTTGAACTGAACACCGTGAACCTGCTCGGTGCCGCCCTGAAAGGCTTCGGTCAGGTGATGTTCCTCGACCACCCGCTGGCCGGTGGATTGATCGCCGCCGGTTTGCTGATCGCCGATCGTCGGGCCTTTGCCTGGGCGCTGCTGGCTTCGGCGATGGGTCTGGGTTCCAGCCTGTTGCACCACGACAGTCAGGTCGCGTTGCTCGGTCTGGGTGGCTACAACGCGGTCCTTGCCGCCCTCGCCTTCAGCGCCCAGCGCCAGCAACCGTGGCTGCCGCTGTTCGGCATCGGCCTGGCGCTGCTGCTGACGCCGCTGTTCAGTGCCCTGGGTCTTGCGACTCTCACGGCACCGTTCATTCTTGCCTGCTGGCTGCTGCGCACCGGCATTCGCCTGATGCAGCAACCGCAGATCAGCGGCGCGCCTTGCGCTCACGGGGAGAATCAACCTAGGCTGCGCTGATCTTTGATTCAGGCGTGATCCATGGACAGTAACAAGCACTGGCGTGAACAGCTTTACGTCATGATTTTCCAGAGCGACACCCCCGCCGGGCGACGTTTCGACGGCATTCTGCTGCTGATCATTCTGGCCAGCCTGGTGATCGTGATGCTCGACAGCATCGACAGCGTTCACCGCAATTACGCCGATGTGCTGGCGTATATCGAGTGGGGGTTCACCATCATCTTTGCCGGCGAGTACATCCTGCGTCTGTACTGCTCGCCGAAACCGCTGCGCTACGCCTTCAGTTTTTATGGATTGGTGGATCTGCTGGCAATCGTGCCGGGCATCCTCGCGCTGTACTACAGCGATGCGCAGTACTTGCTGATTATCCGGATCATCCGGATGCTGCGGATTTTCCGCGTCCTCAAACTCAGTCCCTATCTCAAGCAAGCCAACTACCTGATGTCGGCGCTGCGCGGCAGCAAGCAGAAGATCGTGGTGTTTCTGGTGAGCGTCTGCACACTCGTGACGGTCTTCGGCACGTTGATGTACGTGATCGAAGGCCCGGAACACGGATTCACCAGCATTCCCAAGGGCATCTATTGGGCTATCGTGACCCTGACTACCGTCGGCTTCGGCGACATCGTGCCGAAGACTCCGCTGGGCCAGGTGATTTCGTCGCTGGTGATGATCACCGGTTACTCGATCATCGCCGTGCCCACCGGGATCTTCACCGCTGAACTGGCCAATGCGATGCGTGGTGAACAGTTGCAACACGACTGCCCGGTTTGCCAGAAAAAGAGCCACGAAAGCAGCGCCGCCTTCTGTTCGCGATGCGGCAACCCGTTATTCAAGAAAATGGAATAAGCAAAGTTCTTTTTAATCTTTAAACGACTATGCGTGCCCCGCTATAGTCGCTGGCAAATGGCCTCATCTTTGTAACAACACCCCCACAGAACAAGGAATGCGCAGTGAAAAAACTCTTTGGCGCCTCACTTCTCGCCGCAGGTCTTGCCTTCGGCAGCGTGGCTCAGGCCGCACCGACCCTGCTCAACGTGTCCTACGACGTGATGCGCGATTTCTACAAGGACTACAACACTGCGTTCCAGAAACACTGGCAGGCCGAACACAACGAAAACATCACGGTGCAGATGTCTTTCGGCGGTTCGAGCAAACAGGCGCGCTCGGTGATCGACGGCCTGCCGGCTGACGTCATCACCATGAACATGGCCACCGACATCAACGCCCTGGCCGACAACGGCCAACTGGTGCCGAAGGATTGGGTCACCCGTCTGCCGAACAACAGCGCGCCGTTCACCTCCGCGACCGTATTCATCGTGCGCAAAGGCAACCCGAAAGCCCTGAAAGACTGGCCGGACCTGCTCAAGGACGGCGTGCAGGTGATCGTGCCGAACCCGAAAACCTCGGGTAACGGCCGCTACACCTACCTGTCGGCCTGGGGCTACGTGCTGAAAAACGGCGGCGACGAGAACAAGGCCAAAGACTTCGTCGGCAAGCTGTTCAAACAGGCACCGGTGCTGGACACCGGTGGCCGCGCCGCGACCACCACGTTCATGACCAACCAGATCGGCGACGTCCTGGTGACCTTCGAAAACGAAGCCGAAATGATCGCCCGCGAGTTCGGCCGCGACCAGTTCGAAGTCATCTACCCAAGCGTCTCCGCCGAAGCCGAGCCACCGGTGTCGGTGGTCGACAAAGTGGTCGAGAAGAAAGGCTCCCGCGCCGCTGCCGAGGAATACCTGAAGTTCCTGTGGTCGCCGGAAGGACAGGAAATCGCGGCCGCCAACTACCTGCGTCCACGTGACCCGGCAGTGCTGGCCAAATACACCGACCGTTTCCCGAAAGTCGACTTCCTGTCGGTCGAGAAGACCTTCGGCGACTGGCGCACCGTGCAGAAGACCCACTTCAACGATGGCGGGATCTTCGACCAGATCTACAACGGCCAATAAGGCGTGAGCTGATATGAAGAAGGCGACCTGAAGAGGTCGCCTTTTTTGTATGCGTTTACATCGGAGGCTTCACGCCATCCTTGCCCGCCGAAATCGATTGCGCGGTCAGCGTGCCGTCCGCGCTCTGGGTCACAAAGGTCACGATCTTCACCCCGACCTTGAGCAGGCTGCGATCGCCCGGCGTCAGGTTGACGATCGGCACATCCTCCGGCACCAGGATCTTCTGCTGGCCGCCCTTGTAGTTGACGGTCAGCACCCGGCCGTTGCTGACCACCAGATCGCCGACGCTGCCGTTGGTCATGCTGCTGCCCTTGGCCAGGTCGAACGGCCGGTGGCCATCGCCGCTGCCGGCCAGCTCCGGCGGGAACACGTGAACCTCCAGCGCCTTGAGCGTGCCATCTTCCTGGGGAATGGCGGCCGCGCCAATGTAGCTGCCGGGCTTGATGTCTTCGATATTGGCCAGGGTGACCGCGCGAAACCTGGTGTCCGGGGTCAACTGGACCACCACGTTTTCACCCGTGTTGACGTGAATCTTGAGCGAGTCGGGACTGACCCCGGTGATTTCGCCGCGCACGCCCATGCGCATGCCGGGCGCTTCGGCGGCCTGCACGGCCGTGGCGCCGAGCAGACTGATCAGGGCAATCGTTGTGGTGTGGCGAAGCAACTGACGAAACATCGCAATCCTCCGTTGATGAATGCTGAAACCCGGTCACAACATAAGCACGCTATCGAACAAGATGTAAGTGAATGTATCATCGACGCTCAACGGTCGGACGCAAGGTTCGCCGATGAACAATGGGTTGTTCGGCGCCACCCATTCCGCAACGGAATAACTGATATCGATCAGAAGCCTCTACTGCCGGCTCGGCCCGTCCCTTAGCCTCACCGCATTCCTTTTCGCTGGATCGAGAAACCCATGACCGCTACAACTCACGCAATGACCCGAGGCATGGTGCTGCTGTTCGCTTTCTGCTGCGGCGCCATTGTTGCCAACATCTACTACGCCCAGCCGATCATCGGCCTGATCGCGCCGGACATCGGCCTGAGCGACACCATGGCCAGTTTCATCGTGTCGCTGACCCAGATCGGCTATGCGCTGGGCCTGTTCTTCCTGGTGCCGTTGGCGGACCTGCTGGAAAACCGCCGCCTGATGATCATCACCACCGTGGTGGCAATTGCCAGCCTGCTGGGTGCGGCGTTTACCGATCAACCGAATGTGTTCCTGCTGATTTCGTTGTTGGTGGGGTTCAGCTCGGTGTCGGTGCAGGTGCTGATTCCATTGGCGGCGCACCTGGCGCCGGAGGAATCCCGTGGCCGGGTGGTCGGCGGGATCATGGGCGGTCTGCTGCTGGGGATTCTGCTGGCGCGGCCGGTGTCGAGCGTGGTCGCCGACCATCTCGGCTGGCGGGCGATGTTCATGATCGCGGCAGGCTTGATGGCCGCGATCAGCGTGGTTTTGGCGCTGACTGTGCCCAAGCGCCAGCCGGATCACAGCGCCTCCTACGGCCAATTACTCGGATCGTTGTGGACGCTGCTGCGCAAACAACCGGTGCTGCGTCAGCGCGCGTTCTACCAGGCCTGCATGTTCGCCACGTTCAGCCTGTTCTGGACCGCCGTGCCGCTGGAGCTGGCACGCAACCATGGCCTGTCCCAGAGTGAAATCGCGATCTTCGCCCTGGTCGGCGCCATCGGTGCCATCGCCGCCCCGATCAGCGGACGCCTGGCCGACGCTGGCCACACCCGCATCGCTTCGTTGCTGGCCATGCTGTTTGCCAGCCTGAGCTTCCTGCCCGCCTTCATCCACCCGGCCTACAGCGTGATCGGCCTGGCCGTGACCGGCGTGGTGCTCGACTTCTGCGTGCAGATGAACATGGTGCTCGGCCAGCGCGCGGTCTACTCCCTCGACGCCAAAAGCCGCGGCCGCCTCAACGCGCTTTACATGACCAGCATCTTCGTCGGCGGCGCCTTCGGCTCGTCGGTGGCCAGTGCGGTGTACGAGCATGGCGGCTGGTTGTGGATCGTGATTGTCGGCAGCGCGTTCCCGCTGCTGGCGCTGGTGCGGTTTTTGAGTGCTTCGCAGAAGACCGTTCTGGCAACGGCCTAGAACCTGAAAAGCCCTGTTGGATCGCTGATCCGACAGGGCTCGAGGTTCAATGCCGGACCAGCTTTTCCATGGCGGCATCCGCCAGAAAAGAGGAGCGGCTTTTGACATTGTGCTCACGCACATAGCGGTCGATCCGCTGGATGACATAGCCCGGCAACGTCACGTTGACCTTTTCGGTCTTGCCCATGTACGGCGAGATGTCCAGCTCCAGCATGCCCCAACCCATATCGGCAAACTCCGGGTTGTTGCGATGGGTCGCCGCCGAGGTCGGCATCGGAATCGAATCACCATCCGCCGCGATTTCCTGCAGCATGATGTGGGCAATTTCAACGGCTGCGTTGTAGGCATCCTCAAACGTATCCCCGGCCGTTACCGCGCCGGGAATATCTGGGATCTGAATACCGATGGCGGTGTTCTCGTCACCCCACTCGATGCAGATTGGGTATTGCATTACGGATCTCCTCTGTAACTGGCTGGCGGGTTGTACAACCCGGCACGCCTCCTGATGCTCTTGACCGTCCCGACCGGCAAATCCTTTTTCGGATGAGGGACGGGAATCGTGTATGGGTTGTAACGGTGCGTGAAGATGTGGTGGCTGCCGGTTATCCGGTCCAGCGTCCAGCCTGCCTCCTCCAGCTCCTTGATCAATAACCTGCTCTGCACCAACCGCCTCCTTGCTTCGGCCTAACAAAAGTAACCCTAGAGTTATCTTTACTCAAGCACAGAAATTCGCAGCACGACGTTCGGTTGTTTTGCAGCATGTGATTGATGCACTGCCCCAGCGAGCAGACAATGACGCTTCTTGCAGAGCAAGCTCAGGCGTTGAGGACAGGATACGAGTGAGGTATTGCTCATCACCCCAGACAGCAAAACGGCGATCCTGAGATCGCCGTTTTTCATTACTCCCCGAACTGCTTGCCCAGTCCCGCCGGTACGCCGTGGATGTTGGTGTCTTCCCACGGTCCGTTCGGGCTGATCGAGCGGCTCCAGCCGTTGTTCCAGCGGTAGTAGGTGCGCTGGCGGTAGAAAATGTTGGTCTGGTCGTCGAGTACGTACACGCCCAGTTTCTGGTCCCAGTGGCTGTTGCCGCCCGGGGGCGGGGCGAAGCTGGCGGAGGTGCGTGGGACGGGTTTGGCGGGTTTGGCCGGGATGCCCGGTTTGCTCGGCGTCGGGGTGGTTGACGGGGTCGGGCCGGGTTGTGACGGCGGGATCGGCGGCAGCCGTGTGGTCGGCTCCGGTCGTTGCACCGCACATGCGCTCAAGCCCAGGGCCAGTGTGAGGACTGTGATTCGGGCGATGGCGTTCATGGCGGTGCTTTCCTGTTGTGTCCGGCTATTTGTCCGGGCTGTCGATGGTCAGTGTCTGCGGCGCGGTGGTGCTGCTGGGCAGAGGCCCGCTGCGACCGACCCACTCACCGGCGGTCGGCTGACCGGCACGGGAGATGCGCGCAACCAGTTGGACTTCGGGGAAGTTCGACAGTTTCAATTGCGGCATCATTGCGTCGGCATCGCCCAGTTCGACGGTCACCGGCAGGTCGGCGACGGTCAGACGCTTGGCCGCCAGCGGCGCCAGTGGGCCCGAGGTGGCGCGGGCAAAAATGAACACGCTGTCGCCCGGTTGCACCTTGCCCTTGAGTTCGCTGGCCAGATCGACGCTGACCTTCAGCAATGCAGTTTTCGCCACTGGCGCCTGAGCCACCTTGCCGCCGTTGGCTTCAAGTTTCTCCGTCGCTCGCGCGATACCGCCCTGCAGGGCTTCGCGGGATTTGTCATTCGGCGGCAGTTGCGCCAGCAGACGGTTCCAGTAGTCGATGGCTTCCTGATAACGCTCGCCTTCGAACGCGGCGATGCCCAGCAGGCCGAGACTGGTGACTTCTTTCGGATCGGCTTTCAGTGCTTCATCGGTCAAGGCCTGAACCTTGTCCGACCATTTCTTGTTGTCGGCGAAGTATTGGGCCTGCGCCCACTGGCCGAGCAGTTCCGGCTGACGACCGGCGAGATTGACCGCGCGTTCGAACATCTTCGCCGCGTCCGCCGGGCGATCCTGAGCCATGTAGGTACGACCGAGGAAATACACGCCTTCAGCCGAATCCGGTTGCGCGGCGACTGCTCGCTCCAAACGCTGAGTCATCTCTTCCATCGACTGCGGTGCCTGGGCGAACTCCCGGGTCAGCTCGACCTTGTCGCTCGCGCCAAAGTGCAGGTACAGACCGAGGCCCAACACCGGCACCAGCACCGCTGCCAGCAATGGCAAAGGCTTGCCCAGACGCGAAACCCGCGCCGGCGCCACACCTTCGGTGTCAGCCAGCAGTTCACGGGCTGCTTCGGCACGGCCGCTGTCCATTTGCGCAGCATCGAGCACACCTTCAGCCTGCTGCAATTGCAGCTCGGCGACGCGTTCCTGATACAGAGCGACGTTGAGAGCAGTTCGATCCTCTTCACGCTGGGCGCGACGTTCGCGCAGGACGGGGATCAGCAGAAAACTCAGGGCGACCAGAAGCAACAGCCCTGCGGCAAGCCAGAAATCAATCATTCTTGGTTTTTATCCAACAGTTGGTCGAGGCGCTGACGCTCTTCAGGGGACAGCGATTGCGGCGTCTCGGCGGGTTGCCCGCGACGACGGCGGACGATCACGGCGATGACGACAAAACCGCCCAGCAACAGTCCCGCAGGGCCAAACCACAGCAGCGCGGTCTTGGCATTGAGCGCCGGTTTGTAGCGCACGAAATCACCGTAGCGGTCGACCATGAAGTCGATGATCTGCTGATTGTCCTTGCCCTCGCCGAGCATGCGGAAAATCTCTTTGCGCAGGTCGGCGGCAATCGGCGCGTTGGAATCGGCGATGTCCTGGTTCTGGCACTTGGGGCAGCGCAGTTCCTTGGTCAGTTCGCGAAAACGCTCGCGATCGCCTTCTTTGGCGAACTCGTAGGTATCGATGGCGGCGTGGGCCACACCGGCCAGGCTCAAGCCCAACACCATGGCCGCTAAAAAGCGCTTCATGGCTTGGCCTCATCGACCAGCGCCTGATACTTGGCCGCCAGTTTTTCCCGCCAGACCTGCTCGTCGATCACGCCGACGTACTTGTCGCGGATGATGCCCTTGGCGTCGATGAAGAAGGTTTCCGGTGCGCCGTAGACACCCAGATTCAAGCCCAGCGAGCCCTCATCGTCACGGATGTCCAGTTGATAAGGGTTGTGGAACTCGGCCAGCCACTTCAACGCATCGGCGTTGGTGTCCTTGTAGTTGATCCCGTAGATCACCACGCCGCGCTCGGCGAGTTTGTTCAGCACCGGGTGCTCGACCCGGCAGGAAATGCACCAGGTGCCCCAGACGTTGACCAGTGCCGGTTTGCCGAGGATGTCAGCCTTGGTCAGAGTCTTGTCGCCCTGCACCGCCGGCAGGGAAAACTCCGGAAACGGTTTGCCGATCATCGCCGACGGCAGTTCCGCCGGATCCAGGTACAGACCGCGATAAAGGAATACGGCCACCAGCAGGAAAATCGCCAATGGCACCAGCATCAACCAACGTCTCATGCAGCGGCTCCTTCCATGCCCAGCGCTTCACGCACTTTGGCTTTGACCTTCACTCGATAACGCCGATCCAGCGCCGCCAGCAAACCACCGAAACCGGTCAGCAGGCCGCCGAACCAGATCCAGCGCACGAACGGTTTGACGTGAACCCGCACCGCCCAGGCGCCGTCACCCAGCGGTTCACCCAAGGCGACGTAGAGGTCACGAGTGAAACCGGCGTCGATCCCGGCCTCGGTCATCACCGAGTTCTGCACGGTGTACAGGCGTTTTTCCGGGTGCAGCACGCTGACTTCCTGACCGTTGCGGATCACCCGGACGGTGCCCTTGTCGGAGGTGAAGTTCGGGCCTTCGAAGTGCCTGGCGCCCTCGAACACGAACTGATAACCGGCCAGATCCATCGACTCGCCCGGTGCCAGGCGCAGGTCACGCTCGGCACTGTTCTGGCTCGACAACACCACGCCCAGCGCGCAGACGGCGATACCCAAGTGCGCGATCTGCATGCCCCAGTAGCTGCGGGTCAGGGTCGGCAGGCCTCTGATCAGACCCTTGTGGCGGGTCTTGTCGAAGATGTCGCGCACACCGGCCAGCAACACCCAGGCCGCGAGCAGGAACGTCGCGATCACCGCCCAGTTGAAATCGCCATAAGCGACACCGGCCACCACCGCCAGCGCCACGCTGCCCAGCAGCACCGGCGTCAGCATGCTGACCAGCCATTTCACCGGGGTGTCTTTCCAGCGCACGATCACGCCGATAGCCATCACCAGCATCAACAGCGCCATCAACGGAATGAACAGCGCGTTGAAGTACGGCGGGCCGACCGACAGTTTGGCGCCGCTGATCGCATCAAGAATCAGCGGGTACAGCGTGCCGAGCAGGATCATCGACGCCGCCACCACCAGCACCAGGTTGTTACCCAGCAACAGGGTTTCCCGCGACCACAGGTTGAAGCCGACCTGACTCTTGACCACTGGCGCCCGCAGCGCAAACAGGGTCAGCGAGCCGCCGACCACGAACAGCAGGAAGATCAGGATGAACACGCCGCGCTCAGGATCGGAGGCAAACGCGTGCACCGAGGTCAGCACGCCGGAACGCACCAGGAACGTACCGAGCAGGCTCAGGGAGAATGCGGCAATCGCCAGCAACACCGTCCAGCTCTTGAACACGCCACGTTTCTCGGTGACCGCCAGCGAGTGAATCAGCGCCGTGCCCACCAGCCATGGCATGAACGAGGCGTTTTCCACCGGGTCCCAGAACCACCAGCCGCCCCAGCCGAGTTCGTAGTAGGCCCACCACGAACCGAGGGTGATGCCGATGCCGAGGAAGGCCCAGGCAACAATCGTCCACGGACGCGACCAGCGTGCCCACGCCGCATCGAGACGACCGCCGAGCAGTGCGGCGATGGCAAACGCGAAGGCCACGGAGAAACCGACGTAGCCCATGTAGAGCATCGGCGGATGCACGATCAGGCCGATGTCCTGCAACAACGGATTGAGGTCACGACCGTCGGCCGGGATCTGCGGCAGGATCCGCGAAAACGGGTTCGAGGTCAGAATCAGGAACAGCAGAAAACCGGTGCTGATCATGCCCATCACCGCCAGCACGCGGGCGAGCATGACTTGCGGCAGTTGCCGGGAGAACACCGACACCGCGAAGGTCCAGCCGCCCAGGATCAACGCCCACAGCAGCAGCGACCCTTCGTGGGCACCCCACACCGCGCTGAACTTGTAGTACCACGGCAGCGCGCTGTTGGAGTTCATCGCGACGTAGGCCACGGAGAAATCGTCGGTCATGAAGGCGTAGGTCAGGCAACCGAAGGCGAACAGCAGGAACGCGAATTGCCCCCACGCGGCCGGTTGGGCCAAGCCCATCCACAGACGATCGCCGCGCCAGGCACCGAGCAACGGCACCACGGCCTGCACCAGCGCGAAACACAGCGCGAGGATCATGGCCAGATGGCCCAACTCAGGAATGAAAATGCTGGATGTCATCGATCAACCCTCCTTCGCAGGGGTTGGCGCGGATTGACCGCTGTCCTTCAGGGCTTTGGTCACTTCCGGCGGCATGTATTTCTCGTCGTGCTTGGCCAGCACTTCATCGGCGACCACCACGCCGTCGGCGTTGAGCTTGCCCAGTGCGACGATGCCCTGCCCTTCGCGGAACAGATCCGGCAGGATTCCACGGTAGGTGATGGTCACGGACTTGTTGAAGTCAGTGACCACGAATTTGACGTCCAGCGAATCCGTGGAGCGTTGCAGCGAGCCCTTCTCGACCATGCCGCCGGCGCGGATGCGGGTGTCCTGCGGCGCTTCGCCGTTGGCGATCTGGGTCGGGGTGTAAAACAGGTTGATGTTCTGCTGCAGGGCGCTCAGGGCCAGGCCGACGGCAGCGCCGACCCCGACCAGAATTGCCAGGATGATGATCAGACGTTTTTTACGCAGCGGATTCACTTGCCGTTCTCCCGGCGCAGACGACGCGCCTCTTGTTGCAGATAACGCTTGCGGGCCGCGATCGGCGCCGCCACGTTGAGGATCAGTACCGCCAGACAGATGCCGTAGGCCGACCAGACGTACAGGCCATGATGGCCCATGGCGAGGAAGTCGCCGAATGACGCGAAACTCATCGAGCGGCCTCCAGGCTGTTCTGCACTTCTTCTTTCACCCAACTGGCGCGGGCTTCGCGCTTGAGCACTTCAAGGCGCATGCGCAGCAACAGCACGGCGCCGAAGAAACAGTAGAAACCCAGCACCGTCAGCAGCAGCGGCAGCCACATTTCGACGGGCATCGCCGGTTTTTCGGTGAGGGTGAAGGTCGCGCCCTGGTGCAGGGTATTCCACCACTCCACCGAGTATTTGATGATCGGGATGTTGATCACACCGACGATGGCCAGCACCGCGCAAGCCTTGGCGGCGCTGTCGCGATTGCTGATGGCGTTGCCCAGGGCGATCACACCGAAGTACAGAAACAGCAGAATCAGCATCGAGGTCAGGCGTGCGTCCCAGACCCACCAAGAACCCCAGGTCGGCTTGCCCCAGATCGCCCCGGTGACCAGCGCCACGGCGGTCATCCACGCGCCAATCGGTGCGGCGCATTGCAGGGCCACGTCGGCCAGTTTCATCTTCCACACCAGCCCGACCACCCCGCACACCGCCAGCATCACGTAGATCGACTGAGCGAGCATCGCGGCGGGTACGTGGATATAGATGATGCGGAAGCTGTTGCCTTGCTGATAGTCCGGCGGCGCGAAGGCCAGGCCCCAGATGACGCCAACGCAGATCAGCAACAACGCTGCAATGCTCAACCACGGCAGCAACTTGCTGCTGATGCCGTAGAACCACTTGGGCGAGCCGAGCTTGTGAAACCAGGTCCAGTTCATACTGTTTCCATCACGGGTGCCGCTCATCGGTGTGAGCAGTCTCAGGGTCTTTGCTGGTTAAATTTTAACCAGACCTCATTATTCGCCGACGCTGATCTTCAGGCCAGCCGCTATTGCAAAAGGTGTCAGGGTTATCGCCAGGGCGGTCAGGCTACCGAGCCACAACAGATAACCAAGCGCCGGCATGCCCTGCAAAGCCGCCTGCAAGGCGCCACTGCCGAGGATCAACACCGGGATGTACAACGGCAGAATCAGCAGCGCCAGCAGCAGGCCACCGCGTTTCAGACCGACCGTCAGCGCCGCGCCCACCGCGCCGAGCAAGCTCAGCACCGGTGTTCCCAGCAACAACGAGAGCAGCAATACCGGCAGACACGCAGCCGGCAACCCGAGCATCAACGCCAGTAACGGCGAGAGCAAAACCAGTGCCAGCCCGGAAAAAAGCCAGTGTGCCAGCACCTTGGCCAATACCAGAAGTGGCAGGGGGTGCGGCGAAAGGACCCACTGTTCAAGGGAGCCATCTTCGAAATCACTGCGGAAAAGCCCGTCCAGCGAGAGCAGGACCGACAACAGTGCCGCCACCCAGACTAACCCCGGGGACAAGTTTTGCAATACTTGAGTTTCCGGACCGACGGCCAGCGGGAACAGCGCGATGACGATGGCGAAGAAAATCAGCGGATTGGCCAGCTCCGCCGGGCGGCGGAACAGCAGTCGGGATTCACGGGCAACCAGCAGGCCGAACACACTCATACTGCCCAGTTCCCCAGATCGATGTCGCGATAACCGGCCGGCATCCGGCTCAGCGTGTGGTGCGTGGTGAGCACCACCAGGCCTCCCCGTTCGCAGTGCCCGGCCAGGTGTTCTTCAAGCTGTGCCACGCCCTGCTTGTCCAGTGCGGTGAACGGTTCGTCGAGAATCCACAACGACGGGCTGTCCAGATACAACCGCGCCAGCGCCACACGGCGCTGCTGGCCGGCGGACAGGCTGTGGCAGGGAACATCCTCGAAACCGCGCAATCCAACCGCCGCCAAGGCCTGCCAGATCACGTCGCGTTCGGCGGGTTGATGCAGGGCGCAGAGCCAGGCGAGATTTTCTTCCGGGGTGAGCAAGTCCTTGATCCCGGCAGCATGGCCGATCCACAGCAGGTTGCGCGCCAGTTCGCTGCGTTGCTCGCCCAGTGGCTTGCCGTTGAGCAATACCTGGCCATCGGTCGGCTGCATCAGACCGGCCAGCAAACGCAGCAAACTGGTCTTGCCGCTGCCGTTGGGGCCGCTGATTTGCACCATATCGCCACTGGCCAGTCTCAATTCGAGATTGTCGAAGAGCAGTCTGAGATCACGTTCACACGCGAGGGCGACGGTTTGCAGGACAGGACTGGTCAAGGGATCACGGGCCTTATACGGTTCAAGTCGGCTCTGGCGCGGCCGTTAAAGAGTTGCAGCATAAATGCAATGACGGCTCAATCCAGAGAGCTGCGTCAAACAATTGCTATGTTTTTTGAACGAATGGAAGGACGGGCGGCATTATACATGGCGTCCCCCGCTCTCCCGAGTGCATTTTCCTCAGGTTGTGTCCGCGTATGACAGGCGAAATGAACATCCTCCCGCTCCCGCCCACCACCCCGGCGACCGTTCGCCCGCAGGTGGGTGAGCTGCTGAAGTTGCTGACGCCGGTCGACGGGCTGATTGCCGCCGGCCAGAGCGCCAAGGCCGAGGTGTTGTCACTCAAGCAGGCGGATCAAACCTTTCAGTTGCTGCTCAAGGTGACACTGGACAGCGGCCGTCAGACCACCGTGCAGGCGACCAGCAATCTGCCGCTGCCTCAAGGCACCAGCCTGGCGATCACCCAGCCGTCGGCGGGCAATCTGGCGATCACCGTGCAACAGGCCATCGCCAGCAGCGTCGCCACCCTCACCCGCATCGACACTGCGCAACTGCCGGTCGGCACGCTGCTGCAAGGCAAGGTGCTGACGGCTCAGGTCTTGCCGAAGGTGCCGGGGCAACCGACGGTTTACCGCTCGATGGTCAGCCTGCTCAACACCGCGTTGAGTGGCAGCACCCTCAGCATCGACAGCCCGCAACCGCTGCGCATCGGCACCCTGCTGTCGGCGCTGGTGCAGGACTCGCAGACCCTGAAGTTCCTGCCGCTGAGCAATCGCCAGGAACAACTGGCGGTCAGTCAGCAACTGGTCAGTCAGCAAAGCCGTCAGGGTTCCCTCGACGGCTTGCTGAAAATGCTCCAGAGCCTGCCCCCCGCCACCGATCAGACGTCCCAGGACTTGCGCACCGCCGTGGACAAGCTGCTCGCCAATCTGCCGGACGTGCAGCAACTGAGCACGCCAAAAGGTCTGGCCCAGGCGCTGGCCAACAGCGGCGTGTTCCTCGAAACCAAGCTGTTAACCGGGCAGACCCCGTCGCTGGCCCCGGACCTGAAAGCCGATCTGCTCAAGCTGATCGCCCAGATCACACCCGGCCTGCCCGGCAACACCAATCTGAATGCGATCATCGCCGCCAACACGCTGGCCCAGGCGCTACCGAGCTTCGTGCGCAACGCCCTCGGCATGCTCGGTCAGGTCAGTGCGAAACCGGTGCCGAGCAGTTTCCCGTTGCCCGACCGGCTGCTGCAAAGCCTGGAAGGTGAAGGCGATCTGGAACATTTGCTACGCCTCGCTGCCGCTGCCGTGTCGCGCCTGCAAAGCCATCAGCTGTCGAGCCTGGAACAGACCGGCGTGACCGACGACGGCCGTCTGCTCAGCACCTGGCAACTGGAAATCCCGATGCGCAACCTACAGGACATCGTGCCGTTGCAGGTCAAGTTCCAGCGCGAAGAAGCGCCGGAGAAACAGCAAGCGAACGAGCAGCGCCGCGATGAGCGCGAACCGAAGCAGCAACTGTGGCGCGTCGATCTGGCGTTCGACATGGAACCACTGGGGCCGATGCAGATTCAGGCGCAATTGATCAGCGGCAGCCTATCGAGCCAGTTGTGGGCCGAGCGGCCGTACACCGCGAGCCTGATCGAAAGCAACCTGACCGCCCTGCGCCAGCGTCTGCTGGATTCCGGGCTGAACGTCGGCGATCTCGACTGCCACCTCGGCACCCCGCCGCAAGGCATCCAAACCCGCCTCGAACACCGCTGGGTCGATGAAACCGCATGAATGACACCACCGCTCCACGCCAGGCCATCGCCCTCAAATACGACGGCAGCCACGCCCCGACTCTCACCGCCAAGGGCGATGAAGAACTGGCCGAAGAAATCCTGCGCATCGCCCGCGACTGTGAAGTGCCGATCTACGAAAACGCCGAGCTGGTGAAGTTGCTGGCGCGGATGGAACTGGGCGACAGCATCCCCGAAGAGCTGTACCGCACGATCGCCGAGATCATCGCGTTTGCCTGGAACCTAAAGGGCAAGTTCCCGGCGGGACAGGACCCGGATGCACCGATGGTCGAGAAGGACATCACCGAACGCGGTGACGATTACTAAGGGCAAAAAAAATCGCAGTCATAAACTGCGATTTTTTTGATTTTACTTGCCGCTCGAAGCTCGAAACTCTCAGCTGCTTCTATGCAGCTTGCGCATCAACTCCGCCTCAGCCTGGGTCAACCCGCAGGACTGGGTCAGCTCATCGACACTCGCGCCCATTCCCACCAGTTTCGCCGCCTGGGCGAATGACAGGCTGGAAGGATCACGCTGTTCGAGCTGGGAAAGCTTGTCCGGAATCGGACTGACTACCGCGCGCAGCTCGTGCAGGGCTTCGCCCATGCGCACGTTGCCGTTCTGGTAATCGTCGACACGTTTGGCCAGGTCCCTGATGCGCTGATCACGCAGCGCATCGCCCTGGGCCTGTTGCGCAGCGATCACCCGCTGCGCCTTGATGTACGCCAGAAACATCGCCAGCGTGCCTGCCCAGAACAGGAACAGGACAATGACCGCTACCTCGAGAATCAATCAGATGTTCTCCAGTTCCGACCACTCTTCTTCGCTCATCATCTTGTCCAGCTCGACCAGGATCAGCAACTCGTTGTTCTTGTTGCACACGCCCTGGATGAACTTGGCCGACTCTTCGTTACCGACGTTCGGTGCGGTCTCGATTTCCGACTGACGCAGGTAAACCACTTCAGCCACGCTGTCGACCATGATGCCCACGACTTGCTTGTCGGCTTCGATGATGACAATACGGGTGTTGTCGCTGATCTCACCGCTCATCAGGCCGAAGCGCTGACGGGTGTCGATCACGGTCACCACGTTGCCGCGCAGGTTGATGATGCCCAGCACGTAGCTTGGCGCACCCGGAACCGGAGCGATCTCGGTGTAGCGCAGGACTTCCTGAACGCGCATCACGTTGATGCCGTAGGTTTCGTTGTCCAGCTTGAAGGTCACCCATTGCAGGATCGGATCTTCGGAACCCTTTGCCGCCGTAGCCTTGTCGTTCATACCCTAGCCCCTCGAAAAACCGCGCCTGGCGGTGTGTGTTTCGTTCGCCGGCATTTGAATGCCGGTACTGTCGTTATGTCGGTTTGTGGTTCGGCTTACTGCCGGACATGTGCTTTGCCCCACCGCTGGCGATCAACTCGGCCAGTGCGGAAACATCGAGCAAGGCGCACATGTGTTCAATCACCGTGCCGGCGAGCCATGGCCGCTGACCCCGGTGACTTCTCCATTTGATTTCATTCGGGTCCAGGCGCAACGAGCGACTGACCTGATGCACTGCCAGGCCCCACTCGTAACCCTGCACCGAAATCACGTATTGCAGGCCCTGACGGAAATCGTCGCGATAACGGTCCGGCATGACCCAGCGTGCGGTGTCCAGCACCTTCAGATTCCCGGCCTGGCTTGGCAGGATGCCGAGGAACCATTCCGGCTGACCGAACAGCGGTGTCAGCTCATGGCCGGCCAGCGAATAGATCGAGCCGAGGCACACCAGCGGCACTGCCAACGTCAGGCCGGCCACGTCGAACAGCAGGCATTCGAACGCTTCCGAAGCCCAGGCGGGACGGCCGTCGGTTTCCACCGGTGGCGGCGTGTTGCTCGGCGGCAGATGCACTTCCACCAGCGGCGCAACCCGGGTTGGTTCGACCGGGGCTGGCGCAGGCACTTCGGGCTCGGGCTCTGGCACTGCCGGAACCGCAGGTGATTGCAAAAGTTGAGTTTGCAGCAGCGGTGCCAGGGTCGAGACCACGCGCACCGGCTCAGGCTCTTTGATCAGGGTCGCGGGCGCTTTGGCCACCACAGCGGCAGGCGCTGCAACCGGGGCGATCGGCCGGGCGGCTTTTTGCGCATCCCGGGCCTGCTCTTCAAGCACGGCGGCCTGGAATTCATCGAGCGCCGCAGCGGACTCGACCACCTCGACCGACGCCACGACGGGTTGCTCGACCTCGTCCGTCACTTCCTGCAGCAAGCCGTCCAGATAGGACTGCAGCGCCAGTTGCGGCTTGGACGTCAGCTTGATCGGCCGATTCATGCTCAAGCCACCTGCGGAACGAGTTGCTGCGCCAGCAGATGCTTGAGCAGCGCGCGGTAAGCCAGCACACCACGGCTCTTGCCGTCGAACTGCGAAGGCGTGACACCGGCACGGCTGGCGTCGCGCAGACGGGTATCGACCGGGATGTAACCCTGCCAGATCTCGTCGGGGAATTTGTCGCGCAGTACGCGCAAGGTGCCCATCGAGGCCTGGGTGCGGCGGTCGAACAGGGTCGGCACGATACTGAACGGCAGCGCCTGTTTGCGCGAGCGGTTGATCATCGCCAGGGTGTTGACCATGCGCTCCAGGCCTTTGACGGCCAGGTGCTCGGTCTGCACCGGGATCACCAGTTGCTGGCTCGCGGCCAGGGCGTTGACCATCAGCACGCCGAGCAAAGGCGGGCTGTCGATGATTGCGTAATCGAAGTCCTGCCACAGCTGCGCCAGACTCTTGGCGATCACCAGACCCAGCCCGCTCTGCCCCGGTGATTGGCGTTCGAGGGTGGCCAGCGCGGTGCTCGACGGCAACAGGGAAATGCGTTCGTCGCTGGTCGACAGCAGCAGTTGGCCGGGCAGGCCTTGCGGCACCCCGCCCTTGTGCAGAAACAGGTCGTAGTTGCTGTGTTCCAGGCTGTCAGGGTCGTAACCGAAATAGCTGGTCATCGAGCCGTGCGGGTCGAGATCGACCACGACCACGCGCTTGCCCGCCTCTGCCAGCAACCCGGCTAAAGCGATGGAAGAAGTGGTTTTACCAACACCACCCTTTTGATTGGCGACTGCCCAGACTCTCATTCGGATCGTTCCTCCCGGCCGGAATATTCGGCCGAGACATGGTTCAGCGTATTAATGCGGGCGACGGAGAATTGACGGCACTCTCGCGTCCCGGCGTCTTGACCGGGGTCGGTGCAGTTTGTGTGCCAGCACGCTTCAACGCGGCATCCGGTTGCGCATGGGCGGTTCCGGTGCCGGTCAGGCTGCGGCGCACATCGAGATTGCGCGACACCACCAGCACCACACGACGGTTCTTCGCCCGGCCTTCGGCGGTGGCGTTGTTGGCCACCGGCTGGAATTCGCCGTAGCCCACTGAGGCCAGGCGGCCAGGGTTTACGCCCTGCATCGCCAGCATGCGCACGATGCTCGCCGAACGCGCCGAGGACAGTTCCCAGTTGGTCGGATACTGCGCGGTGCGGATCGGTTGATCGTCGGTGAAGCCTTCGACGTGGATCGGGTTGTCGAACGGTTTGAGAATCGCTGCGACCTTGTCGATGATGTTGAACGCGATGTCGCTCGGCATCGCATCTCCGCTGCCGAACAACAGGCTGGAGTTGAGTTCGATCTCGACCCACAGCTCGTTGCCGCGCACGGTCATCTGGTTCGACGAGATCAGGTCGCCGAACGCGGCGCTGATGTCATCGGCGATGCTTTTCAGCGGATCGCTGGCCCCGGCAATGCCGGCATCAACCTGTTCGGCGTCCTTGACCAGCGGCTTGGCCGGGGTCACGGTCTTCGGTCGCTCTTCACCGATCGGGATCGGCTTGAGTGCGCGGTCGGAGTCGGTGAAAACTCCGATCAGCGCTTCGGAGATAATCTTGTACTTGCCTTCGTTGATCGACGAGATGGAGTACATCACCACGAAAAAGGCAAAGAGCAGGGTGATGAAGTCGGCGTAGGAAACCAGCCAACGTTCATGGTTTACGTGCTCTTCATGCTGGCGACGACGTGCCATGAGGTCAGTCCCTTAATCCATGAAGCCCTGGAGCTTCAACTCGATGGAGCGTGGGTTTTCACCTTCAGCGATCGACAAAATACCTTCCAACAACATTTCGCGATAACGCGATTGCCGCAACGCGATTGACTTCAGTTTGGCGGCAACCGGCAACAGCACCAGGTTGGCACTGGCCACACCATAAATGGTGGCGACGAATGCCACGGCGATACCGTTGCCCAGTTGCGACGGATCGGCCAGGTTGCCCATCACGTGGATCAGGCCCATCACCGCACCGATGATGCCGATGGTCGGCGCGTAGCCGCCCATGCTTTCAAACACTTTGGCCGCTTCGACATCGCGGGCTTCCTGAGTGTAGAAATCCACTTCGAGGATGCTGCGGATCGCTTCCGGCTCGGCGCCGTCGACCAGCAGTTGCAGGCCCTTGCGCGAGTAGGCATCGGGCTCGGCATCCGCCACGCCTTCCAGACCCAGCAGGCCTTCCTTGCGCGCGGTGAGGCTCCAGTTGACCACGCGGTCGATGCCGCCGGCCAGGTCCACACGCGGCGGGAAAAAGATCCAGGCCAGAATCTGCATGGCGCGCTTGAACGCGCTCATCGGCGATTGCAGCAGCGCGGCACCGATGGTGCCACCGAGCACGATCAGCGCCGCCGGGCCGTTGGCCAGCGCGCCGAGGTGACCACCTTCAAGGTAGTTGCCGCCGATGATGGCGACGAACGCCATGATGATCCCGATAAGGCTTAGAACATCCATCAGACGCACGCCTCGACGATGTGCTTGCCGATATCGTCCAGGCTGTACACCGCGTCGGCGAGGTCAGCCTTGACGATGGCCATCGGCATGCCGTAGATCACGCAACTGGCTTCGTCCTGGGCCCAGACCGTGCTGCCGCCCTGCTTGAGCAGACGTGCGCCTTCACGGCCGTCGGCGCCCATGCCGGTCAGTACGACCGCCAGAACTTTGTCACTGTAGGACTTGGCTGCAGAACCGAAGGTGATGTCCACGCACGGCTTGTAGTTCAGACGCTCGTCGCCCGGCAGGATTTTCACCGCGCCACGGCCGTCGATCATCATCTGCTTGCCACCCGGCGCCAGCAGCGCCAGGCCCGGACGCAGGATGTCGCCATCCTCGGCTTCCTTGACGCTGATGCGGCACAGTTTGTCCAGGCGTTCGGCGAAGGCCTTGGTGAAGGCCGCCGGCATGTGCTGGATCAGCACGATCGGCGCCGGGAAGCTGGCCGGCAACTGGGTCAGGACCCGTTGCAGGGCTACCGGGCCGCCGGTCGATGTACCAATCGCCACGAGCTTGTAGTTTTTGCGTTTCGGGGCCGGCGACGAAGCGCTGGCCGCTGGCGCGCGAGTCGGTGCAGGCGCAGGTGCCGGACGGGCCGGAGCGCTGTGGCTGCCAAAGCTCGAAGGCGCTGGCGCAGGAGTCGGCGCAGGTGCAGCGGCAGGTGCCGGCGCACTGTAGGCACTGAAACGACGGTTGCTGCGCGAGATGCTGTGCACCTTCTCGCACAGCAGTTGCTTGACCTTCTCCGGGTTGCGGGAGATGTCTTCGAAATTCTTCGGCAGGAAATCCACCGCGCCGGCATCCAGCGCATCCAGGGTGACCCGGGCGCCTTCGTGTGTCAGCGAGGAGAACATCAACACCGGGGTCGGGCAGCGCTGCATGATGTGCCGCACCGCCGTGATGCCATCCATCATCGGCATCTCGTAGTCCATGGTGATCACGTCCGGCTTGAGGGCCAGGGCCTGATCGATCGCCTCTTTACCGTTGGTTGCCGTGCCGACAACCTGGATGCTCGGATCCGCTGAAAGAATTTCCGAGACGCGGCGGCGGAAAAAACCCGAATCGTCCACCACCAGGACTTTGACTGCCATAAACACTCCATTAGGTGCAGCGGGACGTTGTCGCCCCGCCGCCCCGGATTCAAATACGCCGTGCGGCGTAACGCTTGAGCATGCTCGGAACATCGAGAATCAGTGCAATGCGGCCGTCACCGGTGATGGTGGCGCCGGACATGCCCGGAGTTCCCTGGAGCATCTTGCCCAATGGCTTGATGACCACTTCTTCCTGGCCGACCAGTTGATCGACGACGAAGCCGATCCGCTGGGTGCCCACCGAAAGGATCACCACATGGCCTTCACGCTGCTCTTCGTGAGCGGCGGAGCTGACCAGCCAGCGCTTGAGGTAGAACAATGGCAGCGCCTTGTCCCGCACGATCACCACTTCCTGGCCATCCACCACGTTGGTGGTCGACAGGTCGAGGTGGAAGATTTCGTTGACGTTCACCAGCGGGAACGCGAATGCCTGGTTGCCGAGCATCACCATCAGGGTCGGCATGATCGCCAGCGTCAGCGGCACCTTGATGACGATCTTCGAGCCCTGGCCCTTGGTCGAGTAGATGTTGATCGAACCGTTGAGCTGGGAAATCTTGGTCTTCACCACGTCCATGCCGACACCGCGGCCGGACACGTCGGAGATCTCGGTCTTGGTCGAGAAACCCGGGGCGAAAATCAGGTTGTAGCACTCGGTGTCGCTCAGGCGATCGGCGGCATCCTTGTCCATCACACCGCGTTTCACGGCGATGGCGCGCAGGACGTTCGGGTCCATGCCCTTGCCGTCGTCGGAGATCGACAGCAGGATGTGGTCGCCTTCCTGCTCGGCCGCCAGGATCACCTTGCCGCCACGGGCCTTGCCCGAGGCTTCGCGTTCTTCCGGCGACTCGATGCCGTGGTCGACGGCGTTGCGCACCAAGTGGACCAGCGGGTCGGCCAATGCCTCGACGAGGTTCTTGTCGAGATCGGTCTCTTCACCCACCAGTTCCAGGTTGATCTCTTTCTTGAGCTGGCGTGCCAGATCGCGAACCAGACGCGGGAAGCGACCGAAGACTTTCTTGATCGGCTGCATCCGGGTCTTCATCACCGCGGTCTGCAAGTCGGCGGTGACCACGTCGAGGTTCGACACGGCCTTCTGCATCGACTCGTCGCCGCTGTTCAGGCCCAGGCGCACCAGACGGTTACGCACCAGCACCAGCTCGCCGACCATGTTCATGATTTCGTCGAGACGTGCGGTGTCCACACGCACGGTGGTCTCGGCTTCAGTCGTCGGTTTTTCCGGTGGCGGCGTCGCCGGTGCACGGGCCGGAGCCGGTGCCGCAGCGGCTGGCTTGGCCGGTTCGGCTTTCGGCTCAGGTGTTTTTGCAGCAGGTTTTGCCGCAGCGGCCGGGGCCTTCGCAGCTGGCGCTGCAACAGCAGAAGCATTGCCGGCAGTCACGACAGCACCGGTGGCGACGTCAGTGAACTTGCCTTTGCCATGCAGATCGTCGAGCAGCGATTCGAACTCGTGGTCGGTGATCAGATCGCTACCGGCCGCCGCCGCTGCCGGGGCAGATGTCGCAGGGACCGCAGCAATCGCCGACTCCAGCGCATCGACGGCAAAGTTGCCCTTGCCGTGCAACTGATCGAGCAAGGCTTCGAATTCGTCGTCGGTGATGTCCGAGCTGTCGCCCGCCGCCGGAGCAGCAGGTGCAGCGGCCGCCGGTGCCACGGCGTCGGCCGCGAACTGGCCCTTGCCGTGCAACTGATCGAGCAGCGACTCGAACTCGGCGTCGGTGATTTCATCGCTGGCCGCTTCACCGGAAGCTGGCGCAGCGGCAGCCGCCGGGGCTTCGGCTTCGGCCTTGACGGCGTTCAGCGAGTCCAGCAACTGCTCAAATTCGTTATCGGTGATGTCACCCGAATCGCCTTCGACGACCAGTTCTTCGATCATCTCGGCAACGGGCGAAGCCGGAGCTTCATCCGCCGATTGCGGTTCGGCCAGACGCGCCAGGGCGGCCAGCAGTTCCGGGGTGGCGGCAGTGATCGGGCTGCGATCGCGGACTTCGCTGAACATGCTGTTCACCGCGTCCAGCGCTTCGAGCACCACGTCCATCAGTTCTGCATCTACGCGACGCTCACCCTTGCGCAGGATGTCGAACACGTTTTCGGCGATGTGACAGCACTCCACCAGCTCGTTGAGCTGAAGGAAGCCGGCGCCCCCTTTTACAGTGTGGAAACCGCGAAAAATTGCGTTGAGCAGATCTGCGTCATCCGGGCGGCTTTCCAGCTCGACCAGTTGTTCGGACAGTTGCTCAAGAATCTCGCCGGCCTCAACCAGGAAATCCTGAAGGATCTCTTCATCGGCGCCGAAGCTCATTAATGGGGTGCTCCTACAGGTCTAAAAACCCAAAAAACCTATAATTCCAAAACTCTAGAATCCAAGGCTGGATAACAAATCGTCCACATCGTCCTGACCGGACACAACGTCTTCTCGTTTATCGGCATGAATCTGCGGACCTTCACCCTGCGAGAGATGTTTTTGTGGATCTTTTTCAGCAAGCATCGCCGCACGGTCATGTTCGATGCCCGCAAAGCGGTCCACCTGGCTGGCCATGAGCACGAGCTTGAGCAGGTTGCTTTCGACTTCGGTGACCAACTGGGTCACGCGCTTGATCACCTGGCCGGTGAGATCCTGGTAATCCTGGGCGAGCAGAATATCGTTCAGATTGCTCGACACCGCGCGGTTGTCCGCGCTGCTGCGTGCCAGAAAACCGTCGACCCGGCGCGCCAGCTCACGGAACTCCTCAGCCCCGACTTCACGGCGCATGAAGCGGCCCCAATCGGCGCTCAAGGCCTGGGCTTCGTCAGCCAGGCCATTGACCACGGGGGTCGCGCTTTCCACCAGATCCATGGTGCGGTTGGCGGCAGCTTCGGTCAGCTTGACCACGTAGCCCAGGCGCTCGGTAGCGTCGGTGATTTGCGACACTTCCTCTGCCTGCGGCATGTGCGGATCGATCTGGAAGTTGACGATCGCACTGTGCAGTTCACGCGTGAGCTTGCCCACTTCCTGGTACAGGCCACGGTCACGGGTCTGATTGAGCTCATGGATCAGTTGCACGGCGTCGCCGAACTTGCCTTTTTCAAGGCTTTCGACCAGTTCGACTGCGTGTTTTTTCAGGGTCGACTCGAAATCGCCCAATGAAGATTCGTTATGCTCCATAGCTCCCCCGCGCGTCATCAGCCGATGCGTTCGAAAATCTTCTCGATTTTTTCTTTCAGCGCCTGAGCCGTGAAAGGTTTGACCACGTAGCCGTTAACGCCGGCCTGGGCCGCTTCGATGATCTGCTCGCGCTTGGCTTCAGCAGTCACCATCAGCACCGGCAGGTGCTTGAGCTTTTCATCGGCGCGCACGTGGCGCAGCAGATCGATGCCGGTCATGCCGGGCATGTTCCAGTCGGTTACCAGAAAGTCGATGCTGCCGCTGTTGAGCACCGGAATGGCAGTGACGCCATCGTCGGCTTCAACGGTGTTGGTGAACCCGAGATCACGCAACAGGTTCTTGATGATCCGCCGCATCGTTGAGAAGTCATCAACGATGAGGATTTTCATGTCTTTGTTCAATTCGACCTCCAAGCAGTCTTAAACGCGCCCAGCACCTGGACGCGCCATTTCAATCAATCCGGCAAAACACTCGATGACTGTCTGGAGCACAACAGAGCAAGACCGGTGCCGTTCACCACCGCACCAGCCTCGTTCGCAGTGTCCCCACACTGCCTTCAGCGCGCTCGCCACTCCCCCAAACGCCCCCGCAAGCGGGCCGCGCACTGGCTGTGTAACTGGCTGACCCGCGATTCACTGACGCCAAGGACTTCACCGATCTCCTTGAGGTTCAGCTCTTCGTCGTAGTACAGCGCCAACACCAGTCGCTCACGCTCCGGCAAATTGGCAATCGCGTCCGCCAGCGCGGCCTGGAAACGTTCGTCTTCCAGATCGCGCGACGGCTCCAGATGAGCACTGGCGCCATCCTCGTGCAGCCCTTCGTGTTCGCCGTCCTGCAACAGGTCGTCGAAACTGAACAGGCGGCTGCCCAGGGTGTCGTTCAAAATCCCGTAGTAATCGTCGAGACTCAATTGGAGTTCGGCCGCAACTTCATGATCTTTAGCGTCACGGCCGGTTTTAGCTTCAATCGAGCGAATCGCGTCGCTGACCATACGGGTATTGCGGTGAACCGAGCGCGGCGCCCAGTCCCCTTTTCGGACTTCATCGAGCATCGCGCCGCGGATCCGGATGCCCGCGTACGTTTCAAAACTGGCACCCTTGCTGGCGTCGTATTTGGTCGAGACTTCGAGCAGGCCGATCATCCCGGCCTGGATCAAGTCTTCGACCTGCACACTGGCCGGCAAGCGCGCCAGCAAGTGGTAGGCGATGCGTTTGACCAGTGGCGCATAACGCTCGATCAACTCGTACTGCGCGTCACGCGCCGACTTCTTGTAAAGGTTCATACCGCTGGCGGTCATAGCACAGGTCCTGCCGTTTGCTGCACGAGGCGCTCGACGAAAAATTCGAGGTGGCCGCGCGGGTTGGCGGGCAGCGGCCAGGTGTCGACCTTCTGTGCGATCGCCTTGAACGCCAGTGCGCACTTGGAACGCGGGAAGGCTTCATAGACCGCACGCTGCTTCTGCACCGCCTTGCGCACGCTTTCGTCGTAGGGCACCGCGCCGACGTATTGTAGGGCGACGTCGAGGAAGCGATCCGTGACCTTGGTCAACTTGGCGAACAGATTGCGACCTTCCTGCGGGCTCTGGGCCATGTTGGCCAGGACGCGGAAGCGGTTCATGCCGTAATCGCGGTTGAGCAGCTTGATCAGCGCGTAGGCGTCGGTGATCGAGGTCGGCTCGTCGCAGACCACCAGCAATACTTCCTGGGCTGCGCGAACGAAACTGACTACCGAGTCACCAATACCCGCAGCGGTGTCGATCACCAGTACGTCGAGATTGTCGCCGATGTCGCTGAACGCCTGAATCAGACCGGCATGCTGGGCCGGGCTCAGGTGAACCATGCTCTGGGTGCCGGAGGCGGCCGGCACGATGCGGATCCCGCCGGGGCCCTGCAACAGCACGTCGCGCAGCTCGCAGCGGCCTTCGATCACGTCGGCCAGGGTGCGTTTGGGTGTGAGGCCCAGCAGAACGTCGACGTTCGCCAGCCCCAGGTCGGCGTCCAGCAGCATGACCCGACGGCCAAGCTCTGCCAGGGCCAGGGACAAGTTCACTGACACATTAGTCTTGCCGACGCCACCTTTGCCGCCGGTCACCGCGATCACCTGTACGGGATGCATGCTGCCCATGTTATTTCTTTACCTTGTCTTGCATAGACGGAGGCCACATTACTGGCTGCGCGTTCACAACCGGAACAATGCGTGGCAGGCCATCGATGTAGGTACGAAAACTGTTCATTACCTCAGCCAACCTGCTTGGTCGGACTGTGGTAGATATCAGCGAACATGTCAGCCATGGCTTCTTCGCTGGGTTCTTCCTGCATTTGCACGCTGACGGCGCGACTGACCAGTTGATGACGCCGCGGCAGATGCAGATCATCCGGAATCCGTGGGCCATCGGTCAGGTAGGCAACCGGCAGTTCGTGACTGATTGCCAGGCTCAACACTTCGCCCAGACTGGCCGTCTCATCCAGTTTAGTCAGGATGCAGCCGGCAAGCCCGCAACGCTTGTAACTGTGATAAGCGGCGGTTAGAACCTGTTTTTGGCTGGTGGTTGCCAGAACCAGATAATTTTTTGACCGAATGCCACGACCGGCCAGACTTTCCAGCTGCATGCGCAGGGCCGGATCGCTGGCCTGGAGGCCGGCGGTGTCGATCAGCACCACGCGTTTGCGCAGCAGTGGATCCAGCGCCTGTACCAGCGACTGGCCCGGATCGACGTGGGTCACCGACACATTGAGGATGCGGCCCAGCGTCTTGAGCTGCTCCTGAGCACCGATACGGAAACTGTCCATGCTCACCAGCGCGATGTTCTGCGCGCCGTACTTGAGCACGTAGCGGGCGGCCAGTTTGGCCAGGGTGGTGGTCTTGCCCATGCCGGCCGGGCCGACCATCGCAATCACCCCGCCCTCTTCCAGCGGCTCGACTTCCGGTACGGCAATCATCCGCGCCAGGTGCGCCAGCAGCATGCGCCAGGCCTGACGAGGCTCTTCGATCTCGGTGATCATCGACAGCAGATCCCGGGACAACGGGCCGGACAAACCGATTCGCTGCAAACGACGGTACAGATTGGCCTGAGCCGGACGGCTGCCTTGCAGCTGGTTCCAGGCCAGGGTGCCGAGTTGCACTTCCATCAGCTCGCGCAGGCTGTTGAGCTCGAAACGCATCGAGTCCAGAGCACGCGGGTCGACGCCGGCGGAAACCGCTGCGGGCGCTGGTGCCGGACGAGCCGGAGCTTCGTAGGTCGGTTCGGTCAGCGGTTCGGCAGCGGTCAGCGGCAGGCCGGCCGTCAACGGCAGCCCGGCGAACAACTGGCGATTGGTGTTGCCGTCGGCTTCGCCACGCAGGCTCAGCTCGGCCTGGGCGGTGACGATGCGCGACTGGGTCTTGCGCAGCTCATCCTCAAGTTCCATGTTCGGAACGCGCGGGGCCAGCGCCGACAGTTTGTAATCGAGCGCCGCGGTCAGCTCAACGCCGCCGGCGATGCGGCGGTTGCCAATGATGGCGGCATCAGCGCCCAGCTCATCACGAACCAGCTTCATGGCCTGACGCATATCGGCGGCGAAAAAACGCTTAACTTGCATAAACCACTACCTCAGCCGTTGGGCCCTACTGTCGCAACGATGGTCACTTGCTTGTTGTCCGGAATTTCCTGGTAGGCCAGCACATGCAGTCCGGGAACTGCCAGGCGACCAAAGCGCGAGAGCATCGCGCGAACCGGGCCTGCTACCAACAGGATCACCGGCTGACCTTGCATTTCCTGGCGCTGCGCCGCTTCGATCAGCGAACGCTGCAGCTTCTCGGCCATGCTCGGCTCCAGCAGGACACCCTCTTCAGAGCCTTGTCCTGCCTTCTGCAGACTATTGAGCAATATTTGTTCCAACCTTGGCTCCAGCGTGATAACTGGCAGCTCCGACTCAGTCCCTACAATGCTTTGGACGATGGCTCGCGATACGCTGACCCGCACAGCGGCCACCAAAGCGGCGGTATCTTGACTCTTGGCGGCATTGTTGGCGATGGCTTCGGCAATGCTGCGGATATCGCGCACCGGCACGTGTTCGGCCAGCAACGCCTGCAGCACTTTGAGCAACTGCGACAGCGTGACCACGCCCGGCACCAACTCTTCAGCCAGTTTCGGCGAGCTCTTGGCCAGCAATTGCATCAGTTGCTGCACTTCTTCGTGGCCGATCAGCTCGCTGGAGTGCTTGTACAGAATCTGGTTCAAGTGGGTCGCAACCACGGTGCTGGCGTCCACCACGGTGTAACCGAGCGATTGCGCCTGGGCGCGCTGGCTGACTTCGATCCACACCGCCTCCAGGCCGAAAGCCGGATCTTTGGCGGTAATGCCGTTGAGCGAGCCGTAGACCTGACCCGGGTTGATCGCCAGTTCGCGATCCGGGTAGATCTCGGCTTCGGCCAGGATCACGCCCATCAGGGTCAGGCGATAGGCGCTCGGCGCCAGGTCGAGGTTGTCGCGGATGTGCACGGTCGGCATCAGGAAGCCCAGATCCTGCGAGAGCTTCTTGCGCACGCCCTTGATCCGCGCCAGCAATTGCCCGCCCTGGTTGCGGTCCACCAGCGGAATCAGGCGGTAGCCGACTTCCAGGCCGATCATGTCGATCGGGGTCACGTCGTCCCAGCCCAGCTCCTTGGTTTCCATGGCGCGGGCCGGCGACGGCAGCAGCTCCTGTTGACGCTTGACCTCTTCCAGCGCGATGACCTTGGCCACGTTCTGCTTCTTCCAGAACAGGTAAGCGCCACCGGCCGCCAGGGCAGCCATGGTCAGGAACGAGAAGTGCGGCATGCCCGGCACCAGGCCCATGACCGCCATCAGACCGGCGGCGACGGCCAGCGCTTTCGGCGAGGCGAACATCTGGCGATTGATCTGCTTGCCCATGTCTTCCGAGCCGGAAGCACGGGTCACCATGATCGCCGCCGCTGTAGATAACAACAGTGATGGCAATTGCGCCACTAAACCGTCACCGATGGTCAGCAAGGCGTAAACCTTGCCCGCGTCGGCGAAAGTCATGTTGTGCTGGAAGATACCGACGGCCATGCCGCCGATCAGGTTGATGAACAGAATCAGCAGGCCGGCGATGGCGTCACCACGCACGAACTTGCTGGCACCGTCCATCGAGCCGTAGAACTCTGCCTCCTGGGCCACTTCCTGACGACGGGCCTTGGCCTGCGCCTGGTCGATCAGACCGGCGTTGAGGTCGGCGTCGATTGCCATTTGCTTGCCCGGCATCGCATCGAGGGTGAAACGCGCGCTCACCTCGGAGATCCGGCCAGCACCCTTGGTCACCACGACGAAGTTGATGATCATCAGGATCGCGAAGACCACGATACCGACCACGTAGTTACCGCCGATCACCACCTCACCGAAGGCCTGGATCACCTTACCGGCGGCGGCGTGGCCGTCCTGACCGTGGAGCATCACCACCCGCGTCGACGCCACGTTCAGCGCCAGTCGCAACAGCGTTGCCACCAGCAGGATCGTCGGGAACACCGCAAAATCCAGCGGCCGCAAGGCGTACACGCAGACCAGCAGCACGACGATCGACAGGGCAATGTTGAAGGTGAAGAACACGTCGAGCAGGAACGGCGGCACCGGCAACATCATCATCGCCAGCATGACCAGCAGCAACAGCGGCACACCCAGATTGCCTCGACTGAGATCGGCAATGTTCGAGCGAGCACTGTTGATTAACTGAGAGCGATCCACCGGTTTTCCCCGTTCCTTTAAAGCAAACTTTTGACGCCCGAAGCAGGCGCACGGCGGCTACTGCAAGAAGCCTTCCAACTTTTGCCGATGATTGAAACAGAGTGGTTTGGGCGTGGTTTTTCTGCTGGGCGGGATGTTTCCTTCGCAAGAGTTCAGCAAAAAGCGTCTTTTAAACTCAGGTGTTTAAAAGACACCTTCAGACACGCCTTACAGGCTACGAATCCTTGCGCCATTGCCTACGGCTACGCCAGAATCCGCCGGCTTGTGCGCCTTGGGGGCGGGTTTTATTGTGGGTCGGTCGCTGACGAATCAGCGATCGGGTTTAGCGACTCGGCTCAATTTAAAGGTGCACCAGCGTGCCAGGCTTCGTTGCGGATCTGTATGTCTGCAATTTCGTTATGGTGGCTGTATGCGGGAGACCCTTGTGGTCTACCGGGTGCCTTTGACCGGTTCGCTAACCTGCGTACAGCCGCCACCCTTCCTGTTTAGCGACTGGCTTTGGTGGCTCCACCCCAAAGGAGCTTCACCATGATCAAACCCACACCCAACCCACCCGTAACCGACCCCGCCTCGCCCTACGAATCCGCCGATTCCAGAAAGCTTCACGAAGCCGCCGACCGCGCTATTGATCACTATCTCTGCCCGCCCGGCTCCACGCCACCACCGCGCAAAAACCGCAGAATGTACGCCGTCACCGCGGACTTCAAAAACGAAGAGCTGCTGGCCGATGCCTGCGAAACCCTGGCCTCAGCCAGAAGCATCGTCAATGACTTCACCCACCTCATGCCCGCCTCGCAGCGCAGGACGCTGGTGGGGATTGCGCAACTGATCATGCTCGGCGAACTGGCAGTGAATCGGGTGCTGGATAATCTGGAATTGCCGAATTAACACGTAGCCACTGATGCTCCCCTGTGGGAGTGAGCTTACTCACGAAGGCTGACTTACAGGCAACACATCTTTCCAGACAAAAAGAACCGCCGTTCCGAATCAACCGGGACGGCGGTTTTTTCATACAGTACACGACCACTAGTCGTTAAACCGTCGACACCTGCCAGATCTGACAGGTGCGCAATCTGCAATTAAGCGCTCTGATAACCCTGCCCGTTCCCGCCGCGCAGGAGCCTCATCCATGACCACCTCAACCCCACCGGACAACACCGTTCTCGTCCTTAGCCCGCCAATAGTCAACGGCCAGACCACGCCCGTGGCAGGTGCACATATCGGCGTGCCCCTGGTGGCCTATGATCTGGTCACCGACGGTGAAGGCGCCGTTGTCCTCGTCGACCCACCGTTGGCGGGCAACATGGATCCCGACGACGTCATGGAGCTTTGGCTTGAGAATGAAACGGCCGCACTGGACAGCGAAACCATTGTCGATCCGGACGTGCGCACCACGTTGCGCATTCCCAAGGGTCGCCTGCACCCGGACAAGGTCAACATGTTGTACTACACCGTCAGGCGTGGCAGCGCCAATCGAGGCACATCCACACCACCGCTGGAAATCCTCTACAACCGCATCCGTCCCGGCCTGAAGGATCGCCTGACCGATCCCGGTGGCCACTCTGAACTCAAGCTCCTTCTACCTGACGCGATCAAGAACGGCGTCGGCCCGGATTTCGTCAGCGCCGAAGTGTGTGTGGCCTATCCATATTGCCGGGCGTATGACCTCATCACCCTCAAGTGCAATGGCGAACTGCTGGAACCCAAGCCCAAGGTCGATCCGAATCAGGCGCCGCAACCGCCGAATCCCGGTGACGAAATCCCCATTACCATTTGCTTCACCATCACCCGGGCCTATCTGGACAAGGCGAAACGTCAGGACAAAAAACTGCATTTCTCCTACACCATCACGGATCAGCTCGGCAACAGCCCGGACACCGATGCACCGTGGTCGCCGGTACAGACGGTAGATGAGGACCTGGATGGTACGCGTCTGCCAATGGCGATCCTGTTGGAGCGGATGGAGGATTATCCCGGCGACGACGCCGAGGAAATCGATCTGGTAAAACTGGCGGGCAAGCCATTGCTGCTGGTGGTCCTGACGATAGACCCGCGCTTTGTCGCGGGCTATGAAGTCATCGCGACGTACACAGCGAAAAACACGGGGCAACCCGCTGATGTGGTGGTTACCGTCAGCGGCAAAGTCGAAGCGGATCCGTTCGGGCAGAAAAAACCCTGCATCCTTGAAGTGCCGAACAACAAAATCTTTGCCGGTAGCAACGTCATCGTGACTTACGAACTGCGCAAGCCGAACGGTGATCTGGTGGGCACTTCCAAACTGGCGAATGCCACAGTAACAGGGACAGCCCCGGTCAATCTGAAACCGCCAACACTGGTGGCACCGGCGACCAACCCCATTGATGTGCTGTCCTACGAAAACGGAGTCACCGTGCGCGTCGAACACCTGTCAGCGTTGCCGGGTGACCAGGCTCGGTTGCTGGAAGTTAACCCGTTACCCGGCACAGAACCCTTTCCATTACTGACACTCAACGAGAACAAACGCGCCAACTTCAAACTTGACCCAGCGTTTCTCGTGGCACGGCGCGGGACAACCATAAAGTTGCGCTGGGAACTGGTTCGCGGAGGAAAACCCGAAGACGAATCTACTGATTTGGCGCTGACCATCCGACCTGTCGCCGAGAATGATCCGCGCTTGCCGACACCCAATATCGCCGGCAATACGAGTTCAGAGCTGAAGGTTCAAGAACTCACAACAGATGCGCGGATTCTCGCAGCGAAGTGGCCGCTGTTCGAGCCTGGGCAGCCGATCTGGGTGACGTGTTCAGGCTTTGACAAGAACGGCAATCCAGTCAGCAAGGAGGTCAGGTCGGGAGAGCTTAATGATTCAGTGGATGGTTTGTCGGTAGAGGCGCCGGTTGAATGGCTTAAAGGCCTCAAAGACGGGACTGAACTGACGACCAAGGTAGAAGTAAATCTGGATAGGATCGTCGATGCCGACACGGCGGTGGCCTTGCCATTGCGCACTTATACCGTCAAGGCATTGCATCCTTTCACCATAGAACCCGCCCTCATGGAGCTTAATGGCCTGAACGTCAACGCGGACTTTCTTGCCCTGACCGGAACCCCTGCACCCGGCACGACACAAACACGGGTTCCAACTTCTGGAGATGGCGGCTACTACTATTTTTCCAACGCTACCGATGTCGCGACAGTTAATGGTGTCGGGCTGGTCAGCGGTCTCAAAAACGGCGATGCGACTATTACCGTGCGAGAAAACAGCACTCAACGTGAAGTTTCGTTCCCCGTCAAAGTACAAAATGTTGTACGCCTTGTCATGACCCCTACACATACCTACAGCATCAGCGCAGCTATCAACTGGATGAATTCAATCGGCGGATCACCTGTTTCAAATACAGCAATCGATGTGCTGAAAATCAAATACAGACCACTGGTATCCAGCGCAGGCGGCTGGCTATGTCGTAATGATGGATGTGGCGCCGGACAATACCTTGCGGTCGCAACCAATAACCCAAACGCATGGTCCATCGTCTGTTTCACCGGCAATAACTCACAGGCACATGGCTGGTGTCTCCTGCCTGGCTGAGCTTGACGCGCAACAAACGGCACGCGCGCTCGACGCAGAGGAAATAAGAAAGAAGGGGACATATTTATTTACCAGCAAAGTCGCTCCCACAGGGAAATGCATTCCAAAGGTGGGAGCGAGTTTGCTCGCGAAGGCGCCCGAGAAATCAGCCCAAAATGTCTTTTAAACTCGTGCGTTTAAAAGACACCTTCAGACACGCCTTACAGGCTACGAATCCTTGCGCCATTGCCTACGGCTACGCCAGAATCCGCCGGCTTGTGCGCCTTGGGGTCGGGTTCTATTGTGGTTCGGTCGCTGACGAATCAGCGATCGGGTTTAGCGACTCGAATCATAAATAGGTGCACCAGCGCTCGATGCCTTGTCGCAGATTCAATGTCTGCAACTCCGCTATGGTGGCTGTATGCGGGAGACCCTCGGGTCTGCCGGGTGCCTATAACCGGTTCGCTAACCTGCGTACAGCCGCCACCTTACTGTTTAGCGACAGTTCTGGGCGGCTCCACTTTATAGGAGCTTCACTATGATCAAACCCACACCCAACCCACCCGTAACCGACCCCGCCTCGCCCTACGAATCCGCCGATTCCAGAAAGCTTCACGAAGCCGCCGACCGCGCTCTTGATCACTATCTCTGCCCGCCCGGCTCCACGCCACCACCGCGCAAAAACCGCAGAATGTACGCCGTCACCGCGGACTTCAAAAACGAAGAGCTGCTGGCCGATGCCTGCGAAACCCTGGCCTCAGCCAGAAGCATCGTCAATGACTTCACCCACCTCATGCCCGCCTCGCAGCGCAGGACGCTGGTGGGGATTGCGCAACTGATCATGCTCGGCGAGCTGGCAGTGAATCGGGTGCTGGATAATCTGGAAATACCGCCGTCGCAGGTCTCCGTGTAAAGGCTTGATAGATGTGTCGTGGCGACTGACGCCTTCGCGGGCAAGCCCGCTCCCACAGTGATTTGTGGTGTGCTCATATTTTCCGAGCGACGCTAAACCTGTGGGAGCGGCGGTGCGACGATTCGACTTGCCCGCGAAGGCGGCCTCACAGGCAACACAGGTCATCGGACATAAAAAAACCGCTACCGGATGCAACCGGATGGCGGTTTTTTTTGTTTCATCAGCATCAGGAATCGCGCCGCAAATCCGGCGGGATCGGCAGGTCGTCCTTGAGGGGTTCCGGGAACTTGCCCTTGCCCGCGCGGTGCTGGCGGATCTGGTAGACGTAGGCCAGTACCTGGGCGACCGCCAAGTACAGCCCGCCGGGGATTTCTTCTTCCAGCTCTGTGGAGTAGTAGATCGAACGCGCCAGCGCCGGCGATTCGAGGAGCATGACGTTGTTGGCCACGGCGATTTCGCGGATCTTCAGCGCCAGGAAGTCGCTGCCCTTGGCCAGCAGCATCGGCGCCCCGCCCTTCTCGGCGTCGTACTTGAGCGCCACGGCGTAGTGGGTCGGGTTGGTGATGACCACGTCGGCATCCGGAATCGCCGCCATCATCCGCCGCTGCGACATCTCGCGCTGGACCTGGCGAATGCGTTGCTTGACCTCCGGGCGACCTTCCTGGTCCTTGTGCTCGTCGCGCACTTCCTGCTTGGTCATCTTGAGCTTTTTGATGCTCTCCCAGATCTGCACGGGCACATCGACGGCGGCGATGATGATCAAACCGCAGGCCAGCCACAGCGAACTCCAGCCCACCAGTTGCAAGCTGTGAATGATCGCCCGGTCCAGCGGCTCGTGAGCGATGCGCAGCAGGTCGTCGATGTCCGAATTGAGTACCACCAGCGCGACGCCCAAGGTGATAAGGAACTTGGCCAGCGCCTTGAGCAGTTCGACCACGGCCTTCATCGAGAACATCCGCTTGAGGCCCGCCGCCGGGTTCATCCGGCTGAACTTGGGCGCCAGCGAACCGGCGGCAAACAACCAGCCGCCCAGCGCAATCGGCCCGAGGAATGCCGCCAGCAACAGAGTAATCATGATCGGCTGAATCGCCAGCAATGCCTGCAATCCGGAGTTCATCAGGAACGTCGCCATCGAGCGCTCGTCCATGATCACTTCCCGCGACAGCGTGAAGTTCTGGCGCATGAGGTCCATCAATTCCTGCGCCAGCATCCCGCCAAAAATCAGCAGCGCGGCAGAGCCGGCGAGCATGATCGCCAGGGTGTTGAGCTCCTTGGAGCGCGCAATCTCACCCTTTTCCCGGGAGTCCTTTTTGCGCTTCTCCGTGGGGTCTTCTGTTTTGTCCTGACCGCTTTCGCTCTCAGCCATGACTCAGCGCGCCTGTGCCAGTTCGCGTAAAAACTGCAAGGCCTCGGTGGCCAGCGGTTGATACTGATTGAGAATGTCCGCCAGCCCGACCCAGACGATGAACAGGCCGAGTACGAGGGTCAGCGGAAAGCCGATGGAGAAAATGTTGAGCTGTGGCGCGGCGCGGGTCATCACGCCAAAGGCGATGTTGACCACCAACAGCGCGGTGACCGCCGGCAACACCAGCAACAACGCGGCGCCCAGCACCCAGCCGAGTTTACCGGCCAGTTCCCAGTAATGCGTGGTCATCAACCCGCCGCCGACCGGCAGCGTGGTGAAGCTTTCGGTGAGCACTTCGAAGACCACCAAATGCCCGTTCATCGACAGGAACAGCAAGGTCACCAGCATCGTGAAGAACTGCCCGATCACCGCCACCGACACGCCGTTGGTAGGGTCAATCATCGACGCGAAGCCCATGCCCATCTGGATCGCGACGATCTGCCCGGCCACCACGAAAGCTTGAAAGAACAATTGCAGCGAGAAACCCAGCACCGCGCCAACGAGAATCTGCTCGGCGATCAGTAGCAGGCCACTGAGGTCCAGAGGACTGACCGCCGGCATCGGCGGCAGGTTGGGCGTGATCACCACGGTGATCGCGAAGGCGAAATACAGACGGATCCGCCGGGGCACCAGCGTGGTTCCGAAGACCGGCATCACCATCAACATCGAGGCGACGCGAAACAGCGGCAGCATGAACGTCGCCACCCAGGTACTGATCTGGGTATCGGTCAGCTGAAGCAGCGATTGCATGGCTTAGCCGATGACCATCGGAATGTTTTTGTACAACTGGGTGATGTATTCCATGAACGTCTGCACCAGCCACGGGCCGGCGACGATCAGCGTCACCAGCATCACCAGCAGACGCGGCAGAAAGCTCAGGGTCTGTTCGTTGATCTGAGTGGCAGCCTGGAACATCGAAACCAGCAGGCCCACCAACAGACTCGGCACCACCAGGATCGCCACCATCATGGTGGTCAGCCACAGGGCTTCGCGAAAGATGTCGACCGCTACTTCTGGCGTCATGGCGATACACCTCCGAAACTGCTGGCCAGGGTGCCGATGATAAGCGCCCAGCCATCCACCAGCACGAACAGCATGATTTTGAATGGCAGGGAAATGATCAGCGGCGACAGCATCATCATACCCATCGCCATCAGCACGCTCGCCACCACCAGGTCGATGATCAGGAACGGGATGAAGATCATGAAGCCGATCTGGAACGCGGTCTTCAGTTCAGATGTCACGAACGCCGGCACCAGAATCGTCAGCGGCGCCTGATCCGGCGTCGCGATGTCGGTGCGCTTGGACAGGCGCATGAACAGCTCCAGATCGCTGGAGCGGGTCTGGGCGAGCATGAAGTCCTTGATTGGCACCTGGGCCTTTTCCACTGCCTGCTGGGCCGTCAGCTTTTCCGCAAGGTACGGCTGCAAGGCATCGTTGTTCACGCGATCGAACACCGGCGCCATGATGAACAGCGTCAGGAACAGCGCCATGCCGGTGAGAATCTGGTTCGACGGTGTCTGCTGCAGACCGAGGGCCTGACGCAGGATCGAGAAGACGATGATGATCCGGGTGAAACTGGTCATCAGGATGACGGCGGCCGGAATGAAGCTCAGCGCCGTCATGATCAGCAGGATCTGCAGGCTGACCGAGTACTCCTGCGCGCCCTCGGCGTTGGTGCCCAGGGTGATCGCCGGGATCGACAACGGATCGGCGGCGAATGCCAGCGGCGCGGCCAACATCAACGCCAGGGTCAAGACGATGCGCAAAGCACCCATTACTTCTTATCCTTCTGATCCTTGCCGAGGATCTTCAACAGATGCTGGGCAAATTCCGGAGTCGCTTTGTCGGCGGTGCTCGGCACCTCGACCGGCTCTTTGAGCACGTGCAGCGCAGTGATGGTTCCGGGGCTGAGGCCGAGCAGGATCTGCTCGTTGCCGACCTGCACCAGCATCAGACGGTCACGCGGCCCGAGCGCGCGGGAACCGATCAACTCGATCACCTGACCCTTGCCAGCGGGACCTGCCTGCTGCACCCGGCGCAACAGCCAGGCGAGGAAGAAGATCAACCCCAGCACCAGTAACAGACCCAGCACCAATTGCGTCAGCTGTCCGGCCACGCCGCTGTTGACGGCTGGCGCAGCCGCCGCTGCCGTGGTCGCCACCGGCTCGGCCGCCAGCACGCTGAACGGCAACGCCAGCGCCAGGCCGAACAAAGCTCCCAGAACCTTTTTCACTCAGCGCAGCTTCTTGATGCGTTCGCTCGGGCTGATCACATCAGTCAGACGGATGCCGAACTTTTCGTTGACCACCACCACTTCACCGTGAGCGATCAGGGTGCCGTTGACCAGCACGTCCAGCGGCTCGCCGGCCAGACGATCGAGCTCGATCACCGAACCCTGGTTGAGTTGCAGCAGGTTGCGGATGTTGATGTCGGTACTGCCCACTTCCATCGAGATCGACACCGGAATGTCGAGGATCACGTCCAGGTTCGGACCGTCGAGGGTCACCGGATCGTTGTTCTTCGGCACGCTGCCGAACTCTTCCATCGGCAGACGGTTGGAGCTCGAAGCACCGGCATCGGCGGCCAGCAGCGCGTCGATGTCGGCCTGCCCGGCTTCACCGGTTTCTTCCAGGGCGGCAGCCCATTCATCGGCCAGTGCCTGATCGTCCTGGGTGTTCATATCGTCGTTCATCATTTGTCCTCGGCGGGCAAAAAACCGGTAAAAGAATCAGGGAGTGAGGGCGCCGCTTCAGCGACGCTCGATCGGCTCGATCACCTGCAACGCAAGGTTGCCTTTGTGCGAGCCCATCTTGACCTTGAAGGCCGGCACGCCGTTGGCGCGCATGATCATGTCTTCCGGCATCTCGACCGGAATCACGTCACCCGGCTGCATGTGCAGGATGTCGCGCAGCTTCAACTGGCGGCGGGCCACGGTGGCACCGATCGGCACGTCGACATCCAGCACGTCCTGGCGCAGGGCGTTGACCCAGCGTTCGTCCTGGTCGTCGAGGTCCGACTGGAAACCGGCGTCGAGCATTTCGCGCACCGGCTCGATCATCGAGTACGGCATGGTCACGTGCAGATCGCCGCCACCGCCGTCGAGTTCGATGTGGAACGTGGAGACCACGATCGCTTCGCTCGGGCCGACGATGTTGGCCATGGCCGGGTTCACTTCCGAGTTGATGTACTCGAAGTTGACTTCCATGATCGCCTGCCAGGCTTCTTTCAAATCAACGAACGCCTGCTCCAGCACCATGCGCACCACGCGCAGTTCGGTCGGGGTGAATTCACGCCCTTCGATCTTGGCGTGACGGCCGTCGCCGCCGAAGAAGTTGTCCACCAGCTTGAACACCAGTTTGGCGTCGAGGATGAACAGCGCGGTGCCGCGCAGGGGTTTGATCTTGACCAGGTTGAGGCTGGTCGGCACGTACAGCGAGTGCACGTATTCGCCGAACTTCATCACCTGTACGCCACCGACAGCAACGTCCGCCGAGCGGCGTAGCATGTTGAACATGCTGATGCGGGTGTAGCGGGCAAAACGCTCGTTGATCATTTCCAGAGTCGGCATGCGTCCACGGACGATGCGATCCTGGCTGGTCAGGTCGTAGCTTTTGACACTGCCGGGTTCGGCAGCGTTATCGGTCTGTACCAGACCATCGTCGACACCATGCAACAGCGCGTCGATTTCATCCTGGGACAGCAGATCCTGCACGGCCATGTCGTGTTCCTACTGCAGTACGAAATTAGTGAAAAGCAACTGTTCGATCACCACTTTGCCAAGCTCTTTCTGCGCCACTTCCTGGACGCTGGCTGTGGCCTTCTGGCGCAACATCTCTTGACCGACCGGGGTCGCCAGCGTGGCGAAATCCTGACCGGAGAAGAGCATCACCAGGTTGTTGCGGATCACCGGCATGTGCACTTTGAGCGCTTCCAGATCAGCCTGGTTGCGCGCCAGCATGGTGATGCTCACCTGCATGTAGCGCTGACGGCCGTTCTGGTTGTAGTTGGCCACGAAGGCTGGCGCCATCGGCTCGAAAATCGCCGGTTGCTTGCCGACCGGGGCCGCTTCGGCGGTCGCCGCAGGCTTGCTCTGGGCACTGTGCATGAAGAACCAGGTCGCCCCCACGGACGTGCCGATCGCCAGCAACAGACCCAGCACGATCACGATGATCAGTTTGAGTTTGCCTTTGGTTGCGGGGTCTTTTACTGCTGCAGCTTCGCTCTTCGCCATGCCAATAATCCGTCACTAATCGGGTTTTCACAGTCGCACGGCAAGGCAAGAGCAAGTGTTATGCCAGAAGTGTCGGAGGGGAGAACGAGAGGGAATGGCGAGTTGATGCAAATCCTTGTGGGAGCTGGCTTGTCGGCACGCCGCATCGCAGCGATAGCGATTTGTCTGACACATTAGTTTTGAATGTGCCGCAGCCATCGCTGGCAAGCCAGCTCCCACAGATTTTGAAGAAGCGCTTTAAATCAGGCGTAGTAGTCGACGGCGCTGGAGCCGATCACGTGAGTGGCAGTAGCTGCCGCTTCAGCCACAGCCGTCGGCGTCAACTCTTCTTCAGCCGAATCCAGGCGACCGCCGGCAGCGCTGGTGCGACCACTCTGCCCCTGCTGCGCCTGTTCCTGGCCCTGGCCCTGCCAGCCACGGTTCTGGTCGGAAACGTTGACGTCGACCTGCCCCATGCCTTGCTGGTTGAACATGTCGCGCAGGCGGTGCATCTGACCGTCGAGGGCTTCACGCACGCTTGGATGCGCGCTCATGAAGGTCACCTGGGTCTGCTGGTCCGGCACCATGTTCACCCGGATATCCAGACGCCCAAGCTCCGCTGGCTGCAACTGGATGTCAGCCGCCTTCAGGTTGTTGCTCGACAGGTACATGACCCGGTTGACCACTTCTTCGGTCCAGCCGTTCTGGTGCATGGCAATCGGTTGGTTCACCGGCACCGCGTTGGCGGTTTTCGGCGTGGCAGCCTGGGTCAGCGCCGCCAGACGGTTGGCGAAATCATCCACGCGGGTGTCGCTGGTGGCGGTCTTCAGGTCTTTCAGGCCGTCATCGATCAAACCGCTGAACGCCTTTTCACCGCCCTGGCTGGTGCTGTCCTTGTCAGCCTGCACATCGAGCATGCTGGCCATGCCGGCAGCGAAGTTCTGCGCCGAGGTCAATTCGCCGTCAGCCTGAGCCTGGGCCGGGGTGGCCTTGGGCTGGGACTGGCTGGAAGCAGAAATGTGACCACTCTGCTCCATGGCCATGCGCACGGCGGGCAGTGAATCGAGCGGATCCGCCTCGGGGTCGAAAGCCGGGTCAGTGGCCGGCGCCGGATCCTTGACCATACCCGGCAATGCCACCACGGCTGGTTTGTCGGTTTCAGGCTTCGCGGCGGTATCGACGACTGGAGTGGCGACTACCGGCGCCGTGACGACCGGCTCTACCGCCGCCACTAACGCCGGGTCCACCGGCGCCGTATCGACAACGGGAGCCGGCGCGGTGTCGGCCGAGTCATCATCAGTAGCGGTCTTGTCGTCCGTTGCCGCCGTCGCCGGTTTGTCGGCGGGCAAGGCTTTGCCGCTATCGGCAACCGCCGGCTCCGGGGCGGCAGACTGATCCTTGCCGAGGTCTTTCTTGCCGCCGTTGTCGGCCACCTTGTCACGGGCAGGTTTTGCCGAATTGTCGACGGTCACCGAAGGCTTGTTCGAGCCTTGATCGGCAAACACCTGAGCGAAGCTGGAGGCCTTGTCCCCGGGCTCTGCGGCCACTGCCGATGATTTGGTCGAGGCAGCTTGTGCCTTGGCCTGGGCGGCGGTCTGAAGAAGAATGTTGGGGCTTGCAGGCATGGCACGGTCTCCGCTGCACTGGGATCGTAGGTACAGTTGGGATAGATGACTGCAAGTGCCGGGCCAGTTTCGTCAGAAATCCGACAAAACCGCCCGACGGCAGGATCAGTGCGTCAGCGAGCGCTGCCGCTCGGCGACATAAACGGGCCGCACATCGGCGAATTCGCTATGAATATCGGCGACCAGTTTGATGATTTCGGAAGGGCTTTTGTCTTTGGCATGCTGTTCCAGCTCCTGGCACAGCACGGCAAGACGGGTCGCGCCCATATTGCTGCTGCTGCCCTTGAAGCTGTGCGCAACGGAGGACAATGCGTCGGCGTCGGCAGTCTGCTGCAACTCCCGCAGGCGGTTTTCGGAATCGGCGAGGAAGGTATCCAGCAGTTCCGGATAGCTGTCTTCCATCACTTCCCGCAGCGCGCTCAGCGCCTCGTGGTCCACATGTGTATCAGCCACTTGTTCACTCCCTGATCAAGAATGCGCGGATTATGCCAGAGCCTCCCAGAAAAACTCCACGCGAGCACTGCGACCATCGTCTGACCAGCTGGCATTTCGGGCCAATTGCCGGATCAGGCTGACTCCGCGTCCCGACAGACGGACACCGTCCAGCGGCCGCTCCATCACGCGCGAGACATCGAATCCCTGGCCGCTGTCTTCGACCCGCACCACCAGACAACCGCCCTCGCCTTCCGGCCGCACCTGCAAATGCACGCGCACATAACCGTCCTGCAAGGCTTCGAGACGGGCATTGCGCTGCTCGTAATATCGGGCGAAACCTGAAGCATCGCGCTTGAGGCTCGAATCCAGCCCCAGCACGCCATGCTCCAGCGCGTTGGAATAAAGCTCGGCCAGCACGCTGTACAGTGCGCCACTCTGTGCCCGCAATCCATGCACCTCAAGCAGCAACTGCAACAGGTAAGGCAGCGGATTGAAGCGCTTGAGCGTGGCACCGCGAAATTCGAAGCTCACCGACCAGTCCAGCGGACAGGACTGACCACTGTCCGAATACACCGGCGCCGGCGGGTTGACCTGCTCGGCTTCCAGCAGGCTGACCTCGACCATGCTCACATCGTCCCGGGCCTCTCCGCGAAAGTCCTGCAGCGCCTGCTCGATCTCTTCAAACAATCGATCCGGCTGGCGATTGGCGGCGAACACCTTATGCAAGCGCTCGACACCGAACAGCTGGTCGTTGGCATCGCAGGTGTCGATGACCCCGTCGGAGAGCAGAAACACCCGATCGCCCAACGCCATCGAGTGAACATCGGTGCGGTCATCGAAGGTCTGCGGGCTGAGCACACCCAGCGGCAAGTGGCGCGCCGCCAGTGGCTTGCGCTCCCCGGTGGCGAGGCAATGCAGGTAACCGTCGGGCATGCCGCCGTTCCAGACTTCCACCGAGCGCCGCTGAAAACTCAGGCACAACAGCGTCGCGCAGCAGAACATGTCCACCGGCAGGATGCGCTTGAGCTTGGCGTTCATTTCCCGCAGGGTTTCGGCCAGACCGTACCCTTTGGCGGTCATGCCGTAGAACACCTCGGCCAGCGGCATTGCGCCGACCGCCGCGGGCAATCCATGACCGGTGAAGTCACCGAGCAACACATGCATGTCGCCGGCCGGGGTGTACGCGGCCAACAGCAGATCGCCGTTGAACAGCGCATAGGGCGATTGCAGGTAACGGATGTTCGGCGCGCTCAGGCAGCCGGAATGCGCCACCTTGTCGAACACGGCCTTGGCGACCCGCTGTTCGTTGAGCAGATACTCGTGGTGTCTGGCGATCAGGTCGCGCTGCTGAAGAACCGTGGCCTGTAAACGTCGCAAGCGATCCATCGCCTTGATTTTGGCGGCGAGGATCACCTGGTTGTAGGGCTTCGCCAGAAAGTCGTCACCGCCGGCCTCAAGACAGCGAGCCAAGGCTTCACTTTCCGTCAACGACGTGAGGAAGATGATCGGCACCAGGTTCTCACCCGCCAGCTTCTTGATCTGCCGTGCGGCTTCGAACCCGTCCATCACCGGCATCATGGCGTCCATCAACACCAGATGCGGCTTTTGCCGGATAAATGCCTCGACCGCCTCCGCACCGTGGGTGGCCGTCAGCACTTCATGCCCCTGACGACGGACGATGGTCGACAACAGCAACCGGTCAGCGGCGCTATCTTCGGCAATCAGGATCGTCAGCGGCTCTTGCGGCTGCATGGCCGTCAACTGATGTCGAACAGTTTGTCGAAATTGGAGATGGCGAGAATCTTCTTCACATCGGAACTGCTGTTGACCACGCGGATTTCCGAATCGTCGCCACCGACGTGATCACGCAGCAGAAGCAGCATGCCGAGGGCCGAACTGTCGAGATAGGTCGCCTCCTTGAGGTCGACAATCACCGATTCGGGCTGCTCTTTTTCGTAGGATTGGCGAAATTCCTGATGCTTGGCGAAATCAAATCGCCCCTTGACCGAAATCGTCAGTTTTTTCTTGTCCGCAGAAACTTCTGTAACGACTGACATGTACTGGCTTCCTTGTCATTGACGAACCTGTACAAGGTTTAGCACTTGGAGGGGCCATGGGCAAGGTGCGATGGCGTCGGGATCTGTGCGAGATCTGCCCGTCAAAACGCCTCGTGGCGCGGCAAACGCTGGGACAACTCGTCGAGCAGCTTCTGCTCACGCTTGTCTTCGGCACGCTGGGCTTCGTCGCGGTAGCGTTGTACAAGTTTGCGCAGACCTTCGACCCGGGCGAATGCCTGTTGCCAGGCATCTCGGGCCTTGTCCAGATTGTTCTGGTGCCACTGCAGACTTTGGCGCTGCTGATCGACGGCGGTGTCGAGTTGCGCCAGAAAGCCCTGAAAACCCAGCAGCCATTGGCCGGTCACGCCGGTGCTGCCGCGCACGATCCACTGCTGCGAGTAATCCAGACGAAAGGCGTTGAGGTCAGCGAGTTTGCTCTCGGCGACTTTCACCTGCCCCTGAAAATAACCCAGGCGCTGCACGGCGGTTTTTTCGGCCTTCTCGGCCATGTCCACCACCGGCGCCAGACGCGCGGCGCGACTCAGGGCCATGACCGGTTACCCGCCGGCCGCCGGGGCGAAAATCGTTTCGAGGTACGCCTCGCTTTCACCCAGGCTGATTTTGTCGTTGAGACCCTGACGCAGGTATCTGACCAGTTGTGGTTGCAGATTGATGGCAAGGTCAGTCTCGCGGTCACCGCCAGCGACATAGGCGCCGACGCTGATCAGGTCGCGGCTCTGCTGATAGCGCGACCACAGCTGTTTGAAGTACTGCGCGCGCTGCATGTGTTCCGGCGCCACGACTGCCGGCATCACCCGGCTGATCGAGGCTTCGATGTCGATAGCCGGGTAATGACCCTCCTCGGCCAGCCGCCGCGACAGCACGATATGCCCGTCGAGCACACCCCGCGCGGAGTCGGCGATCGGATCCTGCTGGTCATCGCCTTCGGACAATACGGTGTAGAACGCGGTGATCGAACCCCCGCCCTTCTCCGCGTTACCGGCACGCTCCACCAGTTTCGGCAGTTTGGCGAATACCGACGGCGGATAACCCTTGGTCGCCGGCGGCTCACCGATGGCCAGAGCGATTTCCCGCTGGGCCTGGGCGAAACGGGTCAGGGAATCCATCAGCAACAGGACGTTCTTGCCCTTGTCGCGGAAATATTCGGCGATCCGCGTGCAGTACATCGCTGCACGCAGACGCATCAGCGGCGCATCGTCCGCCGGCGACGCGACCACCACGGAGCGCTTGAGGCCTTCTTCACCGAGGATGTGCTCGATGAATTCCTTAACCTCACGACCCCGCTCACCGATCAGGCCGACGACGATAATGTCGGCCTCGGTAAAGCGGGTCATCATGCCCAGCAATACCGACTTACCGACACCGGTACCGGCGAACAGGCCCAGACGCTGACCACGACCGACCGTCAACAAACCGTTGATGCTTCGAATGCCGACATCCAGCGGCACGCTGATCGGGTCACGATTGAGCGGGTTGATGGCCGGGCCGTCCATCGGCACCCAGTCTTCGGCCTTCATGCCGCCCTTGCCGTCCAGCGCACGTCCGGCACCGTCCAGCACACGACCGAGCATGCTCATGCCCATCGGCAAGCGACCGGTGTCGGCCAGCGGTACGACGCGGGCGCCCGGAGCAATGCCGGCCACACTGCCGACCGGCATCAGGAACACCTTGCTGCCAGAAAAGCCCATGACTTCGGCTTCCACCTGGGACGGGTGATAGGTGTCGTCGTTGATCACCATGCAGCGGGTGCCCATGGCGGCGCGCAGGCCTTCGGCTTCCAGCGTCAGGCCGACCATGCGCAAAAGGCGCCCTTCGAGAATCGGCGCACCGGCGATTTCAGTGGCCTCGGCGTAGGTGCTCAGGCGCTTGGCGAAGCTGGTGCGTTCAAGGCGCATCGGGGGCGTCCGCGAGCGGCTCTTCTGTAATCGGTGCCGGCTTCGGTGTTTCCGGCAGGTCCAGGCTCAGGTCCGGCTCGGCCGGGTGCAGGGCCTGTTCGTGCAACTGGTCGAACAACTTGGCCATGACCTGGCTGACGCGGGTTTCGATGCTGGCATCGATCCGGCTGTGGTCGGTCTCGACCCGGCAACCGCCCGGCAGCAGGGATTCGTCTTCGACAATGCGCCAGGTTTCCTCATGACGTTCGCGCAGGGCTTTGACCTGTTCGAAATCCTGCGGATTGACGTACAGCCGGACATTGCCCACGCCCAGCGGCAACAGCTTGAGCGCGTCGCGCATGACGTGTTCGATCTGCGTCGAGTCGATGGCCAGTTCGCGCTGAATCACCTGTTTGGCGATGTGCTGCACGAGGTCGACCAGCGACTTTTCGATCTGCGTGTCTTGCTCGGCGATGGGCTCGAACAGGTGGCCCATCAGTTGCTCAAGGCTGTTGACCTTGGCCGTCAGGACCACTTCGGCTTCCTGGCGCACCTTAAGGGTGGCGCTGTGAAAGCCTTCCTTTTCCCCAATGGCGAAGCCCTCGTTGTAGGCCTCCTGACGGATGCTTTCGAGTTCTTCCAGAGTCAGTGGCTGGACTTCCTCCAGCGGCACTTCTTCCATTTCCGGCGGTTCAGGCTCCGGTTCCGGCTCGGGCTCCGGTGGCGGCGGATCGAAACTCGGGATTGCCCAGGTTTCGAAACCGCGGACGTCCCGGGCACGGATCAGGTCCGTCACATCGTCGTCATGCTTGTCCATGGGCTTAGATCATTTCCTCGCCGCCCTTGCCACCGAGCACGATTTCTCCGGCTTCGGCCATACGACGGGCGATGGTGAGGATTTCCTTCTGCGCGGTCTCCACGTCGCTGACGCGCACCGGGCCCTTGGCCTCGAGGTCGTCGCGCAGCAGTTCGGCGGCACGCTTGGACATGTTCTTGAAGATCTTCTCCTTGACGCCTTCGTCCGAACCCTTGAGGGCCAGCACCAGCACATCGGAAGACACTTCGCGCAACAGCGCCTGGATACCGCGGTCGTCGACATCGGCCAGGTTGTTGAAAACGAACATGAGGTCTTCGATCTGGCCGGAGAGGTCTTCGTCGACTTCGCGGATCGAGTCCATGAGCTGGCCTTCGATCGAGCTGTCGAGGAAGTTCATGATGTCCGCCGCCCGCTTGATGCCACCCAGGGTGGTACGCGAGGCGTTCGAGTTGCCGGAGAACTGCTTCTCGAGGATCTGGTTCAATTCTTTCAGCGCGGCCGGCTGCACGGTGTTCAACGACGAGACGCGCAGGATGATGTCCAGACGTACCTTGTGGTCGAAGTTGCCCAGCACTTCACCGGCCTGATCAGGGTCGAGGTACGCGACCACGATCGCCTGGATCTGCGGGTGTTCGTAACGGATCACGTCGGCAACGGCGCGAGGCTCCATCCATTTCAGGCTGTCGAGGCCACTGGTGTTGCCGCCCAGCAGAATGCGGTCGATCAGGCCGTTGGCCTTGTCTTCACCCAGGGCCTGGGTGAGCATTTTGCGCACGTAGTCGTCGGAGCCGACGCCCAGGCTGGTCTGGTCGCCGACGATGTCGACGAACTCGCTCATGACCTGCTCGACCTGCTCACGGTGGACGTTACCCATCTGGGCCATGGCCACGCCGACTCGCTGGACCTCTTTGGGGCCCATGTGGCGCAGCACTTGTGCGGCATCGGTCGAACCCAGGGACAGCAGCAGAATCGCGGCTTTATCGACCCGGGACAGTTTGGCGACGGCGGCTCGGTTATCACTCATCTGCGTTAATCCACTCTTTCACGACCTGGGCCACACGACCCGGGTCTTCTGCCACCAGACTCTTGATTGCGTTCAACTGAGCGTCATAACCCTCGCTCGGGCTCGGCAGCAGAATGCTGGTCGGGCCGCCGAGGCTGACGCGATCGTTGGACAGTTCACCATCCAGACCGCCCATGCCACCGAGTTCCATGTCACCGCCCAGACCGGCCAGCTCCTTGCTTTTGCCGCCACCGGTGATGTTGTTGAGCACCGGACGCAGCACGCCGAACACCAGCACCAGGATGAACAGCACACCCAGCACTTGTTTGACGATGTCCCAGAACCATGGCTGGGAGTAGAACGGAATGTCGGCGATCACTTCGCCGCGCTCGGCGGAGAACGGCATGTTGATCACGCTGACGCTGTCGCCACGGCTGGCGTCGAAGCCGACGGCGTCCTGTACCAGACGGGTGAAGCGCGCCAATTCGTCGGCGCTCCACGGCGCACGGGTGGTTTCGCCGTTGGCCGGGTTGATCTTGACCTGATCGTCCACCACTACCGACACCGACAGGCGATTCAGGCGACCCTGCTGCTGTTTGGTGTGGCTGATGGAACGGTCGAGCTCGAAGTTCTTGGTGGATTGTTGACGCTTGTCCGCCGGGTACGGCGCGAGCATCGGCTGGCCGGTGGCCGGGTCCATGATCTGCTGACCGTTGGCATCAACCAGTGGCTGGCCTGGTTGCACCATGCTCGCCGGGGCGGCGGCGCCACCGGTGGTTTGCGGTGCCGAGGCCGGTGACGGCGGCTGGTTGCTCAGGGCACCCGGCACACCTTGCGGGCCATTGCTGGCGGTGCGTTGTTCGTTGACCGACTGTTCGCTGCGCAGCGCCGGTTGATCCGGGTTGAACTGCTCGGCGGTCGATTCGACGGCACTGAAATCGACGTCGGCCGAGACTTCAGCCTTGTAGCGATCGTTGCCCAGTACCGGTTGCAGAATGTTGTGCACGCGCTGGGTGAGCATGCTTTCCATGCGGCGGCTGTAGTCGAACTGCTTGCCGGCCATGGTCATTTCGGAGTTTTCCGCCTGATCCGACAGCAGGTTGCCCTTCTGGTCGACGACGGTGATCTGCGATTTGCTCAACTCGGGAACGGAAGTCGCCACCAGGTTGATGATGGCAACCACCTGGCCCGGCTCCAGCGAACGACCGGAGTACAGCTCGACCAGTACCGAAGCGCTTGGCTTGCGTTCGTCACGCACGAATACCGAACTTTTCGGAATCGCCAGGTGAACGCGTGCGCCCTTGACGTTGTTCAGGCTGGAAATGGTGCGGGCCAGCTCGCCTTCGAGGCCGCGACGATAACGGGTCGCTTCCATGAACTGGCTGGTGCCCAGACCCTGTTCCTTGTCGAGGATTTCAAAACCGATGTTGCCGTCGCTGGGAGTGACACCAGCGGCCGCGAGCTTGAGCCGCGCACGGGACAGGTCATCGGCCTTGACCAGCAAGGCGCCGGAATTCGGTTCGACGGTGTAGGGAATGTCGGCGGAGGCCAGGGTGTCCATGACCTGCTTGGCGTCCATGCCGGCAAGGCTGCCGTACAACGGACGGTAATCCGGCTGCTGCGACCACAGCACCACGGCAAAGCCAATCGCCACGCTCGCGGCCAGGCCGACCAACAGGCCTACCTGACGCAGCATGGTCATCTCGGAGAGGTTTTCCAGGAAGGACAGGCCGAACAGCGGCGGTTTGCCGTCTATCGGGGTGGCCTTGGCCGGAACGTTATCGGCGACTGCTTCTGCCATGACTCAATCTCGTCCTTAAACCGGCATCTGCATGATGTCTTGATAAGCCTGAACCAGCTTGTTGCGCACTTGGGTCAGGGCCTGGAACGACACGCTGGCCTTTTGCGAGGCAATCATCACGTCCGTCAGATCGACGCCGCTCTTGCCGATTTCGAACGCGTTGGCCAATTGGCTCGACGCCTGTTGGGTATCGTTCACTTTGTTGATGGCCTGACCGAGCATGTCGGAAAAGTTGCTGCCTGCCACTTCCGGGACAGCGGAAGTCGATTTCGGCTTCGACATGGCGTCCATTTGCATGGCCTTCATGTCCATCATCAACCGATTAAATTCAATACCTTGGCTCATGGTCTACTCTCTTGGGCGGCCCGCAATTTTTTGACACTCACTCGGCGGGTACTCAGGTGTTAGCAACAACGGTGCCAGCTCATGGGCACCGCTTTGAGAAAAGCCGTTTCAAACGTTTGCGCCACCCGTCAGGTGGCGAACAGGTAGCCTTCGACATCCATGCCCGCATCGCGCATTTGCGCCAGTTTGTACCGCAAGGTGCGCGGGCTGATGCCGAGTTTTTCCGCTGCTTCCTTGCGTCGACCGCGCTCGGTACGCAGGGTGTCGATGATCATCTGGAACTCGCGACGACGCAGGTCATCGCCCAGCGCACCGGCCGAATCCGCGTCGATTTCGACCTCTCGAATGATCGATGCGGCGGGCACCACCGCCGGCAATGGAGCAAACAACGCAGGCCCGGAGAGACAGAAATCCTGCGGCTGGATCAACCCGCCCTGCTGCAGAATCAAGGCCCGCTGAACCGCGTTATCCAGCTCGCGCACATTGCCCGGCCACGGATAACCGATCAGGCACGCTTGCGCCTCGGGCGAGAACTTCGCCATCGCATGCTTCATTTTATTGACGTGTTTGGCCAACAGACGCTCGGCCAGCGGCAGGATATCGGCGGTGCGCTCGCGCAACGGACGCCAGGCCAGGGGAAATACCGACAGACGATAATAGAGGTCTTCACGGAATCGCCCCGCCGCCACTTCACCGGCCAGATCGCGGTTGGTGGTGGCTACCACGCGAATATCGAGGGTGATCGGCTTGCGTGCGCCGACCCGCTCGACTTCCCGCTCCTGCAACACTCGCAGCAGCTTGGCTTGCAGGCCGAGGGGCATTTCGGAAATTTCGTCGAGCAGAATGGTGCCGCCGTCCGCCTGTTCGAACTTGCCGGCCTGGGCCGCGATGGCACCGGTGAACGAGCCCTTTTCGTGACCGAACAGAGTGGCTTCGAGCATGTTGTCCGGGATCGCCGCGCAGTTGATCGCAATGAATGGCTGACTGGCACGATGGGATTGCTGGTGGATGTAGCGCGCCAGCACTTCCTTGCCGGTGCCGGACTCGCCGGAAATCAGCACGGTCGAGTCGCTGCGCGCGACCCGCGCCGCCAGATCCAGCAATTGAGCACTGGCGGGCTCGACCGCGACCGGCCCTTCGGCATCGCTTGCACCAAGACTGCCCAAGGCGTGACGCGCCACCAGATCCAGCAGAGCCTTGGGCTCGAACGGCTTGACCAGATAATCCGCCGCGCCCTGGCGCATGGCATCGACCGCGCGCTCGACCGCGCCATGGGCGGTCATCAGCAGCACCGGCAATTGCGGTTGCCGCGCGCGCAGCAGGCCGAGCAATTGATGGCCGTCCATGCCCGGCATGTTGACGTCACTGACCACCAGACTGAACGCTTCGCGCTCGACGGCGTTCAGCGCCTCTTCGGCCGAACCCACCGCGTGATAGTCGTGACCGGCCAGCAACAGCGTATCGGCCAGCGCTTCGCGCAACGAGCGGTCATCCTCGACCAGCAGAACCTTGATGCCCATGACCTTCACTCAGCTCCCTGTACAGCAGAAAACAACGGCAGGATGACCTGCGCGCACGTACCGCGCCCGACCCGCGAACGCAGCTGCAATTCTCCCTGATGCGCACGCGCCACGGCCTTGACCACAGTCAGGCCCAGGCCGGTCCCGGTGACTTTGGTGGTGAAAAACGGCTCGCCCAGCCGCGCCAGCACCGCCGCATCAATACCGCTGCCGCTGTCACTGACACATAAACGCAAGGTGTTGTCGCGGGTATAGCAATGCACTTTCAGACGCACTTCACCGGCACTCGCCTGAATCGCGTTTTCAATCAGATTGAGCAGTGCCCCGACCAGCGTGTCGCGATTGCACAGCAACTCACCGGCATGGCTGTCGCACTGCCAGCGGATCGGCAGATCCTGCACGTGGGTCAGCGCCGCGGCCTGCAGCGACTGCATCAAGGCATTCGGCGTGACACGGTCGGTCAGCGGCAGCTCACCGCGAGCGAACACCAGCATGTCGCGCACCTGATGCTCCAGCTCGTGCAGACGCTCCTTGAGGCGACCGGCAAAACGCTGCTGGGTCGCGACCGGCAGTTCCTGCTCGGTCAAATGACTGGCGTACAGCAACGCGGCGGACAACGGCGTGCGGATCTGATGCGCCAGCGACGCAACCATCCGCCCCAGGGACGACAGCCGCTCGTGGCGGGCCAACTGATCCTGCAAGTGACGGGTTTCAGTCAGGTCGTTGAGCAGCACCAGCTGCCCCGGCTCGGCATCCAGCGAGCGGGTGGCAATCGACAGGCGTCGACCGTTCTTCAAGGAAATTTCGTGACCGTCGTCCTCACGGGGCGCAAAGCAACGGGCGATGACATGGCGCCACAGCTCACCTTCCAGCGGCAGGCCGAGCAGTTCGATGGCGGCAGGATTGGCCTCGCACACAATGCCATGACCGTCGATGACGATGACGCCACCGGGCAACAGATCGAGGAGATTTTGCAGACGGTTGGCCAGGCGTTCTTTTTCCGCCAGTTCCTGCATGCGCTGGGCGCTGACCACGGCCAGCTCGCCCTTGAGCTCGGTGACCCGGGCTTCGAGCATGCTGTAGGAGTCGGTCAACTGGCTGGACATCTGGTTGAACAGGGCGAATGCCTGCTCAAGCCCCTGGCGGCTCGCCTGCTCTACGGACGGCAGTTGCCCCGAGGACTCGGGAACAGAAGACATCTGGGAGGCTTGGGGCATTGTGCTCTCTCGCTTGGCTGACCGTCAGTGAAACGGAACGTTGCGAGGGATGTAGCAATACCCGTGCCTAAAAAAAACCGCTTATAAATGAAGCATTTGAAAAACAGGCGTCAATCATCCGCCTGTTCATCACCTTCACGACGGCTCATGCCGTACTTGCGCATCTTCTCCACCAGCGTGGTGCGGCGGATGCGCAGGCGTTCGGCGGCGCGGGCCACGATGCCGTTGGCATCGTCCAGCGCCTGCTGGATCAGGCCCTGCTCCAGACCACCGAGGTAGTCCTTCAGATCCAGACCTTCCGGCGGCAACAGGGCGTTGGCGCTGAAGTCCGGCGTATGGCCGTTGATCGCCACGCGCTCTTCCAGATCGCTGCGCAGGCTGTCGACCATCTGCTCGTCTTCGTCGTCGACGTAGCGGAATTTCTTCGGCAGCTCGACCACGCCGATCACCCCGTAAGGATGCATGATCGCCATGCGCTCCACCAGGTTGGCCAGCTCGCGGACGTTGCCCGGCCAGCCGTGGCGGCACAGCGACATGATCGCGGCGGAGTTGAAGCGGATCGAACCGCGCTTCTCGTGCTCCATACGCGAGATCAGCTCGTTCATCAGCAGCGGAATGTCTTCGACGCGCTCACGCAGCGGTGCCATCTCGATCGGGAACACGTTCAGGCGATAGTAGAGGTCTTCGCGGAAGGTGCCGATCTCGATCATGCTTTCGAGATTCTTGTGGGTCGCGGCAATGATCCGCACGTCGACGCTCTGGGTCTTGTTGCTGCCCACGCGCTCGAAGGTGCGCTCCTGCAGCACGCGCAGCAGCTTGACCTGCATCGGCAGCGGCATGTCGCCGATTTCGTCGAGGAACAGCGTACCGCCGTTGGCCAGCTCGAAGCGGCCGGCACGGCTGGTGATCGCGCCGGTAAAGGCGCCCTTCTCGTGACCGAACAGTTCGCTTTCCAGCAACTCGGCCGGGATCGCCCCGCAGTTGACCGGGACGAATGGCGCGTCACGCCGCTTGGAATGGTAATGCAGGTTGCGCGCAACCACTTCCTTGCCGGTCCCGGACTCGCCGAGGATCAGGACGCTGGCATCGGTGTCGGCCACTTGCTGCATCATCTGACGCACGTGCTGGATCGCGCGGCTGGTGCCGACGAGACTGCGGAAAAGGTTGGGTTCGCGATGACGGCCGCGCTCGCGAGCCTGGTCGTACATCTCGCGATAGACCTGGGCACGGTGCAGAGAATCGAGCAGCTTGCTGTAGCTCGGCGGCATTTCGAGAGTCGAAAGTACCCGGCGGCGCTGGTCTTCAGGCAAGTCAACCGAAGAATTATCGCCCATCAGCAAAACCGGAAGGAACTCATCCCAGGTTGAGAGTGTCTTTAGCAAGCCCAAAAGCGCACCAGGAGCATTAACCGTCCCGATCAGTACGCAAATGACCTCACGACTAGACGACAAAGAGCCGACTGCCTGCTGCCAGTCATGGCTTCCGCAGGGTAAATTTTCTTCGCCAAGAAAATTTAAGATCACCGCCAGGTCGCGGCGGCGGACGCTATCGTCATCGATCAGCAGAATTTTGGTTTCACGCCACATGCAATAGCAACTTCCCTAGTCAACTCAATGCCCAAAATGAGGGGCAAGCGAGACGCTTGCAGGACACCTTGTGCCTGTAGACGCCTGAAATCTGAAAACAGCCACTAGTTAAGTCAAAAAACCGTGCACAGTCAAATTTATGGCGCACATGTCTGGATTAACTGAGGGTTAATTAACCAAACAGATGGTAAACCTTTGCTGCGTTCTGCGCTTGGGTGATCTGCGACATCTCGTCGACTATCGCCTGACGCTCACCCATCGCCACTTCAAGCAGCTGCTTGTAGACATGCAGCAACTCTTCAAGATTATCGCGCAACGCGACCTCGTCCACCGAGGCTTCACTCAAGACATCTTCCATGCAGGAACGGCAATCCAGATCCAGTTGACCGATCGCCTCCCAGTTGCGCTCGGCCAGGGCTCCGACCAAGGCTACTCGGGTTTCTTCGATTCGCTGCAATACAAGACTCATGGTGATCTCCTCAGAACTGCGGAGCGGGCGCAGGTGCGATCGCGTCCCAGCCTTCCTTGACGGTGCTCAGCAAGCCGGCGACCTCATCTAGAATGCGCGGATCGCTGCTGATGTTCGCCTCGGCGAGACGCTTCATCATGTAGATGTAAAGACCGTCCAGATCAGCCAGCGTGTCCGCGGAATTTTCCAGATCCAGACCTTCACGCAGTCCGCTGACGATGCCGATGGCCTTGCTGATCGACGTGCACTTGGCCGGAATATCCTTGCGCTCGATCGCACCTTTGGCCTGAGCGATACGGTCCAGGCCGCCTTCCATCAGCATTTGCACCAGGCGATGAGGGCTCGCTTCAGATGTCTGAGCGTGCGCGCCTACTTTCTGGTATTGCCGAAGGGCTAACATCGGATTCATGTTCTACCTCATTTGCCACAATGACTCGTATGAACAGTGTATCGCCAGCGAGTCGAAAAACTTTAGACCACAAGACAAAAACCCGGCACACGCTCGAAAGCGTAGCCGGGTTTTTGTCGCTCTTGCATGTTACTTCGCGGATTGCTGTGCGTTGAGCGAGGCGAAGAACGACGTAATACTGCTTGCCGTAGACTTCATCTGACCTACCAGCAAGTCCATGGCGTTGTATTTTGCAGTCAACGTCTTGGTCAGGTTGGCAACACGCAGATCGAGCGCCAGTTGCTGACTGGTCAGGCTCTTGGTGTTGTTGTTCAGGATGCCCATGCGCTGATCAAGCAGGCCCTTGGCGGTAGGGAGACTACCGGCAGGAGGCTTCAGATACGGATCCACAGCCTTGCTCATGCGTGCCAACAGACCGTTGGTGTCATTGGTACCAGTAAACATCTGCTGGACCTGACCGGTCATGCCCGGCGTGGACATGGCCTTGTTGAAAGCAGTCGTATCGAGCGACAGGTTGCCGGTGAGTTTGTCGGTCATCACACCCAGCTGCGACAGATAGGCCATCGGGCTCCCCGCAGCAGCGGCACCCGGAGCTGTCAGCTGCCCACGAATATCGGCAATCAACGAACGTGGCAGAGAGTCACCTGTGAAGGCCGCCTGAACGGTCAGTTTGCCATCCTCATCCGGTGTTGCCTTGGACAAAGTGTCAATGGTGCTCTTCAAGGTATTGTAGGCATCAACGAATGCCTGAACAGACGTCTGCAAGCCCTTGGTGTTGGTATCGACAGTCACCGTGACCGGCGTCCCGGGCGTCGCCGGAACAGTCAGCAGGTTCAATGTCAGACCGCTGATTGCACCGGTCACCGTGTTGCTCTTGCTGGTTACCGCCAGACCGTCAATGGTCAACGAGGCATCCTGAGCGAGGCCGCCGACCGATCCGGACGCGCCCGCCGCCGGAGCAGCGCCCATCACCTGGGTGCCATCGATTTCCAGACCGGCAATACCGCTGACCGAGAGGTCGGAACCTGCACCCGTCTTGCTCGAACTGATCACCAACCGCGACGCACCGCTACTGTCGGTGACGATGTTGGCAGAAATACCGTTGGAGCCCTGAGCCGTGTTAATGGCGTCACGCGTGCTCTGCAAGGTCGCGTTGGCCGGAATCGTGACATTGTAATCAGTGCCATTCTGACTGATTTTCAGGGTACCACTCGGAATGGCACTGGCCGCACCGCCGGCAAAGGATGCACTGGCTACTTTCGAACCGGTGGCCAGTTTACTCACGACAACACTGTAAGTACCGGAAACTGCGGTGTTATCCGAAGTCACACCCAAAACCGCAGGCGTACTCGACGTGGCGGTGTAGCCGGCAAATGCAGGATTGGTCTTGCTGCCAAGGTTCGTCATCGCCGTCTGGAAGGCGGTCAGCGCACTCTTCAGCGTACCTACACCGGAAATCTTCAGCGTGTTGGTTTTCGTCGCATTGTCGATCTGCGTCTGCTTCGGCGACTTGTCGGCGTTGACCAGCGCAGTAACGATTGCACCGATGTCCAGGCCGGAACCCAGGCCCGAACCCGGTAAAATTGGACTTGCCATGTGCATCTCCCTTGGGTTGTTGCCAGTCTTTTGACCACTACCTGCGTCTAAAGAACTTCAAACACTATTCATGCCAGCTATCAGACTTTGGCGTCGAACAACACGTGACTTGCGTTGGCGAGGCTGTCTGCCAGCTTGAGGGCTTCTGCGGAAGGGATCTGTCGTACGACCTCGCCCGTCTCGCTTGCAATCACCTTGACGATGACCTTGCCGGAATGCTCGTCGATCGAGAATTCCAGATTGCGCTTGATCGACTGAACGAACTTCTCGATCTCCTGCACCGCCAGCTTCAGCTTGGTTTCATCTGCTTCCTGGCTCTTTTTCGAGGCAGGAACCGCTTCAACGGCCTGAGGCTTGGTCTCCGACGGCTTGTCGGTGACGGTATTGACTGGCTTGGGAGCCGGATAAGACACGTTAAGCTTGACGCTCATGTCCATGCTCATCACCTCATAACGTAAAAAGCGAGAGAGCACGCAAGCGCACTCCCCCGCTAAAACTCATTCCGAAATTACTGAAGCAGCTTCAGCACAGCGGAAGGCAGTTGGTTGGCTTGAGCCAGAACAGAGGTCGAAGCCTGTTGCAGGGTTTGCTGCTTGGTCAGGTTAGCAGTCTCTGCGGCGAAGTCGGTATCTTGTACGCGACCTTGTGCAGCAGTGGTGTTCTCGGTGATGTTCTGCAAGTTCTGGATGGTGCTGGTCAGACGGTTTTGCGAAGCACCCAGGCTGGCACGAGTTGCACCGATTGCAGCGATAGCGGCGTCGATTGCAGTGATCGCGTTGTCGATGTTCTGCGAAGCAGAACCAGCGCCAGTACCGGTGGTACCGGTCAGAACTACAGTACCGCTGCCTACGGACAGGCTGACGGCGTCGAACTTGGAGCTCAGTACCAGGTCGATGTGGTTAGCCGAACCGGTGTTTGCGCCCACTTGCAGGGTCACAGTACCAGCCGAACCGTCCAGCAGGTTTTTGCCGTTCAGGTTGGTAGCAGCCGAGATACGGGTGATCTCGTCGGACATCTGAGCGAATTCAGCGTTGGTAGCGGTCTGGTCAGCAGTGCCGTTGGTACCGTTACGTGCTTTAACAGCCAGTTCACGCATACGCTGCAGAATGTCGGTCGAAGCTTGCAGAGCGCCTTCAGCGGTCTGGGCAACGGAGATACCGTCGTTGGCGTTCTGGATTGCCTGGGTGTTACCGCGGATCTGGGAAGACATACGGTTGGAGATCTGCAGGCCAGCGGCGTCGTCTTTAGCGCTGTTGATTTTCAGGCCGGAAGACAGGCGCTGCATCGAAGTCGACAGAGCGTCGGAAGCGCGGTTCAGGTTTTTCTGAACGTTCAACGACGTGGTGTTGGTGTTTACTGTTAAAGCCATGACGAATTCCTCGTTGGTTGGGTACTGCGGCTTCCGGCCCTGGCAACCGCCGGGTATGGCCTAGAGAACCTTCGTAATAGTTATCGTCGGGTTTGCAGGTTGCTTGAGGGCTTTTTTGAAAAAATTTGCCATCACCCTGCCACCCCCTAGAAAACAAAGACTTAGCAGCACTTTACCCTCGAAAAAATGACGTCATAAAACCGTCCATGGCGCAAACCGGCGGGCCAGCGCCTTCGCCCCTCGTCAGGCGGACGATTGCTCCAGCAATTGGATCAACTCGTAGTCCATGAAATCGGCAAGTCCCAACCAGTCCTGACGCTCCTGGCACTCGAGCATTTGCGTGAGCAACTGCGCCCAGGCGTGCTGCTTCTGTACACCGGCCGACTGCAATGACCGCTGCGCGCCCTCGAATACATCGACCATGGTCAACGCGGCCTCGACGTCACGTCCCAAGCGGAACAGCCCGGCACACTGGTGGCACTCGTCTACCCAGCCTTTCAGTGCAGTCATTGCACAAACTCCTGATTGAACGCTGTACCGGCAATCTGCGCCCCCGCGCGGCTGCTGTTGAAGAACGCCACCTGCGGCTGACTGGCGATGTATCGTTCCAGCACGCACAGGTAACCGCGAAAATTGAGCTGGGTACTGACACGCTGGCCATATCCGTCACGCACCCAGTGCCGCGCCTGATTCACCGATGGCCCCAGGTCACCGTCATTCCAGCCGGCATGGGTCTTGTTCATCGGGAAGGCAAAATCGGCGCCGAACAGGGTGATGCGTGCAGCGCCCATCTTCACCGCCAGGTCCACGGCCGGGTGAATCACGCTGCCACCCACATGCAGCAGCGCCCTCGGGTGCTGCTCACGCAATGCCGCATAGACCGGACTGGCCGAGTAAGCGCCATAACGCCTGCCCTTCCAGGCCCTCAACACCTGCGGGTCACTCATCGGCAGATACACCAGCGGGATGCCGTCGGATTCCTCGAAGGGCAAATGCCGGAAGCTGATGCGCTGATCGATGCTCACCACATAGTCGGGCACGATCCCGTGCTCGCGCAGCGGCCGGTACGCGGTGTCGACGCAAATGAACAGCGGACGCTCCGCCCGCTCGCGAATCGCCGCCAGACGTTCGAAGTGCTGCTCAAGGGTCGGCCCGGTGCCGATCACGAAAATCTCCCGACCGGCACAGGTGCCGAACAGCGTCGCCACATCATCGTCAGCCAGCAATACCGGCAAGCAGTCCTGCAGACGCTGTTGAATGAACGGTGACTGCGGATCGAACTCGCGGTTGTTGAAGCTCAGGTGCACTTCGCTGACCAGCCGATCACGGATCTTCGCGTTGAAGTCATCGGCCAGCAGCATCTCGGCAGGCAATGCGAAAAACGGTGTGCAGATGTCGGGCAAGTCGCCGGCGTAGAGCAATTCAACCCGCCGATCCTGCAGCCACTCCCGCTGATCGAGCAGTTGCAGCACCAAAGCGAACAGCGCGCCATTGAGGATGTGCACATATAGCCGCTCAAGCCCGGAGCGTTCCAGCAGCACCGTGGGCAAATCCCCGAGTCCGGTGCCGTAGACATGCAGTTGCGGCTTGTCTGCCGGCAGGCTGGCAGCCTGAATCTGCGCTTCGCGGACACGGTCATGCCGACTGGTGAGCTGAATGCCGCCAACGCTCAGCGTCGAGCCCAGCCCCTGCGTCAGTTCGGCCTCGATTGCCGAACTGTCTTCGTTCAGCAATCGGGCGAACAGCGCCGGCCAGCGTCGTTCGATGACTTCAGCGTTGGCCTGGAAAAACTCACTCATGACGCCTCGCGCTCCCTTCAGGCAAAAAAATAGCGTTCAAGGTTAACCCCTGAACGCTATTTTTGTATCCGTCGTTCTTAGCGGATTCAAGGACGATAAATGATCGCCGAACCCCAAGACAGACCGACGCCGAAACCACTGATGGCGATGCGGCTCCAGTCGGAATCCATCACGTGTTTTTCCAGCAGTAATGGCACACTGGACGACACGGTATTACCGGTCTCGACCATGTCCTTGATGAACTTCTCCGGCTCGCCTTCGAAGCGCCGCGCCACGGCATCGACAATGGCCGCACTGCCCTGGTGAATGCAGAAGGCGTCGATGTCATCGGCCTTCAGGCCGGAATCGTCGAGCAACTCATGCAAGTGCGCCGGTACTTTGAGCAGTGCGAAGTTGAACACCTGGCGGCCGTTCATGAAGAACACGCCATCGGTGACTTTCAGGTGCGGTGCGCCGGAACCGTCGGTGCCAAATTTGGCCTTGCCGAGTGCCCAGACCGGGTCTTCCCCCATCCAGGTCGCGGTAGCGGCATCGCCGAACAACATGGTGGTGTTGCGATCTTCCGGATCAACGATCTTCGAATACGGGTCGGCTGTGATCAACAGGCCGTTCTTCAAACCGGCAGCTTCCATGAAGCCCTTGATCGCGTAGATGCCGTAAACGTAGCCAGAGCAACCCAGAGAAATATCGAACGCCGCGACATGGGTCGGCAGGCCGAGTTTGTCCTGGACGATGGCAGCGGTGTGCGGCAGGCCTTCTTCGTCACCGTTCTGGGTGACGACGATCAGTGCATCGATGGATTCACGTTTCAGTTCAGGGTTGTTGGCAAACAGCGCATTGGCCGCTTCAACGCACAGATCGGAGGTTTCCTGTTCCGCGTCTTTGCGTGGGAGGAAGGCCGAACCGATCTTGCCGAGGATGAATTCTTCATCCTTCTCGAATTTTGCACCTTGTGCGTAATTGTCCACGCCGGCTACAGGAACGTAGCTCGCAATGCTTTTTATGCCAATCATTACGGCTTCCCAATAATAAACAGCCCAATACCACCGCTCGCAAGGATTCGAGGGGCGCCGACAAACAGAAAACGGCCGCCACAACGGGCAGCCACGGGGAGCGCAAAGGGCTACCACTGGGACCGAAAAACGGGCCAGGCGCCATCTCCCCGGTCATTACAATACAGTGAAGATGCGCGTTATGACTCGCAGGTCACGCTATTTTGCCGAATCGGTGGCAGATTGGCTCATTCGACCAATGACCAGTCCAGCGGCGTACCGCGTTTGATCGGCTGGCGCGCACGGCGCCCGAGGACGGCGTCGGTGTGCTTGGGCGGCAAGCCGAGACCGGGACGAATGGCACGCACATTGGCCGCCGTGAAGGGTTCACCGGCCGCCATATCGGCCGTGACGTACAGCGACCGACGGTAGACCAGCGACTTTTGCTCAGCCTCGGTCACGCCGTAGTGCACCTGCCCCATGGCCTGCCAGGCGCGCTCGGTTTCGACCACCAGACTGGCCAGTTCCGCCGGCTCCAGCGAGAAACTGGCGTCAACGCCGCCGGCCGATCGGTCGAGGGTGAAGTGTTTTTCTACCACCGTCGCACCGAGCGCCACCGCCGCCACCGACACGCCGACGCCCATCGAATGGTCTGACAGCCCGACCTCACAACCGAACAACTCACGCAGATGCGGGATCGTGCGCACGTTGCTGTTGGTCGGGGTCGCCGGGTAGGTGCTGGTGCACTTGAGCAGCACCAGATCCTTGCATCCCGCCTCACGGGCGGCGCGCACGGTTTCGTCGAGTTCGGCGAGGCTGGCCATGCCGGTGGAAATGATCAACGGTTTGCCAGTCGCTGCGACACGGCGGATCAACGGCAGATCGGTGTTCTCGAAACTGGCGATCTTGTAGGCCGGCACATCGAGGCTTTCGAGAAAGTCCACGGCGCTGTCATCGAACGGTGTCGAAAACGCAAGCATGCCCAGCTCTTTGGCCCGGGCGAAGATCGGCGCATGCCATTCCCACGGGGTGTGGGCCTTTTCATACAGGTCGTAGAGCGAAGTGCCCGCCCATAGACTGTTCGGATCCTTGATGAAGAACTCGCCCTCCGCCAGATCCAGGGTCATGGTTTCGGCAGTGTAGGTTTGCAGCTTCAAGGCATGGGCACCGGCCTGTGCCGCCGCTTCGACAATCTGCAAGGCGACGTCCAGCGACTGGTTATGGTTGCCGCTCATTTCAGCGATGATGAACGGCGGCGCATCGGCACCGATCCGGCGGTTGCCGATCTTGAAACTGCTCATTGACGGGATTCCTTCAAAACCTTGGTGAACGCGCAGGCACTCTGGGTGAACCCGACGTCACGAAAAACATTCATCGAGGGCTGATTGGCCGGTAAGACCTGGGCGGTGATGGCGGTCAGCTGCGGCCAGTGTGCAGCCACAAAGGCTTCACCCTGCGCCAGCAGTGCCCGACCCCAACCCAGGCCAAAACGCCCCTCGAGCAGATACAGCGAAACCTCTGCCTCAAAGCCGCGCAAATCGTAGCGCAGGACGCCGACCGGGCCGTCATCCGCCTCGGCCACCAGCAGCAACCGCTGAGGATTGCGCAGGCTCGCGCCCAGCCAGTTCACATGTTGCGTCCAGTCAATCGCCCCGCTGTCCAGCGACCAGCGGCGCACCACCTCGGCATTGCGCCCGTCGAACAGCAACTGCGCATCCTCCGGCGTCGCCGGGCGCAACTTGAGCACCGCGCCGGCCAGTGCCGCCGCCACTCGCAGCGCGCCGCGCCCGTCGACCAGTTGCCGCGAACGTTCGGCCAGGCTCTGGCGCAGATAAAAGTTGCCTACGACAAAGCCGATGGCATCGCGCAGTTGCTCGACACTGACCTGCTCCCGCGCGCCCATGAACACATGCGCCCCGGCCGCCGCCATCACCTCACCGTTGGCCTGCTGGTTGTTCGACACCGCAATGCAGATCGTCGGCAGGCCCAAGGCCGCGCGCTCCCAACTGGTGCCGCCGCCAGCGCCGATAAACAGGTCGGCCTCGGTCATGCGCCGATGAAAATCGCTGACGAAACTGTGCAGGCACCAGTGCGGCCGCGTTTCGGCCAGTGCCTGCATCTCTGCCCAGGCCGGGTTGTCGGCGCCGGCGACAAAATCCACTTCAAGCGCCGAAAAATCCGCCAGCGCCAGCATGGCGTGATGAGTCTGGCGTGCCGCATCAAAACCACCGAAATTCACCAGCACCCGGCGCGCCACCGGTTTGATCTCGATGGCCGGGCCACTGAACTCTTCGCGCAGCATGGCGAAGCGCGGGCCGAGCAGTGTTCGGCAACCGGCCGGCAGCAGCGGTTGATAATTTTCGCTGAGCCCGGAGAGGTTCTGATTGAGCAGCAGATCCACGCTGTACCGGCGGGTCGCCAGATCGTCGACGGCGGCGATCCGTGGCGCGAAGCGACGGGCAGCGGTCTGCCAGTGATGGTCGAGGCCGTAATGATCGGCGATGACCCAGTCAAATCCGGGCTGCCCTTCCAGCTGCGCCGCCAGTGCATCGATATCCGCCTGCCACGGCAGCATCGATTCGATGGCCTGCTCCGGGTCTTCACCGGCATAGCGATCCGGCAACGCGAAGGTCTCGAAGCCTTCGCTTTGCAACGCATCAAGCCGATGCCCCGGCAAACGACGACAGGCGAACGCAACGTGACTGCCTTGCGTGCGCAGTACTCGCGCCAGTGTCAGGCACCGGGCGATGTGGCCACTGCCGATGGTCGGCGAGGCGTCGGCGCGGATCAGCACTCTCATTGCAGTTCTCCACCAGCCTTGAGGGCGGCGTAAAGGTACTCGGCGCGCTTCCAGTCTTCGGCGGTATCGATGTCCTGCACCAGATGGCGTGGCAGGATCACCGGCAGACTGGCCGGCGAATACAACACCTCGCCACCCAGCCAGGCTTCGCTGCGCCCCCAATAAAACTGGCCGGCATCCTGAAAGGCAGCCGGCAGATCCTGCGAACGGGTATTGCGAAATTCGGGGTACAACGCCGTCAGTGCGCCCTGCCTGTCGAGGGTCAAGGCGCGCTGCACCGGAAAGCCGAAATCGGTGACCGAAAAAGCAAAGGACTTGTCCGGATGCTGCGCCAGCAATTCAAAGCCCTGACGCAGAAAGCGCGCCTGCAGCAGCGGCGCCGTGGCGTACACACAGCAGGCGTAATCGAAGGCCGGCAGTTGCTGCAAGGCATGCACGATGACCGCCGCAGTGCCGGTGAAATCATCGGCCAGTTCCGCCGGACGCATGAACGGCACATGAGCACCGTTGGCTCGCGCCACGTCGGCGATCTCTGCGTCGTCGGTGCTGACCACCACCTGCTCGAACAAGCCTGAATCGAGGGCCGTACGAATCGAACGGACAATCATCGGCACACCGTCGAACGGCGCAAGATTCTTGCGCGGGATGCGTTTGCTGCCCCCGCGGGCCGGGATGATTGCGACGTTGTTCAAGGACGTTTTTCCAAAAGGAACCAGGTGATGTCGTCCACCGGACATTGCGGATCGCGGTGATAACCGAAGCCGTAATCCAGCAGTTGCAGATCGGGATAGCGATCGAGCAGTTCCCCGGCGAAGTCGCGCTTGAACAGCTTGCCGCTGTTGCCGCGATAGGACACTTCCACCGGCGAGGGATTGTAATACTCGGCGATCAGGATGTAGTGCGAACTCAACGCATACAACTGCGCATACGCCGTCGGCAGCAGCTCCGGCGCCAGATGGATCAGCACGCCTTTGCTCAGGGTCAGGTCGTATTGGCGCTCACGGGGAAAGTCGAACAGCGAACCGTGCCAGATGTTCGCAATCTCCAGCGCACGCGCCTGAGCGCAGGCACTGGCATTGATCTCGACCCCGAACAGCTCGCAGCGCGGCAGCAACTGACGCAGCGCCTGCAAGTTGTTGCCGGCATTGGTGCCCAGCTCCAGCAGGCTGTCGATCCGCCCGGCCCGGGTCAGCGCCTTGGCGAACAACGCCAGATTGGCCGCCACCAGTGGCTGACCGATATTGCGATCCACGTACTGGTTACCGAATTCGCCCTGCCAGAATTGTTCCTGCTCGCTCAGATCACGCATCACCGTTTTCCATTCACCGCCGCGGCGGCAATCATTCGGTCAACCGACGCAATTGCTCGACCACGTAGTCCTGCTGCTGATCGCTCAGCAACGGGAACAGCGGCAGGCTGATCGCTTCGGCGTAATAACGCTCGGCCTCGGGGAAGTCACCCTCGGCAAAACCCAGGTCGCGATAGTACGGCTGCAAATGCAGCGGAATGTAGTGCAGGTTCACGCCGATGCCAACGGCGCGCAAGCCTTCGAATACCTGACGGTGGCTGAGGCTGATGCGTTCGGTCTGCAAACGCACCACGTAAAGATGCCAGGCCGACTCGGCGTCCGGCTGGGGGCTCGGCACGGTAACCGGCAAGTAAGCCAGCAAGCGATCGTAACGCGCGGCCAACTCCCTGCGACGGGCGATGAACTCGTCCAGTTTGCCTAGCTGTGACAGGCCCAGCGCGGCTTGCAGATCGGTGATCCGGTAATTGAACCCCAGCTCGACCTGCTGGTAGTACCACGGGCCGTGACTGGGTTCGGTCATCTGTTGCGGATCGCGGGTCATACCGTGGCCGCGCAGGCGTTGCAGGCGCTCGGCCAGTTCCGGGCGATTGGTCAGCACCATACCGCCTTCGCCGCTGGTGATGATCTTTACCGGGTGGAAACTGAACACGGTCATCGCGGCAAACTCACCGCAACCCACCGGGCGCCCGGCGTAACGGGCGCCGACCGCGTGGGAGGCGTCTTCGATGACCGTGAAGTTGTAGCGTTCGGCCAGTTCGGCAATTCGCCGCATGTCGCAGCTCTGCCCGGAGAACGCCACCGCCACCAGCACTTTGGGCAGCATGCCGTCGCGTTCGGCCGCATCGAGTTTGCTTGCCAGAACTTCGGCATCGAGGTTCCAGGTCAGCGGATCGATGTCCACGAAATCAACGTCGGCACCGCAATAACGGCCGCAGTTGGCCGACGCGAGAAAGGTGTTCGGCGTGGTCCACAAGCGGTCGCCCGCGCCGAGCCCCGCCGCCAGACAGGCAATGTGCAGCGCCGCCGTGGCGTTGCACACCGCCACGGCAAAGTCGGCCTGACAACGCTCGGCCATCGCCTGCTCGAAGCGTTCGATGGTCGGCCCCTGGGTCAACCAGTCGGACTGCAACACCTCGACCACCGCGTCAATGTCCCTCTGGTCGAGGCTCTGCCGACCGTAGGGAATCATACCGAGAGCTTCGCGTGCAGGTCGGCGATCTGACCCACCGAGAGGAAGTGCGGGTTGGTGTCGGAGCGGTATTCGAAATCTTCGCCGACCGGCACGCCACGCTCACCAAGTTTGTCCTCGGCAAAATCCACATCGACGCTGGTGAAGCGGATCGACGGCTGGATGGTGTAGTGGTCGGCAAATTCCAGGGTCATCCGCGCATCGTCCAGCGGCACCATCAACTCGTGCAGCTTCTCGCCCGGACGAATGCCGACGTTCTTGTGCGGCAGATGCTCGGCCATGCCGCGCGCCAGATCGACCACGCGAATCGACGGGATCTTCGGCACGAACACTTCACCGCCGTGCATCCGCGCAAAGCTGTCGAGCACGAACTGCACGCCGTGATCGAGGGTGATCCAGAACCGGGTCATGCGCTCATCGGTGATAGGCAGCTCTGTCGCACCGTCAGCGATCAGCTTGCTGAAAAACGGCACCACTGATCCGCGCGAACCGGCGACGTTGCCGTAGCGCACCACGGCAAAACGCGTCTGCTGTTCGCCGGCGATATTGTTGGCCGCGACGAACAATTTGTCCGACAGCAACTTGGTGGCGCCGTACAGGTTGATCGGGCTTGCGGCCTTGTCGGTGGACAGCGCGACGACTTTCTTCACCCCGTTGTCGATGGCGGCAGCGATGATGTTTTCCGCGCCGTTGACGTTGGTGCGGATGCATTCGGTCGGGTTGTATTCCGCCGCCGGCACCTGCTTCAACGCCGCGGCATGCACCACGTAATCGATGCCGCGCATGGCCTGACGCAGACGGTCGGCGTCGCGCACATCGCCGAGGAAGTAGCGCATGCACGGCGCATTGAACGTCTGCTGCATTTCGTATTGCTTGAGTTCATCCCGGGAGAACACCACCACGCGCTTGGGCTGGTATTGCTCGAGCAGGCGCGCAATGAACTTGCGCCCGAACGAGCCGGTGCCGCCGGAGATGAAAATCGACTTTCCGTTGAACATGTCTTGAGTCCCGTTCCTTGTCCGCCAGACCTAGGCGATCAACTGCGCCCAATTGAGCGAAGCGCTGTCGTTCAGCACAAAGCCTTTGCCAGTCAGGCTCAGGTTGGCGTTGTACGCCTGATCCTGGGCGAACGCCGCCGCCCATTTTTCCTGCAACGCAGCCAGTGCCTGATCAGCCTGGGCGATATCGCCCTGATGGATGACTTGCACCGAAGGCGTCCAGACCGTCAGATAGCCGGCCTGGCCGGCCTTCAGGCACAGGTCGACATCGCTGAAGCCAGCAGCGAACGTGCTGTCGTCCAGACCGCCCAGCGCCTCGAACAGCTCCTTGCGCACCATCAGGCATACGCTCGAAACCGCCGAGTAGTTCTGGTCCACGGACAAACGGTACAGGTAGCCTTCGGCGTCGTGTTTCTCGCCGATGAATGCAGAGCCGACCCCACCGTTCATGCCCAGGATCAGGCCGGCCTGGCTGATCTTGCCGTCGCGGTTGACCAGTTTGGGGCCGACCACACCGATTTCCGGGCGCAGGGCATGGTTGAGCAACGAGTCCAGCCAGTTCGGATTGACCACTTCCGCATCCGCCGCCAACAGCACCAGAAATTCGCCCTGAGCCTGCTGGCTGGCCGCGTTGCACAGCGCAGCCGTGCTGAGTGATTGATCGGCACGCAGCACGCTGACTTTCGCGTGCTGATAAGTCCCGAGCCAGTCATTGACCTCGGCCGATTGCGAGGCCGTGGTTGCTATCAGGATTTCGTACTTGTGATAGCGGGTGCGCAACAGTACGCCTTCCAGGCAGCGTTGCAGAGCAGACAGATCGTCCCCGGCCGGGATAACGATCGAAACCAGAGGGCGATCGCTATGGTGATAATCGATCTGGTAGAGCCCCGGCACCGCCGACGTGACCTTGGCCTTATAACCGCGATTGCCCAGATGACGCAGCAATGCCAGACGCTCATGCGGATTCTCTTCCAGCTCCGGCGCCTGTGTGATCAGCAGCGGCTCATCGAGGTGCGCCAGGCTGTTCAGGCCACCCTGTTCAATAATGCGCAGCAGCAGATCGAACTCCAGCGCCTTGCTGAAATCAGCGCGGTAGCCGTCAACTTCCAGCAATACTTCACGCCGGATCAACCAGTGCCGCGCCATCAGGCCTGGCAGGCTCAGCAACAGGTCGAGATTGAAGCCCGGACGGAACACATCCATCAGCGCACCGTTTTCCCGGCGCTGAATCTCGTCCGTGGAAACAGCGCTGATACCACCGGCGTTCATCAGCTCCAGGCTGGCGCGCAACAGGCCGCCGGCAGTGAACTCATCTCCCGCCTCAGCCAGCAGCAACCAGTCGCAAGGCGACTGACGAGCACTCTGGTTGAGCTTGTCGACGAGATTGTCGGGCGTCACGCGGACAAAGTGCAGGGTGTTCTGCGCAGTGGTCGCCGCCGGTGCTTCACCGGTGGTGAACACGACAATGCGGAACGCCTTGCATTGACCTTCGAGCAGGCTGTCGAGGCTGACCTGCAGCTTGTCGATGTCGTCATCCATATCCAGCAGGAAGATGGCGAACTGCGGGCCACCACCGTTCACGGCCAGATGTTCGGCAATCGCCTCGATCTGCCCCGCATCGGCCTGACGCGTCTCCAGCCACTTCAGCAGACGGCCGGACTGCATCTGGTCGAACACCTGATGGTGATCGGCGACAGTCAACGTTTCCAGACGTGCGATCCAGTCACGCATCGTCTGCGCTTGCTCATCCTCACCAGACAGCTCCAGTTGCTCGGCCAGGCGCTTGGCTACGGTGCGGTTGAACGCATTGAGGTCATGGGCCTGCCACAGGCGGTCGAGCACGCTTGCCGGCGTATCGTTGTTGCGCGCCTGGATCAGGTGCGCCTGACGCGTCCACACGCCCTCGAGTTTCTCCAGTTGAATACGCCCTGCCGGCATCGCATGCAGCATGAATTCGAACTGTTCGAGGCGATCGAAGAAAGCCTGGTTGTAGAACGGCATTTCGACGTACTGCAGGGGGCCGAAGCGGCGGTCCGGCCGCTTGAGTTCATGGTTCCAGGTCGACTGAATAATCAGCTCCGCCGTCAGAGCGCGGCCGCTTTGCAGACTGTCGACCATCGCCTCGAAACTTTGCAGGGCAAACGCCTTGCCCTGCTCTGCATTCAAGTCCTTGATACCGGTCGGCAGACCCGCCAGGAATTCGGCAAAGGCTTCGCGCTCGGCCACGGATTTGGCATCGATATAGGTCAGAGAGTGGTAGACCTCGGTGCTGTGTTCGGAGTTGCCATAGTTGATCTCACGCACCACATACGGGATCGGCAGGATCCGTGCCTTGGCACTGGCCAGCAGGAAGTACACGTGGCCGATCTCCTGCCACTGGAAGCTGGTGCCCGGCGGCAATGCCGAATGCCAGGTTTTCATCAGATCGGTGCGGGTCACCGCGTAGAACGGCGGGATGTACTGACTCATGTAGTCGACGACGCGGTCCTGCGCCCGCTCGGACGCATAGTCCTCCTGCACTTTCTTGTCGCGGCGGTAGTAGCTCACGCCACCGCCCAGCGTCAGGTACATCATGCAGTAGCCGTGGCACATGCCGTAGTCAGGGTTCGCCTGCAGGAAGCCCACCGACTCGGCCAGCGAGTCGTGCAGGATGAAGTCGTCGTCGGCTGCCAGCACCATGTACGGCGTGGTCAGTTGCTCCACGCCATAAGCCAGCTTGGCCTGCATGCCCCAGTAGGCGAACTGCGGCACGTGGTGGTAATCGACTGCGGAGAAGTCGCCTTCCGGCCGCTCGGCCGTGGAGTCCAGCACCATGATTCTGCAGGGCAAGCTGCTGTAATACTTCACCGCCCGACGCAGGAACGCCGGACGATTGTGCGTAATCAGCACCACGGTCAACAGCTCGTTGAGCGGTAGCGTCAATTCAGAACTGAACTTGCCTTGCATAACTTTCTCCACAACCGGCGATCCGCCGAGACAACGCTTGGGTGATGTTGCGAATTAACGAACGCGACGCAGATAGCCGTCCGGCGCCACGGTGATCAGCAGCTTGTTCTGCAGCTGCACATCGATCTCGAAATCCTTGTTCTCTTCCAGGTATTTCCACACGGCGGTCTTCGGGTTGTCGCCCGGGCCCCATGGACGATCCGGGAAGAAATCGGCCGGCATGTCTTCAACCACGGTGTCCATCACCACGCAGTAGCTGTCGACCGAAACCAGTGGCGCGTAGAGGCGCAGCTCTTCGAGCACGTGGTCGTGGGTGTGGTTGGAATCGAGCACCAGAATGACTTTCTTGCCTTCGGCGGCAGCGCGAACCTGGGCGGCGATGGCCGGGTCGATGCTCGAACCTTCGATCATCTTGATGCGCTTGCTCATCGGGTGGCTTTCGATGGCTTCGCGGTTGTGCGCACGGATGTCCAGATCGATGCCCAGCACTTCGCCGTGACCTTGCAGTTCCAGCAGGGAGGCGTAGTAGATGATCGAACCGCCGTGGGCGATGCCGCACTCGATGACCAGATCCGGCTTCACCTGCCAGATGATTTCCTGCATCGCCATCATGTCTTGCGGCAGCTGGATGATCGGACGGCCCATCCACGAGAAGTGGTAGCTGTACTTGTGCTTGGCTGATTCGTTGAAGAAATCGCGGGCCAGGCTGGTGAGTTTCTGGTCGTCACCCTGCTGGGCGATCTGCTCGCGGCATTCGGCTTCGAAAGCTTTGTTGATGCTGTTGTCGGTCATTTTCAAAATCTCAAGGGTCACTGGAACGAAGCGCTGTCGACGGCGTGATAGACGTAACGTCCACCGGTCATCCGCTTGATCTCTTCGAGGTAATTGGAATTCATCACAAACAGGTTGGCGCCCTCGGGCAAGGCGTCCATCGCCTCTTGCGGCGAAGACACCCGGGCGCCGCTCAGGGGCAGGTAACGCCCCTGCTTGGCCGGGTTGATATCGACCACGCGATCCACCGCCACGCCGGCGCGTTGCAGGAACAGCGAATAGATCACGCCTTTGGACGAGGCGCCCCAGATCGCCGAACCCTGCTCGGGTGCACCCTGGATGATCTGCACCGCGCGCTCGAGGCTGGCGGTGAAATCGTCCGGCAACGCCAGGCGTGGCACCGGTTGTTCCGGGGTCAGGCGCAACGTGGCAAGGTCAGCGACGATGTACAGGTATTGGCCACCGAACAGGTGACCGGCCTCGTGCACGGTGCCGAACATCCGGCGCAGATCATCGAGGCGGAAATAATTGACGTGCTCGTAGAACAGGTCGAACCAGGCGCGGTGTTCGAGGATCCAGTCGAAGCACGGCACTTCGATGTAGATCTGCCCGCCGCCCTGGTTGGCTTCGGCGATCACCGCCAGAAAGCCCAGCGGATCCTGGATGTGCTCCAGCACATGACGCAGCACGATGGCGTCCGCCGCAAGACCCAGGCCTCGGGTGAACGGGGCCTTGATCACGTCGGCGTTCTCGCCTTCGTAGGCGGGGTCGATGCCGGTGATGTGGTAACCCAGGCCCTTGAGCAGCTCCAGGAAATAACCTTTGCCGCAGCCGACTTCGATCAGTTCCTGGCCCTTGAAGTGCCGGGCAATGATGCCTTCGACATCGCTCAGGTGCTTCTGGAACTGGCCGGAATGCGCCTGTTCGTTCTGGTAGTCGGCGTCGTAGCTGAGCTTGTCGGCGTCGAACGCCGCATTGAAGATCAGACCGCTGCGCTCATCCTGCACCAGCAACATATCGGCGCTGGCCGATGCCTTCGCCGATTCGGGATCGGCAAAGGTGCGGTTCTGCAGCACCGGCAGGTCGGTGACCCGATACAACTCGTGCCTCATTGCGGCTCTCCCAATAACTGTTGCAAGCGCTCGGTCACCGCCCAGAACGCCAGCGGTTCGTGGGTCGGATACGGGTAGTGGCCGAGGTTCAGGCCGATGGTCGCGCCGCGCTCACGCACGCGCTGTTCGACCAGCGCCCGCACCGAAACCGGCTGGCCGCTGGCGCAGTTGATCGTGCCGTCGAAATCGCGTTGTTGCAGGATCGCGGCGAGGTGATTCGCAGCTGTCCGGATCGGCAGAAAATCTCGCAGCTGCTCGCCCGCCGACATGTCGAACGTCGCATCGCCGGCATCGATGGCCCGGTCCAGCGCCGCCAGCAGACTGTTGGGGTTCTGCCCTTCACCATGCAGGTAGAACAGCCGTGCCCATTGCAGGGTGAACGGATGCTCCTGCTGCAGACTTTGCAAAAACAGGTGCAGGGTGTGCTTGGCCAGACCGTAGGGATTGGCCGGCTGCGCGTCGTTCTGTTCGCTCAATGGGCCGCTCTGCATGCCGTACTCGAAGCACGTGCCGGTCACCAGCACCTGCTTCACGCCCGCCCCTACCGCGCCTTTGATGAAGCGGTAGTCAGCCATCAGGTTGTGCTCGAAATGGAACAGCGCCCGATAGTTCGGCAACCCCGGCCAGGCCAGGTGCGCGAGTGCATCGACGCCCTCGGTCAGCGCCGCGACATCCAGATCCGCCGCGTGAATATCCGCGCTCACGAACTCGACGTCCTTGATCCACGGCATGTCCGCTGCTTTCTGCGCGTCGCGTGCAACCGCCCGCACCGTGCAACCACGGGCCAGCAATGCCGCGACCAGATGACGACCGACGAAGCCCGTTGCCCCGGTGACCAGAATCTTCACAGCACGCTCAACTCAGGCACGGCGATCACGAAGCGGCCATCCCACTGACGCACCTGAGCCAGTTGCTGACTGACTTCGTGAAGCAGGTTCCATGGCAGCACCAGCACGTAGTCCGGTTTTTCGATGTCGATCTGCGCCGGTGCGACGATCGGGATGCGGCTGCCCGGCAAAAACTTGCCCTGCTTGTGCGGGTTTGCATCGGCGACCCAGGCCAGCAGATCCGGTTTGACCCCGGCGTAGTTGAGCAAGGTGTTGCCCTTGGCAGCGGCGCCGTAGCCGACCACACGTTTGCCGTCGGCCTTGGCCTGCAACAGGAACCGCAGCAGGTCATGCTTGATGCGTTCGGCGGCCGGCGCCAGCGTCGCGTAGTACCCGCTGGTTTTCACGCCTGCGTCAAGTTCCGCCTGCAATTGCTGTTGCACGGTCGGCTGCACGGCGCGGCGTTCACCGTCCTTGCGCTGCACGAACACCCGCAGCGATCCGCCATGGGTGGACAACTGGCTGACGTCGAACACTTCCAGGCCGTTGCGTTCGCACAGGGTCTGCACGGCGGTCAGGGACAGATAGGAATAGTGTTCGTGATACAGCGTATCGAACTGCGCGCCAGCCATCAGCGTCAGCAGTTGCGGGAATTCGAAAGTGGCGACGCCGGTCGGTTTGAGCAGCGTGGCGAAACCACCGAGGAAATCGTTGATGTCCGGCACGTGGGCCAGCACATTGTTGGCGGCCATCAGGTCGGCGGCCCAGCCTTCGCTTTTCAGCTGGGCGGCGGTGTCGCGGCCGAAGAACAGTTCACGGATCTCCAGACCTTTGTCCCGTGCCGCCTGCGCGGTGCTGCGGGTCGGCTCGACACCCAGGCACTGGATGCCGCGACCGGCCACATATTGCAGCAAGTAACCGTCGTTGGCGGCGACCTCCACCACGCGGCTGTCGGCGGTCAGGCCGAAGCGCTCGACCATCTCGGCCACATAACGCTCGGCGTGGGCCAGCCAGGTACTGGAGAACGAACTGAAGTAGGCATACTCGGCGTCGAACAGGCTGTCGGCGCTTGTGTAATCCTCGGTCTGCACCAGCCAGCATTGCTCGCAAACAGCGACCTTCAGCGGCACCCATTGCTCGGCCTGCTCGATTCGATCGGCGTGCACGTAGGCGTTGGACGGTGGCGAGGTGCCGAGGTCGATCAGCGGCAGGCTCAGCGGTGCGGCGCACCCACGGCAGTTCATAGACGCACTCCAGCAAAGTGTTGATCGAGCGCGGGATGGCTGGAATCACGCGCTGACAAATTATTGACAGGCAACGGCCAGGCAATCGCCAGCCGTGGATCGTTCACCGACAGACCGCCCTCGTGCTCCGGCGCGTAATCGGCGCTGTGCAGGTAAAGCAGTTCGGCGTCTTCGGTGAGGGTCTGGAAACCGTGGGCGAAGCCGGCCGGAATCAACAGGCTGCGACCGTCGCCGGCCTTCAGGTGCTCGGCGTGCCAGTGCAGGAAGGTTTCCGAGTCCGGGCGCAGGTCCACCGCCACGTCCCACACTTCACCGCGCAGGCAGGTGATCAGTTTGGCTTCCGGCGCGTTGGCATTCTGATAATGCAGACCGCGCACGCTGCCCTTTTCGCGGGTGCAGGAATGGTTGATCTGGCGGATGTGAAACTCACTGCCGAATGCCTTCAGACTGCCTTCGCAGAACAGCCGGGCGAAGTGCCCGCGCTGATCTTCGAAGCGTTTGTGCTGGACGCTGAACAACCCGGCCAGCGGTAGCTGTTTCAAGGAAAACTCGCTCACAGCGCGCCCCAGTACAGGTTCAGTTGGCCGAGGGTCACAGTGCGCATGTCGTCGCCGTTCTGCCACGCCAGGTGCCAGTCGAGGGTCTGGGTCAGGCATTGCTGCAACGTCCAGCGCGGTTGCCAGCCCAGCACCTGACGGGCGCGACTGCTGTCCAGACGCAGCAGCCCGGCTTCGTGCAGGTCACTCTTTTCGATACGCAGGCCTCGGGCCTGAGGCCAGCGGTTGGCGAGCAGTTCGACCACTTCGCCGACGCTGCACATGTCCGCCTCGCCCGGACCGAAGTTCCACGCGCCGGCGTATTCCGGGCCATCTTCATAGAGCCCGGCGGCCAGTTGCAGGTAGCCGGCCAGCGGCTCCAGCGCGTGCTGCCACGGGCGCACCGCTTGCGGATAACGTAGCGTCACTGGCTCGTCTGCCGTCCAGGCTTTGAGCACGTCGGGGATCAGACGCTCAGGGGCGAAGTCGCCGCCGCCCAACACATTGCCGGCCCGCGCGGTGGCCAGCGCCAGACCGTGCTCGGCGTACTTGTCGGCCGGGAAGAACGATGCCGCGTAAGACTGCGCCAGCAACTCGCAGCAGGCCTTGCTGCTGCTGTAAGGATCGTGGCCACCGAGGGCTTCGTCTTCGCGGTACGGCCACAGCCATTCCTTGTTGGCGTAGACCTTGTCGGTGGTCACCAGCACGCAGGCCCGCACGCAACCGACCTGACGAATCGCTTCGAGCAGATTCAAGGTGCCCATGACGTTGCTGGAATAAGTGCCGAGCGGATCGCGATAGCCTTCGCGCACCAGCGGCTGGGCCGCCAGGTGCAGGACGATCTCCGGCTCGGTGTCGGCGATGATCTCGAGCAAGGCGCCCAGATCACGCAGGTCGCCGCGCTGATCGTTGATGCCTTCGTGCACGCGCGCCAGTTCAAACAGGCTCGGTTCGGTCGACGGATCGAGGGAAAAACCGCTGACTTGCGCGCCGAGGCTTTGCAGCCACAGGGTCAGCCAACTGCCCTTGAAACCGGTGTGACCGGTGACCAGAACCCGCTTGCCGCGCCAGAACTCAGGACTCAGGCCCATTGCTTCCATGGGGCCTCCCCGCTCTGCCACAGCGCTTCGAGGTGGTTCTTGTCGCGCAAGGTGTCCATCGGATGCCAGAAGCCTTCGTGCTCGAAGGCTTTCAGTTGTTCGTCCTGGGCCAGGCGAGCCAGAGGCTCGGCTTCCCAGGTGGTTTCGTCACCGGCGATGTACGACAGCACTTTTGGCGACAGCACGAAGAAGCCGCCATTGATCCAGCCGCCGTCGCCGCGCGGTTTTTCGGTGAAGCCGAGGACCTGATCGCCCTGCCGCTCAAGGGCGCCGTAGCGGCCCGGCGGCTGCACGGCGGTGACGGTCGCCAGACGGCCGTGGCCCTTGTGGTAGTCCACCAGTTGCGCAATGTTGATGTCGGAAACACCATCGCCGTAGGTGAAGCAGAACGCCTCTTCATCCTTGAGGTAACGACCGGCACGCAGCAGACGGCCACCGGTCATGGTTTCCTCGCCGGTGTCGATCAGGGTGACGCTCCACGGCTCGCTGTAGTTCTGGTGAACGTCCATGCGGTTGTTGCGCATGTCGAACGTGACGTCGGAGGTATGCAGGAAGTAGTTGGCGAAGAAGTCCTTGATCGCGTAGCCCTTGTAGCCGAGGCAGATCACGAAGTCATGGATTCCGTGGGCGGAATACTGCTTCATGATGTGCCAGAGAATTGGCTTGCCGCCGATCTCGATCATTGGCTTGGGCTTGAGGTGCGACTCTTCACTGATGCGCGTGCCGAGGCCACCCGCCAAAATAACTGCCTTCATCGTCTCCCCTCTTCTACGTCACAGGGCTCGGCCTCGCTGTTGCAGGCCTTTGCGGCTGAACCTTTGCCAGTCCGGGCGCAGGTGAATGACCGCGAGCGCTCGTTTTATGGCGATTTGAGGGGGACTTGCAGGAAACGCGCCAGCTCCGCCAGCACCGCGTCGGCGAGGAAATGCAGGCATGAAAAAAGGGATGAATCCGTTGCCGGACTCATCCCTTTCATCGAGCAGCTTCAATCAATCAGACGGATCAGCCAAACATCGCGAATCCATCGATCGTGGCCGGCAGGTCGTAGACCTGGCCGTCAGCGGTCTGCAGATGCTCGATTTTGTTGTACCCGGCATACCCGGGATACCCGGCAGACTCGGCGTACCAGCCTTGCAGTTTCACGCCGCTGTAGGGAACGCCGACGCTGCCGTCGTTGGCGCCATGCAGATAGGCGTCATCACCGATGCGAGTGACGTTCAGCTGGCTGAGATTGGCGACAGTATTCAGGATCAGCGTGTCATTGAGGTCCCAGCCTTCGTCCTGAATCGTTACCAGCCCGGTGGTGTTCACGACATAGGTGTCATCACCCGTACCGCCGAACGCGAAGCCGCCACTGCCGGACTGGCCCGCAAGGTTGAGAACGAGCACGTCATTACCGCTGTCACCGAACAGCATGTAGTTGCTGCCGGTCCCGGTCAGCACGTCATTGCCTTCATCACCGTAGGCACCGCCGCGGTTGACCGTGACGGTGTCATCGCCCTCGTCTCCATGAGCCAATGTACCCAGGTCATTCACGACACTGACGATGACGTCATCGCCCGAACCGCCAGACAGCAAGTCGGCCTGCGCGACATTTGTGTCGAGACCGGATTTCAGTCCGCCATAGAGATAGTCATTGCCATCGCCACCCACAATCTGGTCACTACCAGACCCGCCTTCGAGGACGTTGTCACCCGAGTCGCCTCGCAGGAAGTCATCGAACCGGCTACCGCGCAGCCCTTCAATATCGACGTAGGTATCGTAGAGCGCGATACCGCTTTGCGGCCCCCAGCCCAGCGAGGCGCTCAACCCTTCGTTGCTGTCGTCGTAGCTGACGATGTCGATACCGGCTCCGCCCTCAAAGCGATCACCGCCCGCGCCACCCGACAGGACGTCATTGCCGGCACCGGAGATGATTCTGTTGGATTCGTCATTACCGTATCCAGTGAAGTCCGCAGTGCCGGTGTAGGTCATGTTCTCGATGAACGCAGCCATGTGCATCGACGACAGGCTGGTGTTCAGTTGATCGATGCCACCGGGGAAATTCTGCTCGACGATGGTCACACCCTCGCTGTTGATCGTGTACACATCATCACCCGCGCCGCCCTCCAGGGTCAGGCCGCCGACGTTGGCGGTGAAGTGGTCAGCGAACGGCGTACCGATGACTTTCTCCACGTTCACCAACGTGACATCCGGAGCACCTGCCTGCTGACCAATGCCGATATTGACGCCGTCCCAGGAGAGGCGGTAGCTCACGGTGTCGTAACCATCAGCTCCATCCACGATCATGGCGTTATCGAGCAGATACACCGCGTCATCGAAATTCGACCCCTGAATCGCCTCGATACCGGTGAAGGAGTCGCCAGCGGCGATGGACAATGCGTCGAAGTTCTCGAAGTCCAGGACTCTCACTCCTTCGAGGCTGTCGGAATAGCTGACGGTATCGAAGCCTTCGCCACCCACGAAGTGATCAGCGCCGGCGCCGCCCCACAGCCAGTCGTTGCCGGTGCCACCGATGATCTCGTTGTCGCTGGCATTGCCGTAACCCTTGAAGTCTCCCGTGCCGGTAAAGGTCAGCTTCTCGATGAAAGGGTCCATCTTGATGGTATTGAGACTGGTGCGCAGCTCGTCGTAGCCGAGATAGTTTTCCTCGATGATCGTCACACCTTCGCTGCCGACGATATACACATCGTCACCGACACTGCCTTCCAGCGTCACGCCGGCCACGTTGCTGTTGAAGGTGTCATTTTGAAAAGTGCCGAAGACCTTCTCCACGCCGATCAGCGTATCGACCTTGCCGTCAGCGGCAGTGACGGTCGTCGAGGTATCGTTGAACTCGACGCTCACCCCCGAGGACAAGGCGTAATAATTCGCCGTATCAAACCCTTCACCGCCGTCCAGCACGTCTGATCCTGCACTGGCCAATAGTTGATCATCAGACTCCATTCCATAGAGTTCGTCATTGCCATCGGTGCCCGACAGGACATCCGCCTCACTCGTTCCATTCACTACTGACATTTGCGTCTTCCTTGCGTTGTTGTTGAATCCGGAAACCTGCCTCACGGGCACAAGCCGATCACGCCAGCAGCAACCGTCCGAGGTCAGCGAATAGAGAAGTATCGACAGGAAAATTCCGATTCTTGAGGCTCTGCGGTGGAAAAAGTATCGATACCGATACAAACAGAATCTTGAAGACGCAAAAAAGGCGACTCGAAAGTCGCCTTTTTTCAGCAGTGCCGGTCAGTCCGCCAGCCAGCCATTTTCCCAGTACCGCAGGTTGTCGCCACGCAGCACGTAGTCGCGCAATACGATTTCTCGCAGTTCATCGCCCATGCGATAGCTCGCATCGGGATCGGCCAGGTGCATGCGGATTGCCTGCAGCCACTCGTCCGTGGAGTTGGTCTTGACCCGGGTGCACGGCAGATAACCCTGATAGGCCTCGGTGTCGGTACAGACCACCGGATAACCGCACGCACCGTACTCCAGCAGGCGCAGGTTGCTCTTGCAGTCGTTGAAGATGTGAAACTCCAGCGGTGCAAGGGCCAGGTCGAGGTTGAGGCTGGCCAGTTTCGCCGGATACACATCCAGCGGGATCACGCCGTGGAACTCGTGCATGTACGGACGCAAGTCATCCGGGCACATACCGAAGAACACCCAGTCGACCTCGTTCGCCAGTTCACGGACCACATCGGCAATCACCGCCAGATCTCCGTGATGGCTGGTGCCGCCGCCCCAGCCGACCCGCGGTTTTTTCGAGGTGCGACGCTGGCTGTGCAGGTCAGTCCACAAGTGCCGCGACAACATGTTCGGTACGACCCGGATGTCGTGATGCATGTCCGACAGAACGTTCGCCAGCGGCTGGGTCGACACCACCACCCGATCGCACAGGCCGATCGCCCGCCGCACCAGCCGCTCCATTTCCTGCTTGTTCGGCATGTTGCGAATGTGCGCGTTGCGATGAGGGACATCGATGACATAGTCATCAAGTTCGTAGATCCGCCGGGCGTTGAAAAAGTTTTTCAACGGCGGAATTTCTTCGATGGCACCTTCCGAGTAACGCCCTTGCAATACGATCACGTCGGGGGCCTGGCGCTCGATGTCGATGATCGAAGGCAAGCCGTAGCAGATCCGCCCTTCGACACGATTGGCCGCCTCCAGCTCGATCATCGGCTGGCTGATGCGATAGTGGCCGATGGCGGAGGCGTTGATAGGCACCGCCAGCACATTCGGCAACTGCTTGCGTGAAAACGGGCTCCAGCCGGTACGCAGGCCCGGTTCCAGACTGAAGCTGGTCGCACCTACCCCATGCACCGCCAGATTGACGTTGAACGCAGGATCGCGCGCAATCAGTGGCAACCAACGCTTGTAGAACGTTTCGTGCTCCTGAATCTGCAGTTGCTCTTCTTCTGCCGTGGCCTCGGCCGTCGGCCGCGCGCCCAAGGCCAGCATGGCATAAGGTGTCCAGACCACCAGGTAACCTTCCATGCCGACGCGCAGACACAGATCCGCCACATTCAGAGCCTGCGCCAGATCCTGCTCGTCGAGCCCGTCGACAGCTTCATAGACAGCCTTGCGAATCATCAGGCAATCGCCGCCGACAGCACTCAGGTCATGCACCGCCTGCAAGCGGAACATGTACCCGTCCGCCTGCAACGACTGACCATAGAAGGGCAATCCCACGGCACCTTGCATGCCCAGAATCAGGCCGGCATGCAGCACGCAACCGTCCGGATTGTACAACTTGGCACCGACGACCCCGACTTCCGGGCGCTGTGCATGGTTGAGCAGTTCGTCCAGCCAGTCGGTCTGGGTGATCACCGCAAAGCCATTGAGCATCAGCACGTATTCGCCGCGGGCCTGCCCTACCGCAAAGTTGTGCGTGGCGGCTGCATTGCCCTGCTGCGCAAAGCTCAGCACACGAACCCGGTCGCTGCCCAGTTGTGCCATGCCGTCCAGCCAGACCAGTGCTTCGGCGCTGGTGCTGCCGTTATCGACCAGCAACAGCTCGTATTCGGTGTAGGCGGTTTTTTCCAGTAGCGTCTCGACGCAGCGCTGCAAGGCGGCAGTCTGATCCCGGGTCACGATGATGATCGATACCAGCGGACGCCGGCCGTGGTGGTAGTCGACCCGATTGAGCAGTTCACAGCTGCCACGACGGATGTCATGGGCCAGACCGAGGCGCTGCAGATGCGCTTCGAGCACCCGCGGATTCTGTTCGAGGACACCCGGGGCCACGAGCCACTTGGACAGGTCGAACGGCGACTCCAGCATGACCTCGGCAATGTGGCCGACAACCTGTGTGCCATCGCTCTCGACCAGACGCCACAGCACATCGTGCGGCGCGAGCTGTGCGAAGTCAGGGGCAAAACCACCGAGCGCCAGAAAACGCTCACGCTCGAATGCCAATGCCCGACCGACATAGGGGTAGCTGCGCATCAGGTCGAGGTTGAAATCCGGCTTGAACGCAGGCTCTGCCGACTCCCCGTTACGCAAGCTGCCCTCGTCGCTGTACAGACATTTCAGTGACGGGTAATGCACGATGCGCTCGGCCATGACCAGCAACGCCGGTGCCACCAGCCGATCACCGGCCTGCAGCAGGTAGAACCAGTCAGCCCCCGCCAGTTGCGGCAGCAGCGTATTGATCTGCGCCATGCCATCGTCCTGCAAAGGCATGCGGAACACTCGCCCGTCCAGCTCGGTATCGGTACACGAGGCAGACAGGACAAGGATCAGCTCCGGCGGATAATCCTGAGCGGCAAGCGAGGCCAGTGTGCGTTCGACACCGTCGCGACTGCCCTGCCCGTCGATGACGATCGGCACGATCCGGGGTTGATGCGTCCAGCCGGCGAGGGTTTCCGGCAGCAACGTGCGCTGACCTTCGGTCAGTACCCGGCAGTTGAGCCACTGCGCGTAGAGTTCGGCAAAACTCCAGCTGTCGATGCCGACACTCCACTCCTGGCGGCTCTGTTTGGAGCCAAGGGTACGACTCAGCGGCAACTCCTCCCAGACCTTGGGCAGATCATCAGCCTTGGTCAGAGGGATGTAACGAACCCAGCCCGGTGCAGGCGCCGACTCGCCGCCGCGCGCCTTGAGCATCTGCGTCATCCACTCACGCTCGACCTCAAGCGCATCTTTCATCGGCTGTTGTGCACTCAGGCGCTCAGGGTACAGCCGCTCGGCGCTTAGCACATTGTTGGACACCGCCAGATTGCCGCGCCTCAGCAGGCAGACATACAGGGCAAAATCCAGCGACGCGACGAAGCAGTGACCTTCCTGAGTCAGCGCCGGCAACAACTCTTCAACGTCGACACGCCGGAACAACGCGTTGGTAAACCCACCGAGGACATTGACCGGGAATTTCTCGAAGATGCCCAGCAGGTCATCGCCCTTGAACAGACCACTGTGCGGCGACAACGACGTGTTTTCCAGGCGCGCGGGCAGAATGATGTCCTGCTCATCCCAGAGCAGCCGCTGGGCCAACACCAGACTGACCTCGCCACGCATCATCTCGTGGGCCTGCTGCCGGATGCAGTCGGCATACAGGTGATCGTCGTCGCACAGGAACTTGATGAACTCGCCCTGCGCCTGACTCAGGCAGGCCTTGAGGTTGCCGACCATTCCCAGGGTGCGCGGATTGCGTATGTAGCGCACGTCCACACCGGACTGTTCGATGACCGACGCAACGATGCGCTCGATCTCGGGCCCCCGACTGTCATCGCAGACGATGATTTCCAAAGGGCTGTAAGTCTGGCTGACAGCACTGTTCAATGTCCGCTCGAAGAAGCGCGGATTGAAGGCAGGAATGACGACGCTGACAAGAGGAAGTGAATTCACGGCGGACTCGCAAGCGGCGGGAACCCGCCCGGAACAGCGAGCCCTTTGAAACCGCAGAAAAAGACAAATGATACAGAGCGATCGGAGCAGGCGGGCGCTTGCGCGCCCGCCCAGGCTTCAGATCTTGTTGAACAGGCCCAACTGAGAGATTTTGCTGAACGCCAGCTGCGAGGCCTGCAGCATGGTTTGCTGCAAGGTCAGGCGGGTCATCACTTCGGCCGGATCCGAATCACGGATCGTGCCCTGGGTGGTGGCGTTTGCCAGTTGCAGGCTCTGGTTGGTGGTGCTCTGGTCATCCAGCGACTGCCCGCGGGCGCCGATGGACGTTACCGCACTGCCGATCTGGTTGGCGGCACTGTCGATGTTGCCCAGTGCCGACTCCATTGCCCCCTGGAATTTCTGCTTGGCGACCGGATCACCGTCGATCGGTGTATTCAGCGCCGCGACCATCTGGCCCAGGGTGTCGAGCACGTTCTGGGTCTGGTGGTTGTTGGACTGGATCGAGAACTGGTCACCGGCCGCAGGCGTGCCACCGAGAGCGAAGGTCACACCGGCCGCCGTCGCGTTGCCGCCAGCCACGGTGCCCGACGAGATCGGCTTGCTGTCGGCAGTCACAGGCGCTGCGTACAAGTCGAACGCAGTGGCGCTGGTGAACTTCAGGACCGCACCGCCGCCGGACGGGAAGGCAGCGTCGTAAGCCGCCTGGTTGGTCACGTTCGAACCGGTGATGACCGCAGTCGACGGGTTGCCTGGGCTGCGTGCGGTGGTGAACGAGTCCGGCGTGGCCGACAGCTGGAAACTGTGACCGGCAATGACGGCGTCCGGGTTGGTGTCACCGGCCTTGAGGTTGATGTTCAACTTCAGGTCGACGCCACGGAAGCTGACCGTCTGGTTCGCACCGTTGCTGTTGCTGATCAGACCGTTCTGGCTGGCTTCGGCCGTCACATCGTTGCCCAAGGCATCGGTGATCTTCAACTGAGTGCTGCTGATGAAGTCCACGGTGTATGGCTGGCCGGCCGCGAACTTGGAGTTATAGGTCGCGGCGTTGCCAACGATACCGTTGGTCAGCACAACGCGACCGTCATCAACGGCCGGAGCCGTCATGTTGGTCTGGGTGCGCGCAGTATTGATGGTCTGCTGGAAAGCATCCCAACCGGTAGTGTTGGTGGCCACCGACAAACCGTCGCCAATGCCCAGGTTGATCTGGGTCTGGTCACCGTTGTAGGTGTAGGTGCCATCGGCGTTCTGCGAGTACGGCGCGGTATCGGTCTTCGAGCCGGAGAACAGGTAGTTGCCGTTGGCGTCCTTGGAGTTCATCAAGCCCAGCACTTGTTGCTGGATCTGGCCCAGTTCGGCGGCGTAAGCCTGGCGGTCCTTATCGGTGGCGATGCCGTTGTTGGCTGCCAGCCCGATTTCCTTGGCGCGCTGCAAGGCGTCGGTGATGGCCGTCAGCGTGGACTCCTGAATCGTCAGCGAACTCTTGGTGGTGTCGATGTTGCCTTTGTACTGATCGAGCATCGCGGCCTGCTGACCCAGACGGAGCAAACGACCCGCCCCGATCGGATCGTCGGCGGCGGTGTTGATGCGCTGCAGGCTGCTGGCCTCGTTGGCGGTCGCGACCGTCTTGCTGTAGTTGCGCTGATATTGGGCAGCTTGCGTCGCGTAATACTGGGCGGTGGAAATGCGCATGAATTACGGCTCCTTAAAGGCTGTTGATCAGCGTGGCGAAGGTTTCCTGCGCAGCTTTGATGATCTGCGAAGACGCTGTGTAGTACTGCTGATACTTGACCAGGTTGCCGGTCTCTTCATCCAGGTTGACCTGGGACAGCGAGTCCCGCGCACCCTGGGCCTGATCCAGGATCACCGAGGTGGCTGCGCTGTCGGACTTGCTCTGGGCGGCCTGGGTACCGACGTTGGTCACCAGTTTGTTGTAGGCGTCGGTCAGGCTGATGCCTTTGCTGGCGGTGCCGGTGTCCACGGTCTGCTTGGTTTGCAGGCCGACCAGTGCCTGGGCATTGCGGTTGTCCGAAGAAGCCGCACCGGTCAGGTTGATGGTGAAGGTTTCGCCGGACTTCGGCGTCGCGCCCACGGTGGTCTGCACGGTGAAGGTCTTTTGCACGTTCGGCGTGACGCTGGTGTCCATCACCGGAGCACCGGTGGAATCGAGCATGCCGATCTTCAGGTTCAGGGTGTTGGCCTGCCCCGGCACAATGGTCCCGGTGCCAATGGTGTTGCCCTTGGCGTCGACCATGTTGTACGACTGGCTGCCACTGGCGACTGCACCGAACACCAGCTTGACCGGGGTCGAATACTTGAGCGCGTTCTGCAACTCCGCCTTGGAGGCCGGATTGTAGATGTCGACAACGTCGGTCAGCGTCGGCTGGGTGTAGGTGCCCGCGTTGTTGGCACTGGCCACGCCGGTCAACGGTCCGGCTGCCGCGATTTTCTTCGGATCGGTGAGCACGGTCTGAATGCTGGCCGCTGCGTTGCGGGTCGGAGTGACCTTGAACGTATCGCCGGCGCTCAGCGCACCACCGTTAAGGGCCAGGGTAAAGCCGTCGATCACCGGTGGCGGCGTGGTCGTGGTACTGAACGAACCCATGTCGGTGCCGTCGGAGCGCTTGACCGTGTAGTTGGTCGCGCTGGTGAAGGTGACCTGGTAGTCGCTGGTGGTCAGCTTGCCGGTATCCTTGATGGTGACGTCAAGATTACCCGAGCCTGCGCTGTTGCCCGACTGGGCAATACTGCGCTGACTGATCAGGGCAGCACTGTTGATGTCATTGAAAATAGCCGCGCCAAAGTCACCGTTCTTGTCGATGCCCTGGGCTTGCTGGCGGTTGATCTGGTCGGCCACGACCAGTGCCACACGGCCCAGCTCGTTGAGTGCCGGATCAAGCACTTCCTTGCGATAAGTCAGCAGGCCGCCGATTTCACCACCGGTCATCGCCGAGGTGATGTCGATGGTGCTCGAACCACGATCCATCTGGATGCCCATGCGCGACGGGTCACCCTTGAGCGGCACGGTGCTCAGGGTATTGGTGGTATTGCCGATGACCAACGGCTGGCCGCTGCCGATGTAGATGTCGAAGCTGGTGCCACGCTCAACGACTTGCGCGCCAGTCAGCTCGGAGAGCTGACGCACGGCTTCGTTACGGCTGTCGAGCAGATCGTTGGGCTGGCCGCCGCTGGTGGAAATCTCGCCGATCTTCTGGTTCAGCGTGGCAATGGACGTTGCCAGTTTGTTCACCTGGGACGCCATGTCGGACAGGTTGCCATTGAGCGTGGCGTTCTGATCGTTCATCTGCTTGGCCAGCGCATTGAAGCGACTGGTCAGGGCCTGGGCGCCGGTCAGCACCGACTGACGGGAAGTGTCGTCGGTGGCCGAGGTCGACACGCCTTGCATCGAGGTGAAGAATTTCTGCAGCACACCGGTGAGGCCGGTGTTGGTGTCGGACAGCGAGCCGTCCAGCGCGGTCGCCTGCGCACCGAACGCGGCGGATTCGCTGTTGAGCGACGTGGCGGTACGCAGCTGCGATTCAAGGTAGGAGTTGTACACCCGACGCACGTCGGCCAGGGTCGTACCGGTACCGATGAACACGTTACCGTACTGAATCGAGGACTTGGTGCCCTGCACGGTTTGCTGACGTGAATAACCGGCGGTGTCGACGTTGGCAATGTTGTTACCTGTCACAGCCAGAGAGGACGAACTCGCGGCCAACCCCGACATCCCGATATTGAGCAAACTCATGATTCAAACCTTACCTTGTGTTTATAAGGGCGTTGTTGAAACGCCGGCCGCAGCGTAGTTCTGATTGACCGTCATCTGCCTGGCAATCTGCGAAATCTTCGTCGCGTAGTTCGGGTCGGTTGCATAACCGGCCTTTTGCAATTCGCGTACAAACTGTTCTGGGTTATCGGCCGACTTCAACACTTCTTGATAGCGATTATTGCTCTGCAACAACGTCACCAGATCGTGGAAGCTGTCCTTGTACGAGGCATAGGAACGGAACTCGGCCGTCTCCTTGACCATCTGCCCGTTGCGGAATTCGCTGGTGATCGCCCGGGCCGAATCGCCCTTCCAGTTGCTGCTGGCCTTGATGCCGAACAGGTTGTGACTGCTGCTGCCGTCCTGGGCGCGCATGACCGATTTGCCCCAGCCGGTTTCCAGCGCCGCCTGAGCCACCAGATAACGCGGATCGACGCCGATGCGAGCTGCGGCTTCCTGCGCCATCGGCAGCATGGTGTTGACGAATTGGTCGGCGCTGCTGAACGCACGCTTGGCTGGCGCCAGCGGGATCTGCGCCATGGCGCGACCATAAATCTGCATCTGCCCGCCAGAGGCCTTGTCCGCCTCGGCGCGGGCCAGCCAGTCGCCGTTGTACAGCGGGCCGGCGCCGGTGGCAGCGACGGTCGTGGCGCGCTGCGGCAATTGAGTGGCCGCCGCCGGCGTGGCCGACGGCACCAGACCGGCGAGCAAGCGATCCGCCAGTTTCGGCGGCAACGCCAGACGACGCTGGTTGATCATTTCCATGTCATTGCGATGGGTCAGTTCAGTGTTCGGCGCATGCACCGAACGCGACGCCCACAGCGGACGCTCGCCATTGAGTCGCGACAACGGACCATTGGCAGCCACGGTGCCAGCGGCAATCGGCGTGGCCACGGCAGCGGCCTTGGCCCTGGCTTCTTCCTGCTTGGCGGCGGACGCGGCCGCAGCCTCGCCCGGCGCCATCGGTTTGTTCTTCGACATCTGCTTGATCAGCACGTCGGCCAGGCCAATACCACCGCCCTCGCGGGACAGGGAGACCGCCAGTTGCTGGTCATACATTTCCTGATACTGCTTGGCGGCCGGCGTGTTGAGCGGGTTGTCCTGCCCCAGCGCTTCAGTGGCCGAACGCATCGACTTGAGCATTTCACCGAGGAACAGCGATTCGAATTCCTGCGCGACCTTGCGCATGTTCCCATCGCTGTTCTTGTCGCCGACCTTCAGCTGATTCAAGCGATTGAGGTCGGAGTACGAACCCGAATCGCTGCTGCTGACCAGACCGCTTTTGCGCATATCCATGATCGGCGTCCTCAGATCACGATCAGGTCGGCTTGCAACGCACCGGCCTGCTTCAGGGCTTCGAGGATGGCCATCAGGTCACCCGGCGCGGCGCCGACCTGGTTCACCGCACGGACGATCTCGTCGAGGGTGGTGCCCGGGCCGAACTTGAACATCGGCTTGGCTTCCTGCTCGGCATTCACCCGCGAGCGCGGCACGACGGCGGTCTGACCGTTGGACAGCGGGCCCGGCTGGCTGACGATCGGGTCTTCGGTGATGGTCACGGTCAGGCTGCCGTGGGTCACGGCGGCCGGCGATACCTTCACGTTCTGGCCGATGACGATGGTGCCGGTACGCGAGTTGATGATGACTTTCGCCACGGCCTGACCCGGATCGACTTCGAGGTTTTCCAGGATCGACAGGTAGTCGACACGCTGGCTCGGATCGAGCGGCGCGGTCACACGGATCGAACCGCCGTCGATGGCCTGGGCAACGCCAGGGCCGAGCATGTCGTTGATCTTGTCGACGATGCGCTTGGCGGTGGTGAAGTCGGAACGGTTGAGGTTCAGCGTCAGGCTGTTGCCCTGGTTGAAACCACTCGGCACCGAACGCTCGACCGACGCACCGCCAGGGATGCGACCGGCCGACGGAACGTTGACGGTGATCTTCGAACCGTCACGACCTTCGGCGTCGAAACCACCCACCACCAGGTTGCCCTGAGCGATAGCGTAAACGTTGCCGTCGATACCCTTGAGCGGAGTCAGCAACAGGGTGCCGCCGCGCAGGCTCTTGGAGTTACCGATGGACGATACGGTGATGTCGACCTGCTGACCCGGCTTGGCGAACGCCGGCAGATCGGCACTCACCGATACTGCCGCGACGTTTTTCAGCTGCACGTTGCCCGATCCCGGCGGCACCTTGATGCCGAACTGCGAGAGCATGTTGTTGAAGGTCTGCAGGGTGAACGGGGTCTGCGTGGTCTGGTCGCCGGTACCGTTAAGACCGACCACCAGGCCATAGCCGATCAACTGGTTGGAACGCACGCCGGAAATGCTGGCGATATCTTTCAGCCGCTCGGCGTGGGCACCAAAGGCTGCGGACATCAACGCCGCAGCGAGCATGAGGCTCTTGAAATTCAACGTAGCCACCTAGAAAGGGAACAGCGGGCTGAGGAAGAAACGGTCGAACCAGCCTGGCTGACTCGCATCGGCGAACGAACCGGTGCCCGAGTAGGTGATGCGTGCATCGGCGACACGGGTCGACGACACAGTGTTGTCGGTGGCGATGTCATCGGCCCGCACGAGACCGGCGATCCGCACCAGCTCGTCGCCAGTGTTGAGGGTCATCCACTTTTCGCCACGCACGGCGATGATGCCGTTGGGCAGCACGTCGGCGACGGTTACGGTGATCGAGCCGGTCAGGGTGTTGCCCTGGGCCGCCTTGCTGTCACCCTTGGTCGCGCGGTCGCCGCTGTAACCGACATCCAGGCTCAGGTCGTTACCGCCCAACGGGTTGTTGGTGGTGCCGCTGCCGCCGAACAGCGAGGTCAGGCCGATGCCGGTCTTGCTGTTCTTGGCCACCTGTGAGTTGGCGTTCTTGCTCGCCTGGGTCTTCTCGTTCAGGGTGATGGTGATGATGTCACCGACCCGGAACGCCTTGCGGTCGCTGTACAGGTTCTGCTCGAAACCGGCCTGATAGATCGAGCCGTTGTTGGCGGCCGACGGCAACGGTGTGCGCGGCAACACCGGGGCGTAGTAAGGATCATTGGGCTTGGGCGTCGGAGCGACGCAGCCCGCGAGCGAGACGACCCCGCTCAATGCCACAACAGATACAAAGCGCTTCATGACCCTTACCTCACGGTGTTGCAGGCGACCTCATGGCCGCCTCATAGACTTGATTACAGATTCTGCGTTACGAACGAGAGCATCTGGTCGGCGGTGGAGATCACCTTGGAGTTCATCTCGTACGCGCGCTGGGTGGTGATCATGTTGACCATCTCTTCCACGGTGCTGACGTTGGAGGTTTCCAGGGTGTTCTGCAGCGTGGTGCCGAAACCGTTCAGGCCCGGAGTACCGACTTGCGGCGCACCGGAAGCGGCGGTTTCCAGGAACAGGTTGTTGCCCACCGCTTGCAGACCGGCCGGGTTGATGAAGTCAGCGGTTTGCAGGTTGCCGATCACCTGAGCGGCAGGGTTGCCGGCGACGGTGATCGACACGGTGCCGTCACGACCGACCGTGAAGGTCTGGGCGTTGTTTGGAATGACGATGGCCGGTTCCAGGGCGAAACCGCTGGCGTTGACGATCTGGCCGTTGGAGTCGAGGTGGAACGTACCGTCACGGGTGTAGGACGTGGTGCCGTCCGGTTGCAGGATCTGGAAGAAACCGCGACCGTCGATGGCCATGTCCAGCGGCTGCTCGGTGGTTTGCAGGCTGCCGGCGGTGAAGTTTTTCTGAGTGCCGACGATGCGCACACCGGTACCCACTTGCAGACCCGACGGCAGTTCGCTGTCCTGGGTCGACTGGGCGCCTGGCTGACGCTTGATCTGGTACAGCAGGTCCTGGAACTCGGCGCGGTCACGTTTGAAACCCGTGGTCGACACGTTCGCCAGGTTGTTGGAAATGGTGGTCAGGTTGGTGTCCTGGGCGGACAGACCGGTTTTGGCAACCCATAGAGCCGGAAGCATTCGATTCTCCTCGTGCGCCTGTTTTACGGCGCGACGTTCTGATAATTAGCTGATCTGCAAGACCCGAGCCATGGCCTGGTCGTCGTCTTTGGCGGTGTTCATCATCTTGACGTGCAGTTCGAACTGCTTGGCCAGAGCCAGCACCGACGTCATTTCTTCCACGGCGTTGACGTTGCTCGACTCCAGGAAACCCGACACCAGTTTGACGTTGGCATCGGCCGGCGCAGGCTGGCCGTCCTTGGTGTAGATCGAACCGTCCAGGCCCTTGTTCATGTTCTTGATGTCCGGGTTGACCAGTTTGATGCGGTCGACTTCGGCCATGACGCGCGGGCCTTCGCCCATCGCACGAATGCTGATGGTGCCGTCTTCGCCAACTTCCACCTGTTGCTCCGGCGGCACCGCGATCGGCCCGCCGTTGCCCATGACCGGCATGCCATTGCCGGCACGCAACACGCCAAGTGCGTCGATATTCAGGCTGCCGGTGCGCACGTAGCTTTCGCCGCCGTTGGGGTTCTGCACGGCAATGAAACCGTTGCCGCTGACGGCCACGTCGAGGTCACGGCCGGTCTGCACCAGCGAGCCCGGCGTGAAGTCGGTGGCGGGCCGTTCGCTCATGGCAAACGCACGCGCCGGAAAGCTGTCACCGAACACCGGCATCGAACGCGCCTGTTCCAGGTCGCGCTGAAAACCGTTGGTGGAGATGTTCGCCAGGTTGTTGGCATGAGCCTTTTGCGCCAGTGCGTTCTGGCTGGCACCGGTCATTGCCACATAAAGGTACTTGTCCACACTCTTTCCTCTGCATGCCGGACGTTTGCCGCCCACCGCTGTACTGCTGAGCCATAAGCAATTTGCAGACCAACTTTTTTCTGGCGGCCGAGGACCCGATAAACAAAGGACTTGAGGGATTTTGCGAAGAGGAGGGAAATGTATCGAAGACGAAAAACCGGCGGTGTCATGCCGCTTGGCGGCAAACACCCGATCCGGCCGTGATCACTCGGACGCGTCCTTGCCGACTTCGTACTCACGCAACTTGTTGGCAATCGTGGTGTGCGAAACCCCCAGCCGCTTGCCCAGTTGCCGACTGCTCGGATGCTCGGAATACAAGCGCTCCAGCACCGCTTTCTCGAAGCGCCCGACAATCTCGTCGAGCCCGCCTTCAAGGGAGAAATCGCCAAGCGGCTGACGCACACCGTAATCCGGCAGACGAATGTGCTCGGCCTTGACCGTGCCGCCGTCGCACAGCGAAACCGCCTGGAACAACACGTTCTCCAGCTGCCGCACGTTGCCCGGCCAATGGTAGTGACTGAGCCGGTCCATCGCCGCCGGCGCCAGTTTCGGCAGCGGGCAGCCGATCTGCCGGCTGGCCTGATCAAGGAAGTGCTCCACCAGCGGCGTCAAACCGTCGAGACATTCGCGCAGTGGCGGGATGTGCAACGACAGCACGTTCAAGCGGTGATACAGATCCTGGCGAAACTCGCCCCGCGCGCACAGCTCCGACAGGTCGACCTGGGTTGCGCAGATCACCCGCACATCGAGGTAAACCTCTTCATCACTTCCCACACGACGGAAGCAGCCGTCCTGCAGGAAGCGCAGCAATTTCACCTGCAAGCGCGGGCTCATTTCGCCGACGCCGTCGAGGAACAACGTACCGCCTGCCGTCAGCTCCAGCAGCCCGAGCTTGCCTTCGGCACGCGCACCTTCAAAGGCACCGGGACCGTAGCCGAACAGTTCGGTCTCGGCCATCGACTCCGGCAGCCCGGCGCAGTTGAGCGCCATCAACGGCGACTGGCCGCGCGGGCTCGCCAGGTGACAGGCCCGCGCCAGCAATTCCTTGCCGGTGCCGGTTTCGCCCTCAATCAACAACGGCGCATCCAGCGGTGCCATGCGTCGTGCTTCACGCACCACCGCCGCCATCACTTTCGAGCTCTGGAAGATGCTGTCGAAGCCACGCAGTTCCTGCTTGCGCACGTTATAGATGCGCTCGCCGACGCGGTCCGCGCGGTGCAAGGTCAGCACGGCACCGGCCATGGCCTCGCTGTCGTCGTGCTCCGATTGCAACGGCGCGATGTCGGCCAGAAAGATGTCGCCCTTGACCTTGACCCGCATGCCATTGATCCGCGATTTGTTGGCGCGCACCAGTTCCGGCAGGTCGAAATCTTCGGCGTAACGCGACAGCGGAATCCCCGGCACCTCATCCACCCGCACCCCGAGCAACTGCGCTGCCGCACGGTTGGCTGCCACGATGGAGCCACCCATGTCGATCGACAGCACCGGAAATTCCAGCGCGCCGAGCAACGCATTCAACTCCATGTGCCGCCGCTCGCTGGGCATCAGCCCTACCCGCTTGACGCCGAACACCCCGGCAATCGCCTCGAACTTGGGTCGCAGCGCCTGGAACTGAATGTTGATCAGGTTCGGGCAATGCAGGTAGATCGCGTTGCCATGCTCACCGCCCACCTCGCCACGGGCAACGTTGATCCCGTACTCCACCAGCAGATTAAGAATGTCGCGCAGGATGCCGATGCGATTCTGGCAGTGGACTTTGATACGCATATAAAGGCCCGAAACAGGTGAAGAGGTGGTCTGACGCCGGAATTTTCTGCGCGTCGTGCAAGATAGTCGTCAAGATTATGTGACAGCCATCGGCCTTTTCAAACCCGACAGCCAGCGCAAACACGACTTATCGCACGAAGCGTAACGAAAATTTTACGAATTAAAGAGACTTTTCCTACTCGACCGATCTTCAACCTGCTGCAACAACAAACATTCCGGGGTATTTCTCAGTCCATCGCAGGACATAACAAGAACGAAATTCCCCTCGCAGGAGAGCAGTATGAAGCAGACGCAATACGTGGCCCGCGAGCCCGATGCGCAAGGTTTTATCGACTACCCCGCCGAAGAACACGCGGTGTGGAACACGCTGATCACCCGCCAGATGAAAGTGATCGAGGGGCGTGCGTGCCAGGAATACCTGGACGGTATCGAAAAACTCGGTCTGCCCCACGACCGCATTCCGCAACTGGGCGAGATCAACAAGGTGCTCGGCGAAACCACCGGTTGGCAGGTTGCCCGCGTTCCCGCGCTGATCCCTTTCCAGACCTTTTTCGAATTGCTCGCCAGCAAGCAGTTTCCGGTGGCCACGTTCATTCGCACCCGTGAAGAACTGGACTACCTGCAAGAGCCGGACATTTTCCACGAGATCTTTGGCCACTGTCCGCTGCTGACCAACCCGTGGTTCGCCGAATTCACCCACACCTACGGCAAACTCGGCCTGCAGGCCACCAAGGAAGAACGCGTTTATCTGGCGCGTCTGTACTGGATGACCATCGAGTTCGGCCTGGTCGACACCCCGCAAGGCAAACGCATCTACGGCGGCGGCATCCTGTCTTCGCCGAAAGAAACCGTTTATTCGCTGTCGGACGAGCCCGAGCATCAGGCCTTCGATCCGCTGGAAGCCATGCGCACGCCATACCGCATCGACATCCTGCAACCGCTGTACTTTGTTCTGCCGAATCTCAAGCGCCTGTTCGACCTGGCCCACGAAGACATCATGGCCATGGTCAAGCAAGGCATGCAGCTGGGTCTGCACGCACCGAAGTTTCCGCCAAAACCAAAAGCTGCGTGAACCGTGGCTTTTACTTACAAGTGAGTCTGTCAGTCGTCGCGGCTTTGGTTTAGCGTGACGACATTGACGACCGTAACAGCTCTTATAAAAAAGACATCCGATCTCAGGAATCAAACCATGTCCACTTTGAACCAAGCCCATTGCGAAGCGTGCCGTGCCGATGCCCCACAAGTCAGCGATGAAGAACTGCCGATCCTGATCAAGCAGATCCCTGACTGGAACATCGAAGTCCGCGACAGCATCATGCAGCTGGAAAAAGTCTTCCTGTTCAAGAATTTCAAGCACGCGCTGGCCTTCACCAACGCCGTCGGCGAGATCTCCGAGGCCGAAGGTCATCACCCGGGCCTGCTGACCGAGTGGGGCAAAGTCACCGTGACCTGGTGGAGCCACTCGATCAAAGGCCTGCACCGCAACGACTTCATCATGGCCGCGCGCACTGACGAAGTGGCCAAGACCGCAGAAGGACGCAAGTAATGCATTTCGACGCCATCGGCCGGGTGCCCGGCGACCCGATCCTCGGCCTGATGGAGGCCTACGCGCAGGACTCCAACCCGCGCAAGTTCGACCTCGGCGTGGGCGTCTACAAGGACGCCCAGGGCCTGACGCCGATCCCCGAAGCGGTGAAAATCGCCGAGGCGCGGCTGGTCGAGAGCCAGGACACCAAGACCTACATCGGTGGCCACGGCAATCCGCTGTTCGGCAAACTCATCAATGAGCTGGTGCTTGGCGCCGACTCGAAGCTGATCGCCGAGCAACGCGCTGGCGCCACCCAGACACCGGGCGGCACGGGTGCCCTGCGCTTGGCAGCAGACTTCATCGCCCAATGCCTGCCGGGCAAAGGCGTCTGGCTGAGCAACCCGACCTGGCCGATCCACGAAACGATTTTCGCGGCCGCCGGGGTCAAGATCAGCCATTACCCGTACGTCGGCAGCGACAACCGTCTCGACGTCGATGCCATGCTTGCCGTGCTCAACGAAGTGCCGAAAGGCGATGTGGTGCTGCTGCATGCGTGCTGCCATAACCCGACCGGCTTTGACCTGAGCCACGACGACTGGCAGCGGGTGCTGGACGTGGTGCGCAGCCGCGATCTGCTGCCGCTGATCGACTTCGCCTATCAGGGCTTTGGCGACGGTCTGGAGCAGGATGCGTGGTCGACCCGGCTGTTTGCGGCCGAGTTGCCTGAACTGCTGATCACCAGCTCCTGCTCGAAGAACTTCGGCCTGTATCGCGATCGCACCGGTGCGTTGATTGTCAGCGCGAAAACTGCTGACAAGCTGATCGACATCCGCAGCCAGTTGGCACACATTGCCCGCAACCTGTGGTCGACGCCACCGGATCACGGCGCGGCCGTGGTCGCCACAATCCTCGCCGACCCGGAGCTGAAACGCCGCTGGGCCGACGAAGTGGAAGCCATGCGCCTGCGCATCGCCCAGTTGCGCAGCGGTCTGGTGGAAGCGCTGGAGCCGCACGGTCTGCGCGAGCGTTTTGCGCACATCGGCGTGCAACGCGGGATGTTCTCCTACACCGGCCTGTCGCCGGAACAGGTGAAGAACCTGCGCGAGCATCACAGCGTGTACATGGTCAGCTCGGGCCGGGCCAACGTTGCGGGGATTGATGCAACGCGTCTCGACCTGCTGGCCGAAGCGATCGCCAACGTCTGCAAATAAACAAATGTCAGGGGTGGCGGGCACACCGCCGCTCCCACATTTGCCCTGCGTCACCCTGTCGCACTTGTCTAGACAATCCCGCCCGTCGAAACAAATGGATTTAAAAATCTGTTTGTCACTTTTCCTGCTGTATCCTTCGCAAGCTTTCTGAAAGCGCGGATCTACCAGATCTATCAACAGACTTAGCGAGGAGCGCAACCATGCACGAGATTCCGAATCTCCCCTTCCCAAGCCTGCACGAAACTGAGCAGACGACCACGCAACAAGCCGGTGCCCAACAGCCCGAGCCGAAAGAAGCCGCCGAGAGCCGTCCGGCCGACAGCGAAGAGTAAGCAACACCCGCCGTACAGACCGTGTGGAAAGCGCTAACATGCGCTTTCCACACTGCCTGAAACATGAGCTGCCATGTCCAAAGAATTCGATGAACAACAGGCCGAGATCCTGATCGGTACCACCGAGAAGATGATCGAGATCTGGAGCCGTCTCTCGCCCGAGAAACAGGCCGCCCTGCTCGCCCGTTTCGGCAGCGAAGAAAACGCATTGGCCGCATTGGTCACCACGCAATTGGTCGCTCCGGCCAAATAGTTTTACTTTTCCCCGCCCCAGACCCGTCCGCATCGGTATCATGAGCAGCCTATCTATTCTGCTCTTCCCGTGGATCGTTATTCATGTCGTCCTCTATGCCAGAACCCCAGCGCCCCCTGGCGGTCACGCTGCAAGTCGTTTCCATCGTCCTGTTCACTTTCATCGGCTACCTGAACATCGGCATTCCGCTGGCGGTGCTGCCAGGTTATGTGCACAGCGACCTGGGCTTCGGCGCGGTCATCGCCGGGCTGGTGATCAGCGTGCAATACCTGGCCACCCTGCTCAGCCGTCCGTATGCCGGCAAGATCATCGACAACCAGGGCAGCAAGCGTGCGGTGATGATCGGTCTGGCCGGCTGTGGTTTGAGCGGTGTGTTCATGCTGATTTCGGCGTGGACCCCCAACCTGCCGCTGCTGAGCCTGATCAGCCTGTTCGTCGGCCGTCTGGTGCTGGGCAGCGCTGAAAGTCTGGTTGGCTCAGGCTCAATCGGTTGGGGCATCGGCCGCGTCGGTGCAGCCAACACCGCCAAGGTCATTTCGTGGAACGGCATCGCCAGTTACGGTGCGCTGGCCGTCGGTGCGCCGCTCGGGGTATGGCTGGTCAGCCGTTTCGGTCTGTGGAGCATGGGCGTAAGCATTCTGCTGCTCGCCACGCTGGGGCTGCTGCTGGCCTGGCCGAAAACCGCCGCGCCGATTGTGGCCGGTGAGCGTCTGCCGTTCATGCACGTTCTCGGTCGCGTCTTCCCGCATGGCTGCGGACTGGCGCTGGGCTCGATCGGTTTCGGCACCATTGCCACCTTCATCACCCTGTATTACGCCACGCAGCATTGGGACAATGCGGTACTGTGCCTGAGCCTGTTCGGCGCCAGCTTCATCGGTGCGCGACTGCTGTTCGGCAACCTGATCAACCGCCTCGGCGGCTTTCGTGTGGCGATTGCCTGCCTGTCGGTGGAAACCCTGGGCCTGCTGTTGCTGTGGCTGGCGCCGGACGCGCACTGGGCACTGGCTGGCGCGGCATTGAGCGGTTTCGGTTTCTCGCTGGTGTTCCCGGCGCTCGGCGTGGAAGCCGTGAACCTGGTGCCGGCCTCGAGCCGTGGTGCGGCGGTCGGCGCTTATTCGTTGTTCATCGACTTGTCGCTGGGCATCACCGGGCCGCTGGCAGGGGCGATTGCAGCAGGCTTCGGTTTTGCCTCGATCTTCCTGTTCGCCGCCCTCGCCGCGCTGAGCGGTCTGGCATTGAGCGTCTATCTGTACCGCCACACGGCGAAGTACCGCGAAGACTAGAAATCCACCTTGCCCCGCCCGGCCTTGATGCTGCCGCGCTTGGTCTTCGATTCGAGCCGACGCTTCTTTGAACCCAGCGTCGGCTTGGTCGGCCGCCGCTTCTTCTCAACTTTGGTGGCACTGAGAATCAGCTCGGTCAGACGCTCCAGCGCATCGGCGCGGTTCTGTTCCTGCGTGCGGTACTGCTGGGCCTTGATGATCAGCACGCCGTCGCCGGTGATGCGACTGTCGCGCAGCGCCAGCAGCCGCTCCTTGTAGAACTCGGGCAAGGACGAGGCCGGAATGTCGAAGCGCAGGTGCACGGCGCTGGAGACCTTGTTGACGTTCTGCCCACCGGCGCCCTGGGCGCGGATGTACGTCAGTTCGATCTCGGCATCCGGCAGATGCACATTGTTGGAAATCACCAGCATGGAAAAGCGTCCCTGATCAGAACCCGCAGGATACCGCGAAAGTACAAAAAACCCGGCACTTGGCCGGGTTTGTTGTTTTTGCAACGACGCTTACTTGGCTGCGCTCGCTGCGTGCAGTGCCTGCTGCGCGCCACGTTTGTTCTTGATCACGTAGCAGACCCACATGAACACCACCCACACCGGAATCGCGTACACCGAGATCTGAATGCCGGGGATCAGCAACATCACGCCAAGGATGAACAGAACGAACGCCAGGCAGATGTAGTTGCCGTACGGGTACCACAGCGCCTTGAACAGCGGCTTCTGGTGGGTCTTGTTCATGTGTTGGCGGAACTTGAAGTGCGAGAAGCTGATCATCGCCCAGTTGATCACCAGCGTCGCAACCACCAGCGACATCAGCAGCTCCAGCGCATGTTGCGGGATCAGGTAGTTGAGCAGCACGGCCACCAGGGTCACAGCCGCCGATGCCAGGATCGAACGCACCGGCACGCCGCGCTTGTCGATCTTAGCCAGCGCTTTCGGCGCATCGCCCTGCTCGGCCATGCCCAGCAGCATGCGGCTGTTGCAGTAGGTGCCGCTGTTGTACACCGACAATGCCGCGGTCAGAACCACGAAGTTGAGGATGTGCGCAGCGGTGTTGCTGCCGAGCATCGAGAACACTTGCACGAACGGGCTGCCGCTGTAGGAATCGCCCGAAGCATTGAGGGTTTCCAGCAGGCTGTCCCACGGGGTCAGCGACAACAGGATCACCAGTGCGCCGATGTAGAAAATCAGGATCCGGTAGATCACCTGGTTGATCGCTTTCGGGATCACGGTTTTCGGCTTGTCGGCTTCAGCTGCGGTGAAACCGAGCATTTCCAGGCCGCCGAAGGAGAACATGATGATCGCCATGGCCATCACCAGACCGCTGACGCCGTTGGGGAAGAAGCCACCGTGGGACCACAGGTTGCTGACCGAAGCCTGCGGGCCGCCATGGCCGCTGACCAGCAGATAGCTGCCCAGCGCGATCATGCCGACGATCGCCACGACCTTGATGATCGCGAACCAGAATTCGGCTTCACCGAAGACTTTGACGTTGGCCAGGTTGATCGCATTGATCAGCACGAAGAACGCGGCGGCGGTGACCCAGCTCGGGATCTCCGGCGCCCAGTAGTGGATGTATTTGCCGACTGCGGTCAGCTCCGACATGCCCACCAGGATGTACAGGATCCAGCAGTTCCAGCCCGACAGGAAACCGGCGAAGCCGCCCCAGTATTTGTGCGCAAAGTGGCTGAAGGAACCGGCCACCGGCTCTTCGACGATCATTTCGCCGAGCTGGCGCATGATCATGAAGGCGATGAAGCCGCAGATCGCATAGCCGAGGATCATCGACGGGCCGGCGGATTTCAGCACCCCGGCCGAGCCGAGGAACAATCCGGTACCGATCGCGCCACCGAGGGCGATCAGTTGAATATGGCGATTTTTCAGGCCGCGTTTCAGCTCGCCTGATTGCGAGTTTTGTCCACTCATGAAAAAGGTCTCACGCAAGGTTTGATGATGTTCAGTAGACGTTGCTGCAAGGTGGCGATTTCAGCCAACCTTGATCAAACCCCAGCGCAGGCACCAGGAATTCAGCTTTTTTACAACGGTCATGCGTCACCTGTTTGTTTTTATCTGTGACGAAATCGAACCCGACACGCTTGTGACGCGGCGGAGTGAACAAGGCGGATAAACCTTGAGGTTTGCGCGATTACGCAGAGGGTCACAGTTAAAACGCGGCGCATTGTACACCGCTAACCCCCTGCTGCCAGACCTCGCCGGATCAGCGTGTCGGTTGCCGGGATTGCATGTGTCCACCCCGGGAGGCCCGGGCGGCTGCAAAATTTGAGTCAGGCCTTTGCAGGCCATCGGCGTGGACGATGGAAGATTCGCCCCACGTGGAGAAGTGAAAATGGATAACGGCGTTCATTGCGCCTCCTTCTTGTTATGCACCTGCACGACAGGCATGGAGCGCATCTCACCCTCCAAACGACGCTGAAACAAGCGCGCCAGAGCGCTGCGCAAGGCCCGGCGGGCCTGGCTCCGGCAGATTTTCCTTACACCCAGGCAAAGCCACCCGTTTCATGGGACGGCGAGGGCATTTTCGTAAATATTCACTGACAGCGCGTAACGTAAAGTTGCCACTCCAGACACGTCGAAGCGGCGCCCGGTGATTGACGTTAGCTGGCTAACTATTTGAAAGGCGTTAAGTTTTTTGTTTTCAAACAAGAAAAAAAACAGCCGAAAAAAGAAATAAAAAGTCCAAAAAAAAACGCCAACCCTGTGGTTGGCGCTTCTGTTTTTCAGCTTGAAGCTTGCGGCTCGAAGCTTACAACTGCGTTATTCCGGCTTCTTGCGACCGAAACCCGGACGCTGGCCGGAACCGGCCGGTGCGCCACGGCGCTTACCCGACGGCTTGTCATCGTCAGCCAGCTTGATGCCCGGACGCTTCGGCGCCGGTTTGGCCGGGCGCTTGGTGTCGGCTGGACGATCCGCCACCGGCGTACCGCGACCTTCGCCCCGCTCGGTACGGCCATTGGCCGGACGCGGACTACGTGGGCCGCGCTCGCCATCCGGACGCGTTGCCGGCTTGCGACCTGGACGCTCGCCTTCGATCTGCGGCTCGCGGACCGGACGCGGACCGGCGCCAATCGGTGCACCGTTGGCCGGTCGCAGGGTGCGCACGCGCTCGGTACGGGCCATCGGACGCGACGACTTGCGCTGCATGCGGTCGAGCTTGTCTTTGCTCTTGGCGTTCAGTTGCGGCATGGCCACCGGGGTCAGGCCGACTTCGGCGCTCAGCACGTCGACTTCGTACTGGCTCATTTCGCGCCAGCGGCCCATCGGCAGGTCGGAATTGAGGAACACCGGACCGAAACGCACGCGCTTCAGGCGGCTGACCACCAGGCCCTGGGATTCCCACAGGCGACGGACTTCACGGTTACGGCCTTCCATCACCACGCAGTGATACCAGTGGTTGAAGCCTTCGCCGCCCGGCGCCTGTTGAATGTCGGTGAAACGCGCCGGGCCGTCTTCCAGCACGACGCCGGCCTTGAGGCGCTCGATCATTTCGTCATCGACTTCACCGCGGACACGCACCGCATACTCACGGTCCATCTCGTAGGACGGGTGCATCAGGCGGTTGGCCAGTTCACCGTCGGTGGTGAACATCAGCAGACCGGTGGTGTTGATGTCGAGACGACCGATGTTGATCCAGCGGCCTTCTTTCGGACGCGGCAGCTTGTCGAACACGGTCGGACGGCCTTCCGGGTCGTCACGGGTGCAGATCTCGCCATCGGGCTTGTTGTACATGATCACGCGGCGAACCGACTCGGCGGCTTCTTCGCGTTTGATGACCTTGCCATCAATCGTGATGGCGTCGTGCATGTCGACACGCAGGCCCAAAGTGGCGTCTTTGCCATTGACCTTGATGCGGCCGGCAGCGATCCAGGATTCGACGTCACGGCGCGAGCCGACGCCGATACGGGCGAGGACTTTCTGCAGCTTTTCGCCTGCTGGGCCGATTTCCTGGTCGTCTTTCTGATTGATGTCACTCATCTGGGCACCTCCCGGTGTGGTCTGTTCAGTGGCGCTGAATTGAGCCGCTGAAACGTTGAAATCTGGGTTTTCGGGCGAAGGGATCGCCGAAGGGTCGCGAATCATACGCGGATGTGGCCGCGCGCGCATCAGAGACTAGTCGATCAGGACAAGGTTATTTCTTTTTCCGCCGACCGGTGGCCCCGAGCTTGATCAAACGCAGCGCGGCTTCGGCCAATACAGTGCGCTTGTCGTCCTTGTCGAGTTTCTTCCAGGCCCGGATCTCGCGCTTGCTGCGACCGCAGCCGAGGCAGATATCATCGCTGAACTTGCAGACGCTGATGCACGGGTCCTTGGTCGAGCTCATGCTCAATCCTCGAACTCGCGGCGTTCGGCTTCGATGGCTTCGGCCAGGGCGCGGGCCTCGGCCTCTTCTTCGCTCAATTCTTCCTCGGCGGCGGGTTCGGGTGCGGGCTGCTCAAGCCGGGCGACGGCGGCCAGCAGCTTTTCCCGGGCTTCGGCCACGCCGAGCACATCGTCTTCCTGCTCGGGCTCGAATTCAGGCTCAAACTCAGATTCAGGCTCGAATTCAGTTTCGAATTCACCCTCAACCGGCCGCTCGACAGGATCGGACTCAACCCCGGACGGCATCGATTCGCCGCCCAACCCGTCACGCAGCAAGTCGTCGAAGTCGGTCTTGATCCCCTCCTCCATGCTGTCCAGTTCCAGCAGCAGGGTATGGAAACTGGTTTCCTCCTTCGGCTCTTCCGGCTCGGCGCCGGCATCGGCCAGTTCCTGCAAGCCCGGTGGCACCGGAGCGTCGTCGAAGTCGAGCACCGGTTCCGCCTCAATCTCGCGCAACTCGGCCAGCGGCGGCAAGTCGTCGAGATTCTTCAGATTGAAGTGGTCGAGAAACGCCTTGGTGGTAGCGAACATCGCCGGTTTGCCCGGCACGTCGCGGTAACCGACGATACGGATCCACTCGCGTTCCATCAGCGTCTTGACGATGTTGGTGTTGACCGCCACGCCCCGCACATCCTCGATCTCGCCCCGGGTGATCGGCTGGCGATAGGCGATCAGCGCCATGGTTTCCAGCAATGCTCGGGAATAACGTTGCGGACGTTCTTCCCACAACCGGCCGACCCACGGCGCGAACTTCTCGCGGATTTGCAGGCGATAGCCCGACGCGACTTCCTTGAGCTCGAACGCCCGGCCCTCGCAGGACTTGCCGAGCAGGGTCAGGGCTTTCTTGAAGACCGGCGGTTCCGGGCGCTCGCCTTCTTCGAACAGTTCATACAGGCGCTCGAGGGATTGCGGCTTTCCCGAGGCCAACAGAAAGGCTTCAAGCAGGGACGCCAGCTCGCGGGGTTCAGTCAGGTTCATATCGGGACTCGTTATTCGGCTCGGGCTCGCACGTGGATCGCGGCGAACGGCTCATTCTGCACCAGCTCGATCAGGGATTCCTTGACCAGTTCAAGGATCGCCATGAAGGTCACCACCACGCCGAGCTTGCCCTCCTCGGCGGTGAACAGCTCGACGAACGGCACAAACCCGCCGCCCTTGAGCCGCTCCAGCACGTCACTCATGCGCTCGCGGGTTGACAGCGCCTCGCGGCTGACCTGATGGCTTTCGAACATGTCGCCGCGGCGCAACACCTCGGCCATGGACATCAGAATTTCCTCCAGTGCCACGTCCGGCAACAGCTTGCGCGCACGGGCTTCCGGGGCGTCGAGCTTGGGCACGATCACATCGCGACCGACCCGGCTCAGGCCATCGATACCTTCGGCGGCGGCCTTGAACCGTTCGTACTCCTGCAGACGGCGGATCAGTTCGGCGCGCGGATCGTCTTCTTCATCCTCGACGGTTTCGGCCCGGGGCAGCAGCATCCGCGACTTGATCTCGGCCAGCATCGCGGCCATCACCAGGTACTCGGCGGCCAGTTCCAGGCGCACCGACTGCATCAGCTCGACATAGCCCATGTACTGGCGGGTAATTTCCGCCACCGGAATATCGAGGATGTTGATGTTCTGTTTGCGGATCAGGTACAGCAGCAGGTCGAGGGGGCCTTCGAAGGCTTCGAGGAACACTTCCAGCGCATCCGGCGGGATGTACAGGTCCAGCGGCATTTCCGTGACGGCCTGGCCATAGACCATGGCAAACGGCAGTTCCTGCTGGGCACCGGCCTGGGGATCAACGGTTTCCACTGCGGACATTCAGGCCTCGACCATGAATGGAGCCGGGTCGCCGCAACCGACGCGGATCACTTCCGGATCATCGCCGGTCAGGTCGATCACGGTGGAGGCCTTGATGCCGCCGGAACCGCCGTCGATGATCAGATCCACCTGATGCTCGAGCAACTGGCGCATTTCGTATGGATCGCTCAACGGGTCTTCATCGCCCGGCATGATCAGGGTCACGCTCATCAGCGGCTCGCCCAGTTCGGCCAGCAGCGCCAACGCGATGGGATGGCTCGGCACCCGCAGACCGATGGTGCGTTTCTTCGGATGCAGCAGCAGGCGCGGCACTTCACGGGTGGCGTTGAGAATGAAGGTGTACGGCCCCGGGAGGTGGGCTTTGAGGATTCGAAACGTCCCGGTATCGATCTTGGCGTAGTTGCCCAGTTGCGACAGGTCGCTGCAGATCAGCGCGAAGTTGTGCTTTTCGTCGAGTTGACGCAGGCGACGAACGCGCTCGATGGCGTTCTTGTCACCGATCTGGCAACCGATTGCGTAGGAAGAGTCAGTGGGATAGACCACAACTCCGCCCTTGCGGATGATCTCGACGGCCTGTTTGATCAGGCGCGTTTGCGGGTTTTCCGGATGAATCTGGAAAAATTGACTCACATTCTCTACCTGTTCAGACGGCGGCAATAACTGGGTCATGTTTGAACCGACACCACAGGGGTGGAAGGTCCTCCGGCACCGGCCGGTACTGGCCGATCTCGGACCAGCCACCAGGGCCATGGAAATCACTGCCGGCGCTGACCAGCAGACCGAACTCACGGGCAAGGATTGCCAGGCTGCCCACCTGTTCCGCAGGCTGATGACCATTGACCACTTCGATCGCCTGCCCGCCCGCTTGAATATAGTCGGCAATCAGCTTTCGGCGCTTGCTGCGGGTGAAATCGTAGTGCCACGGATGCGCCAGACTGACCCAGGCGCCGGCAGCGCGCAGCGTACCGACGGTGTCTTCAAGGGTCGGCCAGTGCAGCTTGACGTCCCCCAGCTTGCCGGCGCCGAGCCATTTGCGAAACGCCTCGGCGCGATCCTTTACATAACCTTCACGCACCATCCAGTCGGCGAAATGCGGACGGGCCGGCGCGTTGCCGCTGTCGCCCAGTTCCTGCTGGATCTGCCGCGCGCCGTCGAGCGCATTCGGCATGCCCTTGAGGGCGAGCTTGCGGCTTATTTCCTCAGACCGCAGCCAACGGCCATCGTGCAACTTCGCAATAGCCTCGACCAACGGTGCGGCATTGACGTCGAAACCGTAGCCGAGCACGTGAATGGTCGCCCCGCCCCAGGTGCAGGACAATTCGACGCCGTTGACCAGTTGCATGCCCAGCGCCTCGGCGGCCGTACGCGCTTCGGCGAGGCCTTCGAGGGTGTCGTGATCGGTCAGGGCCAGGACTCGCACGCCGTTCTCGAACGCACGCGCAACCAGTACCGCAGGCGCCAGGGCGCCATCGGAGGCCGTGCTGTGGCAGTGCAAATCAACATTCACGGGGATGTGTTACCTCAAATCAGCTGGCGCTATCGCGCGCCCATATGTTTGTTATTATGCCGCCACATCCAGCTTCTGGCTCTCACTGTGAAACAATTCATCGATTTCATCCCGCTTCTGCTGTTCTTCATCGTCTACAAACTCGATCCACGCACCGTCGACGTTGCCGGCCATGAACTGACGGTAGGCGGCATTTACAGTGCCACCGCCATGCTGATCATCAGCTCGCTGGTGGTGTACGGCGCGCTCTTCATCAAGCAGCGCAAGCTGGAGAAGAGCCAGTGGCTGACCCTGATTGCCTGCCTGGTGTTCGGCAGCCTGACACTGGCCTTTCACAGCGAAACCTTCCTGAAATGGAAAGCCCCGGTGGTCAACTGGCTGTTCGCCCTGGCCTTCATCGGCAGCCATTTCATCGGTGACCGCCTGCTGATCAAGCGCATCATGGGCCACGCACTGACCCTGCCGGATCCGGTCTGGACCCGACTGAACATCGCCTGGGTCGCCTTTTTCCTGTTCTGCGGGGCCGCCAACCTGTTCGTCGCCTTCACCTTCCAGAGCATCTGGGTGGACTTCAAGGTGTTCGGCAGCCTGGGCATGACCGTGCTGTTCCTGGTCGGTCAGGGCATCTACCTGTCCCGTCACCTGCACGACGCCGATACCACAACGCCAAAAACCGAGGACTGACATGCTCTACGCCATCATTGCCACCGACGTCGCCAACTCTCTGGACGCCCGTCTCGCCGCGCGTCCGGCACACCTTGAACGCCTGCAGGTGCTCAAGGGCGAAGGCCGCATCGTGCTGGCCGGCCCGCACCCGGCGGTCGACAGCAATGATCCGGGCGCAGCAGGTTTCAGCGGCAGCCTGATCGTTGCCGAATTCGACTCCCTGAGCGCTGCGCAAGCCTGGGCCGATGCCGATCCTTACATCGCCGCCGGCGTCTACGCCAACGTGATCGTCAAGCCGTTCAAGCAAGTCCTGCCGTAACCTCCCCCCGTAAACGCCCTCAGCGCGATGAACCTTGTCCGTTCATCGCGCTCTCAATCGCTCATTATTCTCGTTTGCCGGCCGACAACCTGCCCAATATCCATTTGGAAACAGGAGTCGCGATGCGCAAGGGTCCGTTGTGTCTGATGTTGGTCACGTTGTCGATCATGGCGCCCGCCCATGGTGACGAAAGCACCGAGGGCGGCAGCTCCACGCCGCTCTCATTGAGCGCCGGCAGTCAGATCACCGAGTTGCAGCAGCGCCTGAAGGCCAGTGAGCAGCAACGGGAAGAACTGAGCAAACAACTGCAAAATGCCGATAACACCCGCGAAAGCGCCCAGCTTGCCCGGCTGCGCCAGGAGAACCAGCGTCTGAAGCTGCAACTCAAGGAAGCCCAGGCCAGCCCGCTGCCGCGCCTGCTGACCGAACAGCAGCAATGGTTCGTCACCGGGGCCGGGGTAGCGCTATTGGCGCTGCTCTGCGGTATCTTTGCCAGTGGAGCAAGCCGAAAACGTCGGCAATGGCTAAATTGAGTGAGTCATGAGCGAGCTGTTACTGATTGATGATGACCAGGAGTTGTGTGAACTCCTGAGTAGCTGGCTGAGCCAGGAAGGCTTTCAGGTCCGGGCCTGCCACGATGGTCAGAGCGCCCGCAAGGCGCTGGCCGAAACCGCGCCGGCGGCCGTCGTGCTGGACGTGATGCTGCCCGACGGCAGCGGTCTGGAACTGCTCAAGCAACTGCGCAGCGATCACGCCGACCTGCCGGTGCTGATGCTCTCGGCCCGGGGCGAGCCGCTGGACCGGATCCTCGGCCTGGAACTGGGCGCCGACGATTACCTGGCCAAACCCTGCGATCCGCGCGAACTGACCGCCCGGCTGCGCGCCGTGCTGCGCCGCAGCCACCCGGCTGCCGTGTCGACCCAGCTGGAGCTGGGCGACCTGAGCTTCAGCCCGGTGCGCGGCGTGGTCAGCATCGACGAAAAGGAATTCACCCTCACCGTCTCCGAAAGCCGCCTGCTCGAGGCCCTGCTCAAGCAACCGGGCGAGCCGCTGGACAAACAGGAACTGGCGCAGATCGCCCTCGGCCGCAAGCTGACCCTGTACGACCGCAGCCTGGACATGCACGTCAGCAACCTGCGCAAAAAGATCGGCCCGCACCCCGACGGCCGTCCGCGCATCGTGGCCCTGCGCAGCCGTGGCTACTACTACAGCCTCTGATCGTCTGTCAGTTTTGTCAGGTCGGCGCGAAAACGTGTTTACCCAAGCTTTACACAGCGCTGACCGCCGCTGACCTTGATCTCCGTAATCTGTACTCATCCGGAACGTACCGGGAACGAGACAAAGGAGATTCACCATGCGCAAGACTCTTATCGCTCTGATGTTTGCCGCTGCCCTGCCGACCGTCGCCATGGCCCTGCCACAGGATGGCGGCCCGATGGGTGGCCCGCTGGACGGCCCGCGCCATGGCGGTCAGATGCACGGCATGCACGGCAAAGGCCCGTACAGCCAGCTGGACCTGTCCCGCGAACAGCGCGAGCAGATCCGCAAGATCATGGGCGAGCAGATGCACGAGCGTAAGCAGACGGTCGAAAAATACCTGGAGAAACTCTCGCCAGCCGACCAGAAAGCCATGAAGGACGAGATCGCGGCCAATCACAAGAAGGCCGAGTCCGATGTTCGTGCCGTGTTGAAACCGGATCAACAGAAGAAATTCGACGAGATCCAGAAGAAACAGGCCGAGCGTCGCGCCGAATGGGCAGAGTTCAAAGCCTGGAAAGCGCAACAGCCGCAAAAGGCGCAATAATGTTCTGACCCCAGGCCCGACGGCTTACCCCGTCGGGCCTGCTTTCACCCGATCAAATGTGGGAGCGACGGTGCGACGATTCGACTTGCTCGCGATAGCGGTGTATCAGACAAAACTTAGCTGTCTGACACTACGCTATCGCGAGCAAGCTCGCTCCCACAGGGTTTTGCGTTTGTTCTGAGGAATCATTGTGCGTTCATTGTTCTGGCGTATTCTCGCCAGCTTCTGGCTGGCCATCGCTCTGGTTGCAGGGCTTTCCATTCTGCTGGGGCACATGCTCAACCAGGACGCCTGGATCCTCAGCCGCCATCCGGGCCTCAACACCCTGGCCGCGGAATGGACGCAGACCTACGAAACCCAGGGTGAAGAGGCCGCCCAGGACATCCTCGAACAGCGCAAACGCCAGTACCACATCGACGTGCAAGTGCTGAACGAAAGCGGCGACCCGGTGGTGCGCGGCACCTTCCCCCGGCGCGCGGCCGCCTTCGAGGCGCGGCAGAACAACGATGACCGACGCCTGCCCTGGCGCCGTCTGACCGACGAATTCACCAGCGAAAAAAGCGGCGACACCTACCTCTTCATCTATCGCATCCCGCACCCGGAACTCGACGCCTGGCACCGCGAAAGCCTGCTCTGGCCACTGAGTGCGCTGGGCATTGCGCTGGTGGTGCTGACCCTGTTCAGCCTGCTGGTGACGTTCTCCATCACCCGCCCGCTCAGCCGTTTGCGCGGCGCGGTGCACGACCTCGGCCAAACCACCTATCAACAGAACAGCCTGGCGCAACTGGCCAACCGTCGGGATGAGTTCGGCGTGCTCGCCAACGACTTCAACCGCATGGGCGCACGCCTGCAAAGCCTGATCGGCAGTCAGCGCCAGTTGCTGCGCGACGTGTCCCACGAATTGCGTTCACCGCTGGCACGCCTGCGCATTGCCCTGGCTCTGGCCGAGCGTGCAAGCCCGGAAGAACGGGAAAAACTCTGGCCGCGCCTGACCCGCGAGTGTGATCGGCTGGAAGCATTGATCAGTGAAATTCTGGTGCTGGCGCGGGTCGATGCCGACAACGCCAGCGCCGAAGAAGTGGATCTGAATGCCTTGCTCGCTACCCTGCAAAAGGACGCGCAACTCGGCTCACCGGAGCAGACTGTGCTTTTGGAGGCCGAGCCGCAGCTCAACATGACGGGATGGCCGACCATGATCGAGCGCGCCGTGGACAACCTGCTGCGCAATGCCCAGCGCTTCAACCCGGTCGGGCAGTCGATTGAAATGCAGGCGTCACGTCAGGGTGAGCGGATCGTGATAAGCGTGCGTGACCATGGGCCGGGGGTGCAGGCCGAACATCTGAGCCAGTTGGGCGAACCGTTTTATCGGGCGCCGGGGCAGACCGCCGCCGGGCATGGCCTGGGACTGGCGATTGCCCGGCGAGCGGCGGAACGGCATGGCGGAGCGCTGGTGCTGGCCAATCACCCGCAGGGCGGGTTTGTGGCGAGTCTTGAGTTGCCGCTGGTGCCGGGGGCTGTTGTTCAGCCCTGATGGAGTCAGGCTTTACCCGGCCAGGCGCTGACAAACTCCGCCAGATCAACCTTCTCGGCCACCCGCGGTTCTTTCTGCGGTGTGCCGAGGTACAGGAAGGCAATCACCTCTTCGTCATCCGTCAGCCCCAAACCCTTGGCGACATGTTTCGAGTACGCCAGATCACCCGTACGCCACACCGCACCAATCCCCTGCGCGTAAGCCGCCAGCAGAATCCCGTGCGCCGCACAGCCCGCTGCCAGCAACTGCTCGGCCTTCGGGTATTTGACGTGATCCTGCAACTTGGCGATGACCACGACCACCAGCGGCGCCCGCAGCGGGCCGTTGCGCGCCTTGTCGATCATCGCTTCGGTGACTTCGCCTTCCTGCATTTTTGCAGCTTCGGCCAGCAACTCGCCCATCTGCTCACGCGCCGCACCTTCGACGGTCAGGAAGCGATACGGCTGCAAATGGCCGTGATCCGGTGCGCGGGTCGCGGCGGCGAACAGCACTTCGCGCTGTTCGGCGGTGGGGGCCGGATCGATCAGTCGTGGAACGGAAACACGGTTGAGCAAAGCGTCGAGAGCCTGCATCGGCCACCTCCTGAAAAAAATGTCCGGCTATTCTAGCTGCAAGTGATCCAGACGCGTCGGTTTACATGCCTTGCACCGCAGGTAGAATGGCGCCCTTCCCACATCAGCCCGAGCGGACTTCATGGCGTTGCCGACCTTACGGATCATTGGTTTCATCATCGGCATCTTCCTGATCACCCTGGCCATCGCCATGGTCGTGCCCATGGCCACCCTGGTGATTTTCGAGCGCACCGGCGATCTCCCGTCGTTCCTCTGGGCGAGCATGATCACCTTTCTCGCCGGCCTCGCACTGGTGATTCCCGGTCGCCCGGAACACATTCACCTGCGCCCCCGGGACATGTACCTGCTGACCGTCAGTAGCTGGCTGGTGGTGTGCATCTTTGCCGCGCTGCCGTTTTTGCTGACCCAGCACATCAGCTACACCGACTCGTTCTTCGAAAGCATGTCCGGCATCACGGCCACCGGGTCGACCGTACTCAATCACCTGGACGACATGTCCCCCGGCATCCTGATGTGGCGCTCGCTGCTGCACTGGATCGGCGGCATCGGCTTCATCGGCATGGCGGTGGCGATCCTGCCGCTGCTGCGCATCGGTGGCATGCGCCTGTTCCAGACCGAATCCTCGGACCGCTCGGAAAAGGTCATGCCCCGCTCGCACATGGTGGCGCGGCTGATCGTGGCGGCCTACGTCGGCATCACCATTCTCGGCAGCCTGGCGTTCTGGTGGGCCGGGATGAGCCCGTTCGATGCGATCAACCACGCGATGTCGGCGATTTCAACCGGCGGGTTCTCGACCTCCGACCAGTCCCTGGCCAAATGGACGCAACCGGCGGTGCACTGGGTGGCTGTGGTGGTGATGATTCTCGGCAGTCTGCCGTTCACCCTGTACGTGGCGACGCTGCGCGGCAACCGTCGGGCGCTGATCAAGGATCAACAGGTACAGGGTTTGCTCGGGATGTTGCTGGCAACCTGGCTGGTGCTCGGCACCTGGTACTGGTGGACGACCAACCTGCATTGGTTGGACGCCCTTCGCCATGTGGCGCTGAACGTGACGTCGGTGGTCACCACCACCGGATTTGCGCTGGGCGACTACAGCCTGTGGGGCAACTTCTCGCTGATGCTGTTCTTCTATCTGGGCTTCGTCGGCGGCTGTTCCGGTTCGACGGCGGGCGGGATCAAGATCTTCCGCTTTCAGGTCGCCTACATCCTGCTCAAGGCCAACCTTAATCAGTTGATTCACCCGCGCGCGGTGATCAAGCAGAAGTACAACGGTCACCGTCTCGACGAGGAAATCGTCCGGTCGATTCTGACGTTCTCGTTCTTCTTCGCCATCACCATCTGCGTGATCGCCCTGCTGCTGTCGCTGTTGGGCGTGGACTGGATGACGGCGTTGACCGGCGCCGCCAGCACCGTGTCCGGCGTCGGCCCTGGCCTGGGCGAGACCATCGGCCCGGCCGGCAACTTCGCCAGCCTGCCGGATGCGGCCAAGTGGATTCTGTCGTTCGGCATGCTGCTCGGCCGACTGGAGATCATTACGGTGTTTGTACTGTGTATTCCGGCGTTCTGGCGTCACTGATCGCCTTCGGCGCCTCCAGCAACCGCGCCCGGTAATCGCCGGGCGTGGTGTCGAACCAGCGACGGAATGCGCGGAAGAAATTGCTCGGATCGGCAAACCCCAACAGATAGGCAATCTCCAGCAAGGTCATGCTCGGTTGCGCCAGGTATTGCTCGGCGAGTTCGCGGCGCGTGTCGTCGAGCAACTGCTGAAAACTGGTGCCCTCCTCCTGCAAACGACGTTGCAAGGTGCGCTGCGACAGGTGCAGGGTCTGCGCCACTGTATCGCGCTTGGGTTCGCCCTGCGGCAGCAGGCGGCACAACACCTGACGCGCCTTGTGGGTCACACGGCTTTCGGAAAACCGCGCCAGATATTCCCCGGCAAACCGGTCGTGCAGCAGCGCCATCGCTTCGTTGGCGGTGGGCAGCGGCGCTTCCATGTCGGCGCGTTCGAAGATCAGCGCGTCATAAGGCGCGTTGAACACCAACGGTGCATGGAAGGCTTGTTTATAGGGTTCAAGATCATCCGGCTCGTCACCCTGCACCAGCACTTTGCGCGGGTGCAGGGTGCGCCCGGTCAGCCAGCCGCACAGCGCCAGCGCGCAGGCCAGCGAGGCTTCGGCACTTTGCCGGGTCGGCGGCAGATGATCGCCGTGCACCGTCAGAATCAGCGCATAACCTTCGTCGAGCAGGCGAAAACTCAGGTCGGCACTTTCGGCGATGATTCGCTGATAACGCACCAGTCGCTGAAAACCTTCCGCCAGCGTATTGCTGGACATCAGCGCGTAGCCCGCGACATGGAACGAAGCCGGTCGCACCACCTTGCCCATGTTCAGGCCGATGGCGGGATTGCCGGACAGCTCGACCGCCCGTTGCCACAGTCGGGTCATGGAATCCTGCGGGAAGCGTGCGTCCGGATCCTCCAGCGCCGCGTAGTCGAGCCCCAGCTGTCTGAACAAAACCCGGCAATCCAGGCCGTCCATTTCCAGTGCCTTGACAATCCCCATCGCCCAGCTTGCAGAAGTCGTTCGTTCGCTCATGGCGTTTTTTCTTGGATGACATGGTGAGCCGCATACTACGGCCGATTTCCCAAGGATAGTAAAGTGGCGCCGATTGTCACTGGCCGACGCCAATGATCACTCTAGACTCAAATAGGCTACCCGCCGAACAACTTGCAATCAGAACAATAACCACAGAGATCGCAGTCGTGGAAACCCTCAAGCCTTTCAACAGCTTCGCCGAGTTCTATCCGTATTACCTCAGCGAGCACAGCAACAGCACCTGCCGTCGCCTGCATTTCATCGGCACGACGCTGGTGATCTTCATTCTCGCCCTGACCATCGCCAAGGGCGCCTGGCTCCTGTTGCTTGCCTTGCCGCTGGCCGGCTACAGCTTTGCCTGGATCGGCCATTTCTTTTTCGAGAAAAACCGCCCGGCCACTTTCCAGCACCCGTTCTACAGCCTGCTCGGCGACTTCGTCATGTACCGCGACATGATCCTGGGCCGCGTGCCGTTCTAGAAACTCCGATCAAGAGGACTGCCATGAGTGCCACTGCCCGTTTCACCCACATGAAGGACGGTACACAGGAAGACTGGGCGATCATTGCGGCGGATTTCAGCGCCTACGCCCGCCAATTGTCCGGCCGGATCGTGGCGCACCTGAAACTGCTGGAAGGCGATTTCGGCGGTTTCCCGGTGGATCGCCTGACCCACTCGCTGCAAACCGCGACCCGCGCCTTTCGCGACGGACGCGATGAGGAATACGTGGTTTGCGCGCTGCTCCACGACATCGGCGACACCCTTGGCTCCTACAATCACCCGGACATCGCCGCCGCCATTCTCAAGCCGTTCGTCAGTGCCGAAAACCTGTGGATGGTGGAAAAGCACGGGATCTTCCAGGGCTACTACTTCTTCCATCACCTGGGCATGGATCGGCACCTGCGCGAGCAGTTCAGCGACCACCCGCAGTTTCTGGCGACCGCGGAGTTCTGCGCCAGATACGACGCGGCGGCGTTCGACCCCGATTACGACACCCTGCCGCTGAGCTTCTTCGAGCCGATGATGGAGCGACTGTTCGCCCAGCCGAAAAACTCGATCTACAAGGCGGCGATGGAAGAGCACACACCGGCCTGAATGTGATGTCGGCTGTACCGGCCTCTTCGCGGGCAAGCCCGCTCCCACAGTGACCGCGTCGCTCATAGATTCTGTGTACGGCGCGAAACCTGTGGGAGCGGGCTTGCTCCGGGCGGCGATCCGACGAAGAGGCCTTCGAAAACACCAGAGATCCTAAGCCAGCTCGGCAACCTTCGCTGCTTTCAGTTCGGCCTCCCGCGCCTGCGCATCGGCCAGGCGATACAGCTCGATCGTGCCGTCCCAGTGTTCGATCAGCGCCGTGCATGACTCGACCCAATCGCCACAGTTGAGGTAATCCACCTCGCCGACCTTACGGATCTCGGCGTGGTGAATGTGCCCGCAGACCACCCCGTGCAACTCGCGCTTCACGCATTCGTGGGCGATGGCTTCTTCGAAATCGCTGATGAAACTGACCGCAGTCTTCACCTTGTGCTTGAGATAGGCCGACAGCGACCAGTAGCCGTAGCCGTATTTCGCCCGCCAGTGATTGAGCCAGCGGTTGAGGGTCAGGGTGAACTCGTAGGCCGAATCGCCGAGGAACGCCAGCCAGCGGTGATAACGGGTGATCACGTCAAACTGGTCTCCGTGAATCACCAGCAGATGGCGGCCATCGGCGGTGACGTGCACCGCTTCGTCGACCAGCTGGATATTGCCCAGAATCAGTTTCGAATAGCGGCGCAGGAATTCGTCGTGGTTGCCGGTGACATAGATCACCTCGGTGCCGCGCTTGCTCATGGTCAGCAAACGGCGGATCACGTTGGTGTGCGCCTGCGGCCAGTACATGCCACCGCGCAGTTTCCAGCCGTCGATGATGTCACCGACCAGGTAGATCTTGTCGGCGTGATAGCCCTTGAGAAATTGCGACAGATGCTCGGCCTGGCAATCCCGCGTGCCCAAGTGCACGTCGGAAATCCACAAGGTGCGAACCCGTTGTTTACGGCTGGGTCTGGCGAGCTCGGCGCTGGTCATGGGCAACCCTCTGCGATGTTTTCGCCACTGTGCGCGCGCCCGGTTAATCGACCATGACAGGTATGCGTCAGTCGTGTGACAAACGCGTCGACGTTGCGCCGGTGTAGACTGGCGGCTCGCCCGGAGACCGCCATGCAACCGATCCTGACCCTGCGCCATTACAGCCACGACCTGATCGCCCACAGCCACGACCACGCGCAACTGGTGTTCGGCCTGTCCGGCGCGCTGGATTTCGAAGTCGAAGGGCGTGGCAGTCAGGTATTGCAGCAGAGCTTCGTGGTGATCCCCGCCGGCGCGCATCATGCGTGCGGCAGTCCCAAGGGCAGCCGCTGTCTGGTGCTGGATGTGCCTGACGAACAATGGCTGACGCGCTCGCTGGGCAATCACGCCGATGCCAGCCGTCGTCTGCTGGACAACGCCGCCCGGTTATCGCTGGATGCCGGACAAGGACACTTGGTCAATTGGCTGGCGAACAGTCCGGTGGACGATCCGTTGATTGCGCAACAGGGCGCGGTGTTGCTGCTGGCGAGCCTGAACCACGCGCCACCTGCCGAGATCGTCGCGCGCCGCCTGCCCTACGCGGCACTCGATGCGCACATCGAGCAGTACGCGGCCTATCCGTTGCAAGTGGCGGATCTGGCGCGCATCGCCGGATTGTCCAGCGCCCGGCTGCATGCGCGGTTCGTCGCCGAATGCGGGCAGACACCGATGGACTACATTCGCAGTCGCCGGCTGCATAAAGCCGTGGCTCTGTTGCGCAACACCGCGCTGCCCATCGGCGAAGTGGCCAGCCGTGTCGGCTACAACTCGCAAAGTGCGTTCTCGGCCGCCGTCCTGCGTGAATTCGGTACCTCTCCTACCCAAGTGCGGCGCGAGGCTGACGACAAAAGTCGATAGCCTGCCGACAGACTTTTGCGTCGAGACACGCTTCAATGTGGGCCTGTAATGGTGTTTGGAAAAAGGACTGCAATGACTCCCCGTACCGCCCTCGGCGCCCTGCATATCGGCGCACTGATGTTCGGCCTGACCGGCGTTTTCGGCAAACTCGCGGCCGCAACGCCCGCCGTCATCGTGTTCGGACGCGCCGCGTTTGCCGTGCTGGCCCTGGCGTTTTTCGCCCGCTTCGCCCAACAGGGCGGCTGGCAGAAACTGCAGGCCGTGGACTGGCGGCGACTGGCCCTGAGCGGCGTGCTGCTGGCCGGACACTGGGTGAGCTTCTTCATTGCGGTCAAGGTCGCGGGCGTCGCCATTGCAACCCTGGGTTTCGCCAGTTTCCCGGCCTTCACGGTAATCCTCGAAGGGCTGATCTTCCGCGAACGCATCCGCGCCAATGAAATCGTGCTGGTGGCGCTGGTCAGTGTCGGGCTGGTGCTGGTGACGCCAGCGTTCGATCTGGCCAGCGGCGCGACCACCGGCCTGCTCTGGGCGATTCTGTCTGGCCTGCTGTTTTCCCTGTTGTCCCTGACCAACCGCGCCAGTTCCGGGCGCATCCCGGCGGTGCAGGCGGCGCTGTGTCAGAACGTGGTGGTGGCGTTGTGTCTGCTGCCGGTGGCGGCGCCGCAGCTGAACGAGGTGCGTGCCATCGACTGGTTGTGGATCGGTTTGCTCGGGGTGTTCTGCACCGGTGTTGCCCACAGTCTGTTCGTCGCCAGCCTCGCGGTGATCAAGGCGCGCACCGCTGCAGTGGTGTTCGCCATGGAGCCGGTGTACGGGATTACCGTGGCGTGGCTGCTGTTCGACGAAGACCCGACCCTGCGCATGCTGATCGGCGGCGCACTGATCATCGTTGCCATCGTGGTGTCGAGCCGGATATCAGGCAGCAGCGACAAGAAAACCGTCGCGGCCGAAGCCGCCTCTCAGTGAGTACGATCGTTGTGGCCGAGGTCGCGGTCAGGGTCGATCTGGTCGCGCACCCGCTGCTTGAGCACCTTGGCCTCCGGGAAACCGCCGTCGGCCTTGCGCTCCCAGATCTGCACATCGTTGCAGGTGATGTGGAATATCCCGCCAGTGCCAGGCACCAGTGACACTTTGCCAAGATCGTCGCCGAAGGTGCTGAGCAGCTCTTGCGCCAGCCACGCGGCGCGCAACAGCCACTGGCATTGCGTGCAATAGGTGATGACGATTTCCGGTTTTGTGACGGTCATGATCGCTGAAACTCCTGAGCCAGAGGGCGCCGCTATAATAGCCGGCTTTACCGCTCGCCCCGAGACTCACGATGCGTCGTCTGCTGATCTGCCTGTTGCTTGGTTTCCTTCCCCTGTTCGCTGGTGTCAGCGTCCATGCCAGTGAGGCCACACGCCCGAAAGTCGGCCTGGTGCTGTCCGGCGGCGCGGCCCGTGGACTGGCGCACATCGGTGTGCTCAAGGCCTTGGAAGAGCAAGGCATCAAGATCGATGCGATTGCCGGCACCAGCATGGGCGCGGTGGTCGGCGGGCTTTACGCCTCGGGCTACAAGATCGACGAGCTGGAAAAACTCGCCCTGACCATCGACTGGCAGCAGGCGCTGTCGGACGCCCCGCCCCGTGAAGACGTACCGTTCCGGCGCAAGCAGGACGACCGCGACTTTCTGGTGAAACAGAAACTGAGCTTTCGTGACGATGGCAGCCTCGGCCTGCCATTGGGCGTGATTCAAGGCCAGAACCTCGCACTGCTGTTGGAAAGTCTGCTGGCTCACACCAGCGACACCCGGGATTTCGACAAGCTGCCAATCCCGTTCCGCGCCGTGACCACTGACATTGCCAACGGCGAAAAAGTGGTGTTCCGCAAGGGCCACCTGCCGCAAGTGATCCGCGCCAGCATGTCGATCCCGGCGGTGTTCGCCCCGGTCGAACTCGACGGCCGATTGCTGGTGGATGGGGGCATGACCGACAACATTCCTCTCGATGTGGCCCGTGAAATGGGCGTCGACGTCGCGATCGTGGTCGATATCGGCACCCCGCTGCGCAACCGAAAGCAACTGGTGACCGTCGTCGACGTGCTGAACCAGTCGATCACCCTGATGACCCGGCGCAACTCCGAAGAGCAACTGGCGACCCTGCATCCCGATGACGTGCTGATCCAGCCGCCGCTGGCGAGTTTCGGCGCCACCGACTTCGGTCGTGGCCAGGAGATGATCGACGCCGGCTACCGCGCAACCCAGGCTCTGGACGTGCGCCTCGCCCGCCTCAAACCCGCGCAATCGCAGGACGCCGAGCTCAACGCCGCCCGCGCGCCGGGCCAGCGCACACCGATCATCACCGCGATCAAGGTCGAGAACGACTCGAAAGTCGGCGATGACGTGATCCGCTACTACATCCGCCAGCACATCGGCGAACCGCTGGACCTGGGTCGTCTGCAAACCGACATGGGCACCCTGTACGGCCTCGATTACTTCGAGCAGGTGCAATACCGCGTGGTGCACAAGGGCCCGGATCACACGCTGGTGATCAGCGCGCGGGGCAAACGCACCGGCACGGATTACCTGCGAGTCGGCCTCAATCTGTCGGATGACATGCGCGGCGACAGCGCCTTCAACCTCGGCGCCAGTTACCGAATGAACGGCATCAACCGGCTCGGCGCGGAATGGCTGACCCGGGCGCAGATCGGCGATAAACAAGAGTTGTACAGCGAGTTCTACCAGCCGCTGGACGTCGGCTCTCGCTACTTTGTGGCGCCTTATGCGTCGTTTGCCGCACAGAACGTCGACTCGGTTCTGGACAACGATCCGATCGCCCAGTATCGCGTCGAGCGCTACGGCTTCGGCCTCAATGTCGGCCGGCAGATCGGCAACAGCGGCGAAGTGCGCTTCGGGGTCGGCGAGGCCTGGGGCAAGGCGGATGTGCGGATCGGCGACCAGGATCTGCCGAGCGAAAGTTTCAACGAAGGGTTCTACGCGTTGAAGTATTCCTTCGACTCGCTGGACAACGTCTACTTCCCCCACGAGGGCGAAGACATCGGCCTGACCCTGGTTCAGTTCGAACCAAGCCTGGGTTCCGACACGCGTTACCGGCAATGGGAATTCAAACTGGACAAGGCGATGAGCAGTGGACCTGACACGCTGATTCTGGGTGGTCGTTACGGCCGCACGCTGGACGATGCCAACGTGGTGACCTCCAGTTTCCTGCTCGGCGGCGCCCGGCAATTGTCCGGTTTCCGCGAAGACGCGATCTCCGGGCAGAACGTCAGTCTGATGCGGGCGGTGTATTACCGCCGCCTCACCCCACGCGCCTACCTGCCGCTGGACTTCCCGTTGTACGCCGGCGCCTCGCTGGAACGTGGCCGGGCATGGAACAACGACAACGAGTTCGACAGCGGCTACATCAACGCCGCCAGCGTGTTCATCGGCTTCGATACGCCGCTTGGGCCGCTGAATTTCAGCTATGGCCTGAACGATGCGGATGAACAGGCGGTGTACCTGAATCTCGGGCAGACCTTCTGACAGCGCTCAGCGAATCCCCGCCAACAGCGTGCGCGCCGTTTGCCTGAGGGGTTCGTCGGCTTCCTTGAGCAGTTCGTTGAGCAAGGCAATGGCGCTGTCGATATCGCCGTCATCGATACAGGTCTGGGCCTGTTCGAGTTTGCCGGCGTTGGCGGCGTCCGAGGGTTCGGGGTCCAGTTCCGGAGCATGCAACTCCAGTGGCTCCAGCGAGAGCGACGTGCCGGGATCGCCAAATTCGTTGAGAAAGTCCTCGTCCAGCGGCTGCGCTTGCGGCTCGGCGATCCATTCCAGTTCGGCGGTTTCAGCATCGTCGGGCAGAGTTTCCGGCAATTCGAAATCCTGTGGCCATACCTGCAGATCGGAACCCAGCGCCGATGGAGCCTGTTCAGGTGTGGTAGCGGGCGGGCGAGTTTCCTCAAGATCCCAACTGGAGGCCATCGAGAGCTGATCCAGGTTCAGTTCGAAGTTGTCTTCGGCCACCGGCTCCACAGGCGTCGCTGGTTCGATCGGCAGCGCGGCAGTCACCGGGGCCGCCGCCCCCAAAGGTGCGGCGCTGGCCAGTTTCGGGTAGCGGGCGCGAATCTCCTGCAAGCGCTGATCCTCGACCCCGAGCTGGCGCAATCGACTTTCCTGCTCGTCATAGGCCGGCGTATCGCCCTGCCGCCCCAGCACTTCAAGCAATTGCACGCCAAGGTCGATACGTTCCGGCTCCCGCTGCAACGCATCGCGCAACAGGCCGGCGGCCTCGCCCAGGCGTCCGTAGGCCAGATAGATGCCGACCGCTTCCAGCACATCGCCGTTGGCGTGGTCCTCGCGATGTTCGACAGCACTGTGAACGGCACTCGGCTGAATCGGTTCGGCGTCATCGACCGGGGGTTCGTTTCGTACCGGCAGGAACGGCAACGGCGCAGCAGTCCCTTGCGCCTGCTGGCGTTGCCGGCGCACATAAAGCCCTGCCACCAGCAATCCCAGTACCAGCAGCAGTCCGCCAAGCAGCGGCCAGTTGAGTGAATCCTCCTGAGACTCGACCGGGGCAATGACCGGCGCAGGCGCAGGTGCCACGGGGGCGACAGGTGCCTGCCGCGCCTGTTGCACTTCAATCAGTCGGGCCTGTAAATCGCCGAGCTGTTTCTTGCCGTTAGCGATCAGCACTTCCTGGGCCTGAAGCTTCACGTTCAATTCATCGATGGTTTTTTGCAGTTGCTGGTTCTGCACAAGGCTCGCCGCCAGTTGTTCAGCCTGCGCGTCGGCGACCGGAGCCGGTGGCTGCACCGGCGCAGCAGGTCTGGCCGGCGTAGTTGCGGTGGGAGTCTCGGGGGTCGGGAATTCCGACGATTGCGCACGCGCCGTTGGCTCGTCGGTGGCCGGGACTATTCCCGGTGAGCCCGGCGGGTCGATCAGCACGGTGTATTCGCGCAGCAGGTGGCCGTTGGGCTGATCGAGCTGCACCAGGAAATTCAGAAAGGGTTCGTTGACCGGTTTGCTGGAAGTCACCCGGATCATGTTGCGATTGCCACGCAGGATCGGGGTGAACTTGAGGTTATTGAGAAAGAACACGCGCTCGACGCCAGCGCGGCCAAACTCGTCCGCCGAGGCCAGACGGACCGCCAGTTCGTTTTCGCTGACGCCTCCGACATCCACCAGGGCGATGTCAGCCTTGAGCGGCTGATTGAGGGCTGAATGCACGGTGATGTCACCGAGCCCCAGCGCCAATGACGCAGTTGACCAGGTGAGAACACCGGCCACCAACAGCGAGTTGGCGCAACGCAGTACCACGTGCCGACTTCCGAGCATGAGCATCCCTTGAATAAGCAAAACCGACTTCTATGCGTTCGCACATCCGGTACGAACACGATATTGCCCAGTAGTTCTTATAGTCCGCCCAGCGCAATCCCTCAAAAAAACGGCACGCGGTTATGCCTCAAGACTTTTCCAGGTTGGCCAGAATGTGCCCGTGAACCCGCATGCAGACCTTCAGATCCGCCTCGTCGACGCCCTCGAACAATTCCTTGCGCAGTTGCGTGGCAATGGTTTCGATTTGTTCGATCAGCGGCAGGGCCGGGGAGCACAGGACGATTTTTTTCGCCCGGCGGTCTTCCATTACAGACTGGCGTTGCACCAGCCCCTGGCTTTCCAGGCTGTCGAGCAGACGGGCCAGGGTCGGCCCTTCGACGCCGACGCTTTGCGCCAGCTCCCGTTGGGTCGGCGCCTCTTCGAAGCGCGCCAGATGCAGCAGCACCAGCCAGCGCGCCTGGGACAGCCCCAGACCGGCCAGCCGGCGATCCAGTTCGGCACGCCAGCCACGGGACATCTGGGCCAATTGCATGCCAAAGCGGTGTTGATCGGTTAACGGCATAAAACACTCATGATCAGACTGAAGAAATAGAGAAAAACTAATTATTAGTCAGCTAAGCATGACATTTGGCTATAGGCAAGGGGCGCCCTGTACTGAATCGTTACATCGGTATAGCGGTTGGCACAAACGCCCTCTCACATTTCAAACTCGGATTGCAGCGCAGCCCGCACGCAATACAGCACGCCTTCCGGTACGCGACCGGCGAACAGCTCGGCCACTTCGGCGACCGACGGCAACTCGCCTTCGCCGTCGAGGAACGCATCCTGGACTTCGCCCATCAGGTCTTCCGGCAAATCCAGCGCCTGTTCCAGCGACAGCTGCTGCTTGCCGATGGCTTCGGCGAGCATGGTGTAGACGTTCTTTTCCGAGCACTGCAACTGACCGGAGATCTGCAACGGCGTCATGCCGGCGCGGGCCAGGGTGATCAGTTCGTGGCGCACGTCGGCCACCACTTTCGGCGCCTCGGCCTCGCCGCCGAGCACTTCGAGGAAGGCCTCGCCGTAACGCTCCAGCTTGCGCGCACCGACGCCGCTGACCCGGGCCATGTCCGCCAGCGAGGTCGGCTGGCTGCGGAGCATTTCCAGCAGGGTCGAGTCGGGGAAGATGACGTACGGCGGCACGCCGTGTTCTTCCGCCAGTTTGCGCCGCAGGGCACGTAACGCTTCCCACTGTTCGCGTTCTTCGCCACGCACCAGTTGACTGGCCTGGCTCTTGCTGCCGCTCTTGGCGGTGACTTGCGGCTTGAGGTCGCGGCGCAGCTCCAGGCTTACTTCGCCTTTGAGCAGCGGCCGGCAAGTGTCGCTCAGGCGCAGCCCGCCGTAACCTTCGTGATCGACATCGGCCAGGCCGCGAGCAACCAGTTGACGGAACAGCGAGCGCCATTCGCTCTCGCTCAGCGCCTTGCCGACGCCGAACACCGACAGGTGCTGATGGCCGAAGCTACGGACCTTTTCGTTGTCCTTGCCCAGCAATACGTCCACCAGATGGCCGACGCCGTAACGCTGGCCGGTGCGATAGATCGCCGACAGCGCCTGACGCGCAGGCTCGGTGGCGTCCCAGGTCTGCACGCCGTCGGTGCAGTTGTCGCAGTGGCCGCACGGCTCGGGCATGTCCTCGTCGAAGTAGGCCAGCAGCGCCTGACGACGGCAGCGGGTTTCTTCGCAGAGCGAGAGCATGGCGTCGAGCTTGTGCTGCTCCAGACGCTTGTGGCGCTCGTCGCCCTCGGAGTTCTGCAGCATCTGCTTGAGCATCACCACGTCTTGCAGGCCGTAGGCCATCCACGCGTCTGCCGGCAGACCGTCACGGCCGCCGCGTCCGGTTTCCTGGTAATAGGCTTCCAGGGATTTCGGCAGATCGAGGTGAGCGACGAAGCGCACGTTGGGTTTGTCGATGCCCATGCCGAACGCCACGGTGGCGACCATGATCAGGCCTTCCTCGTTGAGGAAGCGCTTCTGGTGATAGGCGCGCAAATCGTTGGGCAGACCGGCGTGGTACGGCAGCGCAGGGAAGCCCTGTTCGGTGAGAAACGCGGCCACCTCCTCCACTTTCTTGCGCGACAGGCAGTAGACGATGCCGGCGTCGCTGCGTCGTTCGGCGAGGAACGCCAGCAATTGCTTGCGCGGCTGCTCCTTGGGCACGATGCGGTAGAAGATGTTCGGCCGGTCGAAGCTCGACAGGAAACGTTCGGCGTTCTGCAAATGCAGGCGGGTGACGATTTCTTCGCGGGTGCGTTTGTCGGCGGTGGCGGTCAGGGCGATGCGCGGCACGTCGGGGAACATTTCCGCCAACTGCCCCAGTTGCAGGTATTCCGGGCGGAAGTCATGGCCCCATTGCGATACGCAGTGCGCTTCGTCGATGGCGAACAGGGCGATGTTCAGGCCTTGCAGGAACGACAGCATGCGCGGCTGCACCAGGCGCTCCGGCGCCAGATAGAGCATTTTCACTTCGCCGCGCTTGATCCGGTTGGCGAGGTCGCGCTGTTGTTCAGCGCTCAGGGTGGAGTTCAACGCGGCGGCGGCCACACCCAGCTCTTCGAGGGTGGCGACCTGATCGTCCATCAAAGCGATCAGCGGCGACACCACCACCGCCAGGCCGTCGCGCAGCAGCGCCGGCACCTGGAAGCACAGGGACTTGCCGCCGCCGGTCGGCATCAGCACAAGGGCATCACCGCCACTGGCCACGCGCTCAATGATTGCACCCTGCCGGCCACGGAAACTGTCGTAGCCGAAGATGTCCTTGAGGACGCGTTGAGCCTGTTCGAGCATAAAAACTCCAAAAATCCACCGAAACATCCCTGCACAGGCTGGTTCAAGACAGCCGAGGCTGCTTTAAACAAAACGTAAGCGCGCATTGCATCGCGCCCTACACAATCAGCCGCGACACCGGCAGGGATCGCAAAGCGCGGCAGTATACCCGACCCCTCTGCGGCAGAGGGCACCGCCGATAAGAAGCTTGTACGGGCAAATCTGCCGTGCGGCTGGCTTGAGGGCTCAAGAAGGCCTAGAATTCCCGCATTGTTTATTCCCCCAAGGTAGCCCTTTAATGTCCTTCGCCGAGCAACTAACCCGCCTGCAAGTCTTCCTCGACGCCGACGAGCTGCATGAAGAGGCGCTGGACTACGTGGCCGCTCACGGTTACCTGACCGCGCTGTCGATCTGCGCCGACGTGGTGCCGGATCGCGAGTGGATCGACGCCCTGTTCGCCGAAGAGCCGCACTACAGCAGCGAAGCCCAGCGTGAAGAGATCGAAGCCACGCTGATCGGCCTCAAGGCCCACATCGCCCGCCAACTGGCGTCGGATGAAGAATTCGAGCTGCCCTGCGAGCTGGACCTGGGCGACGACCCGGACGATTCCGAACTGCGTGGCTGGTGCATCGGCTTCATGGAAGGCGTATTCCTGCGCGAAGCGGCCTGGTTCGAAACCGCCGAAGAAGAAGTCAGCGAAATGCTCCTGCCGATCATGGTCGGTTCGGGCCTGTTCGACGAACAGCCCGAGTTCGAAGACATCGCCAAGGACGCCAACCTGATGGACGACATGATCGTGCAGATCCCGGAGGCCCTGACCGCGCTGTACCTGCTGTGCCAGGCGCCCGACGAAAAACCGGCGATCCTCAAGCCACGTCACCACTAAGATCCAGCCTATGGACAACCCCATAGGCAACCGCCCCCTGATGTTGCGCTACATCCTGCTGGCCATCGGCTTGCTGAGCGTGGCATTGGGGGTGATCGGGATTTTCCTGCCTGTTCTCCCCACGACTCCCTTCCTGCTGCTGGCAGCCGCCTGCTTCGCCCGCAGTTCCCCGCGTTTCTACCAATGGCTGGTCGAGCATCCCCGGCTCGGGCCATGGATCCGCGACTACCTCGATGGCAACGGCATTCCGCTCAAGGGCAAGGTCTACGCGATCGGGTTGATGTGGGCGAGCATTCTGTTCTCGTGCTATTTGGTGCCGCTGCCATGGGCGCGGGGGTTCATGCTGACCAGTGCGGTGTTGGTGACGGTTTATATCTTGCGGCAGAAGACGTTGCGCAAGCCCTGATCTCACCCTGACCTCAGGCTTGTCAAAGCCACAAACCGCTCATCGGAAATACCCTTCTACCTGTTATTTCTGACAGTAGCCAATCCCCTCGCTTCACGCCTTAAATCAGTCCAGCCCTGAACTGCGGCTCGAATGTCCCAGTGCTCGTTCCTGCCCTGAAATCCCCTGTTCGCCGGCCTTCGCGTCCAAAGCCATAACCCCTTGACGCCAATGGCGTATCCCCTTCGGATGGAGTTGATCATGTTCACTTTCCGCCGGTCCTTGTTCCCCAATCGTAATCAACTGCTCGCCCCGTTGTCGGGATTGTTCCCACCCTACTTCGCCGACATGGTCATTCCTGTGCCGGGTGCTGATGGAGGGATCAACAGAACGGCGTATGAAGCGTTCGATAATGGGCTGTTTGCCCTTATCGACCCTTACCCGAACATGGCGAACAATGACCTGCTGGAAGTCTTCCTGAATGACAAAAAGGTCGGCGAACTCAAGGTCAAGGATGAGCACCTCAATCAGCGATGGTTCTTTTTTGTACCCAAGGACGAGCTTGTACCTGGTCTCTTCACCTGCCACTACGTTTTGACCCGGGCAGGCGAAACCGTACCCGACGACCCATCGGCCAAATTGACACTGCTGCTGGAAATCCACGACCCGGCCGGTGATGACAAGCGTCCCTTCGAACCCTGGCACTCGGAGCTGCCTATCGTCGGGCTACCGCAAGATGTCATCGATAACGGCGTCACCAAACCATGGCTTGATAGTGGGGTGCCCCTGATCATCAAGCGTTATCCAAACATCGCCGTGGGCGACATCATCCTCGTGATGTGGGGCAGCGTGTTTCTTCCGCCGCATATTTTGACCCAGGAAGAAGTGGATGGCACCGTAGAGATCATCGTCCTTGCCCGGCCCGAAGATATCCTGACGGCCGGTGACAGCGCTGCATTGATCATCCACTACAACATCTGCGATCTCGTTTATAACTGGAGTGTGAAGTGGTCAAAATCCACTTCCGTGCAAGTTGATGCCGGGGTATCACGCCTCGATCCGCTCATCATCAAGGAAGCGGATGACGGGAAAATCATTCTTGCCGACCTGGACGCCAAACCTGTCACCCTGCAAATACTGATCAAACCCAACGACGTCTTCACGGCCGGAGACACCCTCCTGATCACAGTGATCGGCACTCCGATCCCCGGCAGGCCACCTCAAACATTTACCGTTGAAGTCATTGTCCGTAACCCGCCTTATATTCATGAAATCCCGGTCGCCTACGAGTTCGTGAAACTCTTCGCCCAAGGCACCCTCGACGCCTCCTATGCATTGCGCAAGCAGGATGGCAGCCCGACACTTTTTTCCAGGCGTACGTTTGCCACCGTGATCGGCAATCCATCATTACTGCCGGCACCTGCCATCAGCGAAGTGGTCGGGAACATTTTGCCCGCCCACATACAAGCGGCATCGGTGGTAATCAGATATCCCGCCATCAAAAATGGCGATTACCTGAGGGTGATCTGGCTAGGTAAAAAATCCAACGGTGATGATTACCTGCATGAAGAAGAACACACCGTATCGGGCGAAGAGCAGAATGCAGGCGAAGTGACGATTTACGTCATGGGTGAGCACGTCAAAGTCTTGGAAAACGGCAGTCTCAAACTTCAGTACCGGGTGTTCAACGACGCTACCAGCCAATACGGCACCAGTGAGTCCGAGTTTCTGCGGGTCAACGTGGGGTCATGGCAGGCAACGCTTCCGGCCCCCAAGGTTGAAGAGGCACCGGATGACATTCTTGATCCCTCGAAAACTGACAAGCTGGTTCACGTGCGGGTCTTGCCAGTGAACTGGGTCAAGGGCGATACGCTCACCTACCACTGGAACGGGATCAACCTTTACGGCAGTACATCCGGCAGCGTGCCGATCACGTTGGCGACAGTTGGCCAACCGGTACGATTCCGGGTAGACAAGCAATACGTCTCGGCCAACATCGGCTACTACGTGACTGTGATTTATACGTTACTGCATGGCGCTACCGGGAAGTACAGCTATTCAGCGCCTCTTGAGGTGCTGATCGGCATTCCTCTGGGCAGATTACTGCCGCCTGTGGTCGTCCAGGCCCCCGATGGCACACTGAACCCGATGCACGCCATCAATGGGGTGGACATCGATTGCAGCTACGCGTCCATGGACGCCCTGCTCGACAAACTCGGATTGAAATGGCGGGGCACGCCAGGCGCCGGGACTTCGGAAGACCTGGAGAAACCTGCCGAGGCCACCGGTACCGTAAGGTTTCACCTGCCGCCCTCCTTTGTCGGGGCCAACATCGACCGCGAGGTAGCGGTCAATTACGATGTCCAACGCTATGGCTTGTGGACCCCCTCGGAAATCCTCCCGCTGAAGGTTCTCAACTTCCAGAATCCTGAAACGGAACTGCCGCGGCCCGAGGTTCCAGAAGCAAAGGCAGGCGAACTGCTGGTAATGGAGCTCGCCGGGAACGCGAAGGTTCTGGTCAAGGCATGGCCTTTCATTGCCCTCAAGCAGTTGGTCTGGCTGTACATCGAAGGGCAGGCCAGCACGGGCGGCTATCGAATCGATCTGCTCACTGCGCATGAAGTGAACTCAACGCAGCTCACGCAAGGGTTGAATGAAACCCTGCTCAAGACAGAATTGCTGAAACTGCTTCATGGCTCCAACGCCATCGTGGTTTGCAAGGTCATTTTCGATAACAGCACGGATGAAGATGCCGCTATCGTTTTCCCGAAACTGCCGCTGGTGATCCGCCAGCACTACGAGTACGTCACGCCTGTCATCACCACCGTGAAAACGGCACTGGGTACGGTCATTCCTGAAGCGGGTCAGACCTATGACAAGCGTTTGACGATCGAAGGGACAGCCACTCGGGCCGAGAAAGTCGATGTTCAAATCGATGGGGTCTCAAAGGGTATGCCAACCGTCGATGCCAACAGCACGTGGACAATCACCGTGGACTTGATCTCAGGCCTGCACCGCGTCGTTGTTATCGCTCAATATGAGGCCGACGATAAAATCAGTGACCCGAGATCCTTCACCATCAAAGAGGCCAGGTTGCCCGGTATCACCGGCGTCAGGGACAGCAAGGGAGCAGTAGGCAACAACGGTACAACCTACGACAACCAGGTGACGGTGAGTGTCAATGCCGATCCGGGCCAAAAGGTTCAGCTCTACGACGGCGCGTCGCCAATCGGACAGCCGATTGATCTGGACGGCAACGGCAATGGCAGCACCACGTTATCGAGTCTTGGCCAAAAGACCTACTCGCTCAAGGCCAGAGCGCTTTATGGCAGCCAGCTTGAGTCACCCATTCACTTGTTTACTGTCAGGGCCCACCTCACCACCACCCTCACTTCGGTCCGGCATTCAGGCGGGGAACTGGGTAATGGTGGCAAAACAACAGACACTTCGGTAACCGTGATCGGGGCGGCAACGCCGCTGTACAGCGTGCAGATTTTTCTCAACAACGTGGGGGGGCAAATCGTACCCGTCAACGGGAGCGGTGTCTGGTCACTGACCCTCGGCATTCACCTGGGCTCGAACACGGTTTACGCGAGGTCGGTTGCCAACAATCAACAGAGCGAGTCGCGCAGTTTTACCAGGGAGAATCCGTTAGCGCCGTTGAACTTCAATACCAGTCCGGTCACGTTGGGTGGCAAGACTTACATCATTCCGGGCAATGCGACTTTACCTGCGTTCGACTCTGGCAATTCGGTACGGCACCAGGCCAGTGGTGGACGTCCGGGATACCTCTACCGATCCAGCAATGCCGGTATTGCCGATGTAGACGGAACAGGTCTGGTCACTGCCCGCGGTCGGGGAACGGCAACCATCACGGCCACTGATGCAGCCAACCAGTCAAAGAGCTATACGGTGAGTGTGACAGGGGTCGTTCATATCATCTGGCTGGGGGAAGGCGTATGGAATACCGCGACCTCACTCGCGGCAGCCAATGGTGCCCGCATTCCCAGCCGTGGTGAACTCGAAGAAATACATCGAGCTTACGGGAGCCGCTGGCCTCTGCCCAATCACCATTACTGGACAACCGAACCCAATAATTACTGGTGGCCTTGGTCGCAAGCCAGAAGCTGCTTGTATCCGGTGAGCGGCGCAGGGTGGGCGATTAAACTCAACCATTATTCTCACATCATCGCGCTGCGATAATACGGATCAGCCGCCCCCGTCCGGATGGCTACGGACCTGACGGGGGCTGTCAGCATGGGTTATTCACGTGACCGCTCGTCGAAATCCTTCCTTGACCTGTCAGATCTGACAGTAGCCAAACCACCCGTTTGATCGCTCAATCACTCCACCGCCCACACCCTTCGGCAGGAGTCCTCGCCATGCTCGTCCAACCGAAAAAAGCCATCGGCGCACTCGGCACACTCGCCCTGCTCGACCCTGACCTTCCCGGCGCCAAGCAGCTGCCGAACGGAGAATGGGCCATCAACCGCGCCG
>NZ_JASCAF010000042.1:0-203666 GCF_029967985.1 Pseudomonas sp. V88_4
AATTCCGAAACCCCAATTGCGAAAGCAGTTGGGGTTTTGTTTTGCCCGCAGGAAAATGGACTCTTTGAATTCTATGCAGCGGCCCGGTGCATGGCTATTATTCGGGCCTCATTCTGAGGCGAGACCTGCATGCTGACGTTGTTGAACCTTCTGAAGGATGGTCGATTCCATTCCGGTCAGGCTCTGGGGGCTGCCCTGGGAATTAGTCGAAGTGCGGTGTGGAAGCAGCTGCAGCACTTGGAGGCTGAGCTTGGGTTATCCATACATAAAGTTCGGGGGCGAGGCTATCAATTGGCCTCGCCATTGACTTTGCTTGACTCGTTCGAGATAGAGGAAAGTCTTCCTGGCTGGTCTGTCAGTATCTTTGATTCCGTAGACTCTACTAATGCTGAATCGTTGCGCGCGGTGGATCGGGGGCGGGCGGCTCCCTTTCTTGTGCTGGCCGAGCTCCAAAGAGCAGGGCGTGGGCGTAGGGGGCGTAAATGGGTGAGTCCGTTTGCTGAAAACCTCTATTACAGCCTCGTGTTGCGCATAGATGGTGGGATGCGTCAACTTGAGGGGTTAAGTCTTGTTGTTGGTCTCGCGGTCATGCAGGCCTTGCATGCGCTTGGGGTGCCGGGTGCAGGGCTGAAATGGCCGAATGATGTATTGGTCGGGCGAAAAAAAATCGCCGGGATCCTGTTGGAGCTGGTTGGTGATCCGGCAGACGTGTGTCATGTGGTGTTGGGCATAGGCATTAATGTGAACATGCAGGCTACAGATGAAGTCGATCAGCAATGGACTTCAATGCGTCTAGAGTCGGGTAAATCTTGTGATCGCAATATTCTGGCGGTTGAGCTGAGTAAGCAGCTGCAACTCTATTTGCAGCGTCACCAATCGGGCGGCTTCTCTGCGCTTCAGTCGGAGTGGGAGGCGAGCCATTTGTGGCAGGGGCAACCGGTTTCTCTCACTGCGGGGGTCAATCAAGTAGATGGTGTGGTGCTGGGAATCGATAATCAAGGCGCACTGCGGCTAAAGGTAGATGGTGTGGAAAAAGTCTTTAGTGGTGGTGAGCTCAGCTTGAGGTTGCGTGATGATTCTTGAGCTTGATTGTGGAAACAGCTTTATCAAGTGGCGTGTGCTGCGGGCTGAGGCGGGCGCCTTGATCGCGGAAGGAGTGGTCGACTCTGATGGCGCCTTGGTCGACAGTCTACGGTCGCTTGAGAAGGTGTCTCTCGTCAAATGTCGCCTTGTCAGCGTAAGAACTGAAGATGAGACCAATTTGCTGATTGACTTGCTTAAGCAGGAGTTCGGCATTTCCGTTGTCTGTGCGGCGCCCGCTCGCGAGATGTCCGGCGTAAAGAATGGTTACGACGATTATGAGCGACTTGGCCTCGATCGTTGGCTGGCGATGCTTGGTGGTTTTCACTTGGCTAAAGGAGCTTGTCTGGTACTAGATTTCGGGACGGCGGTGACCGCCGATTTTATCTCCGCGGACGGTGAGCATCTGGGAGGCTTCATTTGTCCCGGCATGCCGCTAATGCGTAATCAGCTGCGTACCCATACTCGAAAAATTCGCTATGGAGATCTCGCGGCGGAGCGGGCATTGACGAGCCAGGCTCCGGGGCGCAATACAGCTGAGGCTGTAGAGCGTGGCTGTTCGTTGATGCTCAGAGGGTTCGTGTTGACGCAGTTGGAGATGGCGCGTTCCTACTGGGGTGATGACTACCGAGTCTTCATCACGGGGGGGGATGCCGAGCTGGTCTCGGATGTCGCGCCTGAGGCACGGGTCGTTTCTGATTTGGTGTTCGTGGGTTTGGCTATGGCGTGTCCTTTGTCCTGAGGTTTGTATGCGTTGGCTGTTCCTTCTACTTCTGGTACTCAATGTGTTTTATTACGTCTGGCATCAGCAGGAGGCCCCGCTACGCGCAAAGGATGTCACGCCGCTCAGTCTTTATCGTGGCTCGCAACAGGATATTCGCCTGTTGAGTGAGGCTGGAGGTGATGCTTCCCGTGAAAAAAAGGCTGGGGGAAAGCTTGATGGGCAGTGCCTATATGTAGGCGGTTTGGGTCGACCTGAGTCTGCCCAGGTGTTGGAGCAGCGTTTGACGGAGCTGGGAGCAAAAGCTCTTCCTTCGTCAAAAGAGTCTTCCGGCGGCTCATATTGGTTCCAGATTACGCCCGAAACCCAGCGTTTGCTGGGTGATGCTCAGCTACAAAACCTTTCCAAGGAATTCAATGAGTTAAAACATAAAATAATGCTGTGCGAGGGGGTTGCACCTGCGGAATAGTTTGCATAGAATGGCGCCCGCTCCACAGCGAAGACCTGAAAGGTTGGTGCGGCGGGGTGATGTCAATGCAGCTAACCTCAGGTTTTTAAATGAGAAAATGCTTGACAGAGGCCTGGCATGGTATAGAATGCCGGCCTGATTAGGAGGGGTTCCCGAGCGGCCAAAGGGATCAGACTGTAAATCTGACGTCTACGACTTCGAAGGTTCGAATCCTTCTCCCTCCACCAGATTTTAGCGTGAGCTGCAGGCTCCGCGGGTATAGTTTAGTGGTAGAACCTCAGCCTTCCAAGCTGATGATGCGGGTTCGATTCCCGCTACCCGCTCCAAGTTTGCAGGTTGTGCAAAGTGTTACGCTCTTGTAGCTCAGTTGGTAGAGCACACCCTTGGTAAGGGTGAGGTCAGCGGTTCAAATCCGCTCAAGAGCTCCATATAACAAGGCAGATATGAAAATATCTGCCTTTGTTTTAATGGCTCGTGTTGTTTGCTCAATTTCTTCTGTTAGGGGTGATATCGATGGCTAAGGAAAAATTTGATCGTTCCCTGCCGCACGTCAACGTTGGCACTATCGGTCACGTAGACCATGGTAAAACCACGCTGACCGCTGCTCTGACTCGCGTCTGCTCCGAAGTTTTCGGTTCGGCCGTAGTTGAATTCGACAAGATCGACAGCGCTCCAGAAGAAAAAGCTCGCGGTATCACCATCAACACCGCGCACGTTGAGTACAACTCGAACATTCGTCACTACGCTCACGTTGACTGCCCAGGTCACGCTGACTACGTGAAGAACATGATCACTGGTGCTGCGCAGATGGACGGCGCGATCCTGGTTTGCTCGGCCGCTGATGGTCCGATGCCACAAACCCGTGAGCACATCCTGCTGTCCCGTCAGGTAGGCGTTCCGTACATCGTGGTTTTCCTGAACAAGGCTGACCTGGTAGACGACGCTGAGCTGCTGGAACTGGTTGAGATGGAAGTTCGCGACCTGCTGTCCACCTACGACTTCCCAGGCGACGACACTCCGATCATTATCGGTTCGGCTCGTATGGCGCTGGAAGGCAAAGACGACAACGAAATGGGCACCACCGCTGTTAAGAAGCTGGTGGAAACTCTGGACAGCTACATCCCAGAGCCAGAGCGTGCTATCGACAAGCCATTCCTGATGCCAATCGAAGACGTGTTCTCGATCTCGGGTCGCGGTACTGTTGTAACCGGTCGTATCGAGCGCGGTATCGTTCGCGTTCAAGACGCCTTGGAAATCGTTGGTCTGCGTGACACCACCACCACCACCTGCACCGGTGTTGAGATGTTCCGCAAGCTGCTGGACGAAGGTCGTGCTGGCGAGAACTGCGGCGTTCTGCTGCGTGGCACCAAGCGTGACGACGTTGAGCGTGGTCAGGTTCTGGTTAAGCCGGGTTCGGTTAAGCCGCACACCAAGTTCACCGCAGAAGTTTACGTTCTGAGCAAGGAAGAAGGCGGCCGTCACACTCCGTTCTTCAAAGGCTACCGTCCACAGTTCTACTTCCGTACTACTGACGTGACCGGTAACTGCGAGCTGCCAGAAGGCGTTGAAATGGTAATGCCAGGTGACAACATTCAGATGACTGTTACCCTGATCAAAACCATCGCGATGGAAGACGGTCTGCGTTTCGCGATCCGTGAAGGCGGCCGTACCGTAGGCGCTGGCGTAGTAGCAAAGATCATCGAGTAAACGGTTGTAATGTCTTTTTCGGGCCGGCATAATGGTCGGCCTGATTTTGTTTTAGGTCAGTAGCTCAATTGGCAGAGCGACGGTCTCCAAAACCGTAGGTTGGGGGTTCGATTCCCTCCTGACCTGCCAGATTCACTCGGTGTGTCTGGCTTTCTTTTCACAGGATCTTCATAGATGACTCCTAAAGCTGAAGCTCAAGGCTCTCGCTTCGATTTGCTCAAGTGGCTTGTCGTAGTCGCTTTGGTAATTGTTGGCGTTGTCGGCAATCAGTATTACGCTGCTTCGCCGATCCTGTACCGTGTACTTGCATTGCTTGTTATTGCTGCTGTAGCTGCCTTTGTAGGCCTGCAGACTGCCAAGGGCAAGTCTTTCTTTGTACTGGTTAAGGAAGCTCGTACCGAGATTCGTAAAGTCGTATGGCCAACGCGCCAAGAGACCACGCAGACCACGCTGATTGTTGTGGCTGTTGTTCTGGTTATGGCGTTGCTGTTGTGGGGGCTTGATTCCCTGCTCGGCTGGCTTGTTTCCTTGATTGTCGGCTAAGGGTGTCCCGTGGCTAAGCGTTGGTACGTTGTGCATGCTTACTCGGGTTACGAGAAGCATGTCATGCGCTCGTTGATCGAGCGTGTAAAGCTGGCTGGCATGGAAGATGGCTTCGGCGAAATTCTGGTTCCCACTGAAGAAGTGGTTGAGATGCGTAATGGCCAGAAACGCAAAAGCGAGCGCAAATTCTTCCCAGGTTATGTGCTGGTTCAGATGGATATGAATGAGGGTACTTGGCACTTGGTCAAGGACACTCCTCGGGTAATGGGTTTTATCGGCGGTACTGCTGATAAGCCGGCACCAATTACCGATAAAGAAGCTGAGGCGATTCTGCGTCGCGTTGCTGATGGTAGCGATAAGCCGAAGCCGAAGACGTTGTTCGAGCCAGGCGAAACCGTTCGAGTCAATGACGGTCCGTTCGCTGACTTTAACGGTGTTGTTGAAGAAGTTAATTACGAAAAGAGCCGGATCCAAGTGGCGGTGCTCATTTTCGGACGCTCTACTCCGGTAGAGTTGGAGTTCAGTCAGGTCGAAAAGGTCTAGCTGAGCAAGCATCCCAACCCCGCAGCCCTAGGCTGTGGGGTTTTGTCGTCACTGGGATAAACGCGCAAGTAACCGGGGAGCCTTTTGAGGCGTTCGAACCCGTAATTGGAGTGCCTCATGGCCAAGAAGATTACCGCTTACATCAAGCTGCAAGTGAAGGCCGCTCAGGCTAACCCAAGCCCACCTGTTGGTCCTGCTCTGGGTCAGCACGGCGTGAACATCATGGAATTCTGCAAAGCTTTCAACGCCCGTACCCAGGGTCTGGAAGCAGGTCTGCCGACTCCAGTGATCATCACTGTCTACAGCGACCGTAGCTTCACTTTCGAAACCAAATCCACCCCTGCTTCGGTTCTGCTGAAGAAGGCGGCCGGTCTGACCAGCGGTTCCGCTCGTCCGAACACCGTTAAGGTTGGCACTGTTACCCGTGCTCAGCTGGAAGAAATCGCGAAAACCAAAAACGCGGATCTGACTGCAGCTGATATGGATGCAGCCGTGCGCACTATCGCCGGTTCTGCTCGTAGCATGGGCCTTAACGTGGAGGGTGTGTAATGGCTAAGCTGACCAAGCGCCAAAAGGCTATCGCTGAAAAAATCGAAGCGGGCAAGTCCTACAACTTCGAAGAGGCCGCAACTCTGCTGGCTTCGCTGCCAGCTGCCAAATTCGTCGAGTCGTTCGACGTAGCTGTAAACCTGGGCGTAGACCCGCGTAAATCCGACCAGGTCGTTCGTAGCGCTACTGTGCTGCCACACGGCACTGGCAAGACTGTTCGCGTTGCTGTGTTCACCCAGGGTCCAGCTGCTGAGGCCGCTCTGGCTGCCGGCGCTGACCGTGTAGGTATGGATGAGCTGGCTGCCGAAATGAAAGGCGGCGACCTGAACTATGACGTAGTGATCGCATCTCCGGATGCCATGCGCGTTGTAGGTCAACTGGGTCAGATCCTCGGTCCACGTGGTCTGATGCCTAACCCGAAAGTCGGCACTGTTACCCCAGACGTCGCTACCGCGGTTAAAAATGCCAAGGCTGGTCAGGTTCGTTATCGCACCGACAAAAACGGCATCATCCACACTTCCGTTGGCAAGATCGGCTTCGATGCCATCAAGTTGAAGGAAAACGTTGAAGCCCTGATCGCTGATCTGAAGCGTATCAAGCCAGCTTCTTCGAAAGGTATCTACGTCAAGCGCGTTACCCTGAGCACCACTATGGGCCCAGGTCTGGTCATCGATCAGAGCTCGCTGGACGCGTAAGACAAAAATTGGCGCAGTTAACTGCGCCAATTGAAAGATTGGGGTCCCTGCCTGGCGGGGGCTATCCAAGACCGTAGGCGACGCAAGTCTTAAACCTCAAGCCTACGCAGATGGTGCTCCCGGTTCCTTACCGAATCAGACACCAAAACGACATTCGGTTTCGATCGGATGAAACGGTAACAAGCAGGAGTTAAACCCGTGGCAATTAATCTCGAAGACAAGAAGGCCATCGTCGCTGAAGTCAACGAGGCTGCCAAAGTCGCTCTGTCCGCTGTCGTGGTTGATGCCCGTGGCGTAACAGTAGGCGCAATGACCGGACTCCGTAAAGAGGCTCGTGAAGCTGGCGTTTACGTACGTGTTGTACGTAACACCCTGCTCAAGCGCGCTGTTGCTGACACTCCTTACAGTGTCCTCAACGACGTGTTCACCGGCCCGACCCTGATTGCATTCTCCAACGAACACCCGGGCGCTGCTGCTCGTCTGTTCAAGGAATTTGCCAAGGGTCAGGATAAGTTCGAGATCAAGGCAGCTTCGTTCGAGGGCAAGTTCCTCGCAGCGAATGAGATCGACGTGCTGGCAAGCCTGCCAACTCGCGACGAAGCTATTGCGAAACTGATGAGCGTGATTCAAGGCGCTACCAGCAAGCTGGCTCGTACTCTGGCGGCAATTCGCGATCAGAAAGAAGCAGCTGCAGCCTGAGGCTGAGCGTTTCCAATCTCGCGTATTTTTGTTTATTTCGACGGCCGTACAGGCTGTCCACCAAATCAGGAATTGAGTCATGTCTCTGACTAACGAACAAATCATCGAAGCAATCGGCCAGAAAACCGTTCTGGAAGTTGTTGAGCTGATCAAAGCAATGGAAGAAACCTTCGGCGTGACCGCTGCTGTTGCTGCTGCTGGTCCAGCTGCTGCTGCCGCTGTTGTTGAAGAGCAAACCGAGTTCAACGTTGTTCTGGTTGAAGCCGGCGAGAAGAAAGTAAACGTGATCAAGGCAGTTCGTGAACTGACCGGTCTGGGCCTGAAAGAAGCCAAAGAGAAAGTCGACGGCGCTCCTCAGGTTGTAGCTGAAGGCGTTTCGAAAGAAGCTGCTGAAGACGCTAAGAAGAAGCTGGAAGAAGCAGGCGCTAAAGTCGAGCTGAAGTAAGCATCGACTTTGCTCCTCCAGCCCGAGCGTCAAGCGACAGGCTGATGGCTGGTGGCTCTTGCCACCGGCCTTTTTCCGTTATTGGCAGCCGACTGGGTCGGTGTCGATAACGAGCTGTAACCACCCGATGCGGTGGCGCAAACCATGGGGTTTGCACGATTTTCTGGCTGCTCCCGTCGGGAGGGGCCAAACAAGCAGGTGACCAAGCTGGGGAACGCTGATGGCTTACTCATATACTGAGAAAAAACGTATCCGCAAGGACTTTAGCAAGTTGCCGGACGTCATGGATGTGCCTTACCTCCTGGCCATCCAGCTGGATTCGTATCGTGAATTCTTGCAAGCGGGAGCGACTAAAGATCAGTTCCGCGACGTGGGCCTGCATGCGGCCTTCAAATCCGTTTTCCCGATCATCAGCTACTCCGGCAATGCTGCGCTGGAGTACGTCGGTTATCGCCTGGGCGAACCGGCATTTGATGTCAAAGAATGCGTATTGCGCGGTGTAACTTTCGCCGTACCTTTGCGGGTAAAAGTGCGCCTGATCATTTTCGACAAAGAATCGTCGAACAAAGCGATCAAGGACATCAAAGAGCAAGAAGTCTACATGGGTGAAATCCCATTGATGACTGAGAACGGTACCTTCGTAATCAACGGTACCGAGCGTGTGATCGTTTCCCAGCTGCACCGTTCCCCGGGCGTGTTCTTCGACCACGACCGTGGCAAGACGCACAGCTCCGGCAAACTGCTGTACTCCGCGCGCATCATTCCTTACCGCGGTTCGTGGCTGGACTTCGAGTTCGACCCGAAAGACTGCGTCTTCGTGCGTATCGACCGTCGTCGCAAGCTGCCGGCCTCGGTTTTGCTGCGTGCACTCGGTTATACCACCGAAGAAGTGCTGGACGCGTTCTACACCACCAACGTATTCCACCTGAGCGGCGAAACCCTCAGCCTGGAACTGGTGCCATCGCGCCTGCGTGGTGAAGTTGCGGTTCTGGACATCCAGGATGAGAAGGGCAAGGTCATCGTTGAGCAAGGCCGCCGTATTACCGCGCGCCACATCAACCAGATCGAAAAAGCCGGAATCAAGACGCTGGATGTGCCGCTGGACTACGTCCTCGGTCGTACGACCGCGAAGGCCATCGTGCACCCGGCTACCGGTGAGATCCTGGCAGAGTGCAACACCGAGCTGTCGACCGAGATCCTGGCGAAAGTCGCCAAGGCCGGCGTCGTGCGCATCGAGACTCTGTACACCAACGACATCGACTGCGGTCCGTTCGTCTCCGACACGCTGAAGATCGACTCCACCAGCAACCAATTGGAAGCGCTGGTCGAGATCTATCGCATGATGCGTCCAGGCGAGCCGCCAACCAAGGACGCTGCCGAGACCCTGTTCAACAACCTGTTCTTCAGCCCTGAGCGTTACGATCTCTCTGCGGTCGGCCGGATGAAGTTCAACCGTCGTATCGGTCGTACCGAGATCGAAGGTTCGGGCGTGCTGTGCAAGGAAGACATCGTCGCGGTACTGAAGACTCTGGTCGACATCCGTAACGGTAAAGGCATCGTCGACGACATCGACCACCTGGGTAACCGTCGTGTTCGCTGCGTAGGCGAAATGGCCGAGAACCAGTTCCGCGTTGGCCTGGTACGTGTTGAGCGTGCGGTCAAAGAGCGTCTGTCGATGGCTGAAAGCGAAGGCCTGATGCCGCAAGACCTGATCAACGCCAAGCCAGTGGCTGCGGCGGTGAAAGAGTTCTTCGGTTCCAGCCAGCTGTCGCAGTTCATGGACCAGAACAACCCGCTGTCCGAGATCACCCACAAGCGTCGTGTCTCTGCACTCGGCCCTGGCGGTCTGACTCGTGAGCGCGCGGGCTTCGAAGTCCGTGACGTACACCCGACTCACTACGGTCGTGTCTGCCCGATTGAAACGCCGGAAGGTCCGAACATCGGTCTGATCAACTCCCTGGCTGCTTACGCTCGCACCAACCAGTACGGCTTCCTCGAGAGCCCGTACCGCGTGGTGAAAGAGGGTGTGGTCACCGACGACATCGTGTTCCTGTCCGCCATTGAAGAAGCCGATCACGTGATCGCGCAGGCTTCGGCGACCATGAACGAGCAGAAAGTCCTGGTCGACGAACTGGTGGCCGTACGTCACCTGAACGAATTCACCGTCAAGGCGCCGGAAGACGTCACCTTGATGGACGTTTCGCCGAAGCAGGTAGTTTCGGTTGCAGCGTCGCTGATTCCGTTCCTCGAGCACGACGACGCCAACCGTGCGTTGATGGGTTCGAACATGCAGCGTCAGGCTGTACCAACCCTGCGTGCTGACAAGCCCCTGGTAGGTACCGGCATGGAGCGTAACGTGGCGCGCGACTCCGGCGTTTGCGTCGTGGCTCGTCGTGGCGGCGTGATCGACTCCGTTGATGCCAGCCGTATCGTGGTTCGTGTTGCTGATGACGAAGTTGAAACCGGCGAAGCGGGTGTCGACATCTACAACCTGACCAAATACACCCGCTCGAACCAGAACACCTGCATCAATCAGCGTCCGCTGGTGAGCAAGGGTGATCGCGTTCAGCGTGGCGACATCATGGCCGACGGCCCGTCCACCGACATGGGTGAACTGGCTCTGGGTCAGAACATGCGCATCGCGTTCATGGCATGGAACGGCTTCAACTTCGAAGACTCCATCTGCCTGTCCGAGCGTGTGGTTCAGGAAGACCGTTTCACCACGATCCACATTCAGGAACTGACCTGTGTGGCTCGTGACACCAAGCTTGGCCCAGAGGAAATCACTGCGGACATCCCGAACGTGGGTGAAGCCGCTCTGAACAAACTGGACGAAGCCGGTATCGTTTACGTAGGTGCTGAAGTCGGCGCAGGCGACATCCTGGTAGGTAAGGTCACTCCGAAAGGCGAGACCCAGCTGACTCCGGAAGAAAAACTGCTGCGTGCGATCTTCGGTGAAAAAGCCAGCGACGTTAAAGACACCTCCCTGCGCGTGCCAACCGGCACCAAAGGTACTGTCATCGACGTACAGGTCTTCACTCGTGACGGCGTTGAGCGTGATGCTCGTGCACTGTCGATCGAGAAGTCCCAGCTGGACGAGATCCGCAAGGATCTGAACGAAGAGTTCCGCATCGTTGAAGGCGCGACCTTCGAGCGTCTGCGTTCCGCTCTGGTAGGCCACAAGGCTGAAGGCGGCGCGGGCCTGAAGAAAGGTCAGGACATCACCGACGAAGTGCTCGACGGTCTTGAGCATGGTCAGTGGTTCAAACTGCGCATGGCTGAAGATGCTCTGAACGAGCAGCTCGAGAAGGCTCAGGCCTACATCGTTGATCGTCGCCGTCTGCTGGACGACAAGTTCGAAGACAAGAAGCGCAAACTGCAGCAGGGCGATGACCTGGCTCCAGGCGTGCTGAAGATCGTCAAGGTTTACCTGGCAATCCGTCGTCGCATCCAGCCGGGCGACAAGATGGCCGGTCGTCACGGTAACAAAGGTGTGGTCTCCGTGATCATGCCGGTTGAAGACATGCCGCACGATGCCAATGGCACCCCGGTCGACGTGGTCCTCAACCCGCTGGGCGTACCTTCGCGTATGAACGTCGGTCAGATCCTTGAAACCCACCTGGGCCTCGCGGCCAAAGGTCTGGGCGAGAAGATCAACCGGATGGTCGAAGAGCAACGCAAAGTCGCTGAGCTGCGTACTTTCCTGGACGAGATCTACAACCAGATCGGCGGTCGTAACGAAGATCTGGACAGCTTCTCCGATCAGGAAATCCTGGATCTGGCGAAGAACCTGCGTGGCGGTGTTCCAATGGCCACTCCAGTGTTCGACGGTGCCAAGGAAAGCGAAATCAAGGCCATGCTGAAACTGGCAGACCTGCCAGAAAGCGGCCAGATGCAGCTGACCGACGGCCGTACCGGCAACAAGTTCGAGCGTCCAGTTACCGTTGGCTACATGTACATGCTGAAGCTGAACCACTTGGTAGACGACAAGATGCACGCGCGTTCTACCGGTTCGTACAGCCTGGTTACCCAGCAGCCGCTGGGTGGTAAGGCGCAGTTCGGTGGTCAGCGTTTCGGGGAGATGGAGGTCTGGGCACTGGAAGCATACGGTGCTGCTTACACTCTGCAAGAAATGCTCACAGTGAAGTCGGACGATGTGAACGGCCGGACCAAGATGTACAAAAACATCGTGGACGGCGATCACCGTATGGAGCCGGGCATGCCCGAGTCCTTCAACGTGTTGATCAAGGAAATTCGTTCCCTCGGCATCGATATCGATCTGGAAACCGAATAACACGTGACGCGATCGAGAGCGGGGCAGGATTGCCCGCTCTCTGCTCCGCCAGGAGGAAAGGCCTTGAAAGACCTACTGAATTTGCTGAAAAACCAGGGTCAAGTCGAAGAGTTCGACGCCATCCGTATCGGATTGGCCTCGCCTGAGATGATCCGCTCGTGGTCGTTCGGTGAAGTTAAAAAGCCGGAAACCATCAACTACCGTACGTTCAAACCTGAGCGTGACGGTCTGTTCTGCGCCAAGATCTTTGGCCCGGTAAAGGATTACGAGTGCCTGTGCGGTAAGTACAAGCGCTTGAAGCACCGTGGTGTGATCTGCGAGAAGTGCGGCGTTGAAGTTGCACTGGCCAAGGTTCGTCGTGAGCGCATGGCGCACATCGAACTGGCTTCGCCGGTTGCCCACATCTGGTTCCTGAAATCGCTGCCGTCCCGTATCGGCCTGCTGATGGACATGACTCTGCGTGATATCGAACGCGTTCTCTACTTCGAGAGCTATGTCGTTATCGATCCAGGCATGACCACTCTTGAAAAAGGTCAGCTGCTGAACGACGAGCAGTACTTCGAAGCGCTGGAAGAGTTCGGTGACGATTTCGACGCCCGCATGGGTGCCGAAGCTGTCCGCGAACTGCTGCACGCTATCGACCTGGAACACGAGATTGGCCGTCTGCGTGAAGAGATTCCGCAAACCAACTCCGAAACCAAGATCAAGAAGCTGTCCAAGCGTCTGAAGTTGATGGAAGCCTTTCAGGGTTCCGGCAACCTGCCAGAGTGGATGGTGCTGACCGTTCTGCCGGTTCTGCCGCCAGATCTGCGTCCACTGGTCCCGCTGGATGGCGGTCGTTTCGCGACTTCCGACCTCAACGATCTGTATCGTCGAGTGATCAACCGTAACAACCGTTTGAAGCGCCTGCTGGATCTGTCCGCTCCGGACATCATCGTGCGCAACGAAAAGCGTATGTTGCAGGAAGCTGTCGATGCACTGCTCGACAACGGTCGTCGTGGCCGCGCTATCACCGGTTCGAACAAGCGTCCTCTGAAATCCCTGGCTGACATGATCAAGGGTAAGCAGGGTCGTTTCCGTCAGAACTTGCTCGGTAAGCGTGTTGACTACTCCGGTCGTTCGGTAATTACCGTAGGTCCGACCCTGCGTCTGCATCAGTGCGGTCTGCCGAAGAAGATGGCTCTCGAGCTGTTCAAACCGTTCATTTTCGGCAAGCTGGAAATGCGTGGTCTGGCGACCACCATCAAAGCGGCCAAGAAAATGGTCGAGCGCGAACTGCCGGAGGTTTGGGACGTTCTCGCTGAAGTGATTCGCGAACACCCGGTTCTTCTCAACCGTGCACCGACCCTTCACCGTCTGGGTATCCAGGCGTTTGAACCGGTACTGATCGAAGGTAAGGCTATCCAGCTGCACCCCCTGGTCTGCGCCGCGTACAACGCCGACTTCGACGGCGACCAAATGGCCGTGCACGTACCGCTGACGCTGGAAGCCCAGCTCGAAGCGCGTGCGTTGATGATGTCGACCAACAACATTCTGTCGCCAGCCAACGGTGAGCCAATCATCGTTCCGTCGCAGGACGTTGTATTGGGTCTGTACTACATGACTCGTGAAGCGATCAACGCCAAGGGCGAAGGTCGTGTGTTTGCGGATCTGCAGGAAGTCGACCGCGTATTCCGCGCCGGCGAGGCTGCGCTGCACGCCAAGATCAAGGTTCGTATCAACGAAACCGTGAACGATCGTGACGGCAACAGCGTGAACAACACTCGTATCGTCGACACCACTGTCGGCCGTGCGCTGCTGTTCCAGGTTGTGCCAAAAGGTCTGTCGTTCGACGTCGTCAACCTGCCGATGAAGAAAAAGGCGATCTCCAAGCTGATCAACCAGTGCTACCGTGTGGTTGGTCTGAAAGAGACCGTGATCTTCGCTGACCAGTTGATGTACACCGGTTTTGCCTACTCGACCATTTCCGGCGTTTCCATCGGTGTTAACGACTTCGTTATCCCGGATGAAAAAGCCCGCATCATCGGTGCTGCCACCGACGAAGTGAAAGAAATCGAGAGCCAGTACGCATCGGGCCTGGTAACCCAGGGCGAGAAGTACAACAAAGTGATCGACCTTTGGTCGAAAGCGAACGACGAAGTCTCCAAGGCGATGATGGCCAATCTCTCGAAAGAGAAAGTCATCGACCGTCACGGCGACGAAGTCGAGCAAGAATCGTTCAACTCGATGTACATGATGGCCGACTCGGGTGCGCGGGGTTCCGCAGCACAGATTCGTCAGCTGGCCGGTATGCGTGGTCTGATGGCCAAGCCGGACGGTTCCATCATTGAAACGCCGATTACTGCGAACTTCCGTGAAGGTCTGAGCGTACTCCAGTACTTCATCTCGACTCACGGTGCTCGTAAAGGTCTGGCGGATACCGCGTTGAAAACTGCGAACTCCGGTTACCTGACTCGTCGTCTGGTAGACGTGGCGCAGGATCTGGTCGTGACCGAGATCGATTGCGGCACCGAACACGGTCTGCTGATGACTCCGCACATTGAAGGCGGTGACGTTGTAGAGCCGTTGGGTGAGCGCGTATTGGGTCGTGTCATCGCCCGTGACGTATTCAAGCCGGGTACCGAGGACGTCATCGTTCCTGCTGGCACTCTGGTAGACGAGAAGTGGGTCGAGTTCATCGAGCTGAACAGCATCGACGAAGTGATCGTGCGTTCGCCGATCAGCTGCGAAACCCGCTATGGCATTTGTGCCAAGTGCTACGGCCGTGATCTGGCTCGTGGTCACCAGGTGAACATCGGTGAAGCGGTCGGCGTTATCGCTGCCCAGTCCATCGGTGAGCCGGGTACCCAGCTGACGATGCGTACGTTCCACATCGGTGGTGCGGCAAGCCGTACTTCCGCAGCCGACAGCGTTCAGGTGAAGAATGGCGGTACCGTCCGTCTGCACAACCTGAAACACGTTGAGCGTGTGGATGGCAACCTGGTTGCTGTGTCCCGTTCCGGTGAGCTGGCAATCGCTGACGACTTCGGTCGTGAGCGCGAGCGTTACAAGCTGCCGTACGGTGCTGTGATTTCGGTTAAAGAAGGTGACAAGGTCGACGCTGGCGCAATCGTGGCCAAGTGGGATCCGCACACTCACCCGATCGTTACCGAAATGAAAGGTACCGTGACCTATGTAGGCATGGAAGAAGGCATCACGATCAAGCGTCAGACTGACGAATTGACCGGTATGACCAACATTGAAGTACTCGATGCCAAAGACCGTCCGGCTGCCGGCAAGGACATTCGTCCTGCGGTGAAGATGGTTGATGACAATGGCAAGGATCTGTTGCTGCCAGGCACTGACGTTATCGCTCAGTACTTCCTGCCAGCCAACGCCCTGGTCGGTGTTGCGGACGGTGCGAAGATTGCGATCGGTGATGTTATCGCTCGTATCCCGCAAGAAACTTCGAAAACCCGTGACATCACCGGTGGTCTGCCGCGTGTTGCCGACTTGTTCGAAGCCCGTCGTCCGAAAGAAGCGTCGATTCTGGCTGAAGTCAGCGGCACCATCGCGTTCGGTAAAGAGACCAAGGGCAAGCGCCGTCTGGTCATTACCCCGAACGACGGTAGCGATCCGTATGAAGAGCTGATTCCGAAGTGGCGTCACCTGAACGTGTTCGAAGGTGAACAGGTAAACCGCGGTGAAGTTATCTCCGACGGTCCGAGCGATCCGCACGACATCCTGCGTCTACTGGGTGTGAGCGCGCTGGCCAAGTACATCGTCAACGAGATCCAGGACGTTTACCGTCTGCAAGGCGTGAAGATCAACGACAAGCACATCGAGACCATCCTGCGTCAGATGCTGCGTAAAGTTGAGATCTCCGAGTCCGGCGACTCCAGCTTCATCAAGGGCGACCAGATGGAACTGACTCACGTTCTGGTAGAGAACGAGCGTCTGAACGCGGAAGACAAGTTTGTCTCCAAGTTCACTCGCGTTCTGCTGGGTATCACCAAGGCGTCGTTGTCGACCGAATCGTTCATCTCGGCGGCTTCCTTCCAGGAAACCACCCGCGTACTGACCGAAGCGGCGGTAACCGGCAAGCGTGATTACCTGCGCGGCCTGAAAGAAAACGTGGTCGTGGGTCGTCTGATCCCGGCCGGTACCGGTCTGGCTTATCACAGCGAGCGCAAGCGTCGTCGTGATGCAGACAAGCCGTTGCGCGTAAGCGCCAGTGAAGTGGAAGCTGCACTGACCGAAGCGCTGAACTCGAGCGGTAACTGAGTTCTGCGAAAAATGAGCTGAGGCCCTGATCAAGCCGTTCATCGAATCGAGACAATTTGTCGAGGTTCGACGAGCGGGGAGGTCGGGGCCTTGCCTTGACTGGGGGCAAGATCCTCTTTAGACTCTTGATCCCCTAAATTTGGCGGGAATTCGTTCCTGCCATTTTGCTTTTCTTGCAAGACAATAGCGTCGCAAGACAACAGTGGAGCTAGTAGATGGCAACTATCAACCAGCTGGTACGTCAGCCGCGTAAGCGTATCGTCGAGAAATCCGACGTGCCTGCGCTGCAGAACTGCCCGCAACGTCGTGGCGTGTGCACCCGTGTGTACACCACTACGCCGAAAAAACCTAACTCGGCACTGCGTAAAGTATGCCGTGTGCGTCTGACCAACGGTTTCGAGGTTTCCTCGTACATCGGTGGTGAAGGCCACAACCTGCAAGAGCACAGCGTGGTACTGATCCGCGGCGGTCGTGTAAAAGACTTGCCAGGTGTTCGTTACCACACCGTTCGCGGCTCCTTGGATACTTCCGGCGTTAAAGGCCGTAACCAGGGTCGTTCGAAGTACGGTACCAAGCGTCCGAAGTAATCGGCCGTTTTGCAGATTTTCATTTTATTGAGTCGATAAGAGTAAGGTCGGGCGCGCATCCACTGGATCTGTCCCGAGCTAACCTGAAGACCGTTTGAGGGCTTATCAATGCCAAGACGTCGCGTAGCAGCAAAGCGTGAGATTCTGGACGATCCGAAATACGGAAGCCAAATCCTCGCCAAATTCATGAACCACGTTATGGAGAGCGGCAAGAAAGCCGTTGCCGAGCGTATCGTTTATGGTGCCCTGGAAACCGTTGCGGCTCGCAAGACCGGCACCGATCCCCTGGAACTCTTCGAAAAAGCACTCGACGCCATCGCTCCGCTGGTCGAAGTGAAGTCGCGCCGCGTTGGTGGTGCTACTTACCAGGTTCCGGTCGAGGTTCGTCCGTCCCGTCGTAACGCTCTGGCAATGCGCTGGTTGGTAGACTTCGCCCGCAAGCGCGGCGAGAAGTCTATGGCTCTGCGCTTGGCTGGCGAACTGCTGGATGCTGCTGAAGGTAAAGGTGCTGCTGTTAAGAAGCGTGAAGACGTGCACCGTATGGCCGAAGCTAACAAAGCTTTCTCGCACTACCGCTTCTAATTTTAGCTTCACTAATTTTGCGAGGGCTTTATGGCTCGTACTACTCCGATTAGTCGCTACCGTAACATCGGTATCGTCGCTCACGTGGATGCTGGTAAAACCACCACCACCGAGCGCGTCCTTTTTTACACTGGCAAAAGTCACAAAATGGGCGAGGTGCACGACGGCGCCGCGACCACAGACTGGATGGTTCAGGAGCAGGAGCGTGGTATTACCATTACTTCTGCTGCCATTACCGCCTTCTGGAAAGGTTCCGAGAAGCAGTACCCACACGAGCATCGCTTCAACGTAATCGATACCCCGGGCCACGTAGACTTCACCATTGAAGTAGAGCGTTCCCTGCGCGTACTCGACGGCGCGGTCGTTGTGTTCTGCGGTACTTCGGGTGTTGAGCCTCAGTCGGAAACCGTATGGCGTCAAGCCAACAAATACGGCGTTCCACGTCTTGTTTACGTAAACAAGATGGACCGTGCTGGCGCCAACTTCCTGCGCGTGATCGGTCAGATCAAGCAGCGTCTGGGTCACACTCCGGTGCCGATTCAGCTGGCTATCGGTTCGGAAGATAACTTCCAGGGCCAGATCGACCTGATCAACATGCAAGCTGTTTACTGGAACGACTCTGACAAGGGTATGGTTCCGGTCCGCAAGGAAATCCCTGCGGACATGCTCGAGCTGGCCACTGAATGGCGCAGCAACATGGTTGAAGCTGCGGCTGAAGCCAGTGAAGAGCTGATGAACAAGTACCTGGAAGGTGAAGAGCTGTCGATCGCCGAGATCAAGGCTGCTCTGCGTCAGCGTACTATCGCCGGCGAAATCGTTCTGGCTGTTTGCGGTTCTTCGTTCAAGAACAAGGGCGTTCCCCTGGTTCTCGACGCCGTTATCGACTTCCTGCCTGCTCCAACCGACATTCCTGCTATCAAGGGTTCCAACCCTGATAACGAGGAAGAAGAGATGGAGCGTCATGCAAGCGACGACGAGCCGTTCGCGGCCCTGGCGTTCAAGATCGCTACTGACCCATTCGTGGGTACCTTGACCTTCGTCCGTGTTTACTCGGGCGTGTTGAACTCCGGCGACGGCGTGATCAACTCGGTTAAAGGCAAGAAAGAGCGCGTGGGTCGTATGGTGCAAATGCACGCAAACGCCCGTGAAGAGATCAAGGAAGTGCGCGCTGGCGACATCGCGGCCCTGATCGGCATGAAGGACGTCACCACTGGTGAAACCCTCTGCAACGCTGACAAGCCAATCATCTTGGTTCGCATGGACTTTCCGGAGCCGGTTATTTCGGTTGCCGTAGAGCCTAAGACCAAGGATGACCAGGAAAAAATGGGTATCGCTCTGGGCAAACTTGCTCAGGAAGACCCGTCTTTCCGCGTTAAGACTGATGAAGAGACTGGTCAGACGATCATCTCCGGCATGGGCGAGCTGCACCTGGACATCCTTGTTGATCGGATGCGCCGTGAGTTCAACGTCGAAGCCAACATCGGCAAGCCACAGGTTTCGTACCGTGAGCGCATCACGAAGAACTGCGAAATCGAAGGCAAGTTCGTTCGTCAGTCCGGCGGTCGTGGCCAGTTCGGTCACTGCTGGATTCGCTTTGCTCCTGCTGACGAAGGTCAGGAAGGTCTGCAATTCCTGAACGAAGTAGTGGGTGGTGTGGTTCCTAAGGAATACATCCCGGCTATCCAGAAGGGTATCGAAGAGCAGATGAAGAACGGCGTTGTTGCCGGCTATCCGCTGATCGGCCTGAAGGCTACCGTGTTCGATGGTTCTTACCACGACGTCGACTCCAACGAGATGGCGTTTAAAGTGGCTGCTTCCATGGCGACCAAGCAACTGGCCCAGAAGGGCGGTGGTGAGTTGCTCGAGCCGATCATGGCGGTAGAGGTTGTTACGCCTGAAGACTATATGGGTGATGTGATGGGCGACCTTAACCGTCGTCGCGGCATGATCCAGGGTATGGAAGACACAGTGTCCGGCAAGGTTATCCGTGCCGAAGTTCCACTGGGTGAGATGTTCGGTTATGCGACCGACGTTCGTTCCATGTCCCAGGGTCGCGCAAGCTACTCTATGGAATTCAAAAAATACGATACGGCTCCGTCGCACATCGTCGAATCCGTTACCAAAAAACAAGGCTGATTCAGCCCCTTTAGGCTAGGAGTTAATTGTCGTGGCTAAAGAAAAATTTGATCGTTCCCTACCGCACGTAAACGTTGGCACCATCGGCCACGTTGACCACGGTAAAACTACTCTGACCGCTGCTCTGACTCGCGTCTGCTCCGAAGTTTTCGGTTCGGCCGTAGTTGAATTCGACAAGATCGACAGCGCTCCAGAAGAAAAAGCTCGCGGTATCACCATCAACACCGCGCACGTTGAGTACAACTCGAACATTCGTCACTACGCTCACGTTGACTGCCCAGGTCACGCTGACTACGTGAAGAACATGATCACTGGTGCTGCGCAGATGGACGGCGCGATCCTGGTTTGCTCGGCCGCTGATGGTCCGATGCCACAAACCCGTGAGCACATCCTGCTGTCCCGTCAGGTAGGCGTTCCGTACATCGTGGTTTTCCTGAACAAGGCTGACCTGGTAGACGACGCTGAGCTGCTGGAATTGGTTGAGATGGAAGTTCGCGACCTGCTGTCCACCTACGACTTCCCAGGCGACGACACTCCGATCATCATCGGTTCGGCTCGTATGGCGCTGGAAGGCAAAGACGACAACGAAATGGGCACCACCGCTGTTAAGAAGCTGGTGGAAACTCTGGACAGCTACATCCCAGAGCCAGAGCGTGCTATCGACAAGCCATTCCTGATGCCAATCGAAGACGTGTTCTCGATCTCGGGTCGCGGTACTGTTGTGACTGGTCGTATCGAGCGCGGTATTGTTCGCGTTCAAGACGCCCTGGAAATCGTTGGTCTGCGTGACACCACCACCACCACCTGCACCGGTGTTGAGATGTTCCGCAAGCTGCTGGACGAAGGTCGTGCTGGCGAGAACTGCGGCGTTCTGCTGCGTGGCACCAAGCGTGACGACGTTGAGCGTGGTCAGGTTCTGGTTAAGCCGGGTTCGGTTAAGCCGCACACCAAATTCACCGCAGAAGTTTACGTTCTGAGCAAGGAAGAAGGCGGCCGTCACACTCCGTTCTTCAAAGGCTACCGTCCACAGTTCTACTTCCGTACTACTGACGTGACCGGTAACTGCGAGCTGCCAGAAGGCGTTGAAATGGTAATGCCAGGTGACAACATTCAGATGACTGTTACCCTGATCAAAACCATCGCGATGGAAGACGGTCTGCGTTTCGCAATCCGTGAAGGCGGCCGTACCGTAGGTGCTGGCGTCGTAGCTAAAATCATCGAGTGATCTCTTTATTGAGTCAGCTTTGATGAGTTGAAAAAGCCCCCGCTTAGCGGGGGCTTTTTTATTGGGTTGACACCTATCTGGGGCGTCTATAGAATTGCGCCTCCTTTTAACGGGCGTATTGCGCCCGGTGGGAATAGCAGCCGGAGTCTGAAATCCAATGCAAAATCAGCAAATCCGTATCAGGTTGAAGGCTTTTGACCATCGCCTGATCGACCAATCAACCCAGGAAATCGTGGAAACCGCGAAACGTACTGGTGCTCAAGTGCGTGGTCCAATTCCACTGCCTACCCGTAAAGAGCGGTTCACTGTTCTGGTTTCCCCGCACGTCAACAAAGACGCGCGTGACCAGTACGAGATCCGCACTCATAAGCGCGTTCTGGATATCGTCCAGCCAACGGATAAAACCGTTGATGCACTTATGAAGCTTGATCTTGCGGCCGGTGTGGAAGTGCAGATCAGCCTCGGCTAAGACTCGGTCTTGGTCGTGTAACGCTCTGAAATGGGCGGCCATAGCGGGTGAAAGCCCCGTACACTCATGAGGTTTACAACATGACTATTGGTGTAGTCGGTCGTAAAGCGGGTATGACCCGTATTTTCACCGAAGAAGGTGTCTCCATTCCGGTCACGGTCATTGAGATCGAGCCGAATCGCGTCACCCAGTTCAAAACTGAAGAAACCGATGGCTATCGTGCAGTGCAAGTCACTGTCGGCGAGCGTCGTGCTTCCCGTGTAACAGCTGCTCAGGCTGGCCACTTCGCCAAGGCGAACGTTGCCGCTGGTCGTACCGTAATGGAATTCCGCCTTGAAGAAGGCGAGTACCAGGCCGGCGATCTGATCAACGCTGAAATCTTCGCTGCTGGTCAACTGGTTGATGTAACCGGTCAGTCCAAAGGTAAAGGCTTCCAGGGTACGATCAAGCGTTGGAATTTCCGCGGGCAAGATAACACCCACGGTAACTCCGTATCCCACCGCGTCCCAGGCTCTATCGGCCAGTGCCAGACTCCTGGTCGTGTATTCAAGGGCAAAAAAATGTCCGGTCATATGGGCGCTGAGCGCGTGACCGTGCAGTCCCTGGAAGTAGTGCGCGTGGACGCTGAACGCAATCTGTTGCTGGTCAAGGGTGCTGTTCCTGGCGCTACTGGCGGCAACCTGGTTGTACGTCCAGCAGCCAAGGCTCGCGGTTAAGGGGAAGCTGACATGCAATTAAATGTAAATGACGCTCAAGCGATCGAAGTTTCCGAACTGACATTTGGCGGCGAATTCAACGAGACGCTGGTTCACCAAGCAGTCGTGGCCTACATGGCCGGCGGCCGTCAAGGTAGCAAGCAGCAAAAGACCCGTTCCGACGTTCGTGGTGGCGGTAAGCGCCCATGGCGTCAGAAAGGTACTGGCCGTGCTCGTGCCGGTACTATCCGTAGCCCAATCTGGCGCGGCGGCGGCACCACTTTCGCAGCTCGTCCACAGGATCACTCCCAGAAGCTGAACAAGAAGATGTACCGCGCAGCAATGCGTTCCATCCTTGCTGAGCTGGTGCGTACTGATCGTCTGGTCGTGGTTCAGGATTTCGCAGTTGAAACTCCGAAAACCAAAGACCTGCTGGGCAAACTGAACAACATGAGCCTGACCGATGTTCTGATCGTGTCGGACGCTGTTGATCAGAACCTGTACCTGGCTGCTCGCAACCTGCCGCACGTAGATGTACGTGACGTGCAAGGTTCCGATCCAGTTAGTCTGATCGCATACGACAAGGTGTTGATCACCGTGTCGGCCGTGAAGAAATTCGAGGAGCTGCTGGGATGAACCAGGAACGCGTATTTAAAGTTCTGCTTGGCCCGCACGTTTCCGAGAAGGCTACGGTTCTGGCAGACAAGAAAGGCCAGTTCGTTTTCAAGGTTGCTACTGACGCAACCAAGCTGGAAATCAAGAAGGCCGTCGAAAGCCTGTTCAGCGTGAAAGTTGAGCGTGTTACTACCCTGAACGTTCTGGGTAAGAGCAAGCGCACCGCTCGCGGTCTGGGCAAGCGTAATGACTGGAAGAAGGCAGTTATCTCCCTTCAGCCAGGCCAAGATCTCGATTTCAGCAGCAGTGCTGAGTAAGGAAGGGGTGCATCATGGCAATCGTTAAATGCAAACCGACTTCCCCTGGCCGCCGTTTTGTGGTCAAGGTGGTCAACCAGGAGCTGCATAAAGGCGCTCCTCACGCACCGCTGCTCGAGAAAAAATCGAAGTCTGGTGGTCGTAACAACAATGGCCGTATTACCACTCGTCACATTGGTGGTGGTCATAAGCAGCATTATCGTCTGGTCGACTTCCGTCGCAACGACAAAGATGGCATCGCTGCCACTGTCGAGCGTATCGAATACGATCCAAACCGTACTGCTCACATCGCTCTGCTGCTGTACGCAGATGGCGAGCGTCGCTACATCATCGCCCCTAAAGGCGTGAGCGCTGGCGACCAGCTGATCGCAGGTGCTCTGGCGCCGATCAAGCCGGGCAACGCTCTGCAACTGCGCAACATTCCAGTTGGTAGCACCGTACACGGCATCGAACTGAAGCCAGGTAAGGGCGCACAAATCGCTCGTTCCGCTGGTGCTTCGGCTCAGCTGATCGCTCGTGAAGGCGTTTACGTGACCCTGCGTCTGCGTTCCGGTGAAATGCGTAAAGTACTGGCTGAGTGCCGTGCGACCCTGGGCGAAGTCTCGAACTCCGAGCACAGCCTGCGTTCGCTGGGTAAAGCTGGTGCCAAGCGCTGGCGTGGCGTTCGCCCAACCGTTCGTGGTGTTGCCATGAACCCGGTTGACCACCCACATGGTGGTGGTGAAGGTCGTACCTCTGGTGGTCGTCATCCGGTATCGCCATGGGGCTTCCCGACTAAGGGCGCGAAGACTCGTGGTAATAAGCGTACCGACAAAATGATCGTCCGTCGTCGCAAGTAAATAGAGGGATACGACAGTGCCACGTTCTCTGAAAAAAGGTCCTTTTATTGATCTTCACCTACTGAAGAAGATCGAAGTGGCGGCGGAAAAGAACGATCGCAAACCAATTAAGACTTGGTCGCGTCGTTCGATGATCCTGCCACAAATGGTCGGTCTGACCATCGCAGTACACAACGGTCGTCAGCACGTCCCAGTTCTCGTAAACGAAGACATGGTCGGCCACAAACTGGGCGAGTTCGCCGGTACCCGCAACTATCGCGGGCACGTGGCAGACAAGAAAGCCAAGCGTTAAGGGGTAAGGAAATGGAAGTAGCCGCTAAGTTGTCGGGCGCTCGAATCTCCGCCCAGAAAGCCCGCTTGGTCGCCGACCAGATCCGCGGGAAGAAGGTGGGCGAAGCGCTCAACCTGTTGGCTTTCAGCAGTAAGAAAGCCGCCGAGATCATGAAAAAAGTGCTGGAGTCGGCCGTAGCCAACGCCGAGCATAACGAAGGCGCAGACGTTGATGACCTGAAGGTCAGCACCGTTTTCGTCAACGAAGGGCGTTCGCTGAAGCGCATCATGCCACGTGCCAAAGGCCGTGCTGATCGCATCGTCAAGCGGTCTTGCCATATCACTGTCAAGGTTGCTGACAAGTAACGGAGTCGAAGAGATGGGTCAGAAAGTACATCCCATTGGCATTCGCCTGGGAATCGTCAAGGAGCACACCTCCGTCTGGTACGCAGACGGTCGGACTTATGCGGACTACTTGTTCGCTGATCTGAAGGTGCGTGAATACCTCCAAGACAAACTAAAAAGCGCGTCCGTAAGCCGTATCGATATCCATCGTCCGGCCCAAACTGCACGCATCACCATCCACACCGCTCGTCCAGGTATCGTTATCGGGAAGAAAGGTGAAGATGTTGAGAAACTGCGTCAGGACCTGACCAAGCAAATGGGTGTGCCTGTGCACATCAATATCGAAGAGATCCGCAAGCCGGAGCTCGACGGTATGCTGGTTGCGCAGAGCGTAGCTCAGCAGCTGGAGCGTCGTGTAATGTTCCGTCGCGCCATGAAGCGCGCTGTACAGAACGCCATGCGCATTGGTGCCAAAGGCATCAAAATCCAAGTGAGCGGTCGTCTCGGCGGTGCTGAAATCGCACGTACTGAATGGTATCGCGAAGGTCGTGTGCCACTGCACACCCTGCGTGCCGACATCGACTATGCCAACTACGAAGCTCACACCACTTACGGTGTGATCGGTGTAAAGGTTTGGATCTTCAAAGGCGAAGTAATTGGTGGTCGCCAAGAAGAGCTGAAGCCACAAGCACCAGCGCCTCGTAAAAAAGCTGCTAAGTAAGGGGTACGCCAAATGTTGCAACCTAAGCGTACGAAGTTCCGCAAGCAGATGACCGGCCACAACCGTGGTCTGGCACTGCGCGGTAGCAAAGTCAGCTTCGGCGAGTTCGCGCTGAAGTCTGTAGCTCGTGGTCGTCTCACCGCTCGTCAGATCGAGTCAGCGCGTCGTGCTCTGACCCGTCACGTAAAACGTGGCGGCAAGATCTGGATCCGTGTATTCCCGGACAAGCCGATCTCCAAAAAGCCTCTCGAGGTTCGTATGGGTAAAGGTAAGGGTAACGTGGAGTACTGGGTTGCCCAGATTCAGCCAGGCAAAGTCCTGTATGAAATCGAGGGTGTTTCTGAAGAGCTGGCGCGTGAGGCTTTCGCCCTGGCTGCTGCAAAGCTGCCGCTCGCCACCTCCTTTGTTAAACGGACGGTGATGTGATGAAAGCGAATGAACTTCGTGAAAAATCCGCACAGCAGCTGAACGAGCAACTGCTCGGCTTGCTGCGCGACCAGTTCAATCTGCGCATGCAGAAAGCAACTGGCCAGTTGGGGCAGTCTCATCTGCTCTCGCAAGTTAAGCGTGACATCGCTCGCGTGAAGACTGTGCTCAACCAGCAGGCAGGTAAGTGATCATGGCTGAAGCCGAAAAAACTGTCCGTACGCTGACTGGCCGTGTTGTCAGCGACAAGATGGACAAAACCATCACCGTTCTGATCGAGCGTCGCGTTAAGCACCCGATCTACGGTAAATACGTTAAGCGTTCGACTAAGCTGCACGCGCACGACGAAACCAATCAGTGCCATATCGGCGACAAAGTCACTATTCGTGAAACTCGTCCGATGGCCAAGACCAAGTCTTGGGCGCTGGTTGATGTTCTCGAACGCGCTGTGGAAGTCTAAGGGCTAGGGGTCGGAGAAATTATATGATTCAGACTCAATCCATGCTCGATGTGGCCGATAACAGCGGCGCTCGCCGTGTTATGTGCATCAAGGTGCTGGGTGGCTCCCATCGTCGTTACGCTGGTATCGGTGACATCATCAAAGTTACCGTGAAGGAAGCAATTCCTCGCGGTAAGGTGAAAAAAGGCCAAGTGATGACTGCTGTTGTAGTCCGCACTCGTCACGGCGTACGTCGTGCTGATGGCTCCATTATCCGCTTTGATGGCAACGCTGCTGTTCTTCTGAACAACAAGCAAGAGCCGATCGGCACCCGTATCTTTGGGCCAGTGACCCGTGAGCTTCGTACTGAGAAGTTCATGAAGATCGTCTCGCTCGCCCCAGAAGTGCTGTAAGGAGATCCGACATGCAAAAGATTCGTCGTGACGACGAGATCATCGTGATCGCCGGCAAAGACAAAGGTAAGCGCGGTAAGGTGCTGAAGGTTCTTGCTGACAACCGTCTGGTTGTTGGTGGTCTGAACCTGGTCAAGCGTCATACCAAGCCTAACCCGATGTCGGGCGTACAGGGCGGTATCGTCGAGAAAGAAGCGCCACTGCACGCTTCCAACGTCGCCATCTTCAATGGCGAAACCAACAAGGCTGACCGCGTTGGTTTCAAAGTAGAAGACGGTAAGAAAATTCGTGTCTTCAAGTCGACCCAAAAAGCGGTTGATGCTTGAACACTGCTAGGTAGAAGACCATGGCACGACTAAAAGAGATTTACCGGAAGGAAATCGCTCCGAAACTTAAGGAAGAACTTAAGCTTTCGAACGTGATGGAAGTTCCGCGCGTTACCAAAATCACCCTGAACATGGGTCTGGGCGAAGCGATCGGCGACAAAAAAGTCATCGAGCACGCTGTTGCTGACCTGGAAAAGATCACCGGCCAGAAAGTCGTTGTGACCTACGCTCGCAAATCCATCGCTGGCTTCAAAGTCCGTGAAGGTTGGCCGATCGGCGTCAAAGTGACCCTGCGCCGTGAGCGTATGTACGAGTTCCTGGATCGTCTGCTGTCGATCTCCCTGCCTCGGGTTCGCGACTTCCGCGGCCTGAATGCCAAGTCCTTCGATGGTCGTGGTAACTACAGCATGGGCGTGAAAGAGCAGATCATTTTCCCGGAAATCGACTACGACAAGATCGATGCTCTCCGCGGTCTGGACATTACCCTGACCACCACTGCCAAGAACGATGATGAAGGCCGCGCTCTGCTGCGTGCTTTCAAATTCCCGTTCCGCAACTGATTGGAGTAGGAAAATGGCCAAGAAGAGCATGAAAAACCGTGAGCTGAAGCGTCAGCTCACCGTTGCCAAGTACGCCGTCAAGCGTGCAGCGCTTAAAGCTATCATCGTCGATCTGAACGCAAGTCCAGAAGCGCGTTGGGAAGCTACCGTAGCTCTGCAGAAGCAGCCACGTGATGCAAGCGCTTCGCGCATGCGTAACCGCTGCCGCCTGACTGGTCGTCCGCACGGCGTTTACCGCAAGTTCGGCCTGGGCCGTAACAAGCTGCGTGAAGCGGCAATGCGTGGTGACGTTCCAGGTCTGGTTAAAGCCAGCTGGTAAAAGCTGTCAAAGTCTTGATGGTCGGGCTCGCAAGAACCTGACCATCGGTGACCTTGAACATGAATCAAGCCCCTTTTGGGGCTTGATTCATTTCTGGGGTGTGTCTAGAATGACCGGCTCGCCTGAGCCCGTGTTTTTCTGCCCGGAGTTTCTCGGCGACAAGTAGTAGCCGCAAGGCTAATTTTTCTGTATTAGGAGCGTCTAGCCCATGAGTATGCAGGACCCGTTAGCGGACATGCTAACTCGAATCCGTAATGCCCAGATGGCTGAAAAGTCCGTCGTAAGCATGCCTTCTTCCACGTTGAAGGTGGCTGTAGCCAAAGTCCTGAAGGACGAAGGTTACATCGCGGGTTATCAGATCAGCAGCGAAACCAAACCACTGCTGTCTATCGAGCTGAAATATTTCGAAGGCCGTCCGGTTATCGAAGAAGTCAAGCGCGTTAGCCGTCCAGGCCTGCGTCAGTACAAGTCCGTCGAAGAACTGCCAAAAGTACGTGGCGGTCTCGGCGTGTCTATCGTCTCCACCAACAAAGGTGTGATGACTGATCGTGCTGCGCGCGCTGCCGGTGTCGGCGGCGAAGTTCTTTGCACTGTGTTCTAAGGGGGGATAAGCATGTCTCGCGTCGCTAAGAACCCCGTTAAGCTGCCAGCCGGTGTCGAAGTAAAATTCGCAGGCCAACAGCTTTCGGTGAAGGGTGCCAAGGGTACTCTTGAACTGAACGTCCATTCGTCCGTTGAGATCGTTGAAGAAGCCGGTGAGCTGCGTTTTGCTGCTCGCAATGGCGATCAGCAGACTCGCGCAATGGCCGGTACCACTCGTGCGTTGGTAAACAACATGGTCCAAGGCGTAAGCCAAGGCTTCGAGCGCAAGCTCCAGCTGGTCGGTGTTGGTTACAAAGCGCAAGCAAAAGGTCAGGTGCTGAACCTGGCTCTTGGCTTCTCGCACCCAGTGGATTACGAACTGCCGGAAGGCATCACCGCTGAGACTCCTAGCCAGACCGATATCCTGATCAAGGGCATCGACAAGCAGCTGGTAGGTCAAGTGGCCGCCGAGATCCGCGACTTCCGTCCACCAGAGCCGTACAAAGGCAAAGGTGTGCGCTACGCGGACGAAGTCGTCCGTCGTAAAGAAGCCAAGAAGAAGTAGGGCATAGCAAATGACCGACAAAAAAGTTACTCGACTGCGTCGCGCTCGCAAAGCACGCCTGAAAATGCACGAACTCGAAGTCGTGCGTCTCTGCGTGTTCCGCTCTTCGCAGCACATCTACGCCCAGGTCATTTCGGCCGACGGCAACAAAGTCCTGGCAAGCGCCTCGACTTTGGATAAAGAACTGCGTGATGGCGCCACTGGCAACATCGACGCGGCCACTAAGGTTGGCCAGCTGGTCGCTACGCGTGCTAAGGCCGCTGGCGTCTCGCAGGTGGCTTTCGACCGCTCTGGCTTCAAGTACCACGGCCGCGTTAAAGCGCTGGCTGATGCTGCTCGTGAAGCTGGGCTGGAGTTCTAAGTTATGTCAAATAACGACCAAAAGCGCGACGAAGGCTACATCGAGAAGCTGGTTCAAGTTAACCGCGTAGCCAAAACCGTAAAAGGCGGCCGTATCTTCACTTTCACCGCGTTGACCGTGGTTGGTGATGGTAAAGGGCGTGTTGGCTTCGGCCGTGGCAAGTCGCGTGAAGTGCCTGCTGCGATCCAGAAGGCAATGGAAGCTGCTCGCCGCAACATGATCCAGGTTGATCTGAACGGCACCACTCTGCAGTACGCAATGAAGTCTGCTCATGGCGCTTCGAAGGTGTACATGCAGCCTGCTTCTGAAGGTACCGGTATCATCGCTGGCGGCGCTATGCGTGCTGTCCTCGAAGTTGCTGGCGTTCAGAACGTTCTGGCCAAGTGCTACGGCTCGACTAACCCTGTAAACGTGGTTCACGCCACTTTCAAGGGTCTGAAGGCTATGCAGTCTCCTGAATCCATTGCAGCCAAACGTGGTCTGCGTGTTGAGGAGATCAAGTAATCATGGCTACCGTTAAAGTTACGCTGATCAAAAGCATGACCGGCCGCATCCCTAACCACAAACTGTGCGTTAAGGGTCTGGGTCTGCGTCGCATCGGTCACACTGTAGAAGTCCAGGATACTCCCGAGAATCGCGGGATGATCAACAAGGCTTACTACATGCTGCGTGTCGAGGGTTAATCGATGAAACTCAATGATCTGAGTCCAGCGCCGGGTTCCCGTCGCGAAAAGCATCGTCCGGGCCGTGGTATCGGTAGTGGTTTGGGTAAGACTGGTGGCCGTGGTCACAAAGGTCAGACTTCCCGCTCCGGTGGCACCATTGCTCCAGGCTTTGAAGGCGGTCAACAGCCGCTGCATCGTCGCCTGCCGAAGTTCGGTTTCGTTTCCCTGAAGGCTATGGATCGCGCAGAAGTGCGTCTGTCCGAGCTGGCTAAAGTGGAAGGCGACATCGTCACCGTGCAGTCCCTGAAAGATGCCAACGTGATCAACGTCAACGTACAGCGTGTGAAAATCATGCTGTCCGGTGAAGTGACTCGCGCTGTCACTATCGGCAAGGGAATCGGCGCCACCAAAGGTGCGCGTGCGGCTATCGAAGCAGCTGGCGGCAAGTTCGAGGAATAAATGGCTAAGCAAGGTGCTCTCTCTGCGCTCGGCAAAGGCGGTATGTCTGAACTTTGGGCTCGTCTGCGTTTTCTGTTCCTGGCGATTATCGTCTACCGAATAGGCGCACACATCCCGGTTCCAGGTATCAACCCGGACCGACTCGCAGACCTGTTTCGACAGAATGAGGGGACCATTCTTAGCTTGTTCAACATGTTTTCCGGCGGCGCGCTGGAGCGGATGAGCATCTTTGCGTTGGGGATCATGCCGTACATTTCGGCATCGATCATCATGCAGTTGATGACCGCCGTCAGCCCGCAGCTGGAGCAGTTGAAGAAGGAAGGTGAAGCTGGCCGTCGCAAGATCAGCCAGTACACCCGCTACGGCACCGTCGTCCTCGCTCTCGTTCAGGCCATTGGCATGTCCATTGGTCTGGCGGGGCAGGGCGTTGCGTTCACTGGTGACTTTGGCTTCCATTTCGTCGCGGTTTCCACGTTTGTGGCTGGCGCGATGTTCATGATGTGGCTGGGTGAGCAGATTACTGAGCGTGGTGTAGGCAACGGTATCTCGATGTTGATTTTTTCGGGTATCGTCGCCGGTCTTCCGAGAGCAATCGGGCAGTCTTTCGAGTCTGCGCGTCAGGGCGATATCAACATCTTCGCCTTGGTTGCCATCGGTTTGCTGGCAGTAGCGATTATCGGTTTCGTGGTCTTCATTGAGCGTGGTCAGCGTCGTATCGCTGTTCACTACGCCAAGCGTCAGCAGGGCCGCAAGGTTTTTGCTGCACAGACAAGCCACTTGCCGCTGAAGGTGAACATGGCCGGCGTTATTCCGGCTATTTTCGCGAGCAGCATTTTGCTGTTCCCGGCTTCGTTGGGTGCCTGGTTTGGTCAGTCTGAAGGTATGGGCTGGTTGCAGGACATCTCGCAGTCGATCGCTCCTGGTCAGCCGTTGAATATTCTGCTGTTTAGTGCAGGGATTATTTTCTTCTGCTTCTTCTATACGGCGTTGATGTTCAATCCGAAAGACGTAGCGGAAAACCTGAAGAAGTCCGGTGCCTTTATTCCGGGCATCCGTCCAGGTGAGCAGTCCGCACGCTATATTGATGGCGTTCTGACTCGCTTGACCATGTTCGGTGCTCTTTACATGACGGCCGTGTGCTTGTTGCCCCAGTTCCTGGTGGTTGCAGCAAACGTTCCGTTCTACCTTGGCGGGACCTCGTTGCTGATCGTGGTCGTGGTTGTGATGGACTTCATGTCCCAAGTACAATCGCACCTCGTTTCGCACCAGTACGAATCCCTGATGAAGAAAGCCAACCTGAAGGGTTACGGCAGCGGCATGTTGCGCTGAGTACCCATAAGGTTCGAGGAGTTGGTGATGAAAGTTCGTGCATCGGTGAAAAAGCTGTGCCGTAACTGCAAGATTATTCGCCGCGAAGGTGTTGTTCGAGTAATTTGCAGCGCGGAACCGCGTCACAAACAGCGCCAAGGCTGAGTGTGATTGTGCTTCAAGCCCGGTAGCTAGTGCGCTACCGGGTTGATTATTTGTTATTACAGCGATATTATCTCGCGCCCTATTTCTTGGCTTCCGGGGCGTAGGTAGCTGTCAATTGGAGTCCCACTGAATGGCCCGTATTGCAGGCGTTAACATTCCAGATAACAAGCATACTGTTATCTCGCTGACCTACATCTATGGTGTTGGTCGCACTACTGCACAGAAGATCTGTGCAGAGACTGGGGTAAACCCAGCCGCAAAGATCAAGGATCTGAGCGACGAGCAGATTGAACAGCTGCGTGGCGAAGTGGCGAAGTTCACCACTGAAGGTGACCTGCGTCGCGAAATCAACATGAAAATCAAGCGCTTGATGGACCTCGGTTGCTATCGCGGTCTGCGTCATCGTCGTGGTCTGCCAGTACGCGGTCAGCGTACCAAGACCAACGCGCGTACCCGTAAAGGTCCGCGTAAGCCGATCCGCAAGTAATCGCCCCAGCGAATCGACAGGAATTTAATCATGGCAAAACCTGCTGCTCGTCCTCGTAAAAAAGTTAAAAAGACAGTGGTTGATGGCATCGCCCACATCCATGCCTCTTTTAACAACACCATCGTGACCATCACCGACCGTCAAGGTAACGCTCTTTCCTGGGCTACCTCCGGTGGTTCGGGTTTCCGCGGTTCCCGCAAGTCCACCCCGTTCGCTGCTCAGGTAGCCGCTGAACGTGCTGGTCAAGCTGCGCTGGAATACGGCCTGAAAAACCTCGACGTGAACGTCAAGGGCCCAGGTCCAGGTCGTGAATCCGCAGTCCGCGCTTTGAACGGCTGTGGCTACAAGATCGCCAGCATCACCGACGTGACGCCAATCCCGCACAACGGGTGCCGTCCGCCGAAGAAGCGCCGCGTGTAATCCAGGAGATTGTAAAGAATGGCTCGTTACATTGGTCCAAAATGCAAACTCGCTCGTCGCGAAGGCACCGATCTCTTCCTGAAGAGCGGCGTGCGCGCGATCGAATCGAAGTGCAACATTGAAGCAGCACCTGGTATCCACGGCCAACGCCGCGGTCGCCAGTCCGATTACGGCACCCAACTGCGCGAAAAGCAGAAGGTCCGTCGTATCTACGGCGTTCTCGAGCGTCAGTTCAGCGGCTACTACAAGGCTGCTGCCAGCAAGAAAGGTGCAACCGGTGAAAACCTGCTGCAACTGCTCGAATGCCGTCTGGACAACGTTGTATACCGTATGGGCTTCGGTTCGACTCGTGCCGAATCCCGTCAGCTGGTATCGCACAAGTCGATCAGCGTTAACGGTCAGACCGTAAACGTTCCGTCCTACCAGGTTCGTGCTGGTGACGTGGTTGCTGTTCGCGAGAAGGCAAAGAACCAACTTCGCATTGTCCAAGCTCTCGAGCTGTGCGCCCAACGTGGTCGCGTAGAATGGGTAGAGGTAGATGCTGAGAAGAAGTCGGGCGTTTTCAAGAACGTTCCTGCTCGCAGTGATCTGTCCGCCGACATCAACGAAAGCCTGATTGTCGAGCTCTACTCCAAGTAAGTAAGGGCTAGAAAATAGGTGCATCCATGCAGATTTCGGTAAATGAGTTCCTGACACCCCGCCACATTGATGTGCAGGTTGTCAGTCCAACCCGCGCCAAGATCACTCTCGAGCCTCTCGAGCGTGGTTTTGGCCACACCCTGGGCAACGCGCTGCGCCGCATCCTGTTGTCCTCAATGCCCGGCTGCGCAGTAGTCGAGGCCGAGATTGACGGTGTGCTCCACGAGTACAGCGCCATCGAAGGTGTACAGGAAGACGTAATTGAAATCCTGTTGAACCTTAAAGGTCTGGCCATCAAGCTGCACGGTCGTGACGAAGTTACGCTGACCTTGTCGAAGAAGGGTTCGGGGGTGGTTACCGCTGCCGATATTCAGCTGGATCATGATGTCGAGATCGTTAATCCCGATCACGTAATCGCTAACCTGGCGTCTAACGGCGCCCTGAACATGAAGCTCACCGTAGCTCGTGGTCGTGGTTATGAACCAGCCGACTCGCGTCAGAGCGATGAAGACGAAAGCCGCAGCATCGGTCGCTTGCAGCTCGACTCTTCGTTCAGCCCGGTTCGCCGTATCGCATACGTGGTGGAAAACGCCCGTGTCGAGCAGCGTACCAACCTGGACAAGCTGGTTATTGATCTGGAAACCAACGGTACTCTGGATCCTGAAGAGGCTATCCGTCGTGCTGCAACCATCCTGCAACAGCAGTTGGCTGCGTTCGTCGACCTCAAGGGTGACAGTGAGCCAGTGGTTGTCGAGCAGGAAGACGAGATCGATCCGATCCTGCTTCGCCCGGTTGACGATCTGGAACTGACTGTACGTTCGGCTAACTGCCTTAAGGCGGAAAACATCTACTACATCGGCGACCTGATTCAGCGTACCGAAGTAGAGCTGTTGAAGACTCCGAACCTGGGCAAGAAATCCTTGACCGAAATCAAGGACGTTCTGGCCTCCCGCGGTCTGTCCCTCGGCATGCGCCTCGACAACTGGCCGCCTGCAAGTCTTAAGAAGGACGACAAGGCGACTGCCTGATCGTCGTAATCACCGAACGTAGTGTTTGGTAAGGAATGAACCATGCGTCATCGTAAAAGTGGGCGTCACCTGAGCCGCACCAGCTCGCACCGCAAGGCCATGTTCCAGAACATGGCGGTGTCGCTGTTCGAGCACGAGCTGATCAAAACTACTCTGCCAAAAGCCAAAGAACTGCGCCGCGTTGCCGAGCCGCTGATCACTCTGGCCAAGACAGACAGCGTTGCTAACCGTCGTCTGGCTTTCGACCGTACTCGTTCGAAAGCTATCGTTGGTAAGCTCTTCAACGACCTGGGCAAGCGTTACGCTACCCGTGAGGGTGGCTACCTGCGCATCCTCAAGTGCGGTTTCCGCGCTGGCGACAACGCGCCTATGGCGTACGTCGAGCTGGTTGATCGTGCTGTCGGCGGTGAAGCTGTATCCGCTGAGTAAGACATCAGTCTGAAACAAGGAACCGGGCCTAGTGCCCGGTTTTTTGTGGCTGTAAGAAATGCGCTGTTCGTACAAGCTTCTACCCTGTTTGGGTCTGCACTATGTGCGGGGATTTATCGTTAGTTTTTATCTATTGCTGACCATAAGTTAATGAATTTGTGGCTGTCATATTGATGATCGATACTCCCCAACAAGCCGATTAGCCGGCAGTTCAAGACCGATAGAGGAAGAAGATCGCATGAGCCAGAACAAGACGCTTACGACCGCCAGTGGCGCACCTGTCGCCGATAACCAGAACTCTCGCTCCGCCGGTCCTCGTGGTCCGTTGCTGCTCGATGATTTCCACTTGATCGAGAAGCTTGCTCACTTCAACCGGGAAAACATTCCTGAGCGTCGTGTACACGCCAAGGGTTCGGGCGCATACGGCACTTTCACGGTCACTCGCGACATTACGCAGTACACCAGCGCTAAACTGTTCTCTGCTGTCGGCAAGCAGACGCCGACCTTCCTGCGTTTCTCCACGGTCGGTGGTGAGCGTGGTTCGGCCGACACCGAGCGCGATCCGCGAGGCTTCGCCCTCAAGTTCTATACCGAAGAAGGCAACTGGGACATCGTTGGCAACAACACGCCGGTGTTCTTCATTCGCGATCCGCTAAAGTTTCCTGACTTTATCCACACCCAGAAGCGCCTGCCGCAAAGCAATCTGAAAAGCGCGCAGATGATGTGGGACTTCTGGTCGCATTCGCCTGAGGCACTGCACCAGGTCACGATCCTGTTCTCCGATCGCGGCATTCCGGACGGCTATCGCCACATGCACGGCTTCGGCAGTCACACCTACAGCCTGATCAACGCTAAAGGCGAGCGTCACTGGGTGAAATGGCACTACAAGACCAAGCAAGGGATAAAGAACCTTGCGCCGGCAGATGCGGCGCGTCTGGCGGGCACTGATCCCGATTACGCACAGCGTGATCTGTTCGAAGCCATCGAGCGTGGTGACTTCCCGAAATGGCGCGTATGCATTCAGATCATGACCGAGGCCCAGGCCGCTGCTCACTACGAGAATCCGTTCGACGTGACCAAGACCTGGTCGCAGAAGGAGTTTCCACTGATCGAGGTGGGTGAGTTGGAGCTGAACCGTAATCCGCTCAACTACTTTGCCGAAGTTGAGCAAGCTGCGTTCGGTCCGAGCAACATGGTGCCCGGCGTAGGCCTGTCGCCGGATCGCATGCTGCAAGGTCGCGTGTTTGCCTACGCGGATGCGCATCGCTATCGCGTCGGTACCAATCACCAGCAATTACCGGTGAACGCCCCGCGCAGTCCGGTGAATACTTATCAGCGCGACGGTTCGATGGCATTCGGCAGCAATGGTGGAGCGGCGCCTAATTACGAGCCCAACAGCTACGTGGAGTCGCCGAAACAGGCGCCGCATTACGCTGAACCTGCGCTGGCCTTGAGTGGTGCGGCTGATCGCTACGATCACCGCGAAGACACCGACTACTACAGCCACGCCGGTGCGCTGTTCCGCTTGATGAGCGATGAGCAGAAGGCGTTGCTGGTCAGCAACATCGCCGGTGCTATGGCGGGTGTTTCAAGTGATGTGATCGACCGTCAGTTGCAGCATTTCTACAAGGCCGACCCGGCGTACGGAGAAGCAATCGCAAAGCTGCTCAACGTACAGCTTAACGAAGTCTAAACGAGAAGCAGAACCGCCCTCATTAGGGCGGTTTTTTGCGTCATTTAGGCTGGTTTTCTCAGAATATCTTCGCTTTTATTGCGCGAAGTGAGTGACCTTCCAGTCAGGTTGGTTCAAACTACAGACTTTCAAGCAGGGAGATGTAGGGCGATGCAAGGCCACCCAGACGTTATCGATTACCTCAACACGTTGCTGACCGGCGAACTGGCCGCGCGTGACCAATATTTTGTTCACTCGCGGATGTATGAGGACTGGGGATTCACCAAGCTCTACGAACGAATCAACCACGAGATGGAAGAGGAGGCCGGCCACGCCGATGCGCTGATGCGCCGGATTCTGATGCTCGAAGGCACTCCGCGCATGCGCCCGGATGATCTGGATGTCGGCACTACGGTGCAAACCATGCTCGAAGCGGATCTGCGCCTTGAATACAAGGTGCGCGCCGCGCTGTGCAAGGGCATCGAACTGTGTGAACAGCACGGCGACTATGTCAGTCGCGAGATCCTGCGGGTTCAGCTCAATGACACCGAAGAAGATCACACCTACTGGCTTGAAAAGCAGTTGGGCCTGATCAAGCTGATCGGTATCCAGAACTATCTGCAGTCCCACGCGTCCTGATTGCAATTGATACAAAAAAGCCCCTGTCACTGAGGAAGTGACAGGGGCTTTTTCATGCCCGGCAATCAGGCCCGATCGCGAATCAACAGCGGCTTGAGATAGTGACCGGTGTGAGATTGCTTCATCTCGGCCACTTCCTCAGGCGTACCGGTGGCAATGATCTGTCCACCCTTCGAACCACCCTCGGGGCCAAGATCCACCAGCCAGTCGGCGGTCTTGATCACGTCGAGGTTGTGCTCGATCACCACCACGGTGTTGCCGTGGTCGCGCAGGCGATGCAGTACGTCGAGCAGTTGCTGGATATCCGCGAAATGCAGGCCGGTGGTCGGCTCATCGAGGATGTACAGGGTTTTGCCGGTATCGCGTTTGGACAGCTCGCGGGACAACTTGACCCGCTGGGCTTCCCCCCCGGACAGCGTGGTAGCCGACTGCCCGAGCTTGATGTACGACAGCCCCACATCCATCAGCGTTTGCAGTTTGCGCGCCAGCGCCGGCACCGCGTCGAAGAACTCGCGCGCTTCCTCGATGGTCATCTCGAGGGTTTCGTGGATGTTCTTGCCCTTGTATTTGATCTCCAGGGTTTCGCGGTTGTAGCGCTTGCTCTTGCACACGTCGCACGGGACGTAGATGTCCGGCAGGAAGTGCATTTCCACCTTGATCAGACCGTCGCCCTGGCAAGCCTCGCAACGTCCGCCCTTGACGTTAAACGAGAAACGTCCAGGGCCATAACCACGGGAGCGGGACTCGGGTACGCCGGCGAACAGCTCGCGGATTGGCGTGAACAGCCCGGTATAGGTCGCCGGGTTGGAGCGTGGCGTACGACCGATCGGGCTCTGGTCGATGTCGACGACCTTGTCCAGATGCTCCAGGCCCTTGATGCTGTCATGAGCTGCCGCTTCCAGGGTGGTCGCGCCATTGAGTGCCGTGGCGCTCAAAGGGAACAGCGTATTGTTGATCAACGTCGATTTGCCCGAGCCGGAGACACCGGTCACACAGGTCAGCAGGCCGATCGGGATTTCCAGGTCGACGTTGCGCAGGTTGTTGCCCCGCGCGCCCTTGAGCGACAGCACCTGCTTCTTGTTACGCGGCGTGCGCTTGGCCGGTACTTCGATCTTGACCCGGCCCGACAGGTATTTGCCGGTCAGCGAATCCGGGTGCGCCATGACTTCGTCCGGCGTGCCTTCGGCGACGATCTGCCCGCCATGAACGCCGGCACCCGGGCCGATATCCACTACGTAGTCAGCGAGACGGATCGCGTCTTCATCGTGCTCGACCACAATCACCGTGTTGCCGATGTCACGCAGGTGCTTGAGGGTGCCGAGCAGCCGATCGTTGTCGCGCTGGTGCAGGCCAATGGACGGCTCGTCGAGGATGTACAGAACACCCACCAGGCCCGCGCCGATCTGACTGGCCAGACGAATCCGCTGCGCCTCACCGCCGGACAGGGTATCGGCACTGCGATCCAGCGACAGATAGTCCAGGCCGACGTTGACCAGAAACTGCAGGCGCTCGCGAATTTCCTTGAGAATCTTGTCGGCGATTTCGCCACGGCGGCCGGTCATTTTCAACGCGCCGAAGTAATCGCAGGCGTCGCCGATCGGCAGGTTGGTCACCGCCGGCAGGGTTTTCTCGCCGACCCACACGTGTCGCGCTTCGCGACGCAGGCGGGTGCCACGGCAATCCGGGCAGGACTGGGTGCTGAGGAACTTCGCCAGTTCTTCGCGCACGCTCGCCGATTCGGTTTCGCGGTAGCGGCGCTCCAGATTCGGCACGATGCCTTCGAACGGGTGCGAGCGTTTGACGATGTCGCCCCGGTCGTTGAGGTATTTGAAATCGACGTTCTGCGAGCCACTGCCGTGCAGGATGTATTTCTGTTGATCGGCCGGCAGCTCGTTGAACGGCTGCTCCAGGCTGAAACCATAATGCGCGGCCAATGAGCCGAGCATCTGGAAGTAATAGACGTTGCGCCTGTCCCAGCCACGGATCGCGCCTTCGGCCAGGGTCAAATCACCGTTGACCAGTCGCTTGATGTCGAAAAACTGCTTCACTCCCAGACCGTCGCAGGTCGGGCAGGCGCCGGCCGGGTTGTTGAAGGAAAACAGCTTGGGTTCCAGCTCGCTGATTGCGTGGCCGCAGATCGGGCAGGCGAAGCGCGCAGAAAAGATCATCTCTTCGCCCGGCTCGTCGTCCATCGGCGCAACCAGGGCGATGCCGTCGGCCAGCTTCAGTGCGGTTTCGAAGGATTCCGCCAGACGCTGCTGCAGGTCGGCGCGAACCTTGAAGCGGTCGACCACCACTTCGATCGTATGTTTCTTCTGTTTATCCAGTTTCGGCAGTTCGTCCAGCTCGCAGAGCCGACCGTTGACCCGGGCCCGGACGAAGCCCTGGGCGCGCAGCTCTTCGAACACCGACAGGTGCTCGCCCTTGCGCTCGCGGATCACCGGCGCCAGCAGCATCAGCTTGCTGCCTTCCGGCTGTGCCAGCACCAGGTCGACCATCTGGCTGACGGTCTGGGCTTCCAGCGGGATGTCGTGATCCGGGCAGCGTGGCGTACCGACGCGCGCATAAAGCAGACGCAGGTAGTCGTAGATTTCGGTGATAGTGCCGACCGTGGAGCGCGGGTTGTGCGAGGTCGACTTCTGTTCGATGGAGATCGCCGGCGACAGGCCTTCGATGGTGTCGACGTCGGGTTTTTCCATCATCGACAGGAACTGCCGGGCATAGGCCGACAGGGATTCGACATAGCGGCGCTGACCTTCGGCGTACAGCGTGTCGAAAGCCAGGGACGACTTGCCGGATCCGGACAGGCCGGTGATGACGATCAGTTTGTCCCGTGGCAGGGTCAGGTCGATGTTCTTCAGGTTGTGGGTGCGGGCCCCACGAATCAGGATCTTGTCCAAAATGGCCTCGCTCGGCGGGCGTCGAAAACACAGGAGTATACGGCCAAATACTGGATGGATGCACACTATCAAGTGAAGGGTTTTTTGCCTTACATGAAGAGAGTTTCATCTATACGCGTCAAAGCGTCGCGATATACCCCGTCTCTCGATGGGACTGGTAGAATCGCCGCCGGTTCACACGAGGTTTTTCCATGCACGATCCCCACAGCGAACGCATGAGTGGCAGCGAGACCCGCGCGGCGAGCGGTCTGGCCCTTGTGTTCGCCTTCCGTATGCTTGGCATGTTCATGGTGTTGCCGGTACTGGCGACCTACGGCATGGATCTGGCGGGAGCGACCCCGGCCCTGATCGGGCTGGCGATCGGCGCTTACGGCCTGACTCAGGCGATCTTCCAGATTCCGTTCGGGATCATTTCCGACCGTATCGGCCGACGTCCGGTGATTTACCTGGGGCTGATCGTCTTCGCCCTCGGCAGTGTGCTGGCGGCCCAGGCCGATTCGATCTGGGGCGTGATTGCCGGCAGGATCCTGCAGGGCGCCGGCGCTATTTCCGCAGCGGTCATGGCTCTTCTTTCCGACCTGACCCGCGAACAGCACCGCACTAAAGCCATGGCCATGATCGGCATGACCATCGGCCTGTCGTTCGCCGTGGCGATGGTGGTCGGGCCGCTGCTGACCCGTGCGTTCGGCCTGTCCGGTCTGTTCCTCGCCACGGGTGGGATGGCGCTGGTGGGGATCGTGATCGTGATGTTCATGGTGCCGAAATCCACCGGGCCGCTGAGCCATCGTGAGTCCGGCGTTGCACGCCAGGCGTTGATGCCGACGCTCAAGCACCCGGACCTGCTGCGGCTGGACCTGGGCATTTTTGTGTTACATGCGATGTTGATGTCGAGCTTCGTCGCACTGCCCCTGGCGCTGGTCGAAAAGGCCGGTCTGCCCAAGGAACAGCACTGGTGGGTCTACCTCACCGCGCTGCTGATTTCTTTCTTCGCCATGATTCCGTTCATTATCTACGGCGAGAAGAAACGCAAAATGAAACGAGTTTTGCTCGGTGCCGTGATGACGCTGATGCTGACTGAGCTATTCTTCTGGCAGTTCGGTGACAGCCTGCGGGCTCTGGTGATCGGAACGGTGGTGTTCTTCACCGCGTTCAATCTGCTGGAAGCATCGCTGCCGTCACTGATCAGCAAGGTTTCACCGGCAGGTGGCAAGGGCACGGCCATGGGCGTGTACTCCACCAGTCAGTTCCTCGGTTCGGCACTCGGCGGGATTCTCGGCGGCTGGATGTTCCAGCATGGCGGTCTGTCGGTTGTGTTCCTCGGATGTGCCGGGCTGGCTGCACTTTGGCTGGCCTTTGCTGTTACCATGCGCGAACCTCCCTACGTGACGAGCCTGCGCCTGCCGCTGTCGCCCGAAGCGATCCGCGAAGCGGGTCTGGTCGAGCGTCTCAAGGCCCTCGTAGGGGTAACTGATGCAGTCATAGTCGCTGATGAAGCGGCGATCTACATCAAACTGGACACCGAATTAATGGATCGCACCACTCTCGAACGCCTGGTGAACAACCCGGCGCAGACTGCGTGCGAAGCCTAGGAGAACGTTATGGCCCGTGGGGTTAACAAAGTCATTCTGGTCGGTACTTGCGGCCAGGATCCCGAAGTACGCTACCTGCCCAACGGTAACGCCGTGACCAACCTGAGTCTGGCCACCAGCGAGCAGTGGACCGACAAGCAGACCGGTCAGAAGGTCGAGAAGACCGAGTGGCACCGCGTATCGATGTTCGGCAAGGTTGCCGAAATCGCCGGCGAATACCTGCGCAAAGGTTCGCAGGTTTACATCGAAGGCAAGCTGCAGACCCGTGAGTGGGAAAAAGACGGTATCAAGCGTTACACCACCGAGATCGTGGTCGACATGCAAGGCACCATGCAACTGCTCGGCGGCCGTCCACAACAGGGCGACCAACAAGGCGGTGGCAACAACTATCAGCAGCAGGCGCCACGCCAACAGGCTCCGCGTCCGCAGCAGTCGGCACCTCAGCAGCGTCCGGCCCCGGCTCCACAGCAGGCCGCACCGCAACCGGCTCCGGATTTCGACAGCTTCGATGACGATATTCCGTTCTAGACAACACCTTAGATATTTTTGTAAAGTTTTCCCAGAAAACCCCCGCCATGCGGGGGTTTTCTCGTTTTATGGGTGTAAAAAAATTGTTGACGCTTTTTCGCTAAGCTCATACCTTGAATTTATGTCAAGAATTCGAGGTTTTCATGCAGCTATCGGTGAGAAGGTTTCAGGCAGAGTCAGGTGAGAGGTTTTCGATCCTCGTTGATGACACTGGCATGCCTCTTTACTACCCAACGCTCTACGTTACTGCTGAGCTGCGCGGAGGCGGCCGGGCGGTGAACACAATCAATCAGGCTCTATCTGCCATCAAAGTGCTTTGTGCATGGGCGGACTACTACAGCATTGATTTTGAATCGCGCTTTAAGCGAAGCGAGCTGCTTTTTTCTCAAAATATCCACTCTCTTCGTGATTTCGCTCAGAAACGGCTGGCAGATACGAAGCCAAATTTAGGTAAGGTCGCGTCTATCAAGCGTCGCCAATATCCAGTATCCAAGGAAAACCAGTTTAATCGGATGTCTGTGATTGCCGAGTACCTGGGGTTCGTAGCTGGGCGACTTCATCCCATGACAGCGACTAGCGCCAAAGACATCGAGGCTATGGTGGAGATGATCAAAGCCAACCGACCTCGGATAAGTAGCAGCACCGAGAAAGATAGGTCGGAAGTCCACTTGGACGACGCTCTCTTAGATGCTCTTGAAGAAGTCATCAAACCAGGCAGCGAAGCCAACCCAGTGACTGATTTCGGCATCCAGTTTCGGAATGCACTGATGTTCACCATTCTTCGCCTGACGGGTTTGCGCCGAGGAGAATTGCTCAATCTCAAGATTGATGATTTTGATTTCGCTAAGGGCATCTTATGCGTGGTTCGTCGACCAGACTCAGCTGGAGATCCCAGAACCTATCAGCCATTGGCGAAGACGAGGGAACGTAGCTTCCCGTTGTCGCCGGAGTTGATGAATCGAATACACGATTACATCTCCAAGTACCGGGGCAAAATTCCAGGTGCTAGAAAACATGGTTTTCTCTTCATTACCCACCGTCCTGGGCCGAGTCAGGGCTGGCCAATTTCTAATTCTGGTTTTGGAAAGTTTATTTTTGGTCTCAAGAAAATAGCCGCTGAATTTGAGGGCTTTCATACTCATGCGCTTCGTCATCACTGGAACTACATTTTTTCACAGCAGTCTAGCGAGCGAGGTTTAAAGCCTGAACGGGAAGAAAAACTTCGATCTTATTTGATGGGTTGGAGTGAGACTTCTGGAACGGCGGCGACTTATAACAAGCGTCACATCAGGGAAGAGGCCGGAAAGGCCGTGATTCAATTGCAAAACAAACGCTTGGGAAGATCGTCTGATGAAAGCTGCTAATACACCTGATAATGATTTTTCTGCTTCTGTCCCGTACAAGCGCGAAGAGTTCTTTTCCAAAGATGGTTATGAGATCTCCATTGCATCGGAAATCTGGAGGCTGAACAAAGACGTCTCATTTGACCTTGATTGGCTTTCTGAGTGGTTAAGGAGTGATCTAATAGAGTCTTTTAAACAAGTTTTGGCTGTTTACGCACAAACCTGTTCTGCAAGGCATACCGAAAATGTGCATCAACGGTTTAAGAGATATTTTAAATCTACAGCGGGGTTAGAGGTTTTTAGCCCGGAATCGATGATCTCTTTTCGTTCACAGCTGATTGGTGATGAGTGGCAACTTAGCCCAGTGCGCGCCTTCATTCGTACATGGATATCTATTGGTTACGAAGGTATCCCATCAGAAACCTTGTCCATGATGGAAAAATGGAGAATCAAAGGAAACGAAAAAGGTTTTGCTGTTCAATCTATGTGCCCAGAAAGTGGGCCTCTGACTGACATCGAAATGGAGGGCATAGTTTCTGGTGTGCTTGAGTGTTATACGGATGGCCGCCTCGACCTACGCAGTACTTGCTATGCAATGATTCTCGCAATGACCGGCAGAAGGCCTATCCAGATTTCGGCCCTAAAGATTAAAGACCTTGTAGCTTTTGAAGGTAAGCATTTCATTAATTTCCCGCGTGGAAAGCAAAGGTATGCGGGCTGGCGAAGTTCATTCAAGAAATTTCCTATAGTGGAAGATTTGTGGCTTTTACTCCAGTCGCAAGCTGAGCAGGTTATGGCTTCTTTTAAAGCCAGCGCTGTTGGAGGGATACCAGTTAATCTACTTGTTGAGTTGCCACTTTTTCCAGATATGAACAAGTACGACGCCTCGGAAAATCTCAAGGATCAATTGTCTGGCGATTTTTTGCATGCTCGTTCGGCAGAGGTTGGTGAAGCAATGGTAGTTGTGAAGGCCGAGATAGCTGTCATTAGCGAGCGGACTGGTTCAATCACTCATATGAATCCCAATCGCTTTCGCTACACCTTGGGAACCAACCTCGCAAGGGAAGGCAGGGGCGAATACGTCATCGCCGAGGCTCTCGACCACTCAGATATCCAAAACGCTGGTGTGTACGTGAGGAACATTCCGGAGATTGTCGAGCGTATCGACAAGGCTGTAGCTCTGCAGCTCGCTCCTCTCGCGCAAGCTTTTCAGGGCGTTCTAGTTCTGAACGAAACCAAGGCGCGTCGTGGCAATGATCGTTCCAGCAGGATCTGTAGTGCCGGTGGCAACGTGGGTAGCTGCGGTAGTTTTGGATTCTGTGGCGCGCTTGCCCCTGTCGCTTGTTATACCTGCTCTCACTTTCAGCCATGGTTGGATGGGCCACATGAGCTTGTACTTGATGGACTCATTAGTGAGCGCGACAGCGTTTATGAAGGCACGGGCGACCTGAAAATCGCATCCGTCAACGACAGACTCATTCTTGCAGTCAGTGATGTAGTAACCCGTTGCAACGCAATGAAGAGCGATCTCGCCAATGTCTAATGTTTTCCTGTTTGTCCCCAAAGCCCAGCTCTCCAGTCGGCAGCACCTAGACGAGTTCATCCTCATGTGCCGGGACAGGCTGACAGTTTTTGGCGCCGATCTCGACTGGTTCAGTAATGCGTGGCCAGGTGTGGGTAACTTCACAAAGAAGGGGGCACCATCCCGAGGGTATACCGAGGAGCAGCTCCTCAACGCTGACATCATTCCTTTCGCCAAAGCCTACGTTCGTTACCAGCAGGGGCATAACCCGAACAAGCTCAAAAACGAGTTCAAGGCGATCCGTTGCATTGAAGCTGCTTTGCTTGAAATCAAAGGCTCCGCTGACATAACGCTAACCGACATTAGTGTCTTGGATGAGGCCGCGAAAGTAGCGCGCACTTATGATGCCTCGTCGTATCAGGCTGGTATCAGCCTAGTGAAGCTAGTCGAATTTTTGAATGAAAGCCGAATCATTCCAGCGCCAATCGCTTGGAAAAATCCCATCAAGAAGCCAAAAGAGATTCATCGTACGGATGATGTTACCAAGCTACGGCGCGAGGAAAAAATGCCTCACGACTACATGCTTGAAGCCATGGCTGAAATGTTCAACAACGACCTGCTAGGCGCACGTGATCGCTTCACTACGTCGATCTTTGCGCTGTGCATGTGCGCACCGTCCAGGATCACAGAAGTTCAGGATCTTCCAGTGAACTGCTTGTATCGGGAGACCGACGCAAAGGGCATCGAGCGCACGGGGCTGAGGTTCTACGCCGGCAAGGGATATGAATCCGACATCAAGTGGATACCCACCCCGATGGTACAAATCGCCGAGGAAGCAGTTCGTCGTCTCACTGAAATGTCTGAGCCAGGCCGCAAGCTAGCGAAGTGGCTTGAAAGCCATCCAGAGAAGTTTTACCGCCACGAAGATTGCCCGAACGTAGGGGAGAATCAGCAGTTAACGAATGAGCAAGCCTGCCAAGCTTTAGGTGTCTCGGCGAGTGGAAATGCTAGAGCCGCCCTCAACTCCGCGTTGCGGGGGTACGAGCCATACGGCGAAATCTATGCCCGTAAAGGGTTTGTGACGCTGTCATTTCTCAATGACTTCATGCACAGCAAGCTGCCAAAGGGTTGGCCATGGCTTAATAAAGAACGGCACATCAAATATTCCGAAGCCCTTTGCTGTTTTCGTCAGAATGAACTGCGTTTGGATATGCCGCCTCGACCTATTATTGTCTGGGCTCCAGGGAAGAGTACGTTCACCACTGACATCAATTACATCGATGGCCAAGAGCGCAGCATTTGGGAGCGGAATGGCTACAAGAATCCTGACGGTACTCCCATCTCCATGACATCTCACCAAGTTCGCCACTACCTGAATACGCTGGCTCAACGCGGCAGCCTGGGCCAGTTGGACATCGCCAAATGGTCAGGGCGAGCCAACATCCACCAGAACGCTACCTATAACCACATGACAACTGATGAGCATGTCGAGATGGCCAGGGAGGCGGGAGTTGGCGTCGCTCTGACGAAGATCAGAGAGAACACACCAGTAACATTGGCTGACCTAGATGCCTTGGGTGAGGGGATTGCTCACATCACAATCTTCGGCTTCTGCGTGCATGACTATTCGATGCTGCCGTGCCAGAAGCACCGTGACTGTCTGAATTGCACTGAGCAGGTCTGCGTGAAAGGGGATGACGGCAAACTTGAACGACTCAAGAGCCACCGTGACGGAATTCGTGTTCAGCTTGCAAAGGCGCAGGCTGCCAACGAGGACGGTATCTACGGTGCAGATCGCTGGAGTCGGCATCAGATCAAAACCCTCGAACGAGCTGATCAACTGATCGAAATTCTGGAGTCGAAGGATACACCCGACGGCACGATCATTCGTTTAAGCAATGACCAGGAGTTCAGTCCGCTGAAGCGTGCTATTGCTGCCCGATCAACTGCCCCGAGCCTACCTGCACCCGAAAACGACGAGCCGGACATGGACGAGCTCCGTGCACTGATGGGGATGTAAGGCATGGCAAAGCACTTGAGTCCAAAAGACCTGGATATGATTGTCGGCTTGATTGACGGTTGGGAAGGAAAGCTCGCCTGGGAGGCGCTTTGCGATGCCATTGAGCCGTTGGTAGGGTCACGGCCTACTCGGCAAACCTTGAATTCTCACGAGAAGATTAAGAGCGCGTTCACCCACCAAAAAGCCAGGCTGAAGTCCGGTTTTGTTTCAACCAAGCGACCTGCCAGCCTCAGCATCGCTGAGCAGAGAATTCGTCGGCTGGAGGCTGAAAATCACCGACTAGAGCGTGAGAACGAACGGTTGTTGGAGCGGTTCATGCGTTGGCAGTACAACGCCCATAAATTCAACGTGTCGGCGGACAAGCTTGATGCTCCGCTGCCGTTTGTTGACCGTGACTCCTCAGAGGCGAAATCCTGATGGCTAACGGGCAGCAGATTGCTGAACAAAACCACGCTGCTTTTCTTGCCTGGGCAACCTCGAAGTCCGACGGTGACTTCAGAGAGTACGTTCACCGGGGCAAGCTGAAGCGTTCCGAAATCGCAACTGAGTGCGGGTTCGGGAAGAGTGCTCTCGTGCAGAATCCGGCCATCCGTTCGGCGCTGGAGAGCCTTGAGGCTGAACTCAGGGTGGCAGGGGTATTGCCTCCCTTGGTGGCTTCTCTGCCATCGGGACAGAAAGTGGAGCCTGCGCTGAGAGACACTGATGCGAAACAGCGGAGGCAGGACGGTCAGCGACTGAATTCGCTGGAGCAAGAGAACGCCGCGTTGCGCGCTGAGCTCCAAGCCGCCAAGCAGATGCTTGATCGCCACACGCTCATGAGCGAGTTTCTCGAAGAAACCGGAAGGATGCCCAGATGAATGCCGTTGCCCCTATGCTGATCAACATCAGTGTACGCATCACCAGCATCCGTTCTGCTAACCGCAAGGGGTGTATCGCATTCGGTCATCGCATGGATGTTGTTCGGGGCATCAATGACCGGTCGAGACCTGTGGTCATCAAGGTGGCGGACGCTATCGCCAAGCTCTCCGACATCGCTGTAGGCGCCATCTTTGAGGTTTATGGCGAAGTCACCACTATCCTGAGGACTCATGGCACGTTTGCGATCAATGAAATGACCGTTGATGCCCAGGATATTCGCCTTGTTCGCCCGAGCGGCTCTCAAGTAATCCAGTGGTTAGGTGACAACGTCAGAGGGGTTGGTGAGGTTAAGGCTACTCGGCTTTGGGATACTCTGGGAGAGCGGCTTTATGAAGTGCTCGATCATGCTTATCACGAAGCCATAATGCTGATCATCCCGACTGAAGATGTTCGAGAAGGCATGTTCAAGCGTTGGGCTGAAGACGGAGATGCTAAAACACTCCGCTTCGTCCAGGACAAGCAAATTCCACTAGGCCTAGCCAGGAAAGCAATTCGGTTCCACAAGAAGAACACGATCTCCGCGCTGACCAGTGATCCGTACGGCTTCTCAGTTTCGCAGGGGTATGGGTGCTGGTGGATGGCATCGCCAGAGATGGCTTTGGCGTGTGCATTGATGATCCTCGAAGGATTGCTGCGGCATTGGAGGAGGCTCTGTATCGAGTTTCTGAGAATGGCCATACATGCAGCTCACTTAGAGATCTTCAAGCCACCGTCGGGCAACTGATCAAACCCCATTCAGCTCCAAGCGCGGCGCTGGCAAAGGCCTTGTTGGCAGGCTCTTCAGCCGGTCAGTTTGTATGCAAGGAACTCGATCACTTGGGTGTGATGCTATTTGCACCTGGTTCATGGCTGATGGAGCGACGTTGTGCTCAGTTCATCCGAGACCTGATCGTTACCCCATCGTTGCAGCCACAGTTGTTCGCCGTGGATGTAAGCGAGGTCATCACGCAGTTTGAGGCGGGGGAGAGGGTGCATCTGGGGCTTCCTGCATTCGGTTTGAACCAAGCTCAGAAGCTCGCAGTAGCTACCTCGTTTGCCAAACGCTTCAGCATCATCACTGGCGGTGCCGGAGTAGGAAAAACCACTGTACTCAAGGCTCTGTACAAAGCCCTCGATACGACAGGTCGACCTCGATTCCAAATGGCGCTATCTGGCCGAGCCACCGCTCGAATGATTGAAGCCACGGGCGAGGAAGCGCGGACTATTGCAGGCTTTCTGAACAAGGTGACAGACAAAGAAATGGGGCCGGCGCCAATCATCGTCATCGATGAAGCGTCGATGCTTGATCTTGTCACGTTCTACCGACTGGTTCAGAAGCTACCACCTCAAAGTCAGGTGATCCTGGTTGGCGACCCGTACCAACTTCCACCCATTGGAGCCGGACTTATCCTGCACGTGCTGTGCAGCATGCCCGGAGTGCCGACCACTGAGCTCACCGAGGTTAAGCGCCAGTCGAAAGAGTCCGCCATACCATTGGCATCCCGCCAGATTCGCGTTGGATTACAGCCAACATTCGGCGCCAACGAAGCAGATGACGTCGTGTTTTTGCCTTGCTCCGATGATCAAATCATTTCGACTGTAATTCGGCTTTATGAGCAAGATACGGAAAATACACAAATCCTTTCAGCCACCAGATCATGTGCCTTCGCTGGGGTCGAGATGATTAATCGAACCTGCCACCTCAGATATGCTGACCACAGCCGTCCCTTACTTGCGGAAAACCCTGAAACAGGTGAGATCGAAGCAACAGGCTTGTGCGTCGGGGATCTGGTTATGTACACCACAAACGACTGGATGCGGAACCTGCAAAACGGATCGCTTGGCCAGATTGATGAGGTGTTTGATAAACCGCAATCAGTAGACCTGGGGGATGAGGACAAGCCTCGTATCGTCATAGCGCTGGGAATGGCGACCTTTGATGGTGTTCAACACTACATTCTGGACACCGATGTCGATTCAATAGAGCTCGCTTACTCCATCACGGTGCACAAGGCGCAGGGGTCACAGTTCAAAAGGGTTATCATCCCTGTCCGCAAATCACGCATCTTGGACAGAACATTCGTCTACACCGCAGTCACCAGAGCTCAGGTGCAGGTCATACTGGTTGGCGACATCGACGCGGTGCGAGACGCTACTAGGTTGCCACCCAAGGCCTTTTCAAGACAAGTTGGTTTGAAGGCGCTTCTGGATGCCGAACTTCAATCGGGTGATAGCGAGACCTCGTAAATCCAAAGAAGCCGAGGATGTCCTAGATCATCGCTACGTAGGTGCCTTTGCAGGCTAGTGGAAGCTTCGCGCGACCTGACTAGGAGCAGTAGAACCGCATCTGCCCCCACTGAACCAAACAGTCTTTATTGGTTTTTCCTGTGCCAAAGCCGTGCGACTGTTGATTTCGGCAGTCCCAAAATCTGTATCACCTCAGATTGGCTGCGCCCTTCATTTTTAAGCTCCTGGACTGCCTCCCATTTTTTCTCCGCTGCCACGGTCTGTGGATGAGGGAGCTTCTCGGGCTGAGTAGGGAGTGAGGTATCCAGCAGCTCCATAGCATCCAATTCCTCTATGGCTAATAGAAGAATGTCTCTGGCCGTTTTCTGGTCTTTGGCGGCGTGGACGAGCGCTAGCAGCGAAACAGGGTGCAGATGTAACGCTTGAGCAAGCTCTTGGCTGGCCTCAAGGGTCGGAGACGTTTTGACCGCTTCAAGTTGGCTTACGTGTGATGCCGTTACAGTCATAGCAATGTCGTTTTGTGTCAGACCCAGCCGAATCCTTACCAACTGTAATACTGCCGCATACGCGTTGCGAAGCAACATCCTGACTCCCCTCAAAGCAGGACGGTATGCCGCGATTGCGAAGATCCATACAAGTCTATATATTTACTTGAATGGGACTTCGCCTTAACGGATTCATATTTCAGTAGCGCCATCCCGCTGCAGGACGTAGGCCTGTCTCAATGATTCGGGGCAAGCGGATCTGGATACGACTCGTAGCCTCTCAGCGGGAGCACCTCACATAAACAATAGCTATGTATTGCCAAATTGTTTGAGCTAGCTCTCTGCCAACGTTGGTCGACTCACCGCATCGCAAAACCAGGAAACCTGCACCATGTTTATTTCAGATGAATTTTGTATGGTCGGCTTACCGGGCTTCCCTGGGCCTGGCCGCACAGCTTGGCGGATGATCGAGCGAGACCGCGAGGATTTCTGGTATCACGTTCGCTTTCGCATTTGTGAAGGAGCAAGGGCTCGGTTTAAAAAATTGATGCCATCAGACCCTTCTATGCTGGCCCACCTACTCTCTCAGCGAAGCTCAGAACTCATGATTGAGGCGGTTCAGGTCGTAACTCCGCCTTGCATGAACGGAAGTTCTTTAGAACGCATGGAAAAGTTGATCAGTGCGATCGTCGGCTACGACAAATATGGGGAGTGTGTACTGCTTCATAAAGTCGATAGCGGAGCAATCTACAGTAGCTCTCCCGGTGTGACCGACGCAGGATTGCTCAGCGATATCCGAATGATTTACGACGCCACGACTGCCGCCGGGAAGCATTTCCATCGCACCAACTATCAGACCCCACAGTGACGCTGTGATAGAGACAAGTGAATCGCTCTGACACGACAACGGCACCAGATGGTCAATCCATGAAGATCCAAATCTATTCAGATCTGCACCTCGAGTTCGCTCGGTTCGAGCCCGACCCGCGCGATGCGGACGTTGTCATCCTCGCGGGTGACATCGATCTAAAATCGCGCGGCGTGCGATGGGCGAACGACACATTCCACTGCCCGGTAATTTACGTCTGCGGAAATCATGAGTACTACGGTGGCCACATTGTTCACACGCTTCGAAAAATGAAGGACGCTGCAGCGCCTCATGTCCACGTCCTAGAAAACGAGGCCTTGATCCTGAATCAAACTAGGTTTTTGGTCACGACAGCGTGGACAGATTACTCTTCGACTGGAGACGTTGCAGCCGCGAAGCGCGTCGCTTGGGGATGGATGAACGACTTTACCGTCATCAGAGCAGACGAGAGTTACCGGCGCCTTCGTCCCGATGACTTGATCGCTAGATCAAAAGCAGCCTATGCCTGGCTCTCACAGGAACTGGATAAGCCATTCGATGGCAAAACCGTTGTAGTTACACACCATGCACCGGCGTTGGATTACGTGGGTGATGATCTTCCCACACACCTGATCGCTGCTTATGGCAATGACTGGCCAGAGCTCGTGGCCAAGGCTGATCTTTGGGTTTACGGGCATACCCATACTGCAGCGGATTTCTTAAAGCGTGGATGCCGAGTCGTTTCAAATCCTCGCGGCTACCCAAGTCAACTAACTGGTTTCGATCCGGATTTTTTGATCGAGCTTTGATATGCAGTCGTTCAGCGATGACCCTCAGCTGACAGAATTTCGCTGCGTGTAGGCGTCGAGCTACGCTATCGGTGCCAGCTCCACCTAAATCGAGAGAAATTACATGGTTACGTTAGAAGAGATTTCCCGGCTCCTTTACGGCGCAGGGAAGGAGGTGGATGGCTGGCAAGGCACTCAGGACGAGCTAATTGCCTTGGCAGCAAAGACGTTCCCAAGCAAAGCATTCTGTGTTGTGAAGCAGTGGATCCTGATCGACCTCACCGTGACACCTCCCGAGAAGGAAAAACTCACCGGGCTTGGTCTACTCCCCGCGACGCTTTTCGCCCACGAAGTTGTCCTCGACAGCCAAAGTCGCTTCCGGCCTTCCATGTGGGTGCGCAGTAATTTCGGCGTCTCTTCCAGCCCTTACATGTTTGAAACCAATAAAACTGTCTATCTCCTGCTTGGGCCGGGGCTGAGCAAAGAGGCCAGCATTGGTGCTGCTTTTTCGATGAAGGCAGGGTGAGCGATGCTCGCCGACATTTTATACAGGGTCGTTTTGGAGCTTGAATTGGATGCCTGAAGTAATTGAGCTGGAGTTCCATAGTAAGGATGTGAGCGACTTTCAAATGAGTCGCTTGGTGCGGGCTAGTCTTCGAAAATACAGCGTACCCATCACCGCCTTTATCAGTGATGCGACGATCATTGACGACACGTGCTTGGGGGTGTCATTCGATCACTCTGAGCGGGACGATGCGTATCACAGAGCAGATGGTTCTATTCCTCGCACAGGTAAAATTCAGTTCGCGAGGAAAGAAGGGCGGTTTTGGCTGCTTGAAACTCAGGACGGTAATTACGTCATCGGGAGCTTTAGACGTGGTGGTGGACGCATGAGTTTCCTTAAGTTTCTCTGCTCCGGCGAACTCCTCTGATAGCCCCTGGGTGGTAGGGCCGCCCTCCGTTAGCTATGTCCCCAACTTTGACCGCGTATTCATGTTGAGTTGGTTCGTGTCCGGCTTGCCGCCACCGCCAGCCAACGGCCCGAGGCAGAATTTAGTGAGGGCCTAAGGTTGATGCTTTCGAGATTAAGCTGAGCGTTATAAAGTCGGAAGCTACTCTTCTCTACTCATTTTAATGGCGGCTGCATACATTTTTAACGGCGATGTTGTGGCGTGGTCACGAAGGCGAAGGTTGGGTTTGAAATCGCCATTTTTTATCATTTCTATTTCCGCCACTAAAATCTTCTCATCAATAAAATTAAGATTCAAGTTGAGCCAGTTTACAAGCTGTTGAAAATTTGTTGCAGTTAAATCGCCTTGCTTCTCGGCTAGAAACGTTTCTAGGTTGATCGGGTATTCATTAGCCTCCGCTGCAAATATTGCATCTTGGGCTGTTTGCAAGAGCGTCATGCCTGAAAAGTTTACGGGGAAATCCCAAATCTCGCCCCTTAAACCATATTTTTTTCGGATAGATTTGCTATGAGACCAATAGCGCGTTTCAATCAGTTCCAGACGCTTTTTATAGGTTTTAATTATTTCACTTTCGACAAGATGGCGAGTATCTGTTTTTAATTCTTCATAAGTCTTTAATTTTACATTCGTATTTTCTGCGGCTTCGTATGCTCCGCTTTGAAAGCCTGCTTCTGAGATAATGAACGCCCTATCAACTCCGATATCTTCAGCTATGGTTCTAAGCGCTAAAACTTGAAGTTTATTTACTCGGCTTTTCCATTGCTTGGCCTCAACAATCCAAACTAAGTCTTCGCCAAGATATTTCGTTTTTATCAAAACATCTACATCGTGAGAGGTTCTGATCCCTTGAACGGTAGCGTTCGTTTCAGCACTTGCCCCAATCGATCTAAAGTAAGAGCAAATGTCTTCTTGGAATTGATACCAGCTAGGTTTTACAGGCACTTCTTTAGTCCCATCTATAGGTTGTTTGGCATTCCAGTTATTTGTGGGAGCGGAGTATTCAGATAGCGCGCCCCTACCACCCAATTTCTGCGCATTTTTCGATGGTAACAGCTTCCATTCGTGCGTGATGGGGATGGATTGCTGTCTTGGCCCACTGGAGACCAAAACCGATCCTTAGATGCTGCGCGTGCAACACACATTCCGATTTCCAGCATAAAGGGCGATGGTGGCTAAGTTTCGCGGGATTTCGATTTTTCAACGGCTTGGCCGGTACCTGATAGTGAGCGGCGTCCCATTCGCGGAAGGCGTCAAGGGCGCATCTCTGGCTAATGGGAAAGCGTGTTGCTCGCAGAACATTCGCCCTCCCAGGTCGCTAACGCGTTTCTGCAAAACGGGCTGCGTGCGAAACAGCACTCCTAAAAATCTTAGGGTGCTAGGCCCGGTGCACTTTGTCCTACAGCTAATGCAGCCCGAATCGCCGCCAACGCCGCTTGATAGTAAGCCTTCCCCTCTGCCGATTCGGCAAACGTGGCAAATTCCTCCAGCTCTTCATCCGACAGGTCGCGGTAGACATATAACAGCGTGTTGTTGAGGTCGCTGCCGATCTGATCCATCAAACGCTGTCGCTGTCCGTTTAACATGCCTTGGGCCTGACCCGCGCCGAGGAGGCCGGGGATCATCGAGCTCAGGCTGTCAGCGGCGACGCCGGCAATCGCCAAGCTGATTTCGGCGCCAGCCTCGCGCGCCGGCAATGCTTGGGCCAGATGGCCAATGATCAGCAGACGGTTGTCGTTGGCCTGCACCTTCGGCAAACCCTTGGCGTTTTTCGCCAGTTGATCGTGACGGGTCGCGAGCAATTCGGCAGCGACGATTTTCTTGCCCAGCGGAGATTGGAAAAACGCCAGCGCTGGCTTCGGATCGGAGAGGTTCTTGCGTAATTGTGCTTCAGCGCGCTGGTCGACAGCCTTGGAATCAAAACGTTGATTGCTGTTACTGACCAATGCTTGGAATACCGCCGGTGGCAGGCTGCTTTGGTAGCGTTGCTGCGCGGCGGAGAGGGCATCGTTGAAATGTGCACGTTGTTCCGGCCAGCCGGCGACCTTGTACAGCTGGTCGTGGCCGTCTGCCCAGGCGGGCAAAGCGCAGAACATCAGCATTGAGAAAAACAAACGACGCATAGGGACTCCTGTCAGCAGGTCGCTATTCTCCGTGCACTGATGCTGATTTGTCGAGATATGCCTGCAATTCCTACACCGTCGATCCGCGCGCTATCGGGCTATGAAGCGCGGAAATGCTTTGTAGCATCCGCAAAGCGTAAGTCCAACCAAGCATTCAACGCACCTCGATCTGGCGTCTAGGCGACACTTCTCCGAATTAGAATGCTCGGAGCATTTTTGTGCTGGGCTTGATGTCTCTTGCCAGTTAGCATTGGCCAGACTTGGCAAAAATTGACTGATGTTGGCTTACCTCAATGATGAGTTCAGAAAGTGAAATCCTTACGCTCGACGAGGTAGCTGACTACCTAAAAGCTGGGAAGCGTACGATCTATCGTCTTGCTCAAAAAGGCGAAATCCCTGCATTCAAATTTGGTGGGACATGGCGCTTCCGCCGACAGGAGCTGGATGTCTGGATCGCTGAGCGGATAAAGGACAACAAGGAAAAGAGTGAATGAATGCTTCTTCCCTGACGCATCAACAGAGCCAATACATTGCGTGGCAACTCTCCCGAAGAGCTGCCAGCGGAAGCGTTGAGTCACTGGCCGGCGCCTTGGTGGACTCACAGGTAGACCTAAATCCACATCAGGTGGAGGCGGCGCTCTTTGCCTGTCGGAATCCATTGTCGCGCGGAGTAATTTTGGCGGATGAGGTAGGTCTAGGCAAAACCATCGAAGCTGGGTTGGTGATTTCTCAGCACTGGGCCGAACGACGTCGACAAATGCTCATCATCACACCGGCCAACCTTCGCAAACAATGGCACCAGGAGCTGCAAGACAAGTTCAATCTCCAAGGTCTGATATTAGAAGCGAAGAGCTTCAATGCTTTGCGCAAACAAGGCGTATCGCAGCCTTTTCTATACGCGAATGGCCCGGTCATTTGTTCCTATCAGTTTGCAAAGAGCAAAGCTGATGAGCTTCGACGAATTCAGTGGGATCTGGTGGTGATGGATGAAGCTCACCGTCTGCGCAACGTGTACAAGCCTGACAATGTCATTGCTCGTACTATCCGCGACGCGCTTGAGCACGTTCATGCGAAGGTGCTGCTCACTGCTACGCCGTTGCAAAACTCATTGTTAGAACTATACGGCTTGGTAAGCATGATTGATGACCGCGTATTTGGCGATCTCGACAGCTTCCGGGCGCAGTTCTCTTCGGTTCGTACAGAGCAGGCAGCCCGGAGTTTGCGGGAGCGCCTAGCGCCAATCTGCAAGCGCACTCTACGTCGGCAGGTACAGCAATACGTACCATACACTGCACGCATTGCCATACTTGAGGAATTCACACCCAGCAAGGAAGAGAAAATGCTCTCCTCGCTGGTTGCCGACTACCTGCGCCGCCCCAACTTAAAAGCCTTACCGGAAGGTCAGCGCCAACTGATCTCCCTCGTTCTTTGGAAGCTTTTGGCTTCCTCAAGCCATGCCATCGCTGGGGCCTTGGAGACCATGGCCAATCGCCTTCAGGGAAAACTGGACGAGACGCCCGAGGCCACGGATCTGGTAGACACTTTGGATGAAGATTACGAGTCGTTGGATGAAACTGCCGAGGAATGGAGCAGCGACGGGTTACGTGATAACTCCGGAGGCGCTACTTCGAGTGAGCGAGCAGAACTTGTTGACGAAGTCGCTGAACTGCGGCGTTTTAAGGATTTGGCGACCAGCATTCGTCAGAACTCCAAGGGACAAGCATTACTGACCGCTTTGGATCGCGCCTTTGCTGAACTAGAGCGCCTGGGCGCTGCGAAGAAAGCTCTCATCTTTACCGAATCTAAGCGAACCCAGGACTACCTGCTTTCTTTGTTATCTGAGACACCCTATGGGGATGGCATTGTGCTATTTAACGGCACAAACAGCGACGCACCTGCCCAAGTCATCTATAAAGATTGGCTTAAGCGACATGCCGACACTGATCGCATCTCCGGCTCCAAGACTGCGGACATCCGTGCTGCTCTGGTGGAGCATTTTAAAGAGCGTGGCAAAGTCATGATTGCCACTGAAGCAGGTGCAGAAGGTATCAACCTTCAATTCTGCTCGTTAGTGATCAATTATGACTTGCCTTGGAATCCACAACGGATCGAACAGCGGATCGGTCGTTGTCACCGTTATGGGCAGAAGCATGACGTGGTCGTGGTCAACTTCGTTGATCGCAGCAACGAGGCAGATGCTAGGGTTTATGAGCTTTTGTCGCAGAAGTTTAAGCTGTTTGAAGGAGTCTTTGGGGCGAGTGATGAAGTACTGGGCGCTATCGGTTCTGGAGTAGATTTCGAACGACGCATCGCTGCGATTTACCAAAGCTGCCGCGAACCAGAGGAAATTCGTGCCAGCTTTAAGGCGCTTCAGAAAGAGCTAGCCAGTGAAATCGATGAGGCAATGGTCAAAACTCGCCAAATTCTTCTAGAAAACTTTGACGAGGAAGTGCAGGAAAAACTACGTGTTCGTAATAATGACAGCATAACTGTTCTGAACAAGTACGAGCGTCTGCTTATGGATCTAAGCAGGACGGAATTGCACGCCCACGCTCGCTTTGATAATGAGGCAGAGATCAACGAGTTTGTCCTACATAGCTTGCCTGAAGATCTGAACCCTACGGCTGTTGTCGAAGGGCACCCAGTATCGCTAGGTCGCTATGAGCTCCCTCGGCGTAGCGGCGATGCACATCTGTATCGTATAAGCCATCCATTAGCGGAATGGGCCATCGAGCGGGCTAAAGCTCGGAATCTACAAGCACCAACGCGCTTGATTTTTGATTACGCCGCGTACGGAAGCAGAATCAGTACTCTGGAAAAATGGCGAGGCCATAGTGGCTGGCTTTCTGTCACATTATTAAATGTCGATGCCTTGGGAGATCAAGAGCAGCACCTTGTGGTCTCAGCCTGCTCCAACTCCGGCGAGCCGTTACCTGAAGATGACCCCGAAAAATTGCTGCGACTACCTGCTCAAGTAACGGACGTCGAAAATCTACATATATCATCCGAGCTGTCTGAGGATTTTCTGACAAGAAAAAGTAATCTTTTGCGTGAGATTAAACAGCGCAATCTTGGTTACTTTGATCAGGAAGTGCAGAAGTTGGATGCATGGGCGGACGATCTCAAGCTTGGTTTGGAGCAGGACATTAAAGAGATTGATCGGGAGATCAAGGAAGTGCGTCGTACTGCTGCAACATCTCCAACGCTCGAAGAAAAGCTGTCGTGGCAGAAAAAACAGCGAGAGTTGGAGGGCAAGCGCAGTAAGCTTCGCAGGGATCTCTTCAATCGGCAGGATGAAGTCGAAGCCCAACGTAACGATCTTATTAGTCAGTTGGAGTTGCAACTCCAGCAGAAAGTAGAAGAGCGCACATTATTTACCATGGAATGGGAGTTGGTTTAATGGCAACGGTTCTCGCTCGACCACTCGAACTTGATCTGCTGTGTGAAAAACTGGATGAAGATTATTCGGCCAGAATCACTGGGACGGGGACATCTCCGGAATCTCTGCGCAGTAACTTTTTGTCAAAGGCCGTTCCGGCATTTGTCCTTCATGAGGGCGCGGGCGCTTCGCTTGATGATGCTGTGGCTGCCAGCATCGATGGCGGATTCGATCATGGTATTGATTCAGTTTTTGTTGCGTCAGATCAGACTATCTGGCTTGTTCAATCCAAGTACAAAGGCAGTGGGGTAGGGGAGCCAGAGCTTGGTGACGTTTCCAAGTTTCGGGATGGAGTCGCCGATTTGCTTCAAGGGCGCTGGACTCGTTTCAACAACGCCCTACGAAGCCGTCAGGCAGATATTACGAGGGCGTTAGACAGCGGCGTCTGCAGAGTAAAGGTTATTTTGGCCTACACTGGCACAGCTGTATCAGACGATCGGCGAGAAATTTTTTCAGATTTAGAACGTGCATTTAATGGAACAAATCCAGGCTTTCTCAAATGTCATGCCTATGGACTTATCACTCTGCATGATCTGCACTTGAATGGCGTTTCATCCCAGCCTATAGAGGCACAGGTTGAATTAAAGGATTATGGTCACTCAGATCGTCCCTATAAGGCCTTCTACGGTCGTATGGATGCAAAGCAACTTGCAGAGCTTTGGGCCTCACATAAAGAACAGCTTGTTGATCGGAATATTCGGCACTTTAAGGGCGCAACTTCTGTAAACGTAGGGTTAAGCGAGACGCTTCGACATGAGGCAGAACACTTCTTTTACTTCAATAATGGCGTTACCTTTCTCTGCCACACAATAAATGAAATACACCCGTTCGACCCAAATCGACACACTGGTAGCTTTCGTGTTCGAGGATTATCGATTATCAACGGCGCACAGACAGTTGGTGCGATAGCTAGAGAACCATTAGCTCATTACGATGTTCATCCCACGTCAGTTATGGCAACATTTATTTGTTTGGAAAACGCGCCTGATGGCTTCGGTGAGCGCGTCACTCAGTCACGTAACAGACAGAATGCCGTTGATTTAGAAGATTTCGCGGCACTCGATGATAGGCAGGCGATGTGGCAGCATACTTTGAAAATGGCTGAGATAACCTATTTGGTTAAGCAGGGTGTGGACGACCCGTCCCTTTCGGCAACATGCTTCAGCGTACGTGAGCTCGCACCATTCCTAGCGTGCACTGTAACTACAAGTGACTGGCAAGATTATGTGGTGGCTGCTAAGTCCGACAGAAAGAAGTTATTTGGACGGGAGGGTTTGGTTCCAGTTACAGATCCTCTGCGAAACGCCTACGAGAAATTATTTCCTGATTCGCTAACAGCACGAAAAATGTGGCGAATTGCTCAGATTGGTCGGTCGGTTATTGAGAAGGTGCGAGCTCGGGCCAGCGCTGAAAGTGATCCTAGGGATCTACCGGCTGGCACGCTTCGGGCGAAAGAAATTCTTACACACGGTAGCTGGATTATTTTGCATGTCATTTTTATCCGACATCAGTTACCGAATGGGCCGACTTTAGACTTGACTGATGTTGAACTAACAGAAGTTTCTCGTGATATCGATCTGATTTCAGAGCACCTGATTAATGTTGTTCAATCAGGTCAATGGAATAAGCAGGCGCGCAGCGTGTTCGAGAACAAAACTGATTGCATTGAGGTGAAGCGTCGATTGATGGCCTCCCTCGCACAGCAACGAAATTAGGAACAATGCAATGAGCAAGAACAAACTCGAACTTACATGGGTGGGTAAGGAGAAACGACCAAAACTGGAGCCGCGTATACTCTTGGCGGATACCGAAAAGTCGTATCACGCTGACTCGCGTGTGAGCGAACAAGATATATTTGATAATCGGTTGATTTTCGGGGACAACCTCTTGGCGCTGAAAGCGCTAGAGCAAGAATTTACCGGTAAAGTAAAGTGTATTTTTATTGACCCGCCATACAATACCGGTAGCGCGTTTGCTCAATATGACGATGGGCTTGAGCATTCGATCTGGTTAGGGTTGATGCGGGATCGCTTGGAAATCATCAAAAAATTGCTATCGGAAGATGGCTCGTTGTGGATCACAATCGACGATAACGAGGCTCATTACCTGAAAATTGTTTGTGATGAGATTTTTGGTCGTGCTAACTATTTAACTAGTATGGTATGGGAGAAAGACAAAGGGCGACGCAGCGACACTACATTTTCGGTGTCGCACGATTATGTGCTCGTATATGCGCGTGACAGTAACCGTTGGGCAAAGGTGCGAAATCTTCTTGAGAGAACATCTGATCAAGAAAAACGTTACAAGAACATTGATGATGATCCTAGAGGGCCTTGGTTGCAGGGGGACAACGGAACAGCAAAAAGTGCAAGTGAGGGATCTAGATTCGAAGTCACTCTTCCGTCGGGACGTATTGTAACGCCGCCTCCGGGGCGGGGCTGGGCTTTTTCACGTGAGACGCTGGCCATTGCTCGAAGTGAGGGGCGTGCTTACTTCGGCGCAAAAGGCGATGGCATGCCGATTATTAAGCGGTATCTCTCGGATGTTCAGGGTGGTGTGGTACCTAGAACCTGGTGGTCTGCCGATGATGTTGGCCACAATCAAGAGGCGAAGAGAGACCACTTGAATAAGTTGCTTTCGGGAGTGGAGCCCTTTGCGACTCCAAAACCGGAGAGGCTTCTGCAGCATATTTTACACATCGCAACTAACCCAGGTGACCTTGTACTCGACTCCTTCGCCGGCTCCGGTACTACCGGCGCAGTCGCACACAAGATGGGCAGACGCTGGATCATGGTTGAGCTAGGTGAACACTGCCATACGCATATCGTCCCGCGCCTGAAGAAGGTAATCGATGGTGAAGACATCGGTGGTATCACGGAGGCAGTTGATTGGAAGGGGGGGGGTGGGTTTCGCTATTACCGCCTTGCACCCAGCCTGATCGTAGAAGATCGCTGGGGTAACCCTGTAATCAACCCCGATTATGACGCGGCCCAACTTGCGGAGGCCTTGTGCAAGCTCGAGGGCTTCATATACGCCCCATCGGAAGCACATTGGTGGCAGCATGGCCGTTCCAGCGAGCGCGATTTCATATGCGTAACTACGCAGAGTCTTTCCGCTGATCAATTGCAGGTTCTGTCGGACGAGGTGGGCGCCGAGCAAAGTTTGTTGGTGTGCTGTTCAGCCTTTCACGGCATCACAGGAAGTGCAGCCGCTTCGCGCTGGCCGAATCTGACACTCAAAAGAATTCCAAAGATGGTTTTAGCTCGTTGTGAGTGGGGCCATGACGACTACAGCCTGAATGTTGCCAATTTGCCTTTGGCTGAGCCGGTTCCAGTTCAACCTTCGTCCCCTGCGCGAGGGCGCAAAGGGATGCTCGACACGGTTACCGACGATTTGTTCGGTAGTGCATCGATGGATGAAGTGCCATGATCCGGGGCTACTCCCTGTTCGAACTGAGCACGAACTTCCCGGCGCCCATCCATCTACGATTGCAAAATGAAATTATGAGGATGGCGCAGAGGCAACTCTGCGATTTTTTACGCATAAAGGATCGGGACTTCCTGGTGCATGCGGCAAGGGTTTCGGCCGAAGTTCAAGGAAGGGCACTCACATGCATTTTAACTTCGTAGCCAAGATCGCTCAGCCGGTGACGTGGATTGAAACTAGCAGGAAGCGGCCTGCACATTCGAAAAAAGGAAAAGACGTATGAATGCGCGCGTTCAGAATCATGTCACTGGCCGCCTTTCGTTGCGACCGCCGCAGGCAGAGTCCCTAGCGCGGTTGGTGACTGCGATTAATGCTGCTCCGGAAATACTGGATAAGGACAGCGCTCGCGAAGTGGGGGTCGCTGCCATTCTCTCGACGCTTAAGGCCGAGTTTGAAACGCTTGAAGATTTCGAGCGCGATTTCCCATCCCTATGCTTCGCACTCGCTACTGGCGTAGGTAAGACCAGGTTGATGGGTGCGTTCATTGCGTACTTACACTTGGCACATGGCATCAGCAATTTCTTCGTGCTGGCTCCGAACCTGACTATCTATAACAAGCTGATCACCGACTTTACGCCGAACACATCCAAGTACGTGTTCAAGGGAATTGGCGAATTTGCCATCAATGCACCAAGGGTCATCACCGGGGACAACTACGATCAGCAGAACGTCGCTGCTGGGGAACTGTTTGGTGAGGTGCGCATTAATATTTTCAACATTTCGAAGATCAATTCAGAGGTGCGTGGTGGTAAGGAACCACGTATCAAACGTATGCGTGAGGTACTAGGAGAGAGCTACTTCAACCACTTGGCTAACCTTCCCGATCTGGTACTGCTGATGGATGAATCGCACCGCTACCGAGCTCAGTCTGGCATGCGTGCTATCAATGAACTGAACCCATTGTTTGGTCTAGAGGTCACCGCGACACCATTCGTAGAAACTCCCAAGGGGCCGGTGCCCTTCAAAAATGTTGTGATGGACTACCCTTTGGCTCGTGCCATGGCCGATGGTTTCGTCAAAGAGCCGGCGGTGGTCACACAGCGTAACTTCAAAGCCAGCAACCACAGTGTTGAAGAGATCGAGAAGATTAAGCTGGAAGACGGGGTGCGTCTGCACGAGGCCACTAAGGTGGAATTGTTGACCTACGCCCGAGAAAGCGGCGCGAAAATGGTCAAGCCCTTTATCCTTGTGATCGCCCGCGACACCACGCATGCAGGGCAGTTGAAGATATTGATCGAATCGGCAGCGTTCTTTGAGGCCCGTTATCAGGGCAAGGTGATCCAAGTCGACTCCAGCCGTACCGGAGTTGAAGAGGAAAAGATGATCGAAGCGTTGCTGAATGTGGAAAGCCCGGATGAGCCAACCGAGATTGTCATCCACGTCAACATGCTCAAGGAAGGTTGGGACGTCACTAACCTTTATACCATCGTGCCCTTACGCGCGGCCAATGCACGTACGCTGATCGAACAGTCCATTGGACGTGGTTTGCGCCTACCCTATGGCAAGCGCACTGGAGTGGCAGCGGTTGATCGATTGAACATCGTAGCCCACGATAAATTCCAAGAAATTATCGACGACGCTAATCGCGGTGATTCGCCAATTCGGCTCAAGCAGTTAATTCTAGAGGCTCCGGGCAATGAAGAGCGACGAATAAGTGTTCAGGTAGTGCCCAATATCTTGGCGCGATTAGGCCTTCAAGATGAGCACGCACGGAACATACCGGCGGCGTTGGTTGATGTGGATGCTGGAGTTGAGGTCGGCGGCGCGCAGGCCGCAGAACAGATTGCCCCAGCCTTCAACACCGAGGCCGAGCTCAAGGCTGCACAGACCGTTCGCGAGGTTATCGCTACTTACGAGTTAAAGCGCGAGCTAGCACCAACGAGCGCAGCATTGCTAACACCAGAAATGCAGCAGACCATCCTGGCTGAAGTTGAGTACCGCCTGAAGCCGCTGCAAGGGCAATTGCTTCAAGGCATAGATGATCAGTCTCCAGAGCTCGATCTAACTGCGATAGTGGCAAAAACCACCGAAATATTGGTGCAGCAAAGTATCGATATTCCGCGTATTTCAGTCGTACCAACGGGTGAGGTCACTACAGGATTTAATCCGTTTCGTCTGGGTGAGCTGCCTAATTTCCAGCCGGGTCAACGCGAGATCGTAGGCCAGACACTACGCACTAACGAGCAGTTCACTCTGAGTCGCGAAAGTGGTCTGCGGGAGAAACGGTTCGAGGATTACATCGTCAAGCGGTTGATTGACTTCGATGATATCGATTATTTTACTCAGGCCGATTTGCTTTACGACCTTGCCGGCCAAGCAGTCGAGCACTATCGGCAGCAGAGCTATTCGGAAAGTGAGTTGCATGAGATCTTCGATACCTATGGCAAGGAGCTCGCGCGCCTGATCCGCGCCCAGATGATGGAGCACTTTTGGGAGCGGGCTGGGGGTTATGAAGTCCATGTTAGCCGTGGTTTTACCGAGCTAAAACCTTGTAACTACACCGCTGCAGTAGGTCAAACAGCTCATAATGTACGTGAGACGGTGACGGAGCTAAGTCGCATCAAGCAGATGTTGTTCGGCGGTTTCAGTCGCTGCCTCTACCCTTTACAGAAGTTTGATTCAGATACTGAAAGACGTTTTTCCTTACTACTAGAGCGAGATGCTCTGAAATGGTTCAAGCCAGCCAAAGGGCAGTTCCAGATTTACTACAAACTGGGCATAGAACAGCCGGAGTACATTCCTGACTTCGTGGCTGAACTGATAGACAAGATTCTAGTGGTCGAGACCAAAGCGCGTGTGGATCTGACGTCTGCAGAAGTCTTGGCAAAGAGTGCGGCTGCCTCTCGCTGGTGTCGACATGCCAGTGAGCATGCTGAGGGCATAGGGGGCAAGCCTTGGCATTACTTGCTGGTTCCGCACGACGATGTGAGCGAAGACAAGCGACTGTCCGATTATTTACAGTTTGAGGTCAAAGATAACGGGCAGAGCTTAAGTTAATAGTTACCCTTACTGCACCTATCGGAATCCGTAGCCTCCGAAGCAGCTTTGGCTACTTGCTCATAGGTGTGGATCACTGGAGCAGTTCCAGAACTGCGCGACGGCCTATGGGCGTATGCTGCATTAGAACGCTAAAAAACCACCTCGTTCGGTGGTTTTTTTAGCCCCTAGAAATCTGGAGGGCACCTGGCTTTCGCTCACTGTCGGGCAATCCAAGGGATTTTTGGGTGCAGAGGTGCTGTTTTGAAAAAATACGTCACCACAGCGATCAAGAGATGCGCGCAGGAGTTCATTCAGCAGAAAACTCTCGTAGCAGACCACCGAGTCCGCTGATATGGTGTACATGTATACAGCGAACTTACCGAATCGTGCTGCTTATCTCTGCTCCATGGGGCCGGCCAGAATGCGTGACTGCCCTTTGAGCGAAGGTATTCTATAAGACAGCGACCAATCTCGCCTGTTCGGATATCAAGTGCGCCAGCCAGGAACGCCAACGAGGAGGCTGTAGGAAAGGAAATGGCAGAAACACAGATCGAGTGGACTGACTCCACCTGGAATCCGGTGGCAGGCTGCTCAATCATCAGCGCGGGCTGCAAAAACTGCTACGCCATGGAAATGGCGAGACGTCTCGAATCGATGGGCATGGCCAAGTACACCGGTCTGACGCGTAAGAAAAATAAGCGCGTGGTTTGGAATGGGAAGATCATCGAAGATCGAGAATCGCTCTCCATTCCCTATCGGTGGAGAAAGCCACGTAAGGTGTTCGTTAACTCGATGAGCGACTTGTTCCATGAGCAGGTAAGTGACAGCTTCATCCAGGATGTCTGGAAGGTGATGCGTGATACGCCCCATCACAACTATCAGATTTTGACGAAGCGACCTGAGCGGATGAAGCAGATCCTGCAGGAGATCATTCGGGAAGTCCTACCAAACGTCTGGCTTGGTACATCCATAGAAAACAGCGATACAGCGGCCAGGGCGGAGTATCTCAAAGAAACGCCTGCTCATATCCGATTCATTTCATTCGAGCCTTTGATTGGCCCTGTTGGGGCTATCGACCTTTCCGGTATAGATTGGGCAATCGTGGGTGGCGAGAGTGGGAACAGGGCTCGTCCCGTAAAAGAGGGTTGGATAGACGAGATTTACACCCAGTGTCTTGAAAGTGGCACGGCGTTCTTTTTCAAACAATGGGGAACGTGGGGTGAGGATAATATTCGCCGATCCAAGAAGGCGAATGGCCGCGAGTATAGAGGCAAGACATGGGACGAAATGCCTATCAATATCATAGGCGCGTCACCTCAGTAGAAATACAGCGAACCGTGATAGGGATATTGGAATGGCAGTTAAGCAGTACGAGTGGGAGGACGGCGCTGTTCTGTCTGATCACTCCAGGAAGAAGCATCAAATCCTTCGAGAGTATTTCTTTCAGTACGTCATTACTCGCTGCCAGCTTCCTAAAAGGGAGCGTTTTCGCCTTGCTGTAGTCGACGGTTTTGCTGGCGGTGGACGATATAAATGCGGTTCGCCGGGCTCACCTATCATTTTTATCGAGGAGCTGAACCGCGCGACTAGGGCGATCAACGTACATCGTGCAATGCAAAACCTCGCGCCAATTCATATTGAATGCTTTCTGATCTTGAACGATTTCGAACAGCCGGTGCTCGATTTGCTCAAACAGCATGTGACACCTGTATTGATAGAGCAAGTTGAACCAAACGATTACCTAACCGTCCATATCGAGTACCTCAACACCACCTTCGAATATGCGTACCCGAAAATAAAAGAGCTATTGCAACGGGGTAAACTTAGAAACGTAATTTTCAATCTAGATCAGTATGGTCATAGCCACGTGACTAGGGACACGCTACTCGACATCATGAGCTCAAACACCTCGACCGAAGTGTTCTACACCTTCATGATTTCGTCCCTACTGACTTACCTACAGAAAGACAATGCGAAGGCTTTAGAAAGCCAACTGGCTTATTTGTCGTTGAGTAAGTTCGATCTGGATGCCCTGTCCGAACAGATGAACAAGCGGGTTTGGCTCGGAACCGCCGAGCACATCGTGTTCTCTGCCTTCCAAAAGTGCGCCCATTTTGTCAGCCCGTTTTCTATCAACAACCCAGGCGGTTGGCGCTATTGGCTCATTCACCTTTCAAACTCCTACCGAGCTCGCCAGGTGTATAACAATGTTCTGCATGAGAACAGCCAGTCGCAGGCGCACTACGGTCGCTCTGGCCTGAACATGCTTGCCCATGACCCTCAGGAGGAAGGCACGCTGTACCTCTTTGACACCTCGGCACGAGAGGAAGCTAAAGGCCAGCTGCATGACGATATCCCGCGTGTCGTTTCCGAGTTCGGCGACGCATTGAGCATGGGGGACTTCTACAGCCGGATCTACAACCATACGCCGGCACATAGCGACGACATCCACTTGGCAATGATCGAGAACCCGGACATTGAAGTAATCACCAAGGCGGGTTGGCCTCGCCGAAAAGCAACAAAGATCGATGTGTCTGACACGATAAAACTCAAAAGCCAAACGAGCTTTTTCTCCATATTTCAGGGGAAAAAATAGGATTGCTACGAAAGGGGTTGGCGCTCATCACTCGCAAGAGCAAGCAAAGGCCCTGCAGTTTGGGGCCGTAGGTGTCCGGTCGGCGTCGCAAAGGTTATTTACAGCTAAGCATCCGGCAAACACGCTTTCCTGAGCCACTGCTTATCCCTTCAAAGTTTAAAACCAGTGCACCCGCCGTCACCATAACTATGCTTGTGAGGTCGGTCAGTATCCTACCCCTAATGCCGACCTTTCTGGTGGAGGTCGCTATGACCCCTAAAGCCCAGCAGAAATCTAACGCTCGGCGAGGTCGTCCAAGGATCGAAACGCAGCGAACTATCTATCAAATCAAACTGTCGGGATGGGATTTCACCTGGTCGCTCAGCCTAGCTTTGCCCAACAATTTGAGGATTAACGAAGGTCATTATCACGAACATATGATTTTAACTTTGAGGGGCGACGTGCTTTACCCCGAGAGATTTAAATATCCACAGGTCGAGTGCCAGCTTTACGCAGATCCCCGATTAATGCAGGACATCGCTCCTCCAAAAGGGATAGGGTCTATGTCCGCTAGCGGGACGCGGTTGGTTGCGTATATAGCAGTGCCGCGCGAGCGGATTGACGCTTTGGTTGGTACAGCCAACCGACTACTTTCCTTAGAATTAAACGCCACCCCTTTGCATTACCGACGAGCGCTCGTTATGTCGATTCATTTGGGTACAGAGCCAGAGCCGGATTGGTGACCTGCTGCCTGTTTAACGAGGCTACCTCTATGCTGGGACGCAGTGGCGCAGAAACCTGCAGCGATACCAGATCCTTGCGACGGCTTGAGGCATACACTGCAGAAGAAAGCCCAAAGCACCTATTCCGGTGGTTTTTTCCCGCAAAATTTGGAAGGCGAAGGCTTGAGCTCTCAGCATTGAGGTCGCAGTGAGTGGACTCTGGTTTGTGGCTTTCAAGCGTCCGGCTCGAATTGAATTATTTGAAATTAGGGGTGGGGAATAATTATAGCTGTCCTATAATTTCGATAATTGTTCGTTTTTTGAGCGGGTGCTGCTAAGGCCCGATCCAATCCAGAGAAAAGCTGATTACTCATATTCGGCCCCTTAAGTGAACCCGAGGCATTGGGAGCCCACCGGTAGGCGCTGGCCGCTTTCTATAGATAGCTGTTTTGCATTCTGCGATGCAGTGGCGGCTACCGTTCGTCTGGATTTAGGCGCGGCTTCGACGATCCTGCTGAAAGGGTAGCGTAATTGATTTTTGTAAAGTTTAGAGGGCGGTTTGAGCCATAAATTAACAAAAATTCTTACGATAATGTTGCTTGTTTATGCGTGGTTACACATTTATTGTCAATAGAATAAAGGGGTTCACTCACTCACACGCTAGAACAATTGGCTTTCTGGTGTTCATAACCATTCTGATTCGCTGCTGTATCCGCGCTAAATAAAAAAGGCCCGTCGCTGAACACGACGGGCCTTTTTCATGTGCGCAGGTTGTCAGTCAAGAATCAGATGCGGCAGGAACCGGCTCGAATCCTTGGTGATCAGGCTGTTGTCTTCGCGCACACCAATCCCGGCCGCCTGATCACCGATTACCCATGAACCGATCAACGTGTAGCTGTCGTCGAACTTCGGCAAAGGGGCAAATTCCTGCAGGATGAAGGGCGCATCGGTGTAGGGCCCATCCTCTTTGACGATCATGCCTTCAGCGGTCTGCAACTCGACGTTCGCGCCTTCCCGTGAGAAGTACGGTTTGCGTACCCAACCCTTGGGCACCGCGCTGCCCGGATTCGGGTCAAGGTGCGCGGCCAGCAGATTCGGGTGGCCCTTGTGCAACTCCCATAGAAGGGGCAGGGCACCCTTGTTGGAAAGAATCGACTTCCACGCCGGTTCGAAAAACTGGGTATCGCACTCGGCAATTGCCGCGCCGAACGGCTCGTGGAAGATGAATTCCCAGGCGTGCAGTTTGAACAGGTGCGGGATCCAGCGATCCTCGAGATCCACGAAGCGACCGTCAGCGCTCAGGCCGATGTCTTCGATGTCGATGTGCCGCGATTCGATGCCGACCTTTTCTGCGATCAGCCGCAGGTAATCCGTGGTGCCCTTGTCTTCGACCGAGTCTTTCATCGAGGCGAAGTAAAACGGCCGCGTGAGTTTCAGTTGGGCGAAGGCTTCGTGCAGTCGGGTGTCGATGCTATTGAACTGGTCGGCATGGCGCGGCAGCATCCCGCGCTCGATGCACTGCTCCAGCCAGCCCCACTGAAACGCCGCCGCTTCGTAAAGACTGGTGGGCGTGTCGTAGTTGAGCTCGAGCAGCTTCGCCGGGCCATTGCCGCTGTAGGAGAAGTCCATGCGTCCGTACAGATGCGGATGACCTTCCAGCCAGGACGTTCGGATCATGTCGTAGTACGACGCCGGAATGCTCAGGCGATCCAGCAGTTCTTCGCTGTGCACGACGCGGTCGACCAGGTCCATGCACATCTCGTGCAGCTCGGTGGTCGGATCCTCCAGATCGTTTTCGATCTGCGCCAGCGTGAACTGGTAGTAGGCGCGCTCGTCCCAGTACGGTTCGTCGTCGATGGTGTGAAACAGAAAGCCGAGGCTTTCGGCGGTCTGCTTCCAGTCGTGGCGCTCGGCGCAGTGGATCTTCTTCATGGTCAGCTGCTCGAACGGCCCCAGCCGCCCCAACCACTGCGTGCGCTGGACTGGCTGCCGAAGCCGCCACGGGAGGTGGACGCAGCGACGTTGACCGGTTTGCGGTAATCGCTGTCGTAGTCCCGCTGGTTGCGGCTCGGTGCCGACTCGATCCGGCGGTTCAGCGTCGAAGTGTCGTAGGTCTGGCGGGTATTGCGCTCACGATAAACCGGCCGCGAATCACTCGCGCGGTTGTTGCTCATGGCATTGCCGATCAGCCATCCGGTGAGCCAGCCGTTGCCTGCACCGCTGGACGAGTGCGAAGTGCTGGTCTGATTGCTTTGTACGGCGGCCGCGTCGCCGGCGGGCATCTGGGCATTGGCGATTGCATCGAGGTTTTGCGCCGGCTCACCGTCCTGCGGCACCTTGAAGCCGCCAAGCTTCGGTACGAAACGGCCGGCGGAATTTTTCTGACACCAGTCAGCGGCAAAATCCGCGTCGCAGGCAGCCTTGTCGTCGTAGGCCGGGGAGATCCGGCGGTGTTCGGCCAAGGCCGCGACGTAGGCATTCGAGCAGACATCCGGCGCCACTTCGGCGTCGACGCATTGTTCGACGCTCTGGAAGTTGCGTTGCTGTTCCTGGGCGGCCACTTCACCAGAAATCGCCAGGGCCACCGAAGCGGCCAGCGACAGTTGAACGTACTTGCTTCGTTTCATCTCAGGCTTCCTGCCGATCAGTAGGACGGGGTCATGCACGCGGCGTTGAGCATGCCGACGCTGATCGCCACCGCCGCCACATAGATGCCCGCGGCGATTTCACCGTTGGCGATGCGCTGGGACGTGCCCTTGAGCACCAGCCCGGTCGCCAGGAATGCCAGCAATTGCACCGCGGCCGCGATCACCGCCCAGAGGACGAAGTCGAGGACGTTGATCGAATGAGCGATCACGTTGCTGGCCGGAATCGCAAAGCCGATGATTGCGCCGGACAGGGCAATGGCGGCGGCGACATTGCCGGAACGGATCAGCTCGAATTCCTTGTGCGGCGTGACGCGGGTGTAGACGAACTGAAACAGCATGAACAGCAGCACGGCGCCGATCAGGTAGGCGACGAAACCGACCAGCGCGGCTTTGTTCAGGGAAATGGACAACGCTTCCAGCATGGAAAACTTCCTTTTAGATGGTGCTCAAATCGGTGGTGTACAGCGAGATGCCCAGCGAGGTGCTCAGGCTGACGGTGCCTTCTTCGTCCTGTTCGACGGAGAACAGCAAGAGTTCGCGGCGATCGGTCAGGCCGGTGTCCCTGGCGTAGAGCATCGAGTGATGGTTGATGGTGTAAGACTCGTCCGGGTTGATCACCTGTTCGGTCAGCGGCACCAGTTCGGTCTGGCCGCGCTCGGTGCCCCACTCACGGGTGTATTCGACGCCTTCGTGGCGATAGGTCGGCAGGCCGATCAGGCTGTTCGGGCCGGCCAGACGCTGCAATTCGGCGTCACTGTTGACCGTCACATAGCTAACGTAGTTGAACAGCGTCACCGACTCGATCTGGTCATCACCGGTGACATGGATCTGTACCCAGAATTCTTCGTCGTTCAGATAGTAGCGATGCAGTTTGTTCGACTGGCCGAGATCGATCCAGCCAGCGCTCCAGATGGCCTGGGCGTCGGGAACCCGCACTGACGTGCTGCCGTCGAGCAACAGGCCGAGGGTCGTGTCGAAGCGGATCGCCTTGCCTTGCGCCAGTCCGAGCGGGCCGCCGGCAGACTCGGACGCCGGCGCGGCCGACTGCCAGTTGCTGGTGCCGAGCAAATCTTTGAACCATCCCATGGGTACATTCCTTGAAGCGGGTATCGATATTCGTTGGCAAAACGCCGCTAGTGTACCGGGCCGCGCGGCGAACGAGCAGGCAAAAAAGAAGGGCACCCGGTGCCCTTCTTTTTTCTCGCCGCCGTTACTGGGCGGACTTCTGCTTCAGACGCTCGAGGATGGCGTTGGCGCTGCCTTCGTTCGGCGTGATGCCGGCTTCGCGCAGCTTGCGATCCAGGTCGTTGCCGGTCGACGCATCGGCCAGCTCGTCGGCAGCGCTCAGCTCGGCAGCGCGTTGCTGCTGCTTGGCTTGCAGACGGTTCAGAGTACCGACAGCGGTTTCCAGCTTGCCGTTGGCGCCACCGCTGGCGATCGAGGCGCTGACCTGCGCTTTCTGCACGCTCTCACGGGCCTTGGCCATGTCCACTTGCTGGCGCAGGCTCTTGATCCGCGCTTCGGCCTTGTTGATGTCCTTGCGCATGTTGTCGGCGTAGGTGCCGAATTCGTCGCTCTGCTTTTTCTCGACGCCCAGGTCGTTGGTCAGGGTCGAAATCGCTTCGGCCACTTCCAGCGCCAGGTCTTCACGGCCGGCGTTCAGGGCGGAAACGGCCTTGGCTTCCAGGTCTCTGATCTTGGCTTCGTACTCGCTCACGCGGTCAGCGGAGAGTTTGTGCTTGGCCATGATGGTGACCAGTTCGCGACGGGCGTTGGACAGCGCGCTGTCGGCGTCACGGATTTCCTGATCGAGGATGCGCAGGGCCTGTTGATCGGCGATCGCTTCGCCGACTTCGTTGGCGCCGCCGCGCAGCGCGGTGAACAACTTGCTCCAGATGGACTGAGTCATTGGATATTCCCTGTTGATTACTTGAAGAAGTGTTCGAAGGCTTCGCTGGCGCGCTGCACGTTGTCGACCAGGGTTTTCACCTCGGTGACCACGTTGGTCAGGCTCGAGTCGGCACTCAGTGCACCGAACATGTTGTAGACGGTCTGGCCGTTGGGCATGGTCTCGATGCCGATCGACGACAGCGGGAACATTTCCCGGCTGCGCAGCACGGCGTCGTTGAAGGCGCGCACGTCGGTGATCGAATCGATGTCCACCAGCACGGTGTCGACGATGATCTGCTGACCGGCGAGGGCGATGTGAATCGGCAGACCGCCGAATTCGTTCATTTCCAGCTTGAGGCTGGGTTCGGAGCTCTGGATCAGAGACAGTGTGATCTCTTGCGAAGCCACCTCGTCCAGCGCCTTGAAAGCGTTGTAGAGGCTATCGATGTTCCAGTTGTTGCCTGCGCTCATGTAATTCTCCGACATGAAAGAGCCAGCCAGAATCGGTTGGCGTAGCTGTTGCTCCATTTGCTTGAGCAAGCTTCGGTTTTCCGGAAGCACCCAAGTTTCGTGTTTCACATAACCGGCGGCAGCCAGGCCCGCGCGCATCTGCTTCATGTAGAAGCTCGACGGTTTTTTCGCGGACGGTGTCGAGCGCACTCCCTTTGGGCTCTCTGACTTGGTGACAGGGGAGCGGCTTTTCATGGCGATGACTCCGTTATGAACATCTCACGCGTGAGCCACACTACAACCAAATCAAAGTGCCATCAATGGCTCACGCGTGAGATTTTCATGACCTACAAAAAAAGCGCCCGCAACGAGGCGGGCGCAGGTGTTTCCAGTTGTATCAGAGCAGGGCTCAGCGGCTGGCGTCGAGGAATTCGTCAGTTGATACCACGTTGGCGTAAGCAAAACCCAGCGAAGACATGAACGCGGCGTGCACGTGGGCGGCCGGAACGGTCAGGCCGTTGAATTCCAGATCGCGGGTGGCGCAGGCATCGTGGATGACCGTGACGGTATAACCCAGATCGGCCGCCGCGCGAGTAACGCCATCGATGCACATATGGCTCATGCTGCCCACCACCACCAGTTCCTTGATGCCCTGTTCGTCGAGGATCGATTGCAGCTCGGTTTCGCGGAACGAGTTGACGAAGTGCTTGAGCACCACCGGCTCGTCGGCGCGGTTGAGCACTTTCGGATGCAGTTTCGCGCCCTCGGAGCCCGGAGTGAAAAACGGCGCCTCGGGCGAGGTGAATTCGTGGCGGATGTGCACCACCGAATCGCCGGCCTCGCGGAAGGCCGCGATCAACCGGGCGGCGTTGTCGGCGGCGGCGTCGGCACCGACCAGCGGCCATTTGCCTTGGGGGAAGTAGTCGTTCTGGATATCGACTACGATGAGCGCTTGCTTGGCCATGGGTGTGTCCTCGAAGTGTGAGTGGGTGTGGGTTCAGTATTGGCGCCGGCCACGTCTTCGAGGATTGGCCGCACCGACAATACACAGGGGAAAACTGACAATGGGTGCAGAAAGGACCGTCGCGGAACTGGGCGTGCTGATGTATCCCGGCGCGCAACTGGCGGCGGTGCATGGCCTGACCGACCTGTTCGGGGTCGCCAACCGGATCGCCGCCGAACACCAGGCCACACAGCTGCCGCTGCTGCGGATCAGCCACTGGCAGGTCGATGACGACCACCCGCCCGTGCGGGTTTACGACAGTCATCCCGGTGCCGACAACGGTTTGCTGGCGGTGTTGATCCCGCCGTCCATTGCCGGTTTTTCCGCGGCACAGATGCCGGCCGGGCTGCTGCCCTGGCTGCGTGAACACCATGCGCGTGGCGCGACGCTTGGCGGTGTGTGTGTCGGCTCGTGGCTGCTGGCGGAGAGCGGGTTGCTCGATGGTCGCAGCGCTACCACGCACTGGACCTCGGCCAAGGCCTTCGCCGAGTGTTACCCGAAGATCAGGCTCAAGGCCGACACGCCGATTGTCGACGACGGTGACCTGATTACCACGGCGGGGCTGATGGCCTGGTCAGAGCTTGGTTTGCGACTGGTGGACCGCTTGCTCGGGCCGAGCATCGCCAGCAGCACGGCGCGGTTTCTGGTGGTGGAGCACAGCGACAGCGCCAGTGCGTGCGGGAGTAATTTTGCGCCGATCCTCAACCACGGAGACGGTGCGATTCTTCAGGTTCAGCATTGGTTGCAGGGCACCGGGGCGACTGACGTCTCGCTGACGGCGATGGCTGAACGCGCGGGCCTGGAGGAGCGCACATTTCTGCGCCGGTTCCGCGCGGCGACCGGCCTGAAACCCACTGAATACTGCCAGCACCTGCGGGTCGGCAAGGCGCGAGAGATGCTGGAATTCACCAATGGCACCATCGACCACATTGCGTGGACGGTGGGCTATCAGGACCCAGGCGCCTTTCGCGCGATATTCAAGAAAATCACCGGGTTGGCGCCGAGTGAATACCGGACGCGATTTGGGGTAAGTCCGCCTTCAGCTGCGGCGAAGTAATACGACTGCGTCGTGCAAAATGCCGGAGCCGGCGGGTCGGTCGTGCAGATTGAAACAGGCGCGGTGCCAGCACGGTTTTTTCAAGTGGCTGATTTTCAGCGTGTTTCACGCCAGCGCCGGTTGGCCTGATCTCTGCACCCTCTGACCTACATTCACCCAGCCGTTGGAAGGGGGACGCATGACCCCGACATCCCGCAGAAAACTGGTCGTCGCCCACTCGGTTCGACCCGGCGCGCCACAACATGAAGTGCAGACCAACAAAGCCCTCGCGCGATGGCTGGCGCAGATCCTCGGCCTCAAGTTCGGCGGCAGTTACGACGCCGAAAAGCATCGCGGCCGGGATATTTATCTGCTGCCGACCCAGACCCTCGTCGGCGCGACGGCCCGCGAACTGGGTGTGAGCGGCCCGAATGATCTGTGGGGCGGTTTCGTCGAGCACGATTTCATTTGTACCAAAGCTATCAGCCACGGTTTGCGCAGCCATCAGGCCCAAGCGCCGCAAGGCTGGTCGCCATTGTTTTCGGAGCGGGTGCGCACCGTGGTGCTGGATGGGCTCAGCGTCTTTGCGCTGGAGGATGCACGGCCCGCCGCCGAACATCTGTTGTTCAGCGGGCCGATCCGGATCAAGCCGATCCACGCTTGTGCCGGGCGTGGTCAAGAAGTGATCAAGAGCCTCGATGCATTCGACGAAATCCTCGCCCGACCCGAGGCCGGAGAACTGTTCAGCGATGGCGTGGTGCTGGAGCAGGACTTGAGTCAGGTAATCACCCACAGCGTGGGCCAGTCGTTCATCGGCGACCGGGTGCTGAGTTACTGCGGTGATCAATACTTGACCAAGGACGCCCACGGCGAAGAGGTGTACGGCGGTTCGAACCTGCTGGTGGTGCAGGGCAGTTACGAGGATCTGCTGGCGCTGGAGCTGCCCGACGACGTGCGTCTGGCGATCCAGCAGGCGCAGGTGTTCGACCGGGCGGCGGACGAAGCTTATCCGCGTTTCTATGCCTCGCGGCGCAATTACGACATCGCTCAGGGCCTGGACAGCGAAGGCCGGCCGCGCAGTGGCGTGCTCGAACAATCCTGGCGCATGGGCGGCGCCAGCAGCGCGGAAGTGGCGGCGCTGCAAAGTTTCGTCAACGACCCCTCGATGCGCGCGATCCGCGTGTCGTCGGTGGAAACCTATACCGATCAGGCCCTGCCGGCGGATGCCATCGAGGTGTATCGCGGGCCGGCCGAGAACAGCGACTTTCTCCTCAAATACGTAATGGTCAAATCCTATGACGGCTAGAAGCGAAAGCATTCAAATCGACATTGATGATGAACAGATGAGCGGGACGTTCCTCAGTCCCAAATCGAAAGTCCCCGGCGTGTTGTTCGTGCACGGCTGGGGCGGCAGTCAGGAGCGCGATCTGGAGCGGGCCAAAGGCATCGCCGGCCTGGGTTGCGTGTGCCTGACGTTCGACCTGCGCGGGCACACCGGCGGCACCGGCATTCCGCTGAGCCGGGTCACCCGCGAAGACAACCTGCGTGACTTGCTGGCGGCTTACGACCGGTTGCTCGCCCATCCGGCGCTGGACACCTCGGCCATTGCGGTAGTGGGCACCAGCTATGGCGGTTATCTCGCTTCGATTCTGACCTCGCTGCGCCCGGTGCGCTGGCTGGCGCTGCGGGTGCCGGCGCTGTACCGCGACGAGCAATGGCACACGCCAAAACGCGATCTGGACAAGGCCGACCTGCGCGATTATCGCGGCACGCTGGTGCGCGCCGACAGCAACCGCGCCTTGCACGCCTGCTCGCAATTTACTGGCGACGTGCTGCTGGTGCAGTCGGAAACCGATGACTACGTGCCCCACGCGACGATCATGAGTTACCGCGCCGCATGCCAGCAGACCCATTCGCTGACCCACCGCATCATCGACGGCGCCGACCATGCCCTGAGCGATCCGACCTCGCAGCAGGCCTACACCTCGATCCTGGTCGACTGGATCACCGAGATGGTGGTGGGCGAGCGGTTGAGCATCATTCAGTCGCGCTGATCAGATTTGGGTTTCTTCTCGATCCGCAACGCCTTGGCCTTGGCTTCCACCACCAGGTACATCAGCACGGTGATCAGCAGCGGCAGCAGGAAGTAAATTGCTCGATAGGCCAGCAATCCTGCCACCAGACTTCCGCGCGAAGCCTCGTGTTGCAGCAGCGCCACGAACACCGCTTCCAGCACGCCGAGCCCGGCGGGAATGTGGGTGATGACCCCGGCAATCGCGCTGATCAGCAAGACACCGAGCACCAGCGGGTAGTCGAGCTTGCTCGGCAGCAAGGTGAAAATCACCGCTGCCATGAGCGACCAGTTCAATGCCCCGAGCAGCAATTGCAGGACCGCCATGCGCAGCGACGGCAGGTTGATTTCTACCCCGCGAATCGACCACTCGCGCCGCCGGGAAAACTGGCAGGCGACCAGATAGCCGACACTGACCAACAGCAGCAACACGCCAATGCCCTGTAACGCACCGCTGCTGATTTTCCAGCCCGGTGGCATCCGCACCAGCCCGCTGGCGAACACCACGCCGGCGATGGTCATGTAGCCGAACCAGTTGGTCGCCAGGCTCAGGCCGAGGATTTTGGCGATGTTGCTTTTGCTCACCCCGAGCCGCGAATACAACCGATAACGCATGGCGATCCCGCCGACCCACGCGCTCAAATTGAGGTTGAACGCATAGCTGATGACGCCCACCGGCAGGATCTGTTTCCAAGTCAGATCCTGACGAATGTAGGTGCGGCCGATCAGGTCGAAACTGGCGTACACCAGAAAGCTCAGCAGGGTCAGGCTGGAGGCAATGATCAGCGTGCGCACCTTGAAGTCGGCGAGGGTTTGCAGCACCTCGGCCCATTCGATGCGGCTGGCGAACATCGTCAGCAGGACGATCAACGCGAGGAAAAACAGCAGGGTCAGCGGACGTTTCCAGCGGGACCAGCGGGACTGGATCGCGGGTGCCGGATGCACCGCCGCGTGGGCTTCGGACTGGCTCATGAAGGATCGCTCCCGGCGGCATGGGAAAAGGGTTTGAGCCGAGGCTTGTGCGCCGGCAGCCAGCCGGCCATGGCCGGGAAATGCCGCAGGAAGTGAAACACCAGAAAGCCCACGGTCATGTGCCAGATCCGCCCGCGCGGCGACTTCGCGGCGTCCATCGCCTTGCAGTGGTTGTGGCTGAGGTCTTCGAGGCGCTCGAACAAATGGCGATTGAAGGCGCGGTCGCGGATCAGCACGTTGGCTTCCAGGTTCAGCGACAGGCTCAGCGGGTCGAGATTGCTCGAGCCGACGGTGCTCCATTCCTCGTCCACCAGCGCAACCTTGCCGTGCAGCGGCCGTTCGCAATATTCGTGAATCTGCACCCCGGCCTTGAGCAGGTAGTCGTAGGTCATGCGCGCGGCGAGTTTGGCCACCAGCATGTCCGGCTGCCCCTGCAGAATCAGCCGCACCTCGACCCCGCGCCGGGCGGCGTTGCGGATCTCGCGCAGCAGGCGATAGCCGGGGAAAAAGTAAGCGTTGGCGATCACTACCCGCCGTTGGGCGCGACGCAGTACCTGCAAATAGATGTCTTCGATATCGGTGGGGTGCCGGTCGTTGTCGCGGAACACCAGGCGCACCTGACCGTCGTGATCATCGAACGCCATCTCGGCGCGACGCTGCCGGCGCCGTTGCCACCAGAACCTTGCGCGTCCCGGACGGCCGCTTTGCAGCAGGGCGAAATGATGGATGTCGGTCACCGCCGGGCCCTGAATCTCCACCGAGTAATCCTGCTTCGCTTCCGGGCCGAAATCGGCCAGGTGATCGCCGGAGAAATTGATCCCGCCGATGAACGCGATCAATCCGTCGACCACCACGATCTTGCGATGCAGACGGCGGAACCAGTTGGTGCGAATGCCCAGGCGTTTGGGGGCCGGATCGAAGATTTGCAAATGCACGCCCGCTTCACTTAGCGCGGCGAGATAGCCGGTGCTCAATTCGCCGCAACCGAAGCCGTCGAAGCTGACGGTGGTGCGCACCCCACGCCGTGCGGCGTCGATCAGAATCTCCTGTAATTCCTTGCCGACCTTGTCTTCGAAGACGATGAAGGTCTCCAGCAGGATTTCGCTTTTCGCCGCGCGCATCGCTTCGAACACCCGGGGGAAATATTCCTCGCCGTTTTCCAGCAGCTCGATCCGGTTGTTGCCCTGCCAGCGATACTCGACATCAACGGTGCCGGGCTCGCGCACGGGCGGGGTGATGCTGACGGGCTCCACGGCGGATTTCTCCAACGGTGCACTGCTCATAGTTCAATCTCCACCGATAGCGGTGCGTGGTCGGAAAGGTGTGACCAGGGACGGTTCGCCAGCACTTTTGGCTGACTGGCCTTGAGGTTGCGGACATAAATCCGGTCCAGGCGCAGCAGCGGCATGCGCGCCGGAAAGCTGCGCGCCGGTTTGCCGTGATGCGCCACAAACACTTCGCGCAAGCCACAGGGCTCAAGCAATGCATCGGCGCGCTGGCGCCAGTCGTTGAAATCGCCGGCGACGATCACCGGCGCATCCTCGGGCAGTTCGGCCAGGCGCTTTTTCAGCAGAGCCAACTGAGCGTTGCGATGGCTTTCGCGCAGGCCCAGATGGACGCAGATCGCATGCACTTCACGGTCGTCTCCCGGCAGGCGCAGCACGCAATGCAACAGGCCGCGGTTTTCATGGCCGCTGATCGAAACGTCGAGGTTGTCATGGCGCACGATCTGGAATTTCGACAACACCGCATTGCCGTGATCGCCGTCCGGATACACCGCGTTGCGCCCGTAGGCGAACTGCGGCCAGAGGCTGTCCGCGAGAAACTCGTACTGCGGCATCGTCGGCCAGTTTTCGTAGCGTTTGGGATGGTGCTCGTGGGTGCCGTGGACTTCCTGCAGGAACACCACATCGGCGGACACGCTGCGCACCGCTTCGCGCAGTTCCGGCAGGATGAAGCGCCGGTTCAGCGCGGTGAAACCCTTGTGGGTGTTGACCGTCAACACGGTGAAACGGCGCTCGGTGGTGATGACCGTGGACTGCTCGTCGGTGAAGCCGAGCGGCTCGGGAATGCTCATGCGAGTACCCCTTCGGCGGCCGGTTCGCCGGGTACGGTTTCGAGGTTTTTATCCAGATCGAAGCGCTGCAACAGGCTGCGGGCATCGAACGGCGCGCGAACCTTGATGTCGTTGTCGAAGTAGCAGTAAACCTCGCGGGATTTGCGGGCCCGAGGTTTCAGGCGCGGCGCGATCAAATGGGCATCGCGCGGTTGCCGGCCATGGTGCCAGGCGTCGATCCGTTCGGCCCAGCGTTGCAGCGCTGCACGGGTGTAACCGCTGGCGTAGAGCTCTTCGGCACCGTGCAGGCGCAGGTAGACGAAATCGCTGGTGAGGTCTTCGCGGTACGGCCATTTCCCGGCGGTGTCGGCGATCACCAGCGCAGTGTTGTAGCGTTTGAGCAAGCGCACAAAGTCGGGGTCGATGAAACTGTCGTTGCGGATTTCCACGGCATGGCGCAGCGTTTTTTTGCCGTAGGCCTTCAGGCTCGCGTGGCCGTGCAGGTGTGAGTCGTGTCGGCGGGCGAGGTCAGCTGCGGCCTGGGTGTCGTGGGGCAAATGGTCGAGAAAGGCTTCGAAACGTTCGGGGTCGAATGTGAAGTTGGGCGGGAACTGCCAGAGGATCGGGCCGAATTTTTCCTTCAATTCCAGCACCCCGGAGGCAAAGAAATTGGCCAGGGGTTTTTCGATATCGCGCAGGCGGCGGATGTGGGTGATGAAGCGGGGCGCCTTGATGCTGAACACGAAGTCATCCGGCGTTTCGGCGTACCACTGGACGTAGCGTTCGGGCCGTTGCAGGGCGTAGAACGATCCGTTGATTTCGATGCTGTTGACCGCCCGTGAGGCGAACTGCAATTCGCGTTTCTGCGCCAGCCCCTTGGGGTAAAAGTCCCCGCGCCACGGGGCGTAACGCCAGCCTGAAATACCGATGTGAATCGTAGCCATGCCGCCTCCCGTCGAAAGTCCCCATACGGCCTCTGTCAGTGGATGACTGCGGGCGGTCGGGGAAAGTTTCGACGGGATTACGGACGGTCGGGCTGGCTTGATCAGTGCCCGGTGATGATCCGGGCCGTGCCTTCGGCGGGTTCGGCGTACACCGGGCCCAGGCGATCAAGGCGACCGCTCCAGGCGGTCAGGGCCAGCGCCACCAGCACCACCAGACCGCCGATCCACGCGGTGTGAATCAGGCCGATGTGCGCGACGATCAAACCGCCACCCCACGCGCCGCCGGCAATCCCGAGGTTGAACGCGGCAATGTTCAGGCCCGAGGCCACGTCCACGGCGTGCGGTGTGTGATGTTCAGCCTGACGCACCACATACACCTGCAAGCCCGGCACGTTGCCGAAGGCGACAGCGCCCCAGACCAGCACGGTGGCCAGTGCCAGCCACGGGTTGCCGGCGGTGAAAGTGAGTACGAACAGCACGGCGGCGAGCAGGGCGAAGATGATTTTCAGCGCACTGATCGGCCCGCGCTTGTCCGCCAGTTTGCCGCCCCAGAGGTTGCCGACTGCGACCGACACGCCGTACACCAGCAACACCAGGCTGACGGTGCCGGCGCTGAAACCGGAGATGTCCTGAAGGATCGGCGCCAGGAACGTGAAGGCGATGAACGAGCCGCCGTAACCGATGGCCGTCATGGCATAGACCAGCAACAGACGCGGTTGCTTGAGCACCTGCAATTGCTGCAACAGCGACGCCGGTTTGCTGTGGGCAATGTTGTTCGGCACATACAGCAGGCTGCCGATGAACGCGATCACGCCGAGTGCCGACACCGCGAGGAAGGTTTCACGCCAGCCGAAATGCTGACCGATGAACGTGCCCAGCGGTACGCCGGTGACCAGCGCCACGGTCAGGCCGGTGAACATGATCGCAATCGCACTGGCGGCTTTTTCCTTGGGCACCAGGCTGGTGGCGATGGTCGAGCCGATGGAGAAGAACACGCCATGGGCCAGGCCGGTGACGATCCGCGCCACTACCAGCGATTCATAACCCGGCGCCAGCCAGGCCAGCAAGTTGCCGAGGGTGAACAGCACCATCAGCGACAGCAGCAACAGTTTGCGCGGTACTTTGCCGGTAAGGGCGGTCAACACCGGCGCACCGATGGCTACGCCGAGGGCGTAGAGACTGACCAGCAGACCGGCGGACGGCAGGCTGACGCCGAGATCGGCGCCGATGGTGGGAAGCAGGCCAACGATGACGAACTCGGTCGTCCCGATGGCGAAGGCGCTGAGGGTCAGCGCGAGCAGGGCAATGGGCATGACGGCACTCCGGTGGGGGATTGAATGGAGCGCAGTGTCGGGGTTTGGTGGGGGTGGAAAAATACAGGGATGGGCATTTGATATTTGATCTGGGCGCAAAGATCAAAGAGCGGCTCTCAAGGCGTTCTTGAACTTTGCCAAGCCAAAACCAATCAGTTCCTTACAGGTTCAACCAAGGGAGCTCTGCGTTTTGACCAGGTTCAGGATCGCGATTCTATTGGGGGCATTGCTGTTGTTCGGCGGCAATGCAGTGCAAGCCGCCAGCCTGCCGGGTGTTCCGGCAGTCAGTGAAGAGCCGGCCAAACCGGAACCGATCGTGCAGGGCGGGCTGCTCGGCGCCATCAGTTCCGGCATCGACGACGTGCAGGACAAACTCGATCTCAACGAGCACCTGGTCGACGCCTGGCGCCTGCGCGCCGACCGGGCGGCGGATGAAGTCGACAGGCTGGTCAACCAACCCTCGAACCGCTCGGGCTGGAGCGTGGCGGGGGATTTCCTGATGCTGTCCGGCGTGTGGCTGGGCACGTTTGCCGTGTTGACGGTACTCGGCAGCGTACTGGGCAAGCGACTGCGCGAAGGTCGCTGGTTGCGCACCCGCCAGCGCAGCCAGGATTTGCTCGGTTACCTGTTGCCCTACACGCTGCCCGCGTTGATCTGCCTGCCGCTAACCCTGTACGTCAGCCATTTTCTGTCGGCCTCGGTGGGTCGGGCGCTGGCGCTGTGTTTTGCCTACGCCACCAGCAGCGGGATATTTTCCACGTCGATGCTGTTGTGTGTGGTGGTGATGTTCAACGTCGGCCACAAGCGCCGCGCCGTGCAGATCATCCGCGACTACTGCCCGAAACCGCTGTTCCTGATCGGCTTTCTCGCCGCGTTGAGTGACGCCCTGACCAGCCCGCAGATCGCCCGGCAACTGGGCGGCAACATCACCAGCAGCATCGCGGTGTTCACCGGTCTGCTGGCCTCGATCATCTTCGGTCTGCTGGTGATTCGCCTGCGTCGGCCGGTGGCGCACCTGATCCGTAATCGCCCGCTGGCCCAGCGCTTGAAACAACCGTCGCTGCAAGAGTCGCTGCGGATTTTTTCCGGGCTCTGGTATTGGCCGATCGTGCTGATGGTGCTGGTCTCGGCGGTCAATCTGATCGGCATCGGCGAGGACAACCAGAAAGCCTTGCGCTGCGCGTTGCTCACCACGGTGCTGCTGATCGGCGCGGTGTTTCTCAGCACCGTGCTGCAACACCTGTTCAAGTCACGCAGGGCCGAGGCGATCCAGCGCACCAGTGCCTACAAGGAACGCTTTCTTAGCCTGTTGCACGCGTTGTTGCGGATCGTCATCGCGGTCGCGTTCATCGATATCCTCGGGCGGATCTGGGGCGTGTCGCTGCTCGACTTTGCCCAGAGCAGCACGGTCGGTCGGGCGATCAGCAATGCGCTGAGTAGCATCGGCCTGATCCTTCTCGTGACGTGGCTGCTGTGGGTGGTGCTCGACACGGCGATTCAGGAGGCGCTGAAACCGCCAGTCAGCAAACGCTCGGCGCGCCAGCCCAGCACCCGGGTGAAAACCATCCTGCCGCTGCTGCGCAACGCGATCAAAATCATCCTGGTGGTGATCTGTGCAATCACCACCATGGCCAATCTCGGGATCAACGTCGCGCCGCTGCTGGCCGGTGCCGGGGTGGTCGGCCTGGCCATCGGTTTCGGCTCGCAGCAACTGGTGCAGGACGTGATCACCGGGCTGTTCATCATCATCGAAGACACCCTGTCGATCGGTGATTGGGTGGTGCTCGATTCCGGGCACGCCGGCACGGTCGAAGGCCTGACCATTCGCACCCTGCGCCTGCGTGACGGCAAGGGCTTCGTGCACTCGGTGCCGTTCGGCCAGATCAAGGCCGTGACCAATCAATCGCGACAGTTTGCGTTCGCGTTTTTCTCGGTGCAGTTCACCTACGACACCGATGTCGACAAGGCCATCGAGCTGATCCGCGAGGCCGGGGATTCGATTCGCGAAGACCCGTTCCTCAAGTACAACCTGCAAGGGCCGCTGGATGTGTTCGGCGTGGACAGGATGGACCTGAACGGCGTGGTGCTGACCGCGCAATTCCGCACGGTTTCCGGTGGGCAATATGCGGTGAGCCGCGCGTTCAACCAGCGTCTGAAAAAGCTTGTGGATAACAGCCCGTGGGTGCATTTCGCGCAGACTTATCCACAGCAGGTTTTGTTGCCCAAGCGCCAGGAAGAAGAGGTGGCGCCGGTGCATTCGTCGGTGGTGTTGTCGGAGCAGGCGCGCACTCAGTGACGGGTCAGCCTGTTGCGGATTTCGCTCATGGCGGCGGAGTCCAGTTCCACCCAGAATTGCGCCTTGCCCGCGACCTCGGCAGCCACCGGCAAGCCGTCGCGATACACCAGCCGATTGCTCGCCAGCGCCGGCACTTTCGCCCCCGGCAACAAGGTGCCGGCGAGGTTCAGCGGATCGACGCCGCACACCGCGATCAGGCTGCCGTCGTGAGGGCGCCGGCGCACTTCGCGCAGCAGCGGAATTGCCTCGGGCAGGGCGAATTGCTCGCCGGCCAGACCGCTGACAAAGCGCCCGCCGCGAATCTCACCCCGAGCTTCCAGTCGATGGAACGTGCGCAACAACTCGCGCCAGCTCGGCAGCCAGTCAGCTTCGCGTTCCAACAGGCGCCAGAACACCACGCCATAGCGGCGCAACAAGGTCATGGCGACGTGTTCGAGGGTTTCGGGCGAAGCCGTTTGACGGTTTTCCACCACCGGCCCGCGACGCAAAAGCGCCCAGCGCCCGGCGTCGTCCATCCCACCGACAAACGCCCCGCGACCGCGTCGACTGCTGCGCTGCTGGCGCTTGCTCGCCGGGGTGATCAGCGCGCGCAATCCGGCAAAGCTGTCGGCATTCACCAGCCCGGCGCCGACCAGTTCCTGCAAGGCGATTTCCAACTCGGTGCGCAGCAGGTGCGCTTCATGAATCAGTTCATCGAAAAACAACGCACCGTGCTGGCTCAGCGCGTCGAAAACCTTGCGGGTCTTTGGCGACAGTTCGCTGACCGGCGTCTGCTCGGCCAGTGCACTCCACAAGCCGACCTGAGTGCGTGGGAGCAACACGATCGGCGTGCTGCGCAACGCCGTGCCGCTGATGTTTTGCCGGGCGCTGAGGCGCGTCCACACCAGTTTGCCGCTGCGGCACAGATCGTCCAGCCAGCTCGGTGAATAGTCCTTGAGCCGCGCGGGAAGGAGGTCGCTGTCCCAGGCTGAAGCAGCGGCCGGGTAGCCCTCGAACTGAGCGACAATCGCCGGCAATACGGCGTTGCCCTGACCACGGGTGGACGGAGCCACATGCTGCCAGTCGAACAGAAACCGCATGAAATCCTGCAACGCCACCGGCTCGATTTCCCGGCGCAGACGCTTGACCGTGTAGCGGTGAATGCGCGCCAGAAGGTGTCGTTCGCACCACTCTTCAACAGTCGATCCCGGCGTGAACTGGCCGCGCAGTACATAACCTTCGCGCTCGAGATGAGCGAGGGCTTGATGAACAGAGGCCGGCATCAAGGCCAGCGGTTCGGCAATCGCCGCGAGCGGTAGCGGGCCGAATGCGCCGAGCCGAGCGCGGATCACTTCGATCAATGCCTCATCGCCGTTCCATGCTTCGTCGAAACCGGGCAGCGCGGCCAATTCAGAATGCGCCTGTGGATAAAGCGCTTGCAGACAGGTCAGGCGTTCCCGCGCCAGCCACAGTGACTGCTCGGGGTCGATCTGCAATCGGCAGACTCGCCCGGTTTCGGCCAAAGCATGCAACCACTCGCGCCATTGCGGATTGACCTCGACTTCGCGGTCGCTGATGCAAGCCAGGCTCATCAGTGCTTCGTGCATTTCGTCGGCGCTGTTCGGCGTCGGCCAGGCTTCTTCGCGCACGGCGTTGATCGCGTCGGCGTCCAGCGCGCCGAGGTCATCGGTGGATTGCGGATCGCTCCAGCGGCGGTTGAGCACAGCCTGGGTGCGACGCTCTTCCAGCGGCGCGTCGTCGAGAAAGGTGTAGGGCCGGGCGCTGAGGATTTCCGCCGCCAACGGCGAGGGCGCCGGCAGGTCACGGGCGATCAGCCGCACTTCGCCGCGCTCCATGCGCCGCAGCAGTTCGAGCCAGCCTTCACTGTCCATCGCCTCGTGCAGGCAATCGTCGAGGGTCTGCTCCACCAGCGGATGCTGGGGAATTTCCCGTTCACCGGCGAGGTTTTCCAGGCAGGCGATCTGATCGGGAAACACACTGGCGATCAGGTCTTCGCTTTTCATCCGCTGCAATTGCGGCGCGACCTTGCGCCCGCCGGTGTAGCGCGGCAGGGCCAGCGCCACCCCGGCATTCCAGCGCCAGCGCACACCGAACAGCGGCGCATCCAGCACCGCTTGAATCAGGATGTGTTCGGCGCTGTTGCTGTGCAGGTAACGCCAGACTTCATCGAGTTCGAAACTGTGGCTGGTGGACAGCGACAGCACGATCGCGTCTTCGCTGGCGGCGGCCTGCAATTCGAAGTTGAAGGTGCGGCAGAAACGCTTGCGCAGGGCCAGGCCCCAGGCGCGGTTGATGCGGCTGCCGAACGGCGAATGGATGATCAGTTGGGTGCCGCCGGACTCGTCGAAGAAGCGCTCCATCAGCAGCGTGTCCCTCGACGGCAGGGCGCCGAGGGCGAGGCGGGCGCGGGCCAGGTAATCCACCAGTTGTTCGGCGCTGGCCAGGTTCAGGCCGAGGGTGGCGGTCAGCCAGTCGAGGGCCGGTTGCAGGTTGCCGGGGCTGGCGCTGAGCAATTGATCGAGCTGCGCGTGCAGGCGTGCCACGGCCGCCGACAATTCATCGCTGCGTCCCGGCGCCTCGCCGAGCCAGAACGGAATGGTCGGTGGCTGGCCTTGAGCGTCCTCGACCCGCACCTTGCCGGCCTCCACCCGCAGGATCCGATAAGAAGCGTTGCCGAGCTGGAACACATCGCCGGCGATGCTTTCCACGGCGAAGTCTTCGTTGACGCTGCCGATGTTCAGACTCTGGGGTTCGAGCAAGACGCTGTAGTCGGCGTTGTCGGGGATGGTGCCGCCGCTGGTGACAGCCGTCAGCCTTGCACCGCGTCGTCCGCGCAGGGTTCGACTCACGGCGTCGCGGTGCAGATAAGCGCTGCGGATGCCCTGACGGCCGTTGTAGCCCTCGGCGAGCATGCCCAGCAGCGCCTGATAATGTGTTTCGTCGAGGTGGGCGTAGGGCTCGGCCCGGTGGAACAGCGCGAGCAAATCGCCCTCGGCCCACTCCTGGCAACTGACCTCGGCAATGATCTGCTGCGCCAGCACATCCAGCGGCGCTTCGGGGATGTGCAGCGTATCGAGTTCACCCCGGCGCACGCAGTCGAGCAGGGCGGCGCACTCGATCAAATCGTCGCGGGTGGTGGCGAACAGGCGCCCCTTGGGCGTGCCGCCGACCTGGTGCCCGGAGCGGCCTACTCTTTGCAGAAAACCGGCAATCGAGCGCGGCGAAGCGATCTGGCACACGAGGTCGACTTCACCGATATCGATCCCCAGTTCCAGCGACGCGGTGGCGATCAGCACTTGCAGTTCGCCACGCTTGAGCCGCTGCTCGGCGTCGAGGCGAAACTCCTTGGCCAGACTGCCGTGGTGCGCGGCCACGGCGTCTTTTCCGAGGCGTTCGCTGAGGTGTCGACTCAGGCGCTCGGCCAGACGTCGGGTGTTGACGAAAATCAGCGTGGTGCGGTGTTCTCGGGCCAGGGTGGCGAGGCGGTCGTAGACCAGTTCCCAGACGTCATTGGCCATCACCGCCGACAACGGCACCGGCGGCACTTCGATGCCCAGATCCCGTGGGCGCGCGTGGCCGATGTCGATGATTTCGCACGGGCGCTCATGGCCGACCAGAAAACGCGCCACCGCATCGATCGGTTTTTGCGTGGCGGACAGGCCGATGCGGGTCAGTGGTTCGGCGCAAAGCGCCTGCAAGCGTTCGAGGCTCAGGGCCAGGTGACTGCCGCGTTTGCCGGCAGCGATGGCGTGGATCTCGTCGACGATTACTGTGCGGGTGGTGCCGAGCATTTTTCGCCCGGACTCGGAGCCGAGCAGCACGTAGAGCGATTCCGGAGTCGTCACCAGAATGTGTGGCGCGCTCTTGCGCATGGCGGCGCGGTCTTTCTGCGGGGTGTCGCCGGTGCGCACGGCGGTGGTGATTTCCAGCGCCGGCAGGTCCATTTGGCGTAACTGGTCGGTAATCCCGGCCAGCGGATTCTGCAGGTTGATGCGGATGTCGTTGGACAGCGCCTTGAGCGGCGAAACGTAGACCACCAGGGTTTCATCCGGCAGACCGTCCGGGGTTTCCAGGCCACGGTGGACCAGATCGTCGAGCACGGCGAGGAACGCGGTGAGGGTCTTGCCGGAACCGGTGGGCGCGGCGATCAGCGTCGAGCGGCGCTGGCGGATCAATGGCCATGCGCGGGCCTGGGCGGCCGTCACCGTCGGGAAGGTGCTGCTGAACCAGGCGCTGACGGCGGGGTGGAAGCCTGCCAGCGCCGCGTCCGTGGGAAGGGGCAGATTCATGGCTTCAGTTATGCGGGCGGGCGGACGAAGTTGCAAGTACCGCTCGGGATCTACACTTTACGGGTGACGGTTGCGCACTAAACCCGCAAAATGCAACGATTCCGGCAATTATCGACGACGGTGCCACAAGCATCGTCGCCAAAGCCATCGTTCCAATCAGACTGGGCCTGCTGACTCTATGCGAATGCGCCTTATGTTACTGGGCGGCGGAAATGCCCTTGGGCAGGCGCTGATTCGCCTCGGTGCAGAGGAAGACATCGGTTTCCTCGCCCCCCGCCCGCCCGAAGACGGCTGGGATGCCGCGAGCCTGACCCAATTGCTCGACGACACCCGTCCCGATGCATTGATCAACCTTGCCTACTATTTCGACTGGTTCCAGGCCGAGGCCGTCAGCGAAAGCCGTCTGGCCGGACAGGAACGCGCCATCGAACGCCTGGCCGAACTGTGCCAGCACCACAACATCGTGCTGGTGCAGCCATCCAGTTATCGGGTGTTCGACGGTTCCCGCGCCACTGCCTACAGCGAAAAGGACGAACCGGTGCCGCTGGGCCTGCGCGGTCAGGCGCTGTGGCGGATCGAGCAGAGCGTACGTGCCACCTGTCCGCAACATGTGCTGCTGCGTTTCGGCTGGCTGCTCGACGACAGCCCGGAAGGAATACTCGGACGCTTCCTGGCCCGTGCCGAACAACCCGAAGAATTGCTGCTGGCCGATGACCGCCGTGGCAATCCAACCCCGGTCGACGATGCGGCACGGGTGATCATTTCGGTGCTCAAGCAACTCGATTGCGCCGCGCCGTTGTGGGGCACATACCACTACGCTGGCCACGAGGCGACCACGCCGCTGGCGCTGGGCCAGGCGATTCTCTCCGAAGCGCGCAGCCTGCACCCGCTGGCCATCGAAGCCCCGACCGCCCAGGCCCACGCCGCGCGGCCGGATGCCGCCGAAGAACCGCAACACGCGGTGCTCGCCTGCAAGAAAATTCTGCACACCTTCGGGATCAAGCCGCGCGCCTGGCGTGCCGCGCTCCCGGGCTTACTGGATAGGTTTTATCGTCATGGCTGAAGGCCCTGTTCTCATCACCGGCGGCGCCGGTTTCATCGGCTCGCACCTGACTGACGCGCTGCTTGCCAAGGGCCATTCGGTGCGGATTCTCGATGATCTGTCGACCGGCAAGCGCAGCAACCTGCCGCTGGATAATCCCAGGGTCGAACTGATCGTTGGCGATGTGGCCGATGCTGCTCTGGTCGCACAGGCAATGCAGGGTTGCAGCGCGGTCGCCCATCTGGCCGCCGTGGCGTCGGTGCAGGCGTCGGTGGACGATCCGGTGAAAACCCACCAGAGCAATTTCATCGGCACGCTGAACGTCTGCGAAGCCATGCGCGAGGCCGGCGTCAAACGTGTTTTGTACGCCTCCAGCGCAGCCGTCTACGGCAACAATGGTGAAGGCGAATCGATTGACGAAGACACGCCCAAGGCACCGCTGACGCCTTACGCGTCGGACAAACTGGCCGGCGAGCAGTACTTCGATTTCTACCGCCGTCAGCACGGTCTGGAACCGGCTATCTTCCGCTTCTTCAACATCTTCGGCCCGCGTCAGGATCCGTCCTCGCCGTACTCCGGGGTGATCAGCATCTTCAGCGAACGCGCGCAGAAAGGCCTGCCGATCACCGTGTTCGGCGATGGCGAGCAGACTCGCGATTTCATGTACGTCGAAGACCTGGTCGACGTCCTGGTGCAGGCGATCGAAAAGCCGCAAGTGGATGTCGGTGCGGTGAACGTCGGCTGGAATCAGGCGACCAACCTCAAGCAGATGCTGGCCGCGCTCGAAGCGGTGGTCGGCAAGTTGCCGCCCGTCAGCTATGGCCCGGCGCGCTCCGGTGACATCCGTCATTCACGGGCGAACAACCGCCGGTTGCTGGAGCGATTCAAGTGCCCGACGCCAACGCCGATGAACGTCGGCCTGGCTCGTCTGCTCGGCCGCTGAGCTTCCCGCAGACATGAAAAAGGCGCCTTTTGACAGGCGCCTTTTTCACGGCCGGAAATCGGGTTTCAAAAACATTTCCTGTAGCGAGGGAGCTTGCTCCCCGGTCGATTGCGTAACATCGCCGTCAGTTCTGAGCTGCCCGCCACCAAGCCTCATTCACCACCACGTGAACGTTCTTTAGAACTTGTAGCCTAGACCAACCATGTAGATGAAGGGATCAACGTCCACATTCACCCGTGCACGGGTGCCCGGGGCTACGGCGTTGTTCTCGACGGTGGCGCGGGTGTCGATGTCGATGTAGCGCACCTGGGCGTTGAGCATGATGTTGTCGGTCAGCATGTAGTCGGCGCCGACCTGCCAGGCCAGGCCCCAGGAGTTTTTCGCCTTGAAGTTGCTGAAACCGTTGGACTGGGCTTCGCTGCCGACGTGCTCGTCGTAGATCCAGGTGTAGTTGATGCCGCCGCCGATGTACGGCTGGAACGGCGACTTCGCGTCCAGCGGGTAGTAGACGACGCTCAGGGTCGGCGGCAGGTGTTTGAGGGTGCCGAGTTTGCCGTTGGCGGCTGGCAGGGCGGTGCCCTTGATCTTCACGTCATGCTCGAACGGCGAGGCGGCCAACAGCTCGATACCGATGTTGTTGGTCAGCATGTAGGCGAAGTTCAGACCCAGTTGGGTGTCGCTGCTCATGGTCGCCTTGCCGCCCAGGTTGGTGCCGCTCAGCGGACCCTGATCGACCTTGACGCTGGAGCTGTCGGCCTTCGGGTTGACGGTGATCGCACCGGCACGAACGATGATGTCGCCGGCTTCGTGGGCGTGGGCGAGCGGGGCTGCGAGCGCGAGGGCAAACAGCGAGGCGCTGAGCAAGGACTTGTTCATGGAAGCTCCCAAAGGACGTTAAAAATGTTTGATGTCCTATGGTACGAATCCGTCTGATACGGTCTTTTGACTCAGCTCAATGAAACAGTGATGCCCCGGTTCTTTGTGGAACTTTCATGGCCTCATCGCTGGCAAGCCAGCTCCCACAGTGATTGGGTCGTTAACAAATTTTGTGATCGCCAACAAAACCTGTGGGAGCTGGCTTGCCAGCGATGGGGCCCTTACAAGCAGCTTGGAACCCCGCAGATTTACTCCGGCAGCTCGTACACATAAATCTTGTCCGCTTCCATCTGATACCCGGCATCGGCCAGTTCGCTGGTAGACGGCTTGACCTGCAACGGCCCCTCGACCCAGTACGGCTGATACAGCTCGTCGAGCTTCACGCCGAGTTCGCTTTTCACGTGCACGATCTGGTTCGAGGGTGGTGGCGGCACGTGGATGCAGGCGCCGAAATACGGCACCAGCAGGAAGTCAGTGGTGCGACCTTCTTCGCTGACTTCCAGCGGTACGATGTAGCCCGGCAGGCGGATGTTCTGGCCGTCGAGGCTTTGCACTACCGGGGCGTTGGGCATGTCCTGCCTGGCTGCCGGCGCGGACTCGGCGGACAGCGCATCGCTCATCTTCGACAGGTCATGCAGCGGCGTCATGTTCGGCACTTCCGGCGCCGCGTCCGGCGGGATCATCTCCGACCAAGTCAGGTCTTTCGGCGCCGCCCACACGGGCAGGGCGACCAGCAACAGCAGCGCAAGGGCAGCGCGGGGCATGGTGAACATCCTCATAAACGGATCGACAGGCCATCGGCCAGGGATTGGCGATACGCGCGCCAGGCCGGCACGCTGCCCATCAGCAGCGCGGCAGCCAGAATGCCACCGAGCAGCGTCCATTCATACTCGCTTGGCCAGGCCAGCGGCAGATACAGCCCGTAATTGGCCTGCACATAACCCTGAGCAGCGGCAATGCCGAGATACAGCAACGCCAGCCCGGCGATCACCCCGGTCAATGCCAGCGCAAAGGCTTCCAGCACCAGCAGGCTCGCGATATGCCACGGCCGCGCGCCCACCGAACGCAGGATCGCCATTTCGCGGCGGCGTTCGTTGAGGCTGGTGAGAATCGCCGTGAGCATGCCGATCAGCCCGGTCAGCACCACGAACAGCGAGACCACGAACAGTGCTTTTTCGGCAGTGCTCATCAGGCTCCACAACTCCTGCAAGGCCACGCCCGGCAGGATCGCCAGCATCGGCTCGCCACGGAACTCGTTGATCTCCCGTTGCAGGGCGAAGGTCGAGATCTTGCTGTTGAGGCCGAGCATGAACGCGGTGATCGCTTGCGGCGTCAGGTCCATGTTGCGTGCCTGATCGGCGCTGATCCGCCCGTTGCCACGGGCCGGTACGCCGTTGTGCCAGTCGATGTGGATCGCCTCCATGCCGCCGAGGCTGATGTGCAGCGTGCGGTCCACCGGGGTGCCGGTGCGCTTGAGAATCCCGACCACGGTGAATGGCTTGTCATCGTGCTTGACCAGACTGATCGCCGCCACGCCGTGGGCGAGCACCAGTTTGTCGCCGAGCTTGTAATGCAACGCCTCGGCCACTTCGGCACCGAGCACCACTTCGAACGGATCGGTGGCGAAGGCGCGACCGTGGGCCAGTTGCAGATGCTGCTGGCGACCGTATTGGTAATGCTCGAAATACGCTTCGGTGGTACCCATCACCCGGTAACCGCGATGGGAATCGCCGAGGGACATCGGGATCGCCCACTTCACTTTCGGGTTGCTGGCGAAGTGTTCGAAGCTGTCCCAGCGGATGTTGTTGGTGGCGTTGCCGATGCGAAATACCGAGTACAGCAACAGGTTCACCGAACCGGAACGGGCGCCGACGATCAGGTCGGTGCCGCTGATGGTGCTGGCGAAACTGGCCTTGGCTTCGGTGCGCACCCGCTCCACCGCCAGCAGCAGGCAGACGGAAAGCGCGATGGCGAAAGCGGTGAGCAGGGCGGTGAAACGCCGGTTGGCGAGGCTGGCCATGGCCAGACGGAACAGATACATCTCAGACCTCGGCAGACGTGGCGGCGCGATTGAGTTCGGCCAGGGACAGGTGACGGTCGAACAGCGGCGCCAGGCTCTGGTCGTGGCTGACGAACAACAGGCTCGAGCCGGCCTCACGGCACTCGGCGAACAGCAGACGAATGAAGTTTTCCCGGGCGTCGTAATCCAGCGCCGAGGTCGGTTCGTCGGCGATCACCAGTTCTGGCTGACCGATCAACGCACGGGCAGCGGCGACCCGCTGTTGCTGACCGATCGACAGCGAATCGGCGCGGCGACTCAGGATGCTTTCGTCCTTCAACCCCAGGTGCGCAAGCAGGGTGGCGGCGGCCTGATCGACACTGCCGTGGCGTTGTTTTGCGCGCTCGGCACGCAGCTTCGAAAAGTGGCACGGCAGCTCGACGTTCTCGCGCACCGAGAGAAACGGCAGCAGGTTGAACTGCTGGAAAATGTAGCCGGTGTGATCGACCCGAAAGCGATCACGGGCGCCGGCACCCAGGTCGGTCAGTTCCTGGCCGAGCAGGCGAATGCTGCCGCGACCGGGTTTCTGCACCCCGCCCAGCAGGCCGAGCAGGGTGGTCTTGCCGCTGCCGCTGGGGCCCTTGAGGAACAGGGTTTCGCCGGCTTCCAGACGAAACGCCGGGATGTCCAGCAGCGGCGGGTGACCGGGCCAGTTGAAGCCCAGGTCGGACAGTTCGATGAGTGCTTGGGTCATGGCGCCGTTCCGTGTCAGAACTTCAGGGCGGCGGCCTTGGCCGTCACTTCCGTGCCTTGCTGGCCGCTCGGGCCGATCAGTTGTACCTGAATTTTCTGGGTGGCCGGGAAGGTAGTGAACAGGTTCGCCAGATCCAGGGTTTTCAACGCACCCGGCGCCGCGCAGCTGAACTGGTAGTGGGCGTGGATTTCGCTATGGTCGTGATGATGCTCATGACCATCCTTGCCGGCTTCCTCTTCGTCGTGGTCGTCGGCCTCCGGCTTGTCGCCGAACAGCGGGCTTTCCAGCTCCTGGCTGGTGACTTTGCAACCGGCGGCGGCCGGCAGACTGAACAACGCCTGCGGTTTTTCCAGTTGCGCGCGGGCGGCTGCAACCTTGGCCTTGTCGGCATCACTGGTGGCGACGTGTTCGAAACCCACGAGGTTCATCGCCGGGCTTTCCAGTTCCAGCTCCAGGGTCTGGCCGTCGAGCGCGGCGTTCAGGCGACCGACGCCATGTTCGTGGGCACCGAGGCTGCCGTGCTCATGGTCGTGATCATGCTCATCGGCGGCATGGGCGATGGCCAGCGGCAACAGGGCAAACGGCAAAGCGAGGAGCAGACGACGCATGGCGGTCTCCGGGAAGTAAAGTGAAGAGTTTGTTATGTAATCTTATAACGAAAGTGCGCAGAGTTTGCCCGCCCGCTTGGCGTTACACAAGTCCCATGGGAGCATGCAGGTCAGAAAAGTGCGGGAGCAAAGTTATGTTGCGGATACGCGGAACCGTCGGCGAGTTGCCGGTGGATTTGACCCTGGAACTGGATGAAAGCGACTGGGCGCGGCTCGGTTCGCAGTTTGGCGTGCAGGTGCAAGCCGCCCAGCCGCAGACTGCAGCAACGGCGCCTGTGGCGAAACCGGTGAATCAGGATGACGCGTTGTGGCAGGTCGCCAGGGATTTACTGCGCAAGGCCGGGCAACTCAGCGGGCCGGAGTTGCTGGATCAGCTCGAAGGGCTGACCGGCAGCGCGGTAGCGGGCAAGCGCTTGCTGGTGCGCCTGCGTCATTCATCCGATGTGAAAGTGCTGAGCGGCGGGGATACGCCGCTCTACAGCTGGATCGAGTAAGCGCTTAGTACAGCGCGGCAAACACCTTGCGCCGGTAAGCGGTCACCAGCGGGTGATCGTTGCCCAGCAGTTCGAACACTTGCAGCAAGGTCTTGTGCGGCAGACCTTCGCCGTAGCTGCGGTTGCGGATGAACAGCTTGAGCAGGGCGTCCAGCGCCGCTTCGTATTGTTGACGGGCCAGTTGCTGGATCGCCAGTTGATACACCGCTTCATCGTCCTGCGGATTTTGCGCCAGACGGCTTTTCAGGTCCGCGGCATCCGGCAGGTCTCGGGCCAGGCCGAGGAACTTGATCTGCGCCTTGGCACCAGCCAGCGCGGCTTTGTGCTCGTCGCTCTTGACCGCGTCGAGCACTGTTTGCGCTTCGCCCAGCTCACCGCGTTCGGTCAGGCAGCGAGCGTAGAGAATCAACGCCTTGGCGTTGGTATTGTCTTCACCCAGCAGCGTGACCAATGTCGCTTCCGCGTCGGCGTAGCGACCCTCGTCAAACAGTGCCTGAGCCTGTTCGAACGGATCGGCAGCCGACGGCGCCGGCATCTGCACATGCGGTTCGAGCAGGGCGCGCACGGCCGATTCCGGTTGTGCACCGGCAAAGCCGTCCACCGGTTGACCGTCCTTGAACAGCACCACGGTCGGCAGGCTACGGATGCCGAAGCGGGCAACGATGTCCTGCTCGATATCGCAATTGACCTTGGCCAGCAGCAACTCGCCCTGATAGCTCTCGGCGATGCCTTGCAGCATCGGCATCAGCGCCTTGCACGGCGCACACCATTCGGCCCAGAAATCCACCAGCACCGGTTTTTGAAAGGAAGCCTCGATCACCGACTGGTCGAAGTCGGCCGTCGTGGCGTCGAAAATGTACGGCGTTTGCTGACTCATGGGGGATCTCGTAAAAGCGTGAATGGGGCAACTATACGGTCAGGCGCGGGCCGCATGGTAGAGGCTGACATGGCGAAACTCTTCGGGCTCGGCCAGATCCGGCAGGGTCATGGCTTCGAGCATTTCGATGCGCCGGTACAGTGGGTGACGGAAATCCCTGACCCGTGAATCCGCCACCAGCGCCTCGCGGCCACGGCTCAGGAAGGCGTCGAGCAGCGGCAGGTTTTCCCGGTCGTAGAGAACGTCGGCCACCAGGATCAGATCGAAGCGATCGGCCTCGGCGAAGAAGTCCGTGGAATAGCTCATCTGCACATCATTGAGTTCGGCATTCGCCCGACAGGCGGCAATCGCCAGCGGGTCAAGGTCGCAGGCCACGACCTCCAGCGCTCCGGCCTTCACCGCCGCGATGCCGGCGATCCCGGAACCGGCGCCGAAATCCAGCACCCGTTTGCCCCGGACCCACTCGGGGAATTGCGCGAGATAGCGCGCCACCGCCAGACCGCTGGCCCAGCAGAAACTCCAGTACGGCGGTTCATGGAGGATGCGTTGGGTTTCTTCCTGGCTGAATTCGCGGGCCATGTTGTCGCCATCGATCAGCCACAGCTGCAAATCGGTGTCCGGCAATGTGCAGGCTTTCAGTCGCGCGTCGCCGAGCAACTCGCCCAGCGACTGTTGCAGGTCTGACGGTGCATTCATGGGGCTTTGACAAATTGCAGCTGGCCCAGCGCCTGGGTGGTCGGCTCAGTGATGGTCTGCGACGGCAGGTGCAGGATCAACTGGCCGGACTGGCTGGCGCGACCGCGCAATTCAACGCGCGCGCCCACCGGAAAGGCTTCGGGGTTGAAACGCAGGTGAAACGGCAGAATCTGGTTGTTGCCGATCAGGCTGGAACTGGCGAGCAATTGTTGCGGGCGATCCTTTTCGTCGATCACCAGCAGCGCCAGTTCGACTTCGGCGCCGGCCGGCACGCCTTGCAGGGTGCCGCTCAGTTCGCGCTGATACGCCGGCAGCGGGCCGAGGTCGGCGGCTTCCCGGGCTTTTTTCTGCGCCTGTTGCGGCGCCGGGCCCGGCGTGGGCGGCTGAGGCTTGGGCGCATCGCTGCCACAGGCCACCAGCAGGCTGAAAACACTGAGCAAAACGAGCGGTCGTAGGGACATTGGCGGCTCCAGCAAAATGAAATCCATGGATCAAACGATCATGGCAGTCTGTATACCGCAAAGCCTATGGCTTGTCTTGCCACCGGGATGCGCTACCATGGCCCTCCCTTTTTTTGTTGCCAGCCACCATGCACTGTCCCTTCTGCGGTGCCAACGACACCAAGGTCATCGACTCGCGTCTGGTCGCCGAGGGCGAACAGGTGCGCCGCCGGCGTGAATGCCTGGCCTGCGGCGAACGTTTCACGACGTTCGAGACGGCCGAACTGGTGTTGCCGCGCCTGATCAAAACCGACGGCAGCCGCCAACCGTTCGACGAAGAAAAACTCCGCGCCGGCATGCAACGCGCCCTGGAGAAACGTCCGGTGAGCGTCGAGCGCCTCGAATCCTCGCTGGTCCATATCAAGCACAAGCTGCGCGCCACCGGCGAGCGTGAGGTCAAGTCCCTCGTGGTCGGCGAACTGGTGATGGCCGAGTTGCAAAAGCTCGATGAAGTCGCCTACATCCGTTTCGCTTCCGTGTACCGGCGCTTTCAGGACCTCAACGAGTTCCGCGAAGAGATCGACCGCCTCGCCCGTGAACCGGTGAAAGAATGACCGCCGCCGCCGAGCAGGCCATTCTCGACGCCCACTTCATGGCCCGGGCCCTGGAGCTGGCGCGCAAGGGGCACTACACGACTCATCCCAATCCGCGGGTCGGCTGCGTGATCGTTCGTGACGGGCAGATTGTCGGCGAAGGCTGGCACGAACGCGCCGGCGAACCCCATGCCGAAGTCCACGCCCTGCGCGCCGCCGGTGAGCTGGCCCGGGGCGCAACGGCTTACGTGACCCTCGAACCTTGCAGCCATCACGGCCGTACGCCGCCGTGCGCCGATGCGCTGGTGAATGCCGGTGTCGGCCGGGTGGTCGCGGCGATGCGTGATCCCAATCCTCAAGTCGCCGGACGCGGTCTGCAGCGCCTGGCCGATGCCGGCATCGCCAGCGAAAGCGGCGTGCTGGAAACTGAGGCGCGCAAGCTCAATCAAGGTTTTCTGAAGCGCATGGAACACGGCTTGCCGTTCGTGCGGGTGAAGTTGGCCATGAGCCTCGACGGCCGCACGGCGATGGAAAGCGGCGAGAGCCAATGGATCACCGGCCCTGCCGCGCGTTCGGCGGTGCAGCGTCTGCGCGCTCAGGCCAGCGTGGTGCTGACCGGCGCCGACACGGTGCTGGCCGATGGCGCACGCCTGACCGTTCGCGCCGAAGAGCTGGGGCTGGATGCCGAACAGACCGCACTGGCCCTGAGCCGTCCGCCGCTGCGGGTGTTGATCGACGGACGTCTGCGAGTGCCGCTGGATGCGCCGTTCTTCAAGGCCGGCCCGGCGCTGGTCGCCACTTGCGTGGCCATCGAAGAACAGTACGCCCACGGCCCGGAATGCCTGATCGTGCCGGGCGACGACGGACAGGTCGATCTGCACCGGTTGCTGATCGAACTGGCCAACCGTGGCGTCAACGAAGTGCTGGTCGAGGCTGGCCCGCGACTGGCCGGCGCATTTGCCCAACTCGGTCTGGTCGACGAGTTCGTGATCTTCATTGCCGGCAAGTTCCTCGGCTCCACGGCGCGTCCGCTTCTGGACTGGCCGCTGGCCTATATGAAGGATGCGCCCGAGCTGAAAATCACTGAAATTCGTGCGGTTGGCGATGACTGGCGAGTCACTGCCATCCCTGTCCCATCGGCGAGCGTATAATTCACGGCCATCGCGTTAGCGCTGGCTTCGTTCTCAAGGAGAACCCCATGTTTACCGGCATCATCGAATCCATCGGCAGTATCCGCGCACTGACCCCAAAGGGCGGTGATGTGCGGGTGCATGTCGAAACCGGCAAGCTCGACCTGAGCGACGTCAAGCTCGGCGACAGCATCGCGGTCAACGGCGTGTGCCTGACCGCCGTGGAACTGCCGGGCAACGGCTTCGCCGCCGACGTCAGTCGCGAAACCCTCGACTGCACCGCCATGAATGACCTGAAAAGCGGCAGCCCGGTCAACCTGGAAAAAGCCCTGACCCCGACTACCCGTCTCGGCGGGCATCTGGTCAGCGGTCACGTCGACGGTGTCGGCGAAGTGGTTTCGCGCAGCGACAATGCCCGCGCCGTGGAATTTCGCATCCGCGCACCGAAAGAGCTGGCCAAGTACATCGCCCATAAAGGCTCGATCACCGTCGACGGCACCAGCCTGACCGTGAACGCGGTCGATGGCGCCGAATTCCTGCTGACAATCATTCCGCACACCCTGAGCGAAACCATCATGGCGTCCTACAAGCCAGGTCGCCGGGTGAATCTGGAGGTCGACTTGCTGGCGCGTTATCTGGAGCGTCTGCTTCTGGGTGACAGGGCCGCTGAGCCTGACTCTTCACAAAAGCCTGGCGGTGGCATCACTGAAAGCTTTCTGGCCGCCAACGGCTACCTCAAATCCTGACTGAAGGGGGTGCCTTGTGGCGCTCAATAGCATCGAAGAACTGGTTGAAGACATCCGCCAAGGCAAGATGGTCATCCTCATGGATGACGAAGACCGCGAGAACGAAGGCGACCTGATCATGGCCGCCGAATGCTGCAAGGCCGAGCACATCAACTTCATGGCCAAGTACGCCCGTGGCCTGATCTGCATGCCGATGAGCCGCGAGCGTTGCGAAACCCTGAAGCTGCCGCTGATGGCCCCACGCAACGGTTCCGGTTTCGGCACCAAGTTCACCGTCTCGATCGAAGCCGCCGAAGGTGTGACCACCGGCATCTCCGCCGCTGACCGCGCACGTACCGTGCAAGCGGCTGCTGCAAAAGACGCGAAAGCCGAAGACATCGTCAGCCCGGGCCACATTTTCCCGCTGATGGCCCAGGCTGGTGGCACCCTGGCTCGCGCCGGTCACACCGAAGCCGCCTGCGACCTGGCGCGCATGGCCGGTTTCGAGCCAAGCGGCGTGATCTGCGAAGTGATGAACGACGACGGCACCATGTCCCGTCGCGCCGAACTGGAAGCGTTCGCCGCCGAACACAACATCAAGATCGGCACCATCGCCGACCTGATTCACTACCGGATGATCCACGAACGTACCGTTCAGCGGATTGCCGAGCAGCCGCTGGACAGCGAACTGGGCCAATTCAACCTGGTGACCTATCGTGATTCCGTGGAAGGCGACGTGCACATGGCACTGACCCTGGGCACCGTTTGCGCCGAAGAGCCGACCCTGGTTCGCGTGCACAACATGGACCCGCTGCGCGATCTGCTGATGGTCAAGCAACCGGGCCGCTGGAGCCTGCGCGCCGCCATGGCTGCGGTTGCCGAGGCCGGCAGCGGTGTGGTGCTGTTGCTCGGTCACCCGCTCGATGGCGACGTGTTGCTGGCGCACATCCGCGAAACCGGCGATCAGGCCGCACCGAAAAAGCCGACCACCTACAGCATTGTCGGTGCCGGCTCGCAGATCCTGCGTGACCTCGGCGTGCGCAAAATGCGTTTGATGAGCGCGCCGATGAAGTTCAATGCGATATCCGGTTTCGATCTGGAAGTTGTAGAATACGTGCCCTCCGAATAATGACCGGTTGTTTCCGGCCCTGTATTCGCGGCAAATAAATCACTGAGGGACGCGAAACAGACGCGTCCCGGCTCTTTAAGAGATCTGACGAATGACCCTGAAGACCATCGAAGGTACCTTCATCGCCCCTAAAGGCCGCTACGCTTTGGTAGTGGGCCGCTTCAACAGCTTCGTGGTTGAAAGCCTGGTCAGCGGTGCAGTTGATGCCCTGGTTCGCCACGGCGTGAGCGAAAGCGACATCACCATCATCCGCGCACCTGGCGCCTTCGAAATCCCGCTGGTTGCGCAAAAAGTCGCCCAGAAAGGCGAGTTCGCAGCAATCATCGCCCTGGGCGCGGTCATTCGTGGCGGCACTCCGCACTTCGAATACGTGGCTGGCGAGTGCACCAAGGGCCTGGCCCAGGTGTCCATGGAGTTCGGCGTACCGGTCGCTTTCGGCGTCCTGACCGTTGATTCCATCGAGCAAGCCATCGAACGTTCCGGCACCAAGGCCGGCAACAAAGGTGCTGAAGCTGCCCTGTCCGCTCTGGAAATGGTCAGCCTGCTGGCGCAGTTGGAGGCCAAGTGATTAGCGACGAAAGCGATCGTTTCAACCCGCGCGATCCGAAACCCGCGGATGCCGGCAAGCCATCTAAAAGCGCCAAGCGCCGCGAAGCCCGTCAGCTCGCGACTCAGGCCCTGTATCAATGGCACATGGCCAAGGCTTCGCTGAACGAGATCGAAGCGCAGTTCCGGGTCGATAACGATTTCACCGATGTCGATGGCGCGTACTTCCGCGAAATCCTCCACGGGGTTCCGGCCAATCGCACCGAAATCGACAACGCGCTCACGCCTTGCCTGGACTTGTCGATCGAAGAACTGGACCCGGTTGAACTGGCAGTTCTGCGCCTGTCCACCTGGGAGTTGCTCAAGCGCGTCGACGTCCCGTACCGCGTTGTGATCAACGAGGGTATCGAACTGGCCAAGGTGTTCGGTTCGACCGACGGCCACAAGTTCGTCAACGGCGTGCTCGACAAGCTGGCTCCGCGCCTGCGTGAAGCTGAAGTGAAGGCGTTCAAGCGCTGATCCGCGCTTGAATACTTTTTCTCGGCCATGGGCGAGTTTGAGCTGATCCGCAATTTCTTCGCCGCCGCGCCTTGTGCGCAGGGCGGCGAAGGCGTTGCACTGGGCATCGGCGATGACTGCGCCTTGCTGGCGGTTCCTTCCGGGGAACAGCTGGCGGTTTCCACCGATACGCTGGTGGCCGGCGTGCATTTCGCCGATCCCTGCGATCCGTTTCTGCTCGGTCAGCGCTCGCTGGCCGTGGCGGTCAGCGACCTCGCTGCCATGGGCGCCACACCCGTCGCCTTTACCCTTGCCCTGACTCTGCCGACGGTGACTGCCGATTGGCTGCAAGCCTATGCCCGCGGTTTGAACCGCATGGCGCAGGGCTGCGGCGTGGCACTGGTTGGCGGCGACACGACCCGCGGGCCGTTGAGCCTGACCGTCACCGTGTTCGGCCGTGTCCCTGCCGGCAAAGCGTTGACCCGCAGCGGCGCACAGCCGGGCGATCTGCTGTGTGTCGGCGGCGAACTGGGCAATGCCGCCGGGGCCTTGCCGCTGGTGCTGGGTCAGCGTGACGCCGAGCCGCACATCGCCCAGCCGCTGCTTGATCATTACTGGTCGCCGCAACCGCAACTCGCTCTCGGCCAGGCCCTGCGTGGCAAGGCCACTTCGGCGCTGGACATCTCCGATGGCCTGCTCGCCGACTGTGGCCACATCGCCCTGGCGTCGAAGGTTCGCCTTGAAATCGAGCGTGAGCGTGTCCCACTGTCGGATGCGCTGGTGGCGTTTCTCGGCCAGCGCGGCGCCGAGCGTGCGGCGTTGAGCGGCGGCGATGATTACGTGCTGGCCTTCACCTTGCCGTCCGTCGAGTTGCCGGCGTTGCTCGCCGATGGCTGGCCGATCCATGTGATCGGCCGCGTGACGCAGGACCAGGGCGTGGTGCTGCTGGATCGCGATGGACACGACATCACCCCGCAAATCCGGGGTTATCAACATTTTCAGGAGTCACCGTGACAGATCACCCGAAACAGGTTCCGGCCGAATTCGTTCCGCCGTCGGTCTGGCGCAACCCCTGGCATTTCCTGGCGTTCGGCTTCGGTTCGGGCACCTTGCCCAAGGCGCCGGGCACTTGGGGCTCGTTAGTTGCACTACCCTTTATTCCGTTGTGGCAGATGCTGCCGGACTGGGGGTACTGGCTGATGCTCGGGATCACCATGCTGTTCGGCTTCTGGCTGTGCGGCAAAGTGGCCGACGATCTGCGGGTGCACGACCACGAAGGCATCGTCTGGGACGAAATGGTCGGGATGTGGATCACCCTGTGGCTGGTGCCGGAAGGCTGGTACTGGTTGCTGGCCGGGTTCCTTGTGTTCCGCTTCTTCGACATTCTCAAGCCGTGGCCGATCCGCTGGATCGACCGGCATGTTCACGGCGGCGTCGGCATCATGCTCGACGACGTGCTGGCCGGCGTGTTCGCGTGGCTGGCGATGCAGGGCCTGGTGTGGGTTTTCGCCTGATTTCCAGGCGTGGATGAGGGGCACAGGGATGACTCGACGCTGGTTGGCGATAGTGGTTTTGACCTTGCTTGGCGCCGTGGCCCAGGCACAGGACGCACCGCCGTCGGTCATTCACCTGGCCAGTGAAGATTGGCAAGACTACACCGCCGCCGATGGTCATGGCCTGGGCTGGGACGTCTTGCGCAAAGTCTTCGAACCGGCCGGCGTGACCCTGGACATCCGCACCGTGCCCTACACTCGCTCGGTGGGTCTGGTGCAACTGAAGGAAGCTGACGCACTGGTCGGCTCCTATCGCGGTGAAGCCGAGCAGGTGCTGTATCCGAAATGGAATTTCGATTCCGACCACATCTACGCGCTGGGTCTTGCCAGCAACCCATCGCCGACCCAGGCGACGCTGGGCAAGTATCGATTGGCCTGGGTGCGCGGCTATCGCTACGAAACCTACCTGCCGAACGTCAAACGCTTCAATCAGATCGAGCGCCGCACCGGCATCCTGTCGATGCTCAAGCAGGGGCGGGCGGATTACTACATCGATGCGCTGACGGAAATCGAAGCGGTGGTAAGAAACGCCGCCGATCCGTCGCAGTACCGTTACTCGCATCTGGCGGAACTGCCGCTGTATCTCGGCTTCGCCGATACCCCGCAAGGCCGGGCGCTGATGTCTATCTACGACCAGCGCATGGGGCAACTGGTGAAGAGCGGTGAGTTGAAGCCGATCTTCGAGCGCTGGAAGCAGCCGTATCCGTTCGAGTAGGGGCAACGGGCCTGTCATCAAACTTTTTGATAGTTATCCCCGATAATTCAGCCTAAGCGCCTGCGGGTACCTGCTGTTACAATGCCGCCCAGCGAATCTCGGACTTTTCAGATCAGGAGCACACCGGTGCCTGTCGTTTTTGTCGCCGCTTCCAAGCTGCCAACGCCTTTTGCGCAATTCACCATGCACGGTTTTCTCGATGAAGCCACCGGCCGCGAGCACGTTGTGCTGAGCCTGGGTGAGATTGCCGACGGAGCCCCGGTACTCGGGCGTCTGCACTCCGAATGCCTGACCGGCGATGCCTTGTTCAGCCAGCGTTGCGACTGCGGTTCGCAACTCGAAGGCGCCCTCAAGGCGATCGCTCGCGAAGGCCGTGGCGTGTTGCTGTACCTGCGTCAGGAAGGGCGCGGCATCGGTCTTTTGAACAAGATTCGTGCCTATGAATTGCAGGACGGCGGCGCCGACACCGTTGAAGCCAACGAACGCCTGGGCTTTGCCGCCGACCAGCGTGACTACGCCATGTGCCTGCCGATGCTTGAGCATCTGGGCGTCAAATCCCTGCGCCTGATGACCAACAACCCGCGCAAGGTCAAAGCCTTGACCGACATGGGCATCGTCGTCGCCGAGCGCGTGCCGCTGCACACCGGTCACAACCCGCACAACAAGCTCTATCTGGCGACCAAGGCCAGCAAGCTCGACCACATGATGGGCAACGAGCATCAGGGCGAGGTAGACCGGGCGTGACTCGCGGCCAAGTGCGGCGCCGTCTGTCGATCGCCTGGTGGAAATACCTGGCGCTGGCACTGGTGCCGCTGTTCGTGATCAACGGTGTGTTCGGCCAGGGCGAGGCGATTCTGCCGGTCCTGGCGATGCCTTTGTTTATCGCTGGCGTAGCCTCGATGTTTGTCAGCCTGAAATTTTTCGGGCGCTACAAACATGCGCTGATCGCCACGCAAAAAGCCCTCGATACCCCTGAAGAACCCGCCGCCTGGATTGCCCTGGCGGCCTGCCTTCGCAGTGCATTCGTGGTCGCGGCGCTGCCGGCATGGATTGGCGCGCTGGCAGTGTTCGTCGGTCTTGAAGCGGTGCCGCTCATGTTGCTGGCGCTGTCCACGGCGGTGCTGTTCTACCTCTACCGTATCCCGCGTCAACTCGGCTGATGCGGCGTCTCTGGCTGGCGGTTCTGCTGCTGGCCGTCAGCGGTGAAGCGCTGGCCGCCCTGCGTGTAGTCAGCCTTGCACCATCCCTGTCTGAAATCGTTGTCGAACTGGATTCGGCCGACCTGTTGGTCGGGGTGCTGGATGGCGGTGAGCGGCCATCCACGATCAGGGACGTGCCTTCAGTGGGCCGTTACGGCCAGCTGGACATGGAACGGCTGCTCAGCCTCAAGCCTGACTTGTTGCTGCTATGGCCCGGCAGTGTCGGCCCGGCTCAGCGCGATCAGCTCAAGCGCTTGAATATCCCGACTTTCGTTGCCGAGCCCCATAGTCTCGAACAGTTGATTGCGCAGATTGAAGCCATCGCGACACAGCTCGGTCGTTCTGAGCGTGGAATCAAGCGGGCCACCGAGCTGCGGCGCAACCTCAACGAGCTGCGCCAGCGCTACCGCCGAGAAGTGCCGCTGCGGGTGTTCTATCAAATCTGGGACAAGCCGCTGTACACCGTCGGTGGCGGGCAGATCATCAGCGATGCGCTTGAAGTGTGCGGCGCGCGCAATGCGTTCGCCGACCTCAGCCTGCCAGCGCCGCAGGTGAGCATCGAGGCGGTTTTACAGCGTGACCCCGAAGTGATTCTCGCCGGCGATCAGCCGCAACTGGATGCTTGGAACGCCTGGCCGCAGGTGACAGCGGTCAAGCACGGGCAATTACTGCTGGTCACCGACAAAGGCCTGGAGCGGCCGAGCGGGCAGATGATCGAGGCGACCGCCAAACTCTGCCACCTGATCGCGCCAGATCGTTAGAGCTGCGGTGTCCAGGTCACGCCGAACATGAACGCCCGACCTTCTTCGCGATAGCCATATTGACTGCCGTCATGGCTGTACAGCGCCCGGCTGTAACCCTTGTCCAGCAGGTTGTCGACCTTGAAATCCAGCTTGATCTCGCGGTTCAGCGCCCAGCTGCTGCGCAGTCCGAGCAGTGCATAACCGCCAAGCGGCTGCTGATTGTTCAGGTTGTCATAGCTGCTGCTCACGGCCTGCCAACTAGCGCCGAGGCCAAGGCGATCGAACTGTCGATCCAGATCCCAGCTCAAGGTGCGCCGTGCACGCCGCGCCAACGTGTGGCCGGTGTCTCGGTCGCGGGGATCGATGATCGCCACGCCGAGGTTGCTCTGCCAGCCGAACAACTCCTGTTTTAGCGTTGCTTCGAAGCCGTTGATCCGCGCCGAAGCGACGTTTTCCGGGCGTGAGTTGCTGCCGAAGATGATCGCGTCTTCCAGATTGGTCCGATACAGCGAGGCTTCGAGGCGAGTGCTGTCGCTCAACTGGCTGCGCCATTGCAGCTCGTAGCTTTTCGAGGTTTCCGGTTTCAGGTCGGGGTTGCTGAAGTCCGGGTAGTACAGGTCGTTGAAGGTCGGCGCACGGAAGCCTTCGCTGTAGCTGAGCAGCAGATCGTTGTCCGGATTGACCGGCAACGTCAGCGTGCCGCTCCAGCTGTTCTGGCTGCCGAACTGCTGGTTGTCGTCGCGACGCAGGCCCAGTTCGGTGGAGAAGCTGTCGGCCTGGAAGCGATGCTGGATGAAGGCTGCGCGGTTCCAGCGGCTGTCTTCGTAAAATGCGGTGCTGCTGTTGACCCGGTCTTCATACCAGTCGCCGCCGAGGATCAGGCTGTTGCGTGCATCAAGGGTCAGGTCGTTCTGCCAGGTCACCGAGTCGCGGTAGGTGTTGAACACCGAGCGTTCGTCGCTGAGCTTGTCGAGAGTTTTCTCGCGGTTTTCGCTATGGCCCAGCTCAACACGGGTTTTCCAGCGTTCGTTTACTCTGGCATCCGCATAGCTGCTGAAGCTGCTGATCGCGAAATCACTGTAAGGCTGCTGCTCAAAGGATTGCCTGGTAGCTTCCTCGTAGCGACCCAATGGACTGTCGAACTCGCTTTTGCCCCGGTTATCCAGCAGGTTGGCGCCGACTTCGATGTCGTCGGTCAGCGTATGGCTGAGGCTCAGGCTGATGGATTTGTTGCGATAGGCGTCGTGATCGCCGTCGCTGGGATACGACTCGTGGGTGCGGTTGATCCCGGCGGTTTCATCGAGGCTGGCGCCTAGGTTGAAACGGGTTTTCTCATCACCTCCGGACAGACCGACACTGCGTTCCCAGGTCTGATTGCTGCCGAAACCCACATGCATACGCGGCTGCAAGCCTTGTTCACCACCGCGCCGGGTGAAGATCTGGATCACCCCGCCAATTGCATCGCTGCCGTAGATCACCGAACGCGAACCGCGCAGCACTTCCACGCGTTCGATCTGCTCGATGTTCAGGTGTTGCAGGTTGCTGTCGCCGGACGTCGAGTTGCCGATGCGCTGGCCGTCGACCAGCACCAGGCTTTGCGCCGATTGCGTGCCACGAATGTAGATCCCCGGCAGGCTGCCGCGTCCGCCGGTTTGCGCCACTTGCACGCCCGGTACCCGTTGCAGCAGATCGGTGACGCTGCGGGGTTGCAGGCGTTCGATGTCTTCACGGGTGAACACGGTGTTGGCGGCGCTGCTGTCGTTGCGCGCTTCGACCTGGCGGTTGGCGCTGATCAGCATGTCCGGCAGCTTCAGGGCCTGATCGCGTTCGAAGGTGTCGGCGAGGGCGCTCGCGGTTGGCAGCAGCAGGAGGGGCAGGGCGAGACGCGAGAGGTTCATCGGTATTCCGTTGGTATTTCTGGTGTGCACTGGATTTCCAGCGACACAAAACACTGTGGGAGCGGGCTTGCCCGCGATGGCGTCGGTACATCCAACATCAATGTTGACTGTGCCGACCTCATCGCGGGCAAGCCCGCTCCCACAGGGATGGTGATTACTTGTTGAGCAGCTCCAGGCGCTCCCGCACCGCCGCTTCGATGCCCACGTCATCCAGCCCGCACTCGGCCAGCATCTGCGCGGGCTTGGCGTGCTCGACGTAAACGTCCGGCAAGCCCAGGTGCAGCACCGACTTGAGGATGTTCTCGCGGGCGAGGAATTCGCTGACTGCGCCACCGGCGCCGCCCATGATCGCGTTCTCTTCGACGGTCACCAGCAGGTCGTGGCTGTTGGCGATTTCGCGCACCAGCGCTTCGTCCATCGGTTTGACGAAACGCATGTCGACCACGGTCGCGTCCAGCATCTCGGCAACTTTCAGGGCTTCGGCCATTTGCACGCCGAACACCAGCAGGGCGACCTTGCTGCCCTGACGACGGACCACACCCTTGCCGATCTCGATCGGTTCGAGGTCTTTCTCGATGGTCGCGTTCGGACCGGTGCCGCGCGGGTAACGCACCGCCGCCGGGCCGTTGTACAGGTGACCCGTGGTGAGCATCTTGCGTAGTTCGTTTTCATCGCTCGGGGTCATGATGACCATGCCCGGGATGCAGCGCAGGAACGACAGGTCGAAGCTGCCAGCGTGGGTCGGGCCGTCTTCGCCCACCAGACCGGCGCGGTCGATGGCGAACAGCACATCGAGGTTTTGCACCGCGACGTCATGCACCAACTGGTCGTAACCGCGTTGCAGGAACGTCGAATAGATCGCTACCACCGGTTTCGCGCCTTCGCAGGCCATGCCGGCGGCGAGGGTCACGGCGTGTTGTTCGGCAATCGCTACGTCGAAGTAGCGCAGCGGGAAACGCTCGCTGAACGCCACCAGATCCGAGCCTTCCTTCATCGCCGGGGTGATGCCCACCAGGCGCGGGTCGGCAGCGGCCATGTCGCACAGCCACTCACCGAACACGCCGGAATACTTCGGCCCGCCGGCCTTTTTCGGCGCAGCGGCCGGGGCGTCCAGCGGTTCGAGTTTGGTGATGGCGTGGTAACCGATCGGGTCGACTTCCGCCGGGGCGAAGCCTTTGCCCTTCTTGGTGACGATGTGCAGGAACTGCGGGCCTTTCAGATCGCGCATGTTGCGCAGGGTGGCGATCAGGGTCGGCAGGTCGTGACCGTCGATCGGGCCGATGTAGTTCCAGCCCAGTTCTTCGAACAGGGTGCCGGGGACCAGCATGCCCTTGGCATATTCTTCGGTACGACGGGCGATTTCCCAGGCGCCGGGCAGGCGCGACAGCACTTTCTTGCTGCCTTCACGCATGCTCGCGTAAGTGCGGCTGGAAAGGATCTTCGCCAGATAGTTCGACAGACCGCCGACGTTGCGCGAGATCGACATGTCGTTGTCGTTGAGGATCACCAGCATGTTGGCGTCGACTTCCGGCGCGTGGTTCAGCGCCTCGAACGCCATGCCGGCGGTCAGCGCGCCGTCGCCGATCACCGCAATCGCCTTGCGATCGCTGTTCTGCAGGCGGGCGGCGATGGCCATGCCCAACGCGGCACTGATCGAGGTGCTGGAGTGGCCGACGCCGAACGTGTCGTACTCGCTCTCGGAACGGCGCGGGAAGGCAGCGATACCGTCCTTCTGGCGCAGGGTTTCCATGCGCTCGCGACGACCGGTGAGGATTTTGTGCGGATAGGCCTGATGACCGACGTCCCACACCAACCGGTCGTCCGGGGTGTCGAAGACGTAATGCAACGCGATGGTCAGCTCGATGACGCCCAGGCCGGCACCGAAGTGCCCACCGGTCTGGCCGACCGTGTAGAGCAATTCCAGGCGCAACTCATCAGCCAGGGTTTCCAGCTCGGCTTCGCCTAACCGGCGCAGGCCGTCCGGCGTGTTAGCGCGGTCGAGCAGGGGCGTGGTCGGGCGCTTGCGGGGAATCTCATGAAACGTCGTGGGCATCAGGCGAATCGTTATAGGTATAAAAGATGCGGCAGTTTACCTGATGCATCGCCCCCTGCCCACGCGTTGGTCTTTTTTGGCTGATTAGCCGTCAGTTACGCCGGTCGACGATATACCGGGCCAGATCGCGCAACGGCTCGGCAGCCGCGTCAAACGGTCGCAGCGCGTGCAGGGCCTGATCGCGCAGTTCCAGCGCATAGGCCTTGGCGGCGTCCAGACCGAGCAGTGCCGGGTAGGTCGGCTTGTCGCGGGCGATGTCGGCGCCCTGGCGTTTGCCGAGGGTTTCGGTATCGCTTTCGACGTCGAGAATGTCGTCCTGGACCTGGAATGCCAGGCCGATGGCCTGTGCATAAGTCTGCAGAGACTTGAGTTCATCCTTCTCGGCACAGCCGCTGGCCAGGGCGCCGAGCTTGACGCTGACTTCGATCAGCGCGCCGGTCTTGTGCCGGTGCATCTGTTCCAGTGCTTTTTGATCAAGCTTGAGGCCGACCGAACCGAGGTCGATGGCCTGACCGCCGACCATGCCGGCCGGGCCCGCCGCGTGCGCCAGCGCCGTAACCTGTTGCAGGCGGATGTCCGCGCTCAGGTCGCTCAGACGCGGGTCGAGCAGGGCGCTGAACGCCAGACTCTGCAAACCATCGCCGGCAAGGATCGCGCAGGCTTCGTCGAATTTCTTGTGGGTGGTTGGCTGGCCGCGACGCAGATCGTCATCGTCCATCGCCGGCAAATCGTCGTGCACCAGCGAATACGCGTGGATCAGCTCAACCGCACACGCCGCGCCGTTGGCCTGTTCGGCCTTGCCGCCAAGGGCTTCGCAGGCGGCGTAGGCCAGCAGCGGGCGCACGCGTTTGCCGCCGTTCATCACGCTGTAGCGCATGGCTTCATAAAGGCGCGCCAGTTCTGGCAGCGGGGCATTGAACAGGTTTTCCAGTGCCGCATTGACCCGTGCCTGGCTGGTGGCCGAATACGCTGCAATCATTCTGGCTGATCCGCGTCGAAGGGTTCCTCGGCGAGTTCGCCATCGCGCTCCAGCAACACCTGGACCTTCTGCTCGGCCTGGGCCAGCGCCGCCTGGCAGTCACGGGTCAGGCCGATGCCCTGCTCGAAAGCGGTCAGCGAGTCTTCCAGCGACAATTCACCGTTCTCCAGACGCTCCACCAGCGTTTGCAGGTCGGCGAGGGACTGTTCGAAATCCAGTGCAGCTTTTTTGCGGGCCATGGCGGCTAATTCCGGTTGACGTTAAACCGGCGCGACACTAGCAGATAGGGGGGGTATGGGCAAATGAGCGGGGGTTGCATCAGCCTGCGGATTTGCCTGGAAAACTGATCTGATAGCGCGTGCTGCGCCCACCGCCGGGCAGGCGTTCGAGACAACCCTTTTCCAGCAGCTCCGCCAGATGTCGGGTCGCCGTCGCCTTGGAGACTTTCGCCACGGCCTGATATTGCGCTGCACTGATACCGCGCTCACCACCGTCGAGCAAACGATTGAGCACTTTGATCTGCTCCGCCGACAGCCCGGATTCCCGGTGCGCCTGCCAGAAGCGTGATTTTCCCAACACACTTTCAATCCGCGCGATGGCCTGTTGCAGACTGCGCAGCAGGGTTTGCAGGAACCATGCGAGCCAGTCTGTGATGTCCAGCGTGGCTTTCTGGCTCGATTCGAGAATCCGGTAATAGCCCGCGCGGTCGTCGAGAATGCTGGCGGACATCGCATAAAAACGAATGGCCTGCGCTTCGCCTTGAGCCAATGCCAGATCGGTGAGGGTGCGAGTCAGGCGCCCGTTGCCGTCATCGAACGGGTGCAAGGTGACGAACCAGAAATGCGCGATGCCTGCTCTCAGCAAAGGATCGAGGCCTGCCTGATGCTGACTGGCGTCGAACCATTTGAGAAAACTGTCGAGTTGTCGCTCAAGCCCTTGTCGCGGTGGCGCCTCGAAGTGCACGGTCGGACGGTCGATTCTTCCGGAAACCACCTGCATTGGCTCATCGCCGCGTAGAGCGCCGACATTGATTGCTCGCGAAAGGAAACCACTCTCCTGTTCTGGAAACAGCCATGAATGCCATTCCAGCAATCGTTCCAGCGTCAGCGGTTCGGCAAAACGTTGAGTGGCATCGAGCATCAGTTGCGCCAGCCCCTCGCTGCGCTTGCTGACGTTGTCGCCATCCGGTGATTCCAGCCCCAGACGTCGTGCCAATGAAGAACGCACGGATTCAACATTCAACTGCTCCCCCTCGATGGCCGAGGAGGTCACGATGTTCTGCAGCAACGCGTCCAGCTCAGTCTGAGCGCTCAGTGAATTGCCCACTGATCCCGCCATGCCCATCAATTGTCCCTGCGCCTGAACGCATTCGCGCAACAGCGCAGTGAGATGCTCTGCCTGCCAGTTGAAGTCGGGCCAATCGGGTTGCTGCCAGATCCAGTGAGTTGCCATGAAATGCCGTTCCTGAGTGCGTGAGCCGAATAGAAGTGCTATTCGGCTCATTTCGTGAGCCGAATATGACGCCTATTCGGCTCATCGTCCACTGGTCGCCGTGATTCCCACCGCAAAACCAGATGTATCCGATTGTTAAAAAACTGCCGAATCGCTAACCTTCGCGCCTTCTACGACCCGACAGTCACGGGTCTTTCAGACGAAACGCAGTTTTCACCGCTGTGAAGTACCGAGGATCGGGTGCAAGGTTTCGTTCAGGCATGGCAGGAGGCATCACATGCGTTCACTTCTTTTGCTGCTGATCGGGTTGGCCTGCGCGCCCGCTCTGCTGGCGGCGCCGAGTGCGGAGCTGTCGGAGCCGGTGGGCGGCTGGCGCTATCACGGGCTGCTCGATCGCACGGAAAACCCGCAAGTCGCCTATCCCACGCCGCCGATTGATCGCGGCATCCAGCGCAATCGCACGATGATCCAGGGCCAGCTCAAGGCCATCGGCAACCAGCGCGGGCCGCACACTCTGGCGGTCAACGGTAATCCGCTGAATCTGTACACCGACGACGATGGGCGTTTTGCTCGGCCCTATGCGTTCGGCGCTGGCTCCAACAGCGTCGAAGTGCGCAGTGCCGAAGGGCAGTCGCTCAAGCGCGTGCAGTTCTACGAAGCCAACAACCTGCGCACCCCGGCGCGGATTCGTGTGGTGCTCGGCTGGGACGATCCCAAGGCCGAGCTCGACCTGCACATCATTACGCCTGACGGCCAGCATGCGTTTTTCGCCCACACCGCGTTGACCAATGGCGGTGGCCTCGATCCGGACGGCGTCGATGGCCCCGGCCCGGAAATGTTCACCATGACTGCGCCGCTGCACGGCACCTATCTGGTTTACGTCAACTATTGGGGCAACTTCGGTAACGGCGGCTATAACTTCGAGGAGACCAGCAACCAGAACGAGGTCATCACCTCGCAGATCACGCTGGTGCTCAACGAAAACACCGTCGACGAAAAACGCGAAACGTTCATCGTGCCCCTGCGGGCCATCGGTGATCTGCTGCTGGTCAAGACTTTCAACTATTAAGCATCCCGCACCACGGATGAACTGCCGAGCTTTGGGAACATGAGCGAGAAGATGAGCGAAAACACTGCGACCCCGGCTACCGACGCGCCCGTCGCCAAACCTTCCCGGCGCTGGCCGTTGCTGGCGGTCGGGCTGTGCCTGGTGGCCGGCGTGGCGGGCGGGCTCGGCTGGCTGATGCACAAACCCAAGGCACCACCAGCGGAATTGGCCAGCGACAAGCTCGGCCTCAGCCGCCCGGACGCGCTGCTGGAAACCCGCTCCCTGAGCCAGTTGCCCAAGGACCTGCTGACAGTGCCGTTCCTCAAGGCCACGCTCACCGAGGATTTCGTCTTCTATTACGAAACCCACGCCGACCGCCTCGGGCTGATCGGCAGTCTGCGGCGGATCATCTACGAGCATGACTTGAAGCTCCAGGACAGCCTGATCGAGCAGCTCTTCGATCAACCGGCAGACGTAGCGTTGTGGCGCGGCGCCGATGGTCGGCTGAAGGATTTCCTGCTGGTGATGGATCGCGGCGGTCTGGCCAAGGTGCTGGAGCCGCTGGCGAAAGTCGCCCTGGATGATTCGCAACTGAGCGTGCTCAGCACCCTGAAAGTCGGCGGCGACGAAGTGCCGCTGTATCAGCTGACCTACAACGCCGGCAAATCCCTGCTGTTCGCCTCCCGTGGCGACAAACTGGTGGTGCTGTCCAATCCGGCCAAATTCTACGACCCGGAAAGTGGTGCTTCGGAGGAATCCGGCCACGTCTCGCCGCAAGCCCTCGCTGCGCTGCTCAACGGCGAAAAACTGTTCCCCGAAGCGTTCGGGTTGCCGGCCAAGGCGCCGGAAACCAAGCAGCGGCTGTCGGTCAATTCCAGCGTCCTGGCCATGGGTTACCAGCGCTTCATCCCGAACTTCGCCGGCCTGCGCTTCGACATGGACGACAAGGGCTGGCACAGCTATCTCGCCATGGATGAGCTGGAGAACCAGCCGGACTTCGATTTCAAACCGGTCTGGCAAGCCATGCCGCTGGGCGCCAGTGCTTGTGTGACCTTGCCGGTGGCGGCTGAACCGCAGAAACCGCTGCTGGTGAAACTCGGCGCCGAAGAGGCCGTGGCGCAGAAACTCACCGAACACGTGGCCGGCGCGGCGGGCCTGTGCTGGTACGCTGATTCGCGGCTGTACACGCCCTTGCTGGTGGCCAGCCTGAACGACGAAGACAACGGCAAGCTCGACGCGGATATCGGCACGCTGTTCGATTCGATGGTCGGCGCTTACGAAGGCAAGGTCGACGAGCACGCGTTCCCCGTGGTGGAAAAACAGCAAGGCCAGAGCCACCTCTGGCAACGTCAGGTCAGCTCCAACTTCGGCCCGTACGCGGCCAAGGATGCCGAGAATCCGGACGCGATCACCGGCCGTGCGTTCATGAAAGTCAGCCTGGCGCGCCACGGTTCGACGCTGCTGTTTTCCCTCGACGACAAACTGGTCGACAAGGCCCTCGGCACCCTCGACAAACGCTTCCCGCCGATGGCCGACGTGCTGCCCAAAGACGTGCTGATGCCGATCTACTTCGGCCCGGACTCAATGGCGCAACTGATCCAGCAGGAAACCCTCGACAGCCTGCCGCAGGACATGGAGCCGGTGTTCTACAACGCCGCGCAAACCTACCTGATCCCGAAACTGCGCACCCTCGGCGGCATGGGCAAATACGCCCTGACCTTGCCGGAAGGCAGCGAGCCTGACGGTCACTGGCAATGGCTGCCGCTGGAGTGGAAAGCGCTGTGACTGGATTGATTCGCAGCCTTGGCCTTCTGGCGCTGTTGCTCAGCGCCGGCGCCCGAGCCGTTGAGGCGCCGGCCCTCGATCCTGCGCAATCCCAGGTCTTTCGCGCCTGGTTCGTGCGCATCGCTCAGGAACAGTTGAGCAAAGGCCCGAGCCCGCGCTGGTATCAGCAGGACTGCGCCGGTCTGGTGCGGTTTGCCGCCAATGAAGCACTGAAAGTCCACGACGATAAATGGCTGCGCAGTAATGGCGTGTCCAACCGCTACCTGCCGCCGGAGCTGGACCTGAGCGCCGATCAGCGCAAGCTTGCCCAGCAATGGCAGCAGGGCGGCGGCAAGGTCGGGCCCTACGTCAACGCGATCAAACTGATTCAGTTCAACAGCCATCTGATCGGCCGCGACGTGTCCCAGGCACGGCCCGGCGATCTGATGTTTTTCGATCAGGGCGACGACCAGCACCTGATGATCTGGATGGGCCGCTACATCGCCTATCACACCGGCACGACCACCCCCACTGACAACGGCATGCGTTCGGCAAGCCTGCAGCAACTCATGACATGGAAGGACACCCGATGGATACCCGACGCAGCCAACCCCAACTTCATCGGCGTCTATCGACTGAATTTTCTCTCCCAATGACCGGTGCCCGCATGCTGCGTTTACTGCCTTTTCTGTTGCTGTTAGCCCTGCCTTTTTCGGCCGTGAATGCCGAAGACACCGTTGAGCCAAGCGGCTACACGCCGGTCTCCGGTGAAAGCTTTTTCCTGCTGGCCGACAGCAGTTTCGCCAGCGACGAGCAGGCGGTGGTGCGCCTCGAAGCGCCGGGTCGCGACTACCGTCGATTCCGCATGGAACCCTACGGCGGCGCCGACATCCGCGTGTACAAGATCGACAAGCCGCTGGACTTCCTCAAGCGCCAGAAGAACCTGCACCGCGTGGTCAGCGACGGCCAGTTCAAGGGCGAAGGCCTGTCCAACACCCTGGCGTACCTGTGGGACAACTGGTACCGCAAATCCCGTCGGGTGATGCAGCGTGCGTTCTCCTACGAGTCGCGTCAGCAAGTCACCGAGGAAGTGCCGGAGCTGAAGATGGGCAATGCCATCGCCGCGCCGACGCCGTACGACGCGCAACCGCAGTTCGCCCTGATTCCGGGCCTGCCGGTGGTCAGCCAGTTCCGTTATCCGCTGTGGCAAGCGAAGCCGATCCAGCCGCCGACCGGCGTCAATCTGGCCGGGTCTTCCAGCGAGTTCGTCAGCGTCGCGCCGGGTAACGTCTACATCCCACTGGGCAATCTGAAACCGGGCCTGTACCTGGTCGAAGCGCTGATCGGCAAGTACCGCGCGACCACCATGGTTTTCGTTTCCAACACCGTGGCGGTGAGCAAGATTGCCGGTGATGAATTGCTGGTGTGGGCCGCGCGCAAACACGAAGGCAGCTCGGTACCGAAGGTCAATGTGCTGTGGACCGACGGCCTCGGCGTGATGAGCAGCGGCGCCACCGACACCGATGGTCTGCTGCGCCTGAAACACGTCAGCCCCGAGCGTTCGTTCGTGATTGGCGAGGACGAAGAGGGCGGTGTATTCGTCTCGGAAAACTTCTATTACGACAGCGAAATCTACGACACGAAACTCTACGCTTTCACCGACCGGCCGTTGTATCGCCCGGGGGATTGGGTGTCGCTGAAGATCGTCGGCCGCGAGTTCAAGAACGCACGGGACTCAGTGTTGCCGGGCGCGGCGGACGTTAATGTCAGCGTGCTCGATGCGACGGGCACCGAGTTGCAGCGTCTCGATCTGAAGCTTGATTCGAAGGCCGGCACCCAGGGCCGTTTCCAGTTGCCGGACAACGCGGTGGCCGGAGGTTACGAGTTGCGTTTCAACTACAAGGATCAGGCTTACAGCAGCGCGTTCCGTGTGGCGGAGTACATCAAGCCGCACTTCGAAATCTCGCTGAATCTGGCCAAGCAGGATTACCGCACCGGCGAACCGGTGAAGGGCAGCCTGGTGCTGCTGTACCCGGACGGCAAGCCGGTGGCCAACGCCAAACTGACCCTGAGCCTGCGCGCCCAGCAACTGTCGATGGTCGACAACGAACTGCAATACCTCGGGCAATTCCCGGTGGAACTGACCAGCACCGAACTGACCACCGACAGCAAGGGCAACGCGAGCCTCGACCTGCCAGCCGCCGACAAACCGAGCCGCTACATGCTCACCGTGTTTGCCAGCGACGGCGCGGCGTATCGGGTCAAAACCACCAAGGAAATCCTTATAGACCGGGGAGCCGCCAGCTTCCGCCTGAGCGCACCACAGCGTTTCAGCGCGGTCGGTGACAAGGTCGCGTTCAGCTACGCCAATGAGGGCGGTAGCCAACAGGCTCAGGCCGTTGTGCCAAGCAGCTACAACTGGGTGCGCCTGGAAGACCAGACCACCGGCGAAGGCAAACTGGCAGCCAAAGACAAAGGCTTCAGCGTGGCGTTTGATCGCCCGGGCACCTACAACCTGTCGTTGAAAGATCAGCACGGCCGAGTGCTGGGGGCGACCGGTCATTCGGTCACCGGCGACGGCGTCAAGGCAGTGCCGGGCACCGTGGAAATCGTCCTCGACAAACCCGAGTACAAGGCCGGCGACGAAGCGCTGGCGCTGATCACTTTTCCGGAGCCTGTCAGCGATGCGCTGCTGTCGCTGGAGCGCGACAAGGTCGAGGCCACCGCGCTGCTGGCCAAGGGCGGCGACTGGCTGAAGCTGGAAAAACTCAGCGACACCCAATACCGCGCACGTATCCCGGTGAAGGACAACTTCGCGCCGAACCTGACGTTCTCGGTGCTCTACACCAAGGGCGGTCAGTACAGCTTCCAGAATGCCGGGATCAAGGTTGTTGCGCCGCAGATCGACGTGGCGATCAAAACCGACAAAGACACCTATCAACCGGGCGATACCGTGACGGTCGACCTGACCACGCAGTTCGCCGGCAAGGCTGTGCCGGCGCACCTGACGGTCAGCGTGGTCGATGAAATGGTCTACGCGCTGCAACCGGAAGTCGCGCCGACCATCGACCAGTTCTTCTACCACCCGCGTCGCAACAACGTGCGCACCAGCGCCAGCCTGTCGTTCATCAGCTACGACGTGGCCTTGCCGGGCAGCCCCGGCGCACCGGGTAAAGCCAACCGCAGCGAGCGTGGGGTGAAAGTGCTGGAGCGGCCGCGTCGCGAAGACGTCGACACCGCCGCGTGGCAGCCAGAATTGCTGACCGATGCCGACGGCAAGACCCGCTTCACCTTCAAGATGCCGGACTCGCTGACCCGCTGGCGCATCACCGCGCGGGCGATTGCCGATGACGGTCAGGTCGGGCAGAAGAAGCAGTTCGTTCGCTCGGAAAAACCGCTGTACCTGAAGTGGAGCGGGCCGAGCAAATTCCGCAAAGGCGATCAGCCGCAGCTCGGCGTGTTCGCCTTCAGCCAGGCCGAGAAACCGGTCAAGGCTGAGCTGGTGACGCACTACGCTGGCGCCGAACAGCGCCTGCCGGTGACCCTCAACAACGGCATCAACTACCTGCCGCTGCCGGCCTTCGCATTGGCAACCGGCGAATGGACCGCCGAGCTGGTGCAGGACGGCAAGACCGCCGACGCCCTCGCTGTGCGCCTGACCGCAACCGGCGAAGGCTGGCAAGTGACGCAGACCCGGAGTCTCGACGTGGCCAGCGGCGATACGCCGTTGAGCCTGCCGGCGGACGCCACCGACATTCGCCTGCGTCTGGATGACAGCCCGCAAGCGCTGTTCCGTTCGGCCCTCGATGATCTGCTCAGCTATCCGTACGGCGGCGTCGAACAGACCGCCAGCCGCTTGCTGCCCCTGAGCATCGCTTATCCGTCGCTGGCGTCGAGCCCGCAGATCCGCGACCGCTTGCGCCTGATCATGCAGAACAGCCGTCTGCGCCTGGTGCAAATGGCCGGGCCGTCGGCGAGCTTTACCTGGTGGGGCTTTGATGGTGAACCGGATGCGTTCCTCACCGCTTACGCTTACTACGCTGACTGGAACGCCAGCCAGGTGCTGGAGCTGACCCTGCCGCCGGAACACTGGCAGCGGGTTCTGGAGGTCTACGCCAAGCAGGCGCCGAACACGCCATTACTGCAACGGGCGCTGATCCTGTCGTTCGCCAAACAGATGCATCTGCCGGTCAACACGCTGCTCAGCGGTTTGATGGACGATCTGGCCAAGGCCGGGGAAGGCAATGCAGCGAACCTGATGGACGACGGAGAAGACAGCTTGGTGATGAGCGATCCGGATTCGGCGCTCGGTCTGGCGGCGGCGCGGGTCCTGACCGCATCGCTGGCCACGCAATCGAAAGTCGCTTTGCTGGATGCTTTCAATCGTCAGCTGAGTGCTGCGCAACAGCGCTTGTCGGTCAGTTCGCAGCCGTTTGCCGAGGCGCTGAACCTGTCGCTGCAACCGTTCGATCAGGCTCGTGCGAACGCTCTGCTGCAACGCCTGTTGCCGCAGCAATCGACCCTTGAACGTGCGCTGGCGCTGACCTGGCTGCAACGCAGCATCGCTCAGGCGTCGCCGACCATTGCGCTGGCACCGGGCGAAGGCTGGAAGAAAAACTACGGCGCGACCGGCGAGATGTACTGGACTTGGCAGGGTGCTGCGCCGGTGCCGAGCGTGCTGTCGGTGTCGGGCACTCAGGAACGTCCGTTGCGTGCGGCGCTGAGCTTCCAGACTCAACAACCGGCGGTCGATCCGATGGCCGTGACTATCACTCGTCGCCTGTCGCGTCTGGTGCCGGGTGATGAAGCCTTCACCTTCAAACTGGAGCCGGTCGGCACTAAACCACTTTCCAGCGACAGCCTGTACCTGGACGAAGTGATCCTCACCAGCAAGGCACCGAAGCCACTGCGCTACGGCATGCTCGAAGTGCCGTTGCCGCCCGGCGCCGATGTCGAGCGCACCACGTGGGGCATCAAGTTGCAGGGCAAGGACGGCACTGAACCGACCGCGCTGGAGAAGGCGCGATTCGAACCGGGCCAACTGGCCTACGCGGTTCCGGTGGATGCACTGAGCGGTGAATTGCGTCTGCGCCATCTGGTTCGGTTCTCGCAGAAGGGCCAGTTCAACCTGCCGCCGGTGCGTTTCACTCAGGTCTACGCGCCGCAGCATCAGGCCCGGGAAGTGAAAGCGGCCCTCGGTCAGGTTACGGTCAACTGACATGACCCGGCCGCTGCTGTGGCTGCTGATGTGTGTGATTCCTGCGTTGGCGACAGCGCAGGATGAACCGTTGCGCGTGGCCTACAAGGGCGAATTGCTGTCGCTGAACACCACGCAACTGACCGCCCGCGAGCCATTGCCTTCGTCGCTTGATACGCCGCTGGGCAGTTTGTGGAAGGTGTTCGTCTACGCGTGGCTGGTGGATACCGGCGCGCAGGAACCGGCTTATGAATGTCGCGGGCAGTCGAAGGAAGAAGTCTATTGCTGCACCGCTGGCGGCAAGATCGAGCGTGATCAGGCGCTGGTGAAATCCTGCGGGCTGTATTTCGAACCGGCGCGGTTGGGCATCACCGCTGGCGATTGGAGAACCTATTGGCAGGCGCGACAGGCGCCGTCGTGGTTGCTGGATCTGCCATCGGTGCAGCCGGCTACTCGGGTTTCCGTGGCTGACTTGCTGAAGGTTTTGTCCTGGTTGCCGGCTCAGGATCGGATGCGTCGTGTGCTGCTCGACGTGGTGCTGAACGCGGCGGACGGCAATGTGGTTGGCGAACTCGGCGGACGCTTGCGGGTGAAGACCTGGAGCTGGCTCGGCGATCAGGACCCGCAATCACGTCAGGGCGGATTCGCTGGCTGGACGGCGGACGGCTCGCCGATCTGGGCGGGTGGCCGGGGTACCAGTCAGATGGTTTTGCGGCGTTACGGTTCGGCGTTGGCGACGGTGTTGCCCACATCGTGGCCGGCGGAAGCGGGGCGTTGTGTCGAAGTCGGACTGTTCTCGCGTTATCCGGTTTCGCGGGTTCTGGCCGGTGATCGGGTGATGAGTTCCGGCCCGTTGCAGGGCGATTACCGCGTCGAATTCGCCAACGGCAATGCGCTGGACATCCACAGCGACGGCGAGCTGTTTCTGCTCAACGACAAGCTTGTGGCGCGGCTGGATCGCGAAGAGTACGTCGCCCGTGTGCTGGAGCGCGAAGCCAAACCCGAACCCGCCGAAGCCGCCAAAGCCTTGGCCGTGGCAATCCGCACGTATCTGCTGCAGAACGCCACGCGTAACGGCGACTGTTTGGACATCGACGACAGCAGCAACCGTCAACGTGTGGCACCGCGTCCGGCCTCCGCCGAATCCCGCAACATCGCCGCATGGACGGCGGATCTGGTGTTGGCCGGCAGCACCGTCACCTATCACTCCGATCAGCCCGGCCCCGACAAACTGGCCTGGCAACAAGCGGTCGAACAAGCCAATGCCGGCCAGCGTTACGACGCGATTCTGCTGCACGCCTACCCGCGCGCCAGCCTGAGCCGTTGGGACAACCCGGTGGCGTCCTGCGAAGCGCTGCCTGCCGCACAAGACTGGCTACAAAAGCAGCGGCGCGGCTGGCGTCCGAAGCTGGAAAGCGAGACCGGCTACAACGAAGTCAGCACCTTTGCCGTCTGCAAACTCGCCTTCGGCCGACCCTTCGTCGACCGCGAACGCCAGCGCATCTACGTGCGCGGCGTGCTGTCGTTGCAGGACCGCCTCGACCTGACTCACGAATACCTGCACCTGGCCTTTGAAGCACACCCCAATGGCCAGGATGAAACCTATATCGAAGGGCTCGCCCGTCACCTTTTGCTGGAATAGACCATGACACTCCGTTATCCACAGGTCTTGCTGTTGCTCTGCGTAGTTGCCGCTGTTTCGCCGGTGAACGCCGCTGACGGCGTCAAACTCGACACCCCGGTCAGCGGCTGGCGCAGTGGCGCACCCGAAGGCGAAGGCGAGAGCTTTCGCCAAACCGTCAACTACCCGGCCTCCTCGGTGAACACCCCGATCGGCCAGGCCAACACCGCCCGCATCAGCGGTGAAATCAAAGCCACACCGAAAAACAAAGAGCCCGGCCGCCTGATCGTCAACGGCGTCAGCATGCCGCTGAAAATCGACGACAGCGGCCGCTTCGACCGCCCGTTCTCGTTTCCCAACGGCAGCAACAGCGTCGAAGTCCGCAGCCCGGACGGCCAGCAACGGCACCGCACGCAGTTCCTCAACACCAGTGGCGGCGCTACTCCGGCAAAACTGCGGGTGTTGCTGGCGTGGGACAGCGATGGCACTGACCTCGACCTGCACTTGGTCACGCCTGATGGCGCGCACATCTGGTATGGCGACCGCGTCGCCCCCAATGGCGCTGCTTTGGACGTCGACGTGACCACCGGCTACGGCCCGGAAATCTTCGCCATGCCGGCGCCGATCAAGGGGCAGTATCTGGTGTATGTGAACTACTTTGGTGGTGGCTATCGCGGGGATGACGAGGGTGGGGAAGAGGCGGTGCAGCCACTGACTACGGCGCAGGTTACGGTGATTACGGAGGAGGGGACGCCTAGCGAGAAGATGGAGACTTTCATCGTGCCGATGCGGGCGGTGGGGGAGTTGACGTTGGTGAAGTCGTTCAGTTATCCGTGAATCATCTGTTCATTTAGGAAAAACACCGCACAGGGCATTGCCTTCGTAACCGTGAACGATTGGCCCCAGCACCATGAGTGGGCCGCAGGCGTAGAGCGGGGAGGGCACGGTTTGTTGCGTGTTGAGCAGAACGACTTCCCTGCCGAATTCGTCGCTGCCAAAAGATTGCTCGTCGTACGAATTGCACACCGGCAGTTTCAACGGCACCGGGATCACCAGTGCCCAGATAGTGATCCCGCACCATTCGCGGGTGGGAGTTGATCTTGCTGTTCGGGTGATCTGCGGGGTGAATGAGTGGTAACTTTGCGCTCTGTAGGCGTCGGTTTTCAGTGTGACTTTTTCCGGGAGGGAGATGCCTACTCCCACGCAAGCTGTCAGGCTGAGGCATATAGTCGAAACCAGTCCGACGGATTTCAGGCGTGAATTCAGGGTAGATGGGAACAATCTTGAACGTCCTTGTAGTGTATTAAGCATCGAAGTTGCCAAGCGCTTTTTCACTGAACAATTGTGCAAGTACCTGCCGCACAATTTGGTGTTGATAGCAATTGGCTGAACGCCTCTCGGAAATCACTTTTCCAACAGGCATTAAAAAGCCGGCTTGTGGCCGGCTTCTCGGGGACTGGCTTGGTTTATTTTTGGTAAACCGCGCCAGCCTTCAAAACGTACATCCGGATCTTGCGTCCGGCTGTGGGACTTGGTCAGACAGTGGTCTGCCGCGTCAGGCGTCATCTGGGCCGCTTGGCGGGTCGATGCGCGAATGTGGGGCGCAGGATACTGAGTTTTGTTGGGGATTCCCAGTCTCAAGTGCGGAATAGAGCGATTTCTGTGGCAGGAAATCGGGATTTGTACCGTGTATCCGGGCCTCTTCTCGGGCAAGCCCGCTCCCACAACGTTCTGTGCTGGGGCCGGGAGTGATGGAGGATCAGAGAAACGGCACCACCGGCCGCCGCTTGCCCAGCGTCGACCACCAGAACACCCACCCGAGCACATGAATCCTCTGCTCTTCGATCTGCGAGGCCCGGAAGATCTCGTCCGGGTATTCGGCGCTGTTGTGGCTGCGCAGACGCAAGGCGTTGCCGGGCATGCGGTGCAGGTATTTGATGCGCAGCATGCCGTCGTGTTCGATGGCGTAGATTTCGCCGTCCACCACTTGGGTCAGGCCTCGGTCGATGGCGAGGGTGGAGCCGTCTTCGATTTTCTCGGCCATGCTGTTGCCGATCATGTGTGTGCAGATGGCGTCGGTGGGGCGGATTTCCAGGGCTTCGAGGTGGCAGCGGGGCAGGCGGATGGTTTGTTCCGGGTCCTTGATGACGTGGGTCTTGCCGGAGCCGGGGGCGGTCGGTGTTTCCTTGTAGAGGGGCAGTTCGATGTCGCTGGATTCGATCACCGTATAGACACCCTGGATCGCTTGGGTATCCAGCGTGGTACCGGCTGCATGCAGGTGCGGGGCCTCCTTCGGGCCTTCGCCGGTCTTCAGCCATTGGCTGTTGACGGACAGCAGGCGAGCGACCTCTTCCATGCGATACGCCGGTACGCCCCGGGTGTACCAGTTATGAACGTTTTGGGCTTCCGTGCCCCAGAACTTTGCGAAACCCGTCGTCGAGATGTTCGCAGCTTCCAGGAGTGCCTTGAATCTTGGACCGCTAGTGTTCTTTCTCATAAACACGAGTCTACGGCCGGGCTAGAGCGGTTTGAATAAACCTTGCGTTCAAAAACAGGGCGAATTTTGCGACGGGATGTAAGACGGACTTGTGGGAAATTACACACGCTAAAACTTTTCTGTAGTCCGCCATAAACAAGCTGTTTAAGAGCCTGGCGAGCAGGCACAAAAAACCCCGGATCAACCGGGGTTTTCTTCAAGCGTGTCGCAGGTCGCGAGGCTTAGCCTTTGTAGGCAGCAACCGACTTGGTGATCGCGGCGCGGGCGGCGTCTGCGCCGTCCCAGCCTTCGATTTTCACCCATTTGCCTTTTTCGAGATCTTTGTAGTTCGCGAAGAAGTGCTCGATCTGCTGGATCAGCAGGGCTGGCAGGTCGGTGTATTCCTTCACGTCCACGTACAGCTGGGACAGCTTGTCGTGTGGAACGGCGATGACTTTGGCATCGCCGCCGCCGTCGTCGGTCATGTTCAGGATGCCGACCGGACGCGCGCGGATCACCGAGCCTGGCGCCACCGGGTAAGGGGTTACGACCAGCACGTCGAGGGGGTCACCGTCGTCAGCCAGGGTGTTCGGGATGTAACCGTAGTTGGCCGGGTAGAACATCGGGGTGGCCATGAAACGGTCAACGAACAGGCAATCGCTGTCTTTGTCGATTTCGTATTTGATCGGCGCGTGGTTGGCCGGGATCTCGATCGCGACGTAGATGTCGTTCGGCAGGTCTTTGCCAGCCGGAATCTTGCTGTAGCTCATTGGGCGTTGCCCCCGTTAGTTGACCAAAAACAATTGGCCGGATTGACCAAAAAGTGGCGGCGATTATAGGCATATTCTGCCGTGGACGCCACGTACCGGAAGTCGTGCAGACCTTTACTCGTGAGCCTGATAGACCGGGTCGGTGGCCTGAAGTTGCTTCAGGCGCGCCAACGGATCCTGGCGGTAGAAAAGCTGCAACTGCGCATACACCTGTGGATAAGCCTCGTGCAGCAGATCCGGAGCGCTGAAGAAGTACTCACTGGTGACGGCGAAGAATTCGGCCGGGTTCTCGGCGGCATACGGGTCGATGGCGGTTTCGGCATCGGGATGGCGGTCGAGCTGGCGATTGAGGTCGTCGTACGCCGCCTGCATCACCTCGGCCCAGTCGCTGACCCGCATGTCGGCGTGCAGCGGTGGCAGGCCGTTGGCGTCGCCGTTGAGCATGTCGAGTTTGTGCGCCAGTTCGTGGATCACCAGGTTGTAGCCTTCCCAGCCACCACTGGCCATCACGCCCGGCCAGGCGAGGATGATCGGCCCTTGCTGCCAGGCTTCGCCACTGTGTTCGCCGTCCCACTCATGCTCGACGCCACTGGCGTCGCGATGGCGTTGGGGACTGAGGAAGTCGCCGGGGTAGAGGACAATTTCGTGGAAACCCTGATACCAGTTCAGATCGCCCAGATGCAAAAGCGGCAATTGGGCCTGGGCAGCGAGCAGCAGGCGTTGTTCCTGGTGCAGTTCGACGCCGGGCAGTGCGGTCAGGTGTTTGTCTTCGAGGAACAACACGCTGGCTTCGCGCAGCCACTGGTCTTCTTCGGCACTGATGCCATCGAGAAAACTCAGGTGATGGCGCACCCGCTGCCACATATCGTCGGCAATCGGGTGCTTCGCCAGAATGCGCCGGCGTCGCCAGGCGCTCAGCGACCACATCGAGTTAGTGCGATTGGGCTTTGGCGCCGCCGAGGCGGCTGCGCAGCATGCCAATGATCATCGGCACCAGCGACAGCAGGATGATCCCCACCACCAGCAGCGACAGGTTCTTCTTGATGAACGGTACGTTGCCGAAGAAGTAGCCCAGCGTCACCAGACCGCCAACCCACAGGACGGTGCCGAACACGCTGAACCCGAAGAAACGCGGGTAAGGCATCTTCGCGACACCGGCGACGAACGGGGCAAAGGTGCGGATGATCGGCAGGAAGCGCGCCAGGGTCACGGTCTTGCCACCGTGCTTGTCGTAGAAGTCGTGGGTCTGTTGCAGATAGTCGCGGCGGAAGATCTTCGAGTTCGGATTGCTGAAGAGTTTTTCACCCGCCGTTCGTCCGATCACGTAGTTGGTGCTGTCGCCGAGGATCGCAGCCAGCATCAGCAGACCGGCCAACAGCACCGGGTCCATGCCGCCGCCCGCAGCGACTGCGCCGGCGATGAACAACAGCGAATCACCCGGCAGGAACGGTGTGACCACCAGGCCGGTTTCACAAAAGATAACCAGAAACAGGATGGCGTAGATCCAGGTCCCATAGTTGTTCACCAGCATGTCGAGGTAGACGTCGAGATGCAGGATGATGTCGATCGGGTTGAAATCCATATGGGCACCTGTGGTGATGGCCTGACTCGGCAGACCTGTGCGGATGACTTCGTGTAAGCCTACAAGCGGGTGTAGTTTTTCTTACAAGCCGGAAAGATCGGGATTATACGGGCTGAGGGGTGAAAAGCGCGTTGGTTTTGTAGCGAGGGATGTCGGTGTGAATAAATGTCGGGTTGGCATTCATTTCGGGAAGGGAGATGGCTCCCTCCCCGCAGGGCATCCCGCGATCAGAGCTCGTCGCTGATCGGCAGCACGTAGTTCTTGAACTCGGTGTCTTCCTTGAATCCGATGGACTCGTAGGTTTTCTGCGCCACTTCGTTGTCGGCACTGGTGGAGACGCGCATGCGCACGGCCTGGGTTTCCTTGGCCATTTTCTTGGCGGTGCGGATCAGGTTGTCGGCCACGAGCTGACGGCGGGCGTCTTCGGCGACGTAGATGTCGTTGAGGATCCACACGCGTTTGAGCGACAGGGAGGAAAAACTCGGGTAGAGCTGGCAGAAGCCCATGAGCTTCCTGTCGTCGTCATCGGCCAGGGCCAGGTAGATCACCGATTCCTTGCGTCGCAGGCGCTTTTCGAGAAAGGCCCGGGACGAGTCCGGATAGGGCAGGGAGCCGTAGAACTCGCGGTACTTAACGAACAACGGGGTCAGCAAATCCAGGTGTTCGAGGGTCGCTTGGATAATCCGCATGGTAGGTCTCGTCCTTCAAGTGGCTGTCTTCACGTGCTCTGACGGCGATGGGAAACCCGGGCGGCCGTGCATCGATCCTGCCTCAAACCCGCGCAGAAAGGCAATGCGGAAACGGTTCAGGCGGGAGGCGGATCGAGTAGGAAATTACTCTTCATGTCTGCACCGGCTTCCGATTCCAGCGTCTGAACCTGCGCCTCGTCCTTCAGATTGACGCCCGACAGCTGGCGCCGACAGGCTTCGCGCATCAGATACAGCAAGCGATGCGCCGCCATGCCGTAGCTGAGTCCTTCCAGCCGCACATTGGAGATGCAATTGCGGTAAGCATCGGTGAGGCCGACTTTTGGATTGTAGGTGAAATATAAACCCAGGCTGTCCGGCGAGCTGAGACCCGGACGCTCTCCAATCAGCATCACGACCATTTTCGCGCCCAGCAATTGGCCGATTTCATCGCCAATCGCCACGCGGCCCTGTTCCACCAGTACTACCGGCGCTGTCGACCATTCATCGGCGCTCATCTGTTCTTCCAGACGGGTCAGGAACGGCAGGGTATGTCGATGCACCGCCAGCGCCGACAGACCATCCGCCACCACAATCACCAGATCCACACCGCCCGGATGCGTCTCGGCGTATTCGCGCAGGGCTTGCGCCGATTGATCGCTCAACTTGCGCCCCAGATCCGGGCGTTGCAGGTAGCTGTTGCGATCCACCGCCGCGCTGTGCAACAGCAGACTTTCACGCTGGCGTTCATTCAGTTGAGCACTCAGCGCGGCGTGATCGAACGGCAAATGCACCGCATCGCGCGCCTGGGCGTGGGCGTACTGGAAATCCAGTTGTGCACTCGTCGGCAGGCTGGTGCCAGTGCGCCCTAGGGCAATGCGCGCCGGGGTCAGACGTCGCAGCTCCAGCCACGGGTTTTGCGGATCGACGGGCGATTTTTCCATCTGACTCATCCCAGTTGCGCCAACGCCTGGCGGAAGGCCGGCGGCAGGTTGTTGCCGAAGCGGACCTTGCCGTCCGCCTGGGTGAAAATGCCCATGTTCGCCAGCCACTGCTCGAACTCCGGCGCCGGTTTCAGGCCCAGGGTCTGGCGCGCGTAGAGCGCGTCGTGGAAGGAGGTGGTCTGGTAGTTGAGCATGATGTCGTCGGAGCCGGGGATGCCCATGATGAAGTTGATGCCCGCCACACCCAGCAGGGTCAGCAGGGTGTCCATGTCGTCCTGATCGGCTTCGGCGTGGTTGGTGTAGCAGATGTCGCAGCCCATCGGCACGCCGAGCAGCTTGCCGCAGAAATGATCTTCGAGGCCGGCGCGGATGATCTGTTTGCCGTTGTAGAGGTATTCCGGGCCGATGAATCCCACGACGGTGTTCACCAGAAACGGCTTGAAATGCCGCGCCACGGCGTAGGCCCGGGTCTCGCAGGTCTGTTGATCGACGCCGTGGTGGGCGTTGGCTGACAGTGCACTGCCCTGGCCGGTCTCGAAATACATCAGATTCTGCCCGAGGGTGCCACGATTGAGGCTCAGGCCCGCTTCATAGCCTTCCTGCAAGATATTCAGGTTGATGCCGAAACTGGCGTTGGCCGCTTCGGTGCCGGCAATCGACTGGAACACCAGATCCAGCGGCACACCACGGTTGATCGCTTCTATAGAGGTGGTGACGTGGGTCAACACGCAGGCCTGGGTCGGAATGTCGTAGCGCTGGATGATTGCGTCGAGCATTTCCAGCATCGCGCAGATCGAGGCGATGCTGTCGGTGGCCGGGTTGATGCCGATCATCGCGTCGCCGTTGCCGTACAGCAGGCCGTCTAGAATGCTTGCGGCGATGCCGGACGGCTCGTCGGTCGGGTGATTGGGTTGCAGCCTTGTGGATAACCGCCCGCGCAGACCGAGGGTGCCGCGAAACTTTGTGACCACGCGGATCTTCTGCGCCACCAGCACCAGATCCTGCACACGCATGATTTTTGATACTGCGGCAACCATTTCCGGCGTCAGGCCGGGGGCGAGCGCGCGCAGGCTGGACTCGTCGGCTGCTTCGCTCAACAGCCAGTCGCGAAAGCCGCCAACCGTGAGATGGCTGATGAGCGCAAAGGCCTGCTGGTCATGGCTGTCGATGATCAGGCGCGTGACCTCATCGGATTCGTAGGGAATCAGCGCTTCCTGCAAGAAATGCGTAAGCGGGATGTCGGCCAGCGCCATTTGCGCAGCCACCCGCTCGCCATCGTTGAGCGCGGCGACGCCGGCCAGGAAATCTCCGGAGCGCGCCGGGCTGGCCTTGGCCATGACGTCCTTGAGGCTGTCGAAGCGGTAGGTCTGGGCGCCGACGGTATGGGCAAATGCAGCCATTGGGGGGTGTCCTCCTGAATGAATGCTTTTAGTGCAGGCACCGAGCCAGAGGCCCGGTGCCGGTGCAACCGGATAACTTTTAGATACCTTCGAGCATAGCGTCTGCCGGAGCTTCGGAGCGCTGCTTGGCGGTCAGCTGGAAATACAGGTAACCAGCCGCCATGAAACCGAGGAATACACAGCCGATCAGCGTGTTGAACCAGGCCATCGCCACCAGACACACCACGGCCAGGAACAGCGCGATGGCCGGCACCACCGGGTAGCCCGGCGCGCGGAAGGTGCGCTCCAGGTTCGGCTCGGTTTTACGCAGTTTGAACAGGCTGAGCATGCTGATGATGTACATCACGATGGCGCCGAACACCGACATGGTGATCATCGCCGCCGTCAGGGTCATGCCTTGCAGATTGACCAGGCCGTCGCTGTAGATCGCCGCGATGCCGACCACGCCGCCGGCCAGGATCGCCCGGTGCGGGGTCTGGAAACGCGAGAGTTTGGCCAGGCCTTTGGGCAGATAACCGGCCCGGGCCAGGGCGAAGAACTGCCGCGAGTAGCCGAGGATGATCCCGTGGAAACTCGCCACCAGCCCGAACAGGCCGATCCACACCAGCATGTGCATCCAGGTCGAGTTGTTGCCGACCACCGCTTTCATCGCCTGCGGCAGCGGGTCGTTGATGTTCGACAGTTGACGCCAGTCGCCGACACCGCCGGCCATCACCATCACGCCGATGGCCAGGAACACCAGGGTCAGGATGCCGCTGACGTAGGCTCGAGGAATGGTGCGTTTCGGGTCTTTGGCTTCCTCGGCTGCCATGGCCGCGCCTTCGATGGCGAGGAAGAACCAGATTGCGAAGGGAATCGCCGCGAAAATGCCCGGAATCGAGCCCATCGTGAACTCATTGGCGCCCGACCAGCCGTTGAGCACGAAGTTGCTGAAGCTGAAGCCCGGTGCGACCACGCCCATGAACACCAGCAGTTCGGCGACGGCGAGCACGGTCACCACCAGCTCAAAGGTCGCGGCAATGCTGACGCCAAGGATGTTCAGGGTCATGAACACGAAATACGCGCCGACCGCCGCGAGTTTGGGATCGAGCCCCGGATATTGCACATTCAGATAGGCGCCGATGGCCATGGCAATGGCGGGCGGGGCGAACACGAATTCGATCAGGGTGGCGATGCCGGCGATCAATCCGCCTTTCTCGCCGAATGCCCGTCGGCTGTAGGCAAACGGCCCGCCCGCGTGAGGAATGGCGGTGGTCAGTTCGGTGAAACTGAAGATGAAGCAGGTGTACATGGTGGCGACCATCAGGGCCGTGACCAGGAAACCCAGGGTTCCCGCGGTGCCCCAGCCGTAACTCCAGCCGAAGTATTCGCCGGAGATCACCAGGCCGACGGCAATGCCCCAGAGGTGCAGGGTGCCGAGTGTGGGTTTGAGCTGTGTGGTGGAAGTCATAAGTCCTCTCTGTCTTTTTTATTGTTCGATCTGTTGGACTTTCAGGTGCAGAAGTTGAGTAGGTGGATGCTGTTCACGCAGCGGCAGTGTTCCTGCAAATCCTGAATGACGGGTACGCAAGGCCCGTGCCAGAGCGGCCAGGCTTTGGGTGTTGTGTCATTAAGGGCGCCATCGCTGGCAAGCCAGCTCCCACAGTGATCTCTGCCGATCTCAATAACGGGTGCATCACAGAAACCTGTGGGAGCTGGCTTGCCAGCGATAGCTATCTGGAGGGCGACACAGAAATATCTGTATCGCCCTCAGGTTTTAGAAGAAGCCCAGCGGGTTGATGTCGTAGCTCACCAGCAGGTTTTTGGTCTGTTGGTAGTGGTCGAGCATCATCTTGTGGGTTTCACGGCCGACACCGGACTTCTTGTATCCGCCGAACGCGGCGTGCGCCGGGTACAGGTGGTAGCAGTTGGTCCACACGCGACCGGCCTTGATGGCGCGGCCCATGCGATAGGCGCGGTTGATGTCGCGGGTCCAGAGGCCGGCACCGAGGCCGAACTCGGTGTCGTTGGCAATCGCCAGGGCTTCGGCTTCGTCCTTGAAGGTGGTGATGCTCACCACCGGGCCGAAGATTTCTTCCTGGAACACTCGCATTTTATTGGTGCCCTTGAGCAGGGTCGGCTGGATGTAGTAACCGGAAGCCAGATTGCCTTCGAGTTTTTCCACCTTGCCGCCGGTCAGCAGCTCGGCACCTTCGCCCTTGGCGATTTCCAGGTACGAAAGGATCTTGTCGAATTGCTGCTCGGACGCCTGGGCGCCGACCATGGTGTCGGTGTCGAGCGGGTCGCCACGTTTGATCTGGCTGACTTTCTTCATCACCGCTTCCATGAACTGCGGATAGATTGACTCCTGAACCAGTGCACGGGACGGGCAGGTGCAGACTTCGCCTTGGTTGAAGAACGCCAGCACCAGGCCTTCGGCGGCTTTTTCAATGAAGCTTGGCTCGGCCTGCATGATGTCTTCAAAGAAGATGTTCGGCGACTTGCCGCCCAGCTCTACCGTAGACGGAATGATGTTTTCGGCGGCGCATTTCATGATGTGCGAGCCGACCGGGGTCGAGCCGGTGAAGGCGATCTTGGCGATGCGCTTGCTGGTAGCCAGGGCTTCGCCGGCTTCTTTGCCGAACCCTTGCACCACGTTGAGCACGCCCGGCGGCAGCAGGTCGCCGATCAGTTCCAGCAGCACGCTGATGCCCAGCGGGGTTTGCTCGGCAGGCTTGAGCACCACACAGTTGCCGGCCGCCAGGGCCGGGGCGAGTTTCCACGCGGCCATCAGGATCGGGAAGTTCCACGGGATGATCTGGCCGACCACGCCCAGCGGTTCATGGATGTGATAAGCGACGGTATTGCCGTCAATCTCGGCAGCACTGCCTTCCTGGGCGCGCAGGCACCCGGCGAAATAACGGAAGTGGTCGGCGGCCAACGGGATGTCGGCGTTTAGGGTTTCGCGGATGGCTTTGCCGTTGTCCCAGGTTTCGGTGATCGCCAGGGTTTCGAGGTTCTGTTCGATGCGGTCGGCGATTTTCAGCAGGATCAGCGAACGGGCCTGGGCGGAAGTCGAGCCCCAGGCATCGGCGGCGGCGTGGGCGGCGTCCAGGGCTTTTTCGATGTCTTCGGCCGTGGAGCGCGGGAATTCGGCAATCGGTTGGCCGTTTACTGGCGAGGTGTTGGTGAAGTACTGACCTTTGACAGGCGCGACGAACTCGCCGCCGATGTAGTTACCGTACTTGCTTTTGAACGAGACTTTGGCGCCTTCAGTACCGGGGTGAGCGTAACGCATGATGTTCTCCTTGGCTGTTGTATTTATCAGAGAGACGCGCATGAGCGCTTGCTATAAGCGTAGAGCAAAGGTCGGGCCACTGCCGTTCAGGTCAGGCAAATCAAGGCCTTGCGCGATTTGTGTCGGACAAGTGGCAAGCGTGCGTGACGGTATCGGTACAGCTCGGGTGACAGTTTGTACCGCTTATGGCACAGCCCGTGACCGGACGGTCTTGCCAGCATTGCAAAGACCGGTTGGCTGGAGGATGCTGGACACCACTTCACGCATGGGCCGATGAGCCTCGGGGAGAATAATAAGAAATGCACGACAACCATTTGAGTCGCCATGCCCAACAGGTTCTCACCGTCACCCAGGGCAAGCCGCACCTGCATGGCCCCGGTGCCGACCCGTCGATCGCCCGCTCGTGGCTGCGTTGTCTTGAGGACTATCACCTCGACCCGGCCCTGACCATGGCGCCGACCGTGCTCGAACACGGGCGCGTCCTCGAAAGCCGCGAACGGCTGCAACAGGTGTTGCAGATCGCCGGCAATGAAATGAGCAGTCTGCATCAACAACTCTCCGGCGCCGGCCACGCGGTGCTGCTGACCGACGCCCGTGGGGTGATCCTCAACTGCGTCACTGCCCCCGCCGAACGCAAGATTTTCGAACGCGCCGGCCTGTGGTTGGGCTCCGACTGGAGCGAGGCCTGCGAAGGCACCAACGGCATCGGCACCTGCCTTGTCGAGCGTCAGGCCCTGACCATCCATCAGGACGAACACTTTCGCGGCCGCCACACCGGGCTGACTTGCTCGGCGAGCCCGGTGTTCGACCCCCACGGTGAATTGCTGGCGGTGCTCGACGTTTCCTCAGCGCGGCATGACGTCTCGCGCCAGAGCCAGTTCCACACCATGGCGCTGGTCAATCTGTCGGCGAAGATGATCGAGAGCTGCTACTTCCTGCGCTGTTTCGATAACCAATGGTTGCTGCGTTTTCATCTTCAGGCCGAGTCTGTCGGGCTGTTCAGCGAAGGGTTGCTGGCGTTTGACGGGGAAGGGCGGATCAGCGCAGTCAATCAGAGTGCCTTGAACCTGCTCGGACACATTCGCGGCGGCTTGCTCGGCAAACCGGTGGAGGCGTTTTTCGATTGTTCGCTGGATGAGTTGCTCGGGCGTGCCAGTGCCAATGCCAGCGCCAGTTGGCCGCTGCGCACCCGTGATGGGCGGCATCTGTTTGCGGTGCTGCGCGGTGAGACCCGCCGGCCGCTGCCGGTCGCGCCAGCTCCCGCGCCTGTGGAAGCGCCGCGTCTTGCAGGCATTTGCCTCGGTGATGCGGCGTTGCAGGCGGACTTCCGCAAGTCGCTGCGAGTATTTGAGCGTGACGTACCGCTGCTGATCAACGGCGAAACCGGCTCCGGCAAGGAAGCGTTCGCCAAGGCTGTGCACAACGCCAGTCAACGCTCAGGCAAAGCGTTCGTCGCCCTCAACTGCGCGGCGATTCCCGAAAGCCTGATCGAGAGCGAACTGTTCGGCTATCGCGGCGGCAGTTTCACAGGCGCGCGCAAGGACGGCATGCGCGGCAAGTTGCAGCAGGCCGATGGCGGCACGCTGTTCCTCGATGAAATCGGCGACATGCCGCTGGCTCTGCAGACCCGTTTGTTGCGAGTGCTGGAAGACCGGCAAGTGGTGCCGATCGGCGGCGAACCGGAAGCGGTCAACGTGCGGATCATCAGCGCCACCCACCGCAATCTGCTGGAGCGGGTCGGCGATGGCAGTTTCCGGGAAGATTTGTATTACCGGCTCAACGGGCTGGAAGTGGCGTTGCCGCCGTTGCGCGAGCGCAGTGACAAATCGCAGCTGCTGGATTTTCTGCTGGCCGAAGAGGCGGGCGGGGAAACGATCCTGATCGACGAGCCGGCGCGCCAGGCGTTGCTGGGTTTCAACTGGCCGGGCAACGTGCGGCAGATGCGCAATGTGCTGCGTACGCTCGCGGCGTTGTGCGATGAAGGCCGGATCGTACTGGACGATCTGCCGGCGATGTTTCGGCAGGTTCAGCCACTGTTGGTAAAAGCCGATGAAGCGTCATCCGCACAACCGCTGGAAGATGCCGAGCGACTGGCGTTGCTCAATGCGCTGGAACACTCGCGCTGGCACATGACCCTCACGGCGCAGCAGTTGGGCGTGAGCCGCAATACGCTCTATAGAAAGCTGCGCAAACATGGGATCGAGCGGCGTGCCAGTTAAAAGCCCCTCACCCTAACCCTCTCCCTTGGGGGAGGGCCAGGGTGAGGGGCGCGATCTCAAGTCGACACACATTCAGACCTCCACCCCTCAATCAGCTAAAGAGTGCGAATTCCCCCTCCCTGCGCTAACCTGCGGCCATGTTTTACGAGGTCGACTATGCACATTCATATTCTGGGTATCTGCGGGACTTTCATGGGCTCGATGGCGGTTCTGGCCAAAGAGCTGGGCCATCACGTGACCGGCTCCGACGCCAACGTCTATCCGCCGATGAGCACCCAGCTCGAAGCCCAGGGCATCCAGTTGACCCAGGGCTACGACCCGGCGCAACTTGAGCCGGCACCGGATCTGGTGGTGATCGGCAACGCCATGTCCCGCGGTAATCCGGCGGTGGAATACGTGCTGAACAAAGGCCTGCCGTACGTTTCCGGCCCGCAATGGCTGGCCGACCATGTGCTGCAAGGTCGCTGGGTGCTGGCGGTTGCCGGTACGCACGGCAAGACCACCACCAGCAGCATGCTCGCCTGGGTGCTGGAACACGCCGGCATGAGCCCTGGCTTCCTGATCGGCGGCGTGCCGCAGAATTTCTCGGTGTCGGCACGTCTGGGCGGCACGCCGTTCTTCGTGATCGAGGCAGACGAATACGACAGCGCGTTCTTCGACAAGCGTTCGAAGTTCGTCCACTACCGTCCGCGCACCGCGATCCTCAACAACCTTGAGTTCGATCACGCCGACATCTTCCCCGATCTGCCGGCCATCGAGCGGCAGTTCCATCACTTGGTGCGGACCATTCCGAGCGAAGGCCTGGTGATCCACCCGACTACCGAACCGGCCTTGCAACGCGTGATCGAGATGGGCTGCTGGACCCCGGTGCAAACCACCGGTGCCGGCGGTCAGTGGCAGGTCAAGTTGCTGAAAGACGACGGCTCGGCGTTTGAAGTGATGTTCGAAGGCGTGTCCCAAGGCGTGGTCGAGTGGGAATTGACCGGACAACACAACGTCGCCAACGCCTTGGCCACTCTGGCCGCCGCGCGTCACGTCGGCGTTGTGCCGTCGATGGGTATTGCCGGTTTGAGCGCGTTCAAAAGCGTCAAGCGCCGGATGGAGAAAGTCGCGGAAGTGCGCGGCATCACCATTTACGACGACTTCGCCCACCACCCGACCGCGATTGCCACCACCCTCGACGGCCTGCGCAAACGTATTGGCGATGCGCCGCTGATCGCGATCATCGAGCCGCGCTCCAACTCGATGAAGCTCGGCGCGCATCGTGACGGTCTGCCGGACAGCGTGGTCGATGCCGATCAGGTGATCTGGTATGCCCCGGCCAACCTCGGTTGGGATCTGGCGGGCACCGCCGCGTTGTGCACCGTGCCGTCGATTGTCAGCGATTCGCTGGAAGGCATCATTGAACGTGTGAAGAGCCAGGCTCAGCCCGGCACCCACGTGGTGATCATGAGCAACGGCGGCTTCGGCGGCCTGCACGGCAAACTCGCCGAGGCGCTGAAATGAACACTCGTCTGGCGAGCAACGGCCCGGAACGCATCACGCTGGCGATGACCGGCGCGTCCGGCGCCCAGTACGGCTTGCGCCTGCTGGATTGCCTGGTGCGCGAGGATCGTGAGGTGCATTTCCTGATCTCCAAGGCCGCGCAACTGGTAATGGCCACCGAGACCGACGTGTCGCTGCCGGCCAAGCCGCAAATGATGCAGGCTTTCCTCACCGAATACACCGGCGCGGCCGCCGGGCAGATCCGCGTGTACGGCAAGGAAGACTGGATGTCACCGGTGGCCTCGGGTTCCGGCGCCCCGGCCGCCATGGTGGTGGTGCCGTGCTCGACCGGCACCTTGTCGGCCATTGCCACCGGCGCCTGCAACAATCTGATCGAACGGGCGGCGGACGTGACGTTGAAGGAACGTCGCCAGTTGATTCTGGTGCCGCGCGAAGCGCCGTATTCGAGCATTCACCTGGAACACATGCTCAAGCTGTCGAACATGGGCGTGACCATCCTGCCGGCCTCGCCGGGTTTCTATCACCAGCCGCAGACCATCGATGACCTGATCGATTTCGTGGTGGCACGGATTCTCAATCTGCTGGGTATCCCCCAGGACATGCTGCCGCGTTGGGGCGAACACCATCTGAGCAGCGATGAATAAGCTGCTGGCTGCTGTGTTGCTGATGGCGCTGGCGCTGCAACTGACCGGCTGCGCCACGGCGCGCACGCTGGATGCCGCCAAGCCCGGCGCGCCGGTGGTGTATTCCGGCACCCGGCTGGATCTGTATGCGATGAATGGCGGGTGTTGCGCGATGGATCGATTCGGCGCCGAGGCACCGAGCTATCCCGGAGTGGATCTGCCGGCCAGTGCCTTGCTCGACACGCTGCTGTTGCCGTTGTCGTTGCTGACGGTGATCGGCGTGGGGTTCCAGGCGACTGGCGGACTCTAAAAAGATCGCAGCCAATGGCTGCGATCTTTTGTTTTTACTTGCCGAGTTTTCTCAACTCATCCGATTCGACGATCCGTACCCCGTCCTGTTCTTCCAGTGCCAGCCGCCACATCGCCCGGGCCAGTTGGCAGGCTTCGATGCCGCGGTATTTGCCAGGAATCAATTTGGAGAATGGCGCGGCAAGCTGCTCGCCCAGACGGGGCTCGCTGCGTTCGCCGAGCAACAGCGATGGCCGGCAGATGGTCAGTTGCGGCCAGTCCTGCGCGCGCAACGCGTGCTCCATCTCGCCTTTGACCCGGTTGTAGAAAATCGAGGACCGACGATCGGCCCCCAGGGCGCTGATCACGATCAGGTGCCGTGCGCCCATTTCCCGGGCGCGCTTGGCGAACGCTACCACCATGTCCAGATCCACGGCACGGAACGCCTCTTCGGAGCCGGCCTGCTTGATGGTGGTGCCGAGGCAGCAATAAGCGATGTCGACGCGACCGGACAACTGCGGCAGGAAGGTTTGTGGATCACCGACCGGGTTTTCCAGGTGCGGATGCTCGGCCAGCGGCCGGCGTGAGGGGGCAAGGACACGGCTGATCGTCGGCTCGTTGAGCAGGCGGTCGAGCAGATGTTCACCGGTCAATCCGGTGGCTCCGGCAAGCAAGACGTGCTGAGGCGTCAAGTACATAGTGTCTCTCCCTTGATACTGTTCAGCTTAGTTGCTCTTTATCGCTCCGTCGTTCAACGCAGCACTTTGCAAGGCTTTTCTCGCTTGCTGTTTACGCAGCAGTTGCCAGTGCGCCAGCACGGGTTTCGGTGCCCAGATCTGCGGTTCTGAGGCTTCGAAATTGTCCGCCAGTTCGCGCTCGGCGACCGTAGCCTTGGCCAGCTTGAAGGCTTGTTCCAGGTCGTCGGTCTGGTTCAGCGCCTGGGCAAACAGGGCATCGCCGAAGTAGGTGAAGTTGGCTTCTTCGGAGCAGCCGAACGACACGCGGTCGGCGCGTGAGGCGGTCATGATCAGCGTGCGTTCGTCCTTCAGCGCCGGAATGAAGCCACCGGAATAGCACGAGGAGATGACGATGATCTTGTCGCGGTTCTTCAGGGGCGCGAGCACGGCGGCAAGCTCGTCGGCGGGCAGGTCGGCCAGTTCCATGCGCGGCTGGTCGAGCACCAGTTCGTGCTCGGCAGTGCCGTGGCTGGTCAGGTAGATGAAGACCAGGTCTTCCGGGCCACTGCGTTCGGCCAGGGTTTGAGCGGCGCGCCGCAGATTTTCACGGGTGGCCATCGGCCGGTCGCCGAGGTGGTCGCGGTGGTTGACCAGTCGAATCTGGCCAAACGCGCCAAAGCGGCTGGTGAGCATGTTGGCCACGTAGTCGGATTCGCGCAGGAACACGCTCTGCTTGCCGTCGCCGCCGAGGGTCAGGGTGTAGAGCTCCACCGCCGGGGTCGAGGCCGGCACATTGGCCAGCGCCTCGTCGAGCAGACGACCCTGGGCCAGCAAGCCGAGTTCGAGCGTGTCAGGCAGTAATTTGCCGTCGGCATCGCGTACCCGCTGGCCGTTGATCCAGGTGCCGCTGAGTACGGTGCCGTCCGTCAGTACCAGGGTGCCGCGTCCGGAATAGCTGTCGCTGTCGAATCCGCCGATGTAGAAACTGCCATCGGACAGGTTCAGGCGACCCTGACCGCTGAAGCGCCAGTCGTTGAAGTAGCCGATGTAGTGGCTGCCGTCGGCGCCGATCAGTTCGCCCTTGCCGGTCAGCGCGCCTTCCTTGAACTGCCCGAGCCACACATCGCCGTCGGCGTTTTCGTAGCGGCCCTTGCCGTGCAGTTGATTGTTCTTGAAGCCGCCGACGTAGATGTCGCCGTCGGCACTGTTGAAGGTGCCGTTGCCTTCGAGCTGGCCATTGACGAAGTGGCCGGTGAACTGATTGCCGCTGGCATCGCCGCGCTGGCCTTCGCCGTTGGGTTTGCCGTGGGCAAACTGGCCTTGATAGGAACTGCCGTCATCCAGCTCCAGCCGGCCAAGCCCGGAATACTGGTCGGCCTTGAACTCGCCGCGATAGGTCATCGCGTTTTCTTTGAGGGTGCCTTCGCCGTCGCGCCGACCCTGCTTGAAACCGCCGGTGTAGCTGCCGGCGTTGGTGGTCAGCGTGCCCTGGCCGTCGAACAGCCCTTGCTGGAAGTTGCCGCGATAGACCTCGCCATTGCTGCCATGCCATTCGCCCTGGCCATGCCATTGCCCCTTGTCGAACGTCCCGGCGTACCAGCTGCCGTTCGGGTAATCGACCCGGCCCTGACCTTGCAGCAAGCCATCGACCAGTTCTCCGCGATAGCGGCCGCCGTCGGGCAGGCGCGCATCCGGCGGCAACAGCGATTCGCCGTCGCCACACGCGGCCAGCAACAGGGTCAAGGCAAGGGGAGCAAGAGGGGCGAATGAGCGCATAGCGGGATCCGGGCAATTAGGCGACCGAGTATGCCGCAGCTATGTGACCTTATACAGCCGGCAGGGAGGAGCGGATGCGAAACAGCGTGAGCCGTTTCGCATCCAGGCGCTTAAACGAAGCAGAGCGACAACGGTTCGGCGATGTAGGCCGGTTTGTCCGAGCCTTCGATCTCCAGGGTGGCGGTGGCCTTGAGCAGCCATTGGCCAGGTTTTTTCTCGGTCACTTCACCGAGGTCGACCTTGAGCCGGACCTTGGAATTGACCTTGACCGGCTGGATGAAACGCACGCTGTCCAGGCCGTAGTTGACCACCATCTTCACGCCTTGCGGCAGGACCAGGATGTCTTCCATCAGTTTCGGGATCAGTGACAACGACAGGAAACCGTGTGCAATGGTGCTGCCAAATGGCGTTTGCGCGGCTTTGACCGGGTCGACATGGATGAACTGATAATCCCCGGTGGCTTCGGCGAACAGGTTGATGCGCTCCTGATCGATGGTGAGCCATTCGGAACGTCCGAGTTCCTTGCCGACATAATCTTTGAGCTCTGCAACTGGAACATAGGGCATTGAGACTCTCCTTGGGTTCATCGGTTTTATAGTTTTTCAGGTGGGGGATTTGACCGCCCTGCGAACCACTGTAGATCATCATGGCGATTTGCTCAGGTCAACCGACCATGCTTTTGGCGAATGCCGATCCATAGCGCAGGCGTGCTTATAATGCCGACGACTTGCGGGTTGGAAAGTAAGACGGAGATGTCGGATGTTGCTACGTGGCCTGACGTGGCTGGTGCTGTTTCAATTGCTCGGCACGGCCCTCAATCATTTGCTGTTGCCGGTGCTGCCGGGGCCGATCATCGGCCTTTTGCTGTTGCTGGTATTCCTGATCGTGCGCGGTGAAGTCGGCGAGCCGTTGAACCTCGCCGCTGGCAGTCTGTTGCGCTATCTGCCGCTGCTGCTGGTGCCGCCAGCGGTGGGCGTGATGGTGTATGCCACGGCGATTGCCGCGGATTTCTGGGCCATCGTCGGGGCGTTGGTGGTGTCGCTGATTCTGTCGATGGCCTTCGCCGGGGTGCTGATGCAACGGCTGGTCAAGCGTCACGCGCCGCCTTCGGAGGATTCCTGATGCTGTTTGACTGGCAAGGCGCCTGGGCCTCGGTGATTCACCACCCCCTGTTCGGTATCGGCATCACGTTGGGTGCCTATCAACTGGTGCTGGCGGCGTTCGAGAAAACCCGCTGGATCTTCCTGCAACCGGTGCTGGTCTCGATGCTGCTGGTGATCGGCGTGCTGGTCGGCTGCGGCCTGACCTACGCCGAGTACCGCAAGAGCACCGAGATCCTCAGCATTCTGCTGGGCCCGGCGACCGTTGCGCTGGCGGTGCCGCTGTATCTGAACCTGCGGCGCATCCGCCAATTGTTCTGGCCGATTTTTACTACGCTGGTGATAGGCGGCGTGGTCGCCACGGGCATGGGGGTGGCGCTGGGCTGGTGGTTCGGTGCCGATCACATGATCCTGATGACCATGGCGCCCAAGTCGGTCACCTCGCCGATCGCCATGCTGGTGGCTGAGCAGATCGGCGGTGTCGCGGCACTGGCGGCAGTGTTCGTGCTGATTACCGGGGTGATCGGTGCGATCTTCGGCCCGGCGCTGCTGACTCGCCTGGGCGTACACAGCCCCGAGGCGCGCGGCATGGCGCTGGGCATGACAGCGCACGCGGTCGGTACGTCGGTGGCGTTGCAGGAAAGCGATGAATGCGGCGCCTTCGCGGCGCTGGCGATGAGTCTGATGGGCGTGGCCACGGCGGTGTTCCTGCCGTTGGCGGTGTCGATGGTGGTGTAAGGAAATGTCTATGAGTCTGCCGCTTTTTCCGCTGAACACGGTGCTGTTTCCCGGCTGCAATCTGGATTTGCAGATCTTCGAGGCGCGCTATCTGGACATGATCGGCCGCTGCATGAAACAGGGCGGCGGGTTCGGTGTGGTGTGCATCCTTGAAGGCAACGAAGTCGGCGTCGCGCCGGAAGGTTTCGCCATGGTCGGCTGCGAAGCGCGCATCACCGATTTCCAGCAGCAGGACAACGGACTGCTGGGCATCCGGGTGCAGGGTGGACGCCGCTTCATCGTGCAACGAACCGAAGTGCAGCGCGATCAATTGATCGTGGCCGAGGTCGAGTGGCTCGACGAAGAACCCGAACAACCGCTGCAGGATGAAGACGCCGATCTGGTGGCGCTGCTCAAGGCCCTGGCCGAACACCCGATGGTCGAGGCGCTGAACATGGGCACAGATGCGGCGGGGCAGCAGTCATTGGCCAATCAACTGGCTTATCTGCTGCCGTTTGCCGAGGAAGACAAGATCGACCTGCTGCAACTCGATGATCCGCAGCAGCGGCTGGATGCGATCCAGGCGCTACTCGATGAGTTGCAGGGCGAGCTGTTTGCCTAGAGCCAAAAACGCTATTCGGGCCAGATGATGTCGTTGGCGAACCACTCCTTGTCCTTGCCCAGTGTCAGTAGCGGCTTGCCGGCCTGGGCGACCTTGTCGATCAGGGCATCGTATTCGTATCGGTTGTCGGCGCCTTGATGGGTTCGCGCTTCGATGTCATTGCGCTGTCGATAGCCTGCCTCATAAGCGATGTCATCGACTTTCGCCGCGCGAGTGAGGGTGGAGTCGAGCAGCCAGAGACGTTCCGACTCGATGCCCCGTTTCGACGTTGAAATCAGCGCTTCCAGTTCATCCTCCGGGAACCACGCACCCTTGTTCCTGGCGGCGTTGTTGAGCAGATGATTCTCCTCTCTCGGCACGACCTCCATTTTTCGCGTGTCGATGATGTAGGCGAATATGATCGTCTGATTGTGCCGGACGGTTTCGTAATTGCGTTCGGCGTCGAGTTCCACATCCGAAGCCTCGGACCAGTCATTGTCGGATTCCCCTGATTCATTGTCGGAGTCACCGGGCTTGCGTCCGGGGTATTTGTTTTTCTGGTTGTTGTAGAGCAGATACTCCGGATCGGGGTAGCCCGTGCCTCTGCCTGCATATCGCTCAACCCGCTTCAGACTGACGGTTGCGCTGATCGGTTTCTCGGTGGTTGCTCCACGAGGATGCTTGAGTCGCGGCAACATCCGGTCATCGTTGTAGAACTCAAAGGGCGTCCGTTCATCGGCCCGGAACAGGGCCGGGATGTCTGTGCGGTACAGGACGTCGCTGCCGTTGCGCAGGTAGCCCAGCCTTGCAAGGAATCCGTCGAGGAATTCACCACTGACGCTCTCGCTGAAATCGCCGTAGTCGCCCAAATGACTGAGCAACAACCTGCCGTTTCTCAGTGGCCGAAGCAGGGGGTCTATTTCCTGATGCAGTGCTTCATAGCGGGTTGGGTCGTCTGCGTTCAGTGAGCGACGCTTGTGCTCTGCGACCCATTGCGGAAGCGCTGAGGGATGGGCGGTCAGGTCGTCGCGCAGCCGGACGTGCTGGAGCGGCGACAGATTGTACGAGCGCAATTCCATGAGCCGTTCTGCTTGAGTCATCTGCGGGTACAACCGTGCGAAGTGTGTATTCAGCAGTTCGGACGTCGTGGCTTTCAATCGGGCGGGCATCAATGTCATTCGCGGCTGCCTTGCAGGCACCGCCGCTTCAGCGTCATGAATATCCGGAGGCGGGCGCTTGAGCGGATGGACGGTATCGATTTGTCGAGCAGGGCTCCAGGTTGATTCGTCGATGTTTCTGTAAAGTGCAGGTCCCGGTGCCAGCTTCCTGTACAGATCCATCGCCCGATAGGTGCCCAGGTTCGGATCGAACTCCACATATACGGTGCCGTGGTTTTTCACATCGACGAACTTGCGTCCGACGACATAGCGCAAGCCTTCTTCATTGGCCGGTTGCATGTTGCGCAGCAGGCCGGGGCTCAACAGATAGTCGCTCAACAGGGTTGCCGATGCCCGGGGCACCTCAGGCAGGTCCGAGACTTTGACGCCTGGCGGAACGGGTGTCGCTGCGGGTGGCAGTGGATGCCCCAGGGGTCGATTGCCCGATATGACCAGACCGGAAAGTGAATCAGGTGATTGTGCGGCCTGACCCGTTGGCCGCAGCCGGGGAGGTTGCAGTGACGGGTCGGCAGATGTGTTGATCCTGGACACTGCCGGCAGTGAGGGTGATTTGGGGCGCATGGTGTCATTCCTTGACGATGGACAGGTGTTCGATCGATATCACTCGGGACGGGTCGCTGGCGAGCCTCCAGCTGTCGGTGGCGACGTTGTAGAAAATCCGGTCGGAGTCGCCATCGCGCAGACGCAGATTCAGGACCTGCACATCATTGCTTTCAAGTTCGTCGCGACGTTGATGGTCAATGACGTCCTGAACCAGGGCATCAAGTGTCGGGTAGGCCCGGGCATCCGCAGCGCAGAGACCAATCACCTCGAACAGGGCATTGATCCGGTAACGGTTCCCGGACGAGATCGCCACCTCGACGGTTTCCAGTGGCAGTCCTGGATCGTTGCTGTCCGGCAGGTGAAGGTGAACACTGCCGATTTTGATCAGGTCGTTGTTGATGCTCAGGTCGCGAAGGGTGACCTTCTCCGGCAAAAGGTGGGTATGAATCAGCCAGGTGGAGGATCCGGAAAGTCTGGCGTCAGCGTCGGCGGTGGACAGACGGATGGAGAGATTGCTCGCGAGAAAAAGCTCATAGCTTGCCGACCTTCCTTCCAGCCAATAGGTTGCGTTGTGCTCGGTGGCCAGAAAGTCGATCCGTTGCGGCGTGTTCTTCAGGGAGCGCTTGCTGACAGAGGGACTGACGAACAGGTATCGGCCGGCCCGCTCGCGCAGTGAGGCACGGCTTTCGATGACCCGGTACCCCGGATTTTTTGCATCCTCCAGATAGTCGTTCCGGGGAAAGTCCAGGTGGTAGGAAACACCATCACGCATCACCAGGGTCAAGGGATGATTCATTGCCCACCCGGCGGCCATGTTACCGGCGCCCATGTCAGTCTTCCGGTCCTGACTTCCTGTCACGTTTGCATGCAACGAGAGCCGGGCCCCTCCAGCGAAGGTGAGGGTGAAATGGACATTGTCGTAATCGAGGAACGTGAACGCCTCCATCTCCGTGATGCTCACCACGTAAGTGGCACGGACGCTGACAATTTCCTCGCTGTCGAAATCGACATGCACGGTGCTGTGCGACGGTAGGCTGTCTTTCGGGGCGATCAGGGCGGCGCGACGGGTCTGGCGGGAGACGAAATAATGGGACTGTGCCCGAGCCGCCAGAACGTGCGGATGATCGTTGATCTGCACCGGAGATGCCTTGGGTATGCCCGATGTGAGGAGGGTGACACTGATGGGCAGATCGCCGTGCTGCGGAATCTCGCCAGGCCAGTCCGGTTGCAAATGGAAACCGTCCTGGGTGATGAACGCCCACTTGTCGTGGTGCAGGATGCGTTTGCCATCGAGGGGCCGGTAAGCGTTTTCCAGTATCAGTTCGCGCCTGGGCGAGCGCGGATCATCGTCTCGAAGCGACTCGATCACCAGCGCGTTATCCCTGATGAACCAGCGCTGGATGGCTTCCAGCGATACCCCCAGATAGACCTTGCTCGGCTCCAGGCCGTCCTCGGTGATGGAGACCTTGAGGCTCATCGGATCGAGATAATAGGTATCACTGCCGCGACCGCCGTCGACGGTGACATGCAGGCCACGTACAGAGATCTGATCATTTCCGGCGCCGGCATCGACGTGATCGTTGCCATTGGCTGCAATGCTGTCCGCCTGATCGGAGCCGATGACCCGATTGGTTGCGCCGGCAAGTGTTTCGACCTTTTCGATGGACTCGAGCGTCGAATGCAGCACCGGCTCTGACATCGGTTTCACGGGGCGCAGCGACAGCTTGCCGTTTTTCAGGTCTATGTCATAACCGAGGTGGCGGGGTGGGGCGGGGACATGATCCAGGTGCCGGTGCGTACCTTGAAGCCACAACAGATCGGTTCCGTCTCCACCCGACAGCTCGCTGGCCCTGATCGGATCGTATGAGAGTGCTTCTGATGCCGACTGAAATACAAAGGAGTCGTTTCTGTTGCCACCGCTGAGGATTTTCCGGCCTGTGGTGTAGCTGAAGAAATTCGGCTTTTCCTGAATGCCCTGCACCGTGTCATGGCCACCGCCCAGATTCCAGAAAACCCCTTTGGCAGGGTCACTTGCGGTGATGGAGACGACGTAGTCCGAATCCGGTAAGCCCTCACGCGCGTCATATGAGTCGTCCGTGTCTTTGATGACAGGGAGGTTTTCGAGGGTGCAGGGCGTTTCACCCTTGTCTTTGTCCCATTGATAGCGATAGAGGCGGGTGGGTTGCAGCGTCACTTCAAATCGACCGTTGACAATCACATCGACGGTTTCCCTGAATTCACTGTTGAGCCAATTCAGGCTGCGAGTTTTCAGGGCTTTGGCATAGTCGGCGGTGGTTCTGGCGATCAGTAATCGATCCATGAGCGCCTTGTCCTGATCCTGTCCGGTGAACGCAAACCAGCCGGCGCGCCAGCGCTCGTTCACCGTCAGCTCGATGTAATCGTCAATGTCGTCGACGGCTCGCACGGCACCATAGATCTTGGCCCCGACGATCATTATTGCGGCGGCGGCAATCCCCACCGGGCCCGCTGCCTGGAAACCCGCCAATGCCGCGCAGCCAAGTGCCAGGGACAATGCGCCGCTGAACACGCTCAGCCCGCCCGTCACATACAGATCCTGTGCCTCCTTGCCCTGAGTCTTGGCGGCATCGTTGAAGGATTTGATCGCGACGTAGATATCGAACGGCAGTGTCAGCACGCTGGCGATCAACCCGGCCCCGCGACAGAGCCACTTGCCCATGGACGTCCTGCCGAATTGTTCGAAGGCCATTGACCCCTGACGGAGCATTTGCTCCCCGCTCTTGCTCAGCGCGTACTCGACGCCCAGTGAGGTGATTTCCGCGGCGCCTCCGCCAACGTTTATCAGCGCTTCACCTGTGTCGCCCTTCTTGAGGGCATCGATAGCCCCGATGTAAGCGCTGTAGAGTCCATACGCTTGCATTCCGACGCCCATGCTGGTCATTCCGCGACTTTTGGCTTTGTCGACCCAGTCCGGCAAGTGCTCGGGCAGGGGGTCTCGACGAATGTCGAGACGTTGGGTGGCGTTCAGCAAATGATTGATCTTGTTCATCGCGTCAGCGAACTCGCCTGTGGGCATTTCGCGCATGAGCGGTGCCGCATCGGGGGAACGCTGGGTGACGATTTCGTACAGCAGGGGCGGGATCTGGTGGTTTTCCGGCGAGGGCACGGAGCGCATCCGTTGTTCCATCTGAACGGTATCGAATTCCAGCGCATCGATGAATGCCTGGTCAGGTTCGGCAAAGTAGGTGGTGGTCGGCGACAGGGGTTGCCCGTTGACCCGTCCACCCAATGCTTGAAGTGTCTGGCGACTGACGCTGTATTCACCGATGCGCAACGGACCGAACAGGGCGTCCAGGTCCGCGAGCCCCGGTTTTTTTCCCGAGTGCGAGGGGCTGTTCCGGATGGCCTGATCCGATTGGCCGGTCCGGTCGGATATTTTGATTGGCGCTGACGGTCGGTCAGCCCGAAGTGGGTGGATCGGTTGATTCATCAAAGTCATCGCTCTTTTCACAAGTCCGTTTGTGGTGCAGCTGCCGGAATGTGGCATGGGGCACGGACTTGTTCATGAGCTTTTACTTTGCCAAATGTTTGCCGGCATTCACCGCCCAGGCGTGCGCCGGTCAGCGTGGAGCGCAGGCTCAGTAGGCATATCGCAACAAGGTGTGTGGCAGGTGCCGCAAGATGAAGAAACCAAACAGGGCGACCAGCGCCGGCAATACCAGCCACCAGACTTTCTGTGGCATCGCACCCAGAGGTGCCTGGCGTTGACTGAGCCACAGGCCCGCTGCGCAGACGCAGGCAGCGAGCATGGCCCCGGCCAGGACGTCCGTTGGCCAGTGCGCTCCCAGGTATACCCGTGACAGGGCAATTGCCAGCGCCGGTATACAGCCAAGCAACAACCAGGTCAGGCGCAGGCGCGGCGGCTGCCCGCGTCCGGCCAGCACGGCGAGCGCGAGGAACAGCGCGAACGACCCCGAAGCGTGACCACTGGGCATGCTGTAGCTGGTAAGCGGATCAGTCAGTACTTCCGGGCGCACTCGGGCGAAGAACATTTTGGTGCCGGTGTTGGCCAGTGCCGTGACGAGCAGGGTGCCGCCCACGAAGATCGCGTGGCGCCACTGTCGGCACACCAACAGCAACGCAGTCAGAAGGGCGCTGAACAGCAGCATGTTGCGGAATTCACCGATCAGGGTGAAAACCACCGCGACTTCATCCAGCGCCGGGCGGCGGTGTTCCTGTACCAGGGTCATGACGCCCTGGTCGAGGGCGGTCAGGTACGGGTAGCCGATGAACAGGCCGATCAGGATCAACAGGCTCATGCTGCTGATCCAGAGCGTCGCCCGGCGATGACGACGCAAGCTGCTGTTGGCACTCAGGCCGACCATCACCGCGATGCTGCCGGCAACGATCCCGGCCTGCAGCCAGAAACCTTCCGGCAGTGGCAGGCGAATCGCCGCCCCGGTGGCCCAGCCCGGCAGCAGGTAGGCGAGACTCCAGCCGGCGGCTGCCAGCAGACTTACGGCGGCGAAGCGCGGGAAGGGCATGTCGCACATCCCGGCGACCATCGGCAACATTGGCCGCAACGGCCCGATGAAGCGCCCGACCAGCAGGCTGGCGATGCCATAGCGCTGGAAATAGGTTTCCGCGCCGGCCATCCATTCCGGGTGATGGCGCAGGCCTGGCAGACGCCGGATGTTCTGGTGGAAGTGGCGACCGAGGAAATACGAAATCACATCGCCGAGAATCCCGCCGAGGAAACCCAGCAACAGAGTTTCGCTCAACGACAGCGCACCGCTGCCGGCCAGCACCGCCACGGCAAACAGCAGCACCGTGCCGGGCACGATCAAACCGGCAATCGCCAGGCATTCCACACAGGCGACGACAAACACTGCAGCGGCCAGCCACTGCGGATTGGCGGCCAGCCACCCGGTCACGCTATCGAGCCATGGGCCCATACAAACCACTCCATTTCATTGATGTCCCTGATCGGCGAGCCGCAGGGTGTGCATTCACAGCAGAAAATAATCGCGACCTTCGACCTGACCCCGGCGCAGCGGGTTCCGCGTGCACCACTGGGCATAGGCGGCATCGACGAAGCGATACATCAAGTGTTCGTCGCGGCCATGGGGAATGCCCAGGCGGGTGGTCTGAATCACGTGGGTCGGGGCGGGGCCGGTGTCTTCCACCAGCAGTATCTCGTGGTCGAAGCGCTTGGCATCCCACACCGGCACTTTCAGCCCCAGCGCCTTGCACAATAAGGTCTGTCCGGCGCAGAGCTTCTGCGTGGGACGCGGGCGACCCTGAGCATCGGGATTGTTCAGCAGCATTTGCGCCAGGCTGGCCGGGCCGCTGATCTCGTCGACCCACGGATAGGCCGACTTGATCAGCACCGCATTGCCCGGGCCTTGGGCGCTGAAGTTCAGCGAATCGCCACCACGGGCGTAGTACATATAGATGTGGCCGCCATCCAGAAACAAAGCCTTACGCTTTTCTGTGTAGCCGAGGGACGCGTGACTGCCTTTTTCCTCGCAGTAATAGGCCTCGGTTTCGATGATTCGGGCACTGAGCCACAAATCGCCGACGCGGTGGCGAATGACTTTGCCGAGCAGATCGCGGGCCAGTGTCTGGGCGTCACGGTCAAAAAAAGCGTCCGCAAGGCCGACAGGCTGGCACGCGGAGGTGGCGCGAACGGTCAGGTTGGACATGGCAAACAGGGTTTATCCAGGCGGAGGAGGTCGTGATGATAACAATTCAAGGCTTAATCCCGGCTGAACGTCGGCAAATCGCCGTCCATTTCGACCATCCGCCCGTCACCGCTGTTAGTCCCGGGACGCGACAGCTATAATCTGCCGCTTTCCTCTTTGCCAAGACCCCAGCAGACCATGACTGAGTCCGTTCTTGACTACATGACCCGATTGGGTCGCGCCGCCCGCGAAGCTTCCCGCGTCATCGGCCGTGCCAGCACCGCGCAGAAAAACCGCGCCTTGCTGGCTGCCGCCAATGCCCTGGACGCCGCCCGCGCCGAGCTTGCGTCAGCCAATGAACAGGATCTGGCCGCCGGTCGCGCCAACGGTCTGGAGCCGGCGCTGCTGGAACGTCTGGAACTGACCCCGGCGCGCATCGACGGCATGATCGTCGGCCTGCGTCAGGTCGCAGCGCTGCCGGATCCGGTCGGTGCTATCCGTGATATGAGCTTCCGTCCGTCGGGCATTCAGGTCGGCAAGATGCGCGTGCCGCTGGGCGTGATCGGGATCATCTACGAATCCCGTCCCAACGTGACCATTGACGCTGCGAGCCTGTGCCTGAAGTCTGGCAACGCGACCATCCTGCGCGGCGGTTCCGAAGCGATTCATTCCAACCGCGCGATTGCCGCCTGCATCCAGCGCGGGCTGGCCGAAGCCGAACTGCCGGCCGCCGTGGTGCAAGTGGTGGAAACCACCGACCGCGCCGCCGTTGGCGCGCTGATCACCATGCCCGAGTACGTTGACGTGATTGTGCCGCGCGGTGGCCGTGGCCTGATCGAACGCATCAGTCGTGACGCCCGTGTACCGGTGATCAAACACTTGGACGGCATCTGCCACGTCTATGTCAGCGAACACGCCGACCTGCCGAAAGCCCAGCGCATTGCCTTCAACGCCAAGACCTATCGCTATGGCATCTGCGGTGCGATGGAAACGTTGCTGGTCGATCAAAGTGTTGCGAAGGATTTCCTGCCGTCGATGGCCAGACAGTTCCGCGACAAAGGCGTCGAGCTGCGTGGCTGCGAACGCACCCGGGCGATCATCGAAGCCGTAGCCGCGACTGAAGAAGACTGGAGCACCGAGTACCTGGCGCCGATCCTGTCGATCCGCGTGGTGGATGGCCTGGATCAGGCCATCGAGCACATCAACCGTTTCGGCTCCCATCACACCGACTCGATCGTCAGCGAAAACCTCGCCGACACCCGCCAGTTCGTGGCTCAGGTCGACTCGGCATCGGTGATGATCAACACCCCGACCTGCTTCGCTGACGGATTCGAATACGGATTGGGTGCCGAGATCGGCATTTCTACTGATAAGCTGCACGCCCGTGGCCCGGTGGGCCTCGAAGGACTGACCTGCGAGAAGTACATCGTGGTCGGTGATGGCCAGTTGCGCGGCCAGGCGACGGTCTGACTTGTCCGACCTCGACCTGAAAACGCCGAAAACCGGCAAGCAATCCCGTCCCCGGCGCATTGGTGTGCTGGGCGGGACGTTCGATCCGGTGCATGTCGGCCATCTACGTGGTGCGCTGGAAGTTGCCGAAGCGCTGGGGCTCGATGAGCTGCGCATGATGCCCAGCGCCCGGCCGCCGCACCGCGATACGCCGCAAGTGTCGGCGCAGGATCGGCTGGCAATGGTTGAATGTGCGGTGGCCGGTGTGCCGCCGCTGGTGGTGGACGCCCGCGAATTGCAGCGGGACAAACCGTCCTGGACCATCGATACCCTGGAGTCGCTGCGGGCAGAAATGGCCGCCGAGACCCAGGTTTTTCTGCTTCTGGGCTGGGACGCATTTTGCGGCCTGCCCACTTGGCATCGCTGGGAAGAGTTGCTCCAGCATTGCCACATCCTGGTGCTACAGCGCCCGGACGCCGACAGCGAACCGCCGGATGCCTTGCGCAACCTGCTGGCAGCGCGTTCGGTGAGCGACCCGCTGGCCCTGAAGGGGCCGAGCGGACAGATTGCATTCGTCTGGCAGACACCGCTCGCGGTTTCCGCCACCCAGATCCGTCAACTGCTGGCCAGCGGTAAGTCGGTACGTTTCCTGGTGCCCGACGCGGTCCTGGCCTACATCGATGCGCACGGTCTGTACCGTGCGTCGAACTGAACAGGGCGTGCTTCACTGATACGAATCCACGTGTCGCCAAGCCGCCGAATATATGAGCAAAACGAGTTTTATATGACTGACAAAGACCAAACCAAAGTAAAGCGCAAAGGCACATTCAAGAGCGCTCCGCTGCCAGAAGCGGTCAACACCAACGAACCGCTGAAGGGTGATGAGCTGGTCAAGGTGGCCGTTGCCGCCCTGGAAGACGTCAAGGCCCAGGACATCCAGATCATTGATGTGCGCGACAAGCAAAGCATCACCGACTACATGATCATCGCCACCGGTACGTCGAACCGTCAGATCAACGCGATGCTGGACAAGGTTCGCGAAGAAGTGAAAAAGCAGGGCGCCAGGCCGCTGGGCGAAGAAGGCAAGGGCGACAGCGACTGGGTGCTGCTGGACCTGGACCTGGTGATCGTGCACATGATGACTGCCTCGGCACGTCAGTTCTACGACCTGGAACGCCTGTGGGCCGGTGCCGAGCAAAGCCGTGCGGCGGACGCCAAGCACCACAGCCCGGAAAACACCCACGAGCATTTCACCAAGCTCAACAAAGACCAGCTGTAAGGGATTGCTGTGCGACTGCGACTGATCGCCGTCGGTTCACGCATGCCCAAGTGGGTGGAAGAAGGCTGGCATGAATATGCCAAGCGTCTTCCGTCCGAGCTGGCGCTGGAACTGGTGGAAATTCCGCTCAATACCCGTGGCAAGAACGCCGACGTGGCCCGCTTCATCCGTCAGGAAGGCGAAGCCATGCTGGCCAAGGTCGGGCAGAACGAGCGGATCGTCACCCTCGAGGTCCATGGCAAGCCGTGGAGCACCGAGCAACTGGCGGTCGAGCTCGATCGCTGGCGCCTGGACTCGCGCACGGTCAACTTCATGGTCGGTGGCCCGGAAGGGCTGGCGCCGGAAGTCTGTGCCCGCGCGGATCAGCGCTGGTCGTTGTCGCCGCTGACGTTGCCGCACCCGCTGGTGCGCATCCTCATCGGCGAGCAGTTGTATCGTGCCTGGACCGTGCTGTCCGGCCACCCTTACCACAAGTAATCCGCCCTCATGTCTCAGCCGATCCGCATCAAGGACCACGAAAAAGACGCCCGTCTGGTGCGTGGTCGCGTCGTGTTCGGCGCAATTGCGGTGGTGGCACTGATCGGCGTGCTGATTGCGCGGCTGTATTACCTGCAGGTGATTCAGTACGAATATCACTCGACCCTGTCGGAAAACAATCGGGTTCACGTTCAGCCGATCCCGCCGACCCGTGGCCTGATTTTCGACCGCAATGGCGTGGTGGTGGCGGACAACCGTCCGAGTTTCAGCCTGAGCATGACCCGCGAGCGCTCCGGCGACTGGCAGCAGGTGCTCGACGTGATCGTCGAGGTGCTGGAGCTGACGCCGGAAGACCGGGTGATCTTCGAGAAACGCATGCGCCAGGGCCGCCGGCCGTTCGAACCGGTGCCGATACTGTTCGAACTGACCGAAGAGCAGATCGCCCGGATCGCGGTGAACCAGTTCCGCCTGCCGGGCGTCGAGGTGGTCGCGCAACTGGTCCGGCATTACCCGCAGGGCGCGCATTTCGCGCACTCGGTGGGCTACATGGGGCGGATCAACGAGAAAGAGCTGAAGACCCTCGATCCGGTCAATTACAGCGGCACCCACCACATCGGCAAGACCGGCATCGAGCGCTTCTATGAAGCCGAGCTGCACGGTCAGGTGGGTTACGAAGAGGTCGAGACCAACGCCCGTGGCCGCGTCTTGCGTGTGCTCAAGCGTACGGATCCGGTGCCGGGCAAGGACATTGTCCTGAGCCTCGACATCAAGCTGCAGGAAGCTGCCGAGGCTGCGCTGGGCGGTCGACGTGGCGCGGTGGTGGCGCTCGACCCGAAAACCGGCGAAGTGCTGGCGATGGTCAGCCAGCCGAGCTTCGACCCGAATCTGTTCGTCACCGGCATCAGCTTCAAGGCTTACGCCGAGCTGCGCGATTCGATCGACCGGCCGCTGTTCAACCGCGTGCTGCGCGGCCTGTACCCGCCCGGTTCGACGATCAAGCCGGCGGTGGCGATTGCCGGTCTCGATGCGGGCGTGGTGACGGCGTCGAGCCGGGTGTTCGACCCCGGTTACTACATGCTGCCCAACTACGATCACAAGTACCGCAACTGGAACCGCACCGGGGACGGCTTCGTCGACCTCGACACGGCGATCATGCGGTCCAACGACACCTACTTTTATGACCTGGCACACAAGCTGGGCATCGACCGGTTGTCGGCCTACATGAACAAGTTCGGCATCGGCCAGAAGGTCTCGCTGGACATGTTCGAAGAATCCCCCGGCCTGATGCCGTCCCGCGAGTGGAAACGCGCGACCCGGCGTCAGGCGTGGTTCCCCGGCGAAACCCTGATTCTCGGGATCGGCCAGGGCTACATGCAATCGACCCCGCTGCAACTGGCCCAGGCCACGGCGCTGGTGGCCAACAAGGGCGTGTGGAACCGCCCGCATCTGGCCAAGACCATCGAAGGCGAGAAGCCCAAGGATGAAAACCCGATGCCGGACATCATCCTGCGCGACCCGTCCGACTGGAACAAGGTCAACCACGGCATGCAGCAGGTGATGCACGGTGCCCGCGGCACCGCGCGCAAGGCCTCGATCGGCGCGCAATACCGGATCGCCGGCAAGTCGGGTACGGCGCAGGTCGTGGCGATCAAACAGGGCGAGAAGTACGACCGCTCCAAGGTCCAGGAGCGCCACCGCGACCACGCCCTGTTTGTCGGTTTCGCGCCGGCGGATGACCCGAAAATCGTGGTGTCGGTGATGGTCGAGAACGGTGAGTCCGGTTCCGGCGTCGCGGCACCGGTGGTGCGGCAGGTCATGGATGCCTGGCTGCTGGATCAGGACGGACGGTTGAAGGCCGAATACGCCAGCCCTATCAGTGCGGAGGCTACGGCCCGTGATGAATAATTTCGATCGCATGCTCTCCAGCGAGGATGTGATGCGTCGCCGGGCGACGCTGTTGCAACGTCTGCATATCGACGGCCCGTTGCTGGTGCTGTTGTTGATCCTGGCGGCCGGCAGCCTGTTCGTGCTGTATTCGGCCAGCGGCAAGAGCTGGGACTTGCTGGCCAAACAGGCCACGTCGTTCGGCATCGGTCTGGTGTCGATGATCGTCATCGCCCAGTTCGAGCCAAGGTTCATGGCGCGCTGGGTGCCGCTTGGCTACGTGATCGGCGTGGTGTTGCTGATGGTGGTGGACATCATGGGCCACAACGCCATGGGGGCTACCCGCTGGATCAACATCCCCGGGGTGATTCGCTTCCAGCCCTCTGAATTCATGAAGATCCTGATGCCGGCGACCATCGCCTGGTACCTGTCCAAACGTACGCTGCCGCCGCAGCTCAAGCACGTCGGAATCAGTCTGCTGCTGATCGGTGTGCCGTTCGCCCTGATCGTGCGTCAGCCGGATCTCGGTACTTCGCTGCTGATTCTGGCCGGCGGCGCCTTCGTGCTGTTCATGGGGGGATTGCGCTGGCGCTGGATTCTCAGCGTGCTGGCGGCGGCGATTCCGGTGTCGGTTGCGATGTGGTTCTTCATCATGCACGACTACCAGAAACAGCGAATCCTGACGTTCCTCGACCCGGAAAGCGATCCGTTGGGCACCGGCTGGAACATCATCCAGTCGAAAGCCGCCATCGGCTCCGGTGGCGTGTTCGGCAAGGGCTGGCTGCTGGGCACCCAGTCGCACCTGGACTTCCTGCCGGAAAGCCACACCGACTTCATCATCGCCGTGCTCGGCGAAGAGTTCGGACTGGTGGGTATCTGCGCGCTGTTGCTGATCTATCTGTTGCTGATCGGTCGTGGCCTGGTGATTACCGCCCAGGCGCAAACGCTGTTCGGCAAACTGTTGGCTGGCGCACTGACCATGACGTTTTTTGTTTATGTTTTCGTCAACATCGGTATGGTCAGTGGCCTGTTGCCGGTGGTGGGGGTGCCGTTGCCGTTCATTAGCTACGGCGGAACTTCGCTGGTGACGCTGCTGTCAGCGTTTGGGGTTTTGATGTCGATCCATACCCATCGCAAGTGGATCGCACAGGTTTGAATAAGGTGAAGAGTTCAATGCAAGTAATGCGTGACTGGGCGACACGATACGCACCGTGGCTCGGCCTGGTAGGCATCCTTGGCAGCGCGCAGGAAGCGTTGGCCGGCGATTACGAAGGCTCGCCCCAGGTGGCCGAATTCGTCGGTGAAATGACCCGCGATTACGGTTTCGCCGGCGAACAGCTGATGGCCGTGTTCCGCGAGGCCCAGCGCAAACAGGCGATTCTCGACGCCATTTCCAAACCTGCGGAACGGGTCAAGCAGTGGAAAGAATACCGGCCGATGTTCATCACCGACGCGCGCATCGCCCGTGGTGTGGACTTCTGGCGCCAGCACGAGGCCACCCTGGCCCGCGCCGAGCAGGAATACGGCGTTCCGGCCCAGGTGATTGTGTCGATCATCGGCGTTGAGACCTTTTTCGGACGTAATACCGGCAACTACCGGGTGATCGATGCCTTGTCCACGCTGGGTTTCGACTATCCTCCCCGTGCCGAATTTTTCCGCAAGGAGCTGCGTGAGTTCCTGCTGCTGGCCCGGGAAGAGCAGGTCGACCCGCTGACCCTCAAGGGGTCCTATGCCGGCGCGATGGGCCTGCCGCAGTTCATGCCGAGCAGCTTTCGCGCCTACGCGGTGGATTTCGACGGTGACGGCCACATCAATATCTGGAACAACCCGGATGATGCGATCGGCAGCGTCGCCAGCTATTTCAAGCGTCACGGCTGGGTCGCCGGCGAGCCGGTGGTCAGTCGTGCGGATGTGCGCGGTGAGCAGGTGGATGAAGGCCTGACCACCGGCATCGAGCCGACGAAAACCGTCGGGGAGTTGCGAGCGCTGGGCTGGTCGAGTCATGATGCGCTGCGCGATGACATGCCGGTCACCGCATTCCGCCTGGAAGGCGACAATGGTCCGGAATACTGGATGGGCCTGAAGAATTTCTACGCGATCACGCGTTATAACCGCAGCGTGATGTACGCCATGGCCGTACATCAACTGTCTGAACAGCTGGTACAAGCACGGGGCGTCAAGTAATGCGGGCATTGCCTATCAATAAACCCCTGAAGCTGGTGGCCTTCGCCGCATTGGCGGTGCTGGTCGCCAGTTGTTCGACCAGCCGTTCGCCAAGTCAGAAGCCGACTACCGCCGTACGTTCGCAGCCGGGCCTGGACATCAACCGGGCCCACAAGGATGGCGCGCCGTGGTGGGACGTCGATGTGTCGCGCATCCCCGATGCAACGCCGACCCTGCACACCGGCCCGTACAAGGCCAACCCGTACACGGTGCTGGGCAAGACCTACTTCCCGCTGCAGGAGTCCAAGACCTACGTGGCCTCCGGCACCGCGTCCTGGTACGGCACCAAGTTTCATGGTCAGAACACCGCCAACGGCGAGGTCTACGACTTGTACGGCATGAGTGCCGCCCACAAGACATTACCGCTGCCGAGTTACGTTCGGGTGACCAACCTGGACAATAACAAGAGCGTGATCCTGCGGGTCAATGACCGCGGGCCGTTCTACTCGGACCGGATCATCGACCTGTCCTACGCCGCCGCCAAGAAACTCGGTTATGCCGAAATCGGCACCGCGCGGGTCAAGGTCGAAGGCATCGACCCGCAGCAATGGTGGGCCGCCAAGGGCCGTCCGGCGCCTTTGATGCTCAACGAGCCGCAAGTCGCGCAGAATAGCGCCCCGGTGATCACGGCCTCGGCCGGCACCGTCGAGCAATGGACCCCGCCGCCGCAGCAGCACGCCGCGGCCGTCGTGCCAGTCCAGCTCGATGCAAAAAAAAACGCTTCTGCACCAGCATCTGGCCAGTATCTGCAGGTGGGCGCGTTCGCCAACCCGGACGCTGCAGAACTCCTGAGGTCGAAGCTCAGCGGGATGGTGAGCGCTCCGGTGTTCATCAGCTCGATCGTGCGCAATCAGCAGACCCTGCACCGGGTTCGCCTGGGACCGATCGGTTCGCCGGGTGAAATTGCCCAGGTACAGAACAGCGTGCGCCTGGCCAACCTGGGTTCGCCAAGTGTGGTCACCGAGTAAACGTAGGACTTGATTGACGGTTCACCAGCGATTGGGGGGTGAACCAGGTTGTTGGCTCGTCGAAGAACAAAAGCCCGGCAAGGGTGACTGGAGTGAGCAACTGAACACGCGATGGCTCGTTAGAAAGCCATCTGATTAATTTTGCCCGCAAGGGCAGTTTCCATTAGCGATTTCGAGAGACGGATGAACATCACCACCTTTGCCAAACGCCTGTGTCTGCTAGTCCCGCTGCTCCTCTCGCCAGCCGCCTTCGCGGCCGAGATGATGCCGTCGCCACCACAACTGGCCGCCAAATCCTACGTGCTCATGGATGCCAACAGCGGCAACGTGCTGGTGGAGAACAACGGTGACCAGCGTCTGCCGCCGGCCAGCCTGACCAAACTGATGACCGCGTACATCGCCACGCTGGAAATTCGTCGCGGCCAGATCGGTGAAAACGACCCGGTGACCGTCAGCGAAAACGCCTGGCGCACCGGCGGTTCGCGGATGTTCATCAAGGTCGGCTCGCAGGTCACTGTCAGCGACCTGCTGCACGGCATCATCATCCAGTCCGGCAACGACGCCAGCGTCGCGGTGGCTGAACACATCGCCGGCAGCGAAGACGCCTTCGCCGACCTGATGAACAAGACCGTCGCCGATCTGGGCATGACCAATACCCACTTCATGAACCCGACCGGTCTGCCGAACCCCGAGCACTACTCGTCGGCTCACGACATGGCGATCCTGGCGCGCGCGATCATCCACGAAGATCCGGCTCACTATGCGATCTACTCGCAGAAAGAGTTCTTCTGGAACGGCATCAAACAGCCTAACCGCAACCTGCTGCTGTGGCGTGACAAGACCGTCGACGGTCTGAAAACCGGCCACACCGACGAAGCCGGCTACTGCATGGTGTCTTCGGCCGTACGTGACGGCATGCGCCTGATCGCCGTGGTGTTCGGCACCAACAGCGAAGTGGCTCGCGCCGCCGAGACCCAGAAGCTGCTGACCTACGGTTTCCGCTTCTTCGAAACCCAGACCTTCTACCAGAAGGGCACCGAACTGGCTCAGGCTCCGGTCTGGAAAGGCACCACCAGCCAGGTCAAGGCCGGTCTGGCACAGGACCTGACCATGACCCTGCCGAAAGGCCAGCTGAAGAAGCTCGCCGCCAGCATGACCATGAACCCGCAACTGACCGCGCCAATCGCCAAGGGCGACGTGATCGGTAAAGTCGAAGTGAAACTGGACGACAAGGTGGTGCACAGCGCCGACCTGATCGCCCTGGACGCTGTCGAGGAGGGTGGTATCTTCCGCCGCATGTGGGATAGCATCCGCCTATTCTTCTACGGCTTGTTCAACTGATTCGAGTTGACCTGCATGGCCCCGTTCCGATCCGGAGCGGGGCCTTGTTCGTTACCGGGCTTACGCTTACGAGGCCGTTACGCCATGACCGATACCGAAGTAAAGGCGCCAAAGATCGAATTTCCCCAGGTTGATTATCCGGTTAAGGTGATCAGCGATACGGGCGTCGGCAACAAAGACAAGATCATCGACATCGTCAAGAAACACGCCAAGATCAATGATGAGCGTGTCGACGAGCGTCAAAGCAGCAACGGCAAGTACACCACCATCCAGTTGCACATCGTTGCGACCGACCAGGATCAGCTGTACAACATCAACAGCGAACTGCGGGCCACCGGTTTCGTGCACATGGTGCTGTGATGCCGGGCACGCTGGGCTTTCGCGAGCTTGGCCAGATGGCTTACGAGCCGGTCTGGCAGGCCATGCAACGTTTTACCAACGAGCGTGGCACCACGGCCCCGGACGAAATCTGGCTGGTTGAACATCCGCCGGTGTTCACCCAGGGCCAGGCCGGCAAGGCCGAGCACCTGTTACTGCCGGGAGACATTCCGGTGGTGCAGGTCGACCGCGGCGGTCAGGTGACCTACCATGGCCCAGGGCAGTTGGTAGCCTATCTGCTGCTGGATGTGCGTCGACTCGGTTTCGGCGTGCGTGATCTGGTCAGTCGCATGGAGCGCTGCCTGATCGAACTGTTGGCCAGCTACGGCGTCACTGCCGTGGCCAAGCCGGATGCTCCCGGCGTCTACGTCAACGGAGCGAAGATCGCTTCTCTGGGTTTGCGGATTCGCCACGGATGTTCCTTTCATGGCCTGGCCCTGAACGTGGACATGAACCTGGAGCCGTTTCGACGGATTAATCCCTGCGGCTATGCCGGGCTGGCGATGACCCAGCTGAGCGAGCACGCAGGATCGATTGAATTTGCCGAGGTAAGTGCCCGGCTGCGCGCGCAGCTCGTCAAACACCTCGACTATGCTGAGCAGACGACCCTGACGGGCGGAATCGACTGATATGACTACTGATGCAGTGCAAACCATGATCCCGACGCTCGACGTGACCGAGCGCCCGGCCCCGCGTCCCAAGGTTGAAGCCGGCGTCAAGCTGCGCGGCGCCGAGAAGGTTGCACGCATTCCGGTGAAGATCATTCCGACCACAGAACTGCCGAAGAAACCCGACTGGATCCGCGTGCGCATCCCGGTTTCGCCGGAAGTCGATCGCATCAAGAGCCTGCTGCGCAAGCACAAGCTGCACAGCGTCTGCGAAGAGGCCTCCTGCCCGAACCTGGGCGAGTGCTTCTCCGGCGGCACCGCGACCTTCATGATCATGGGTGACATCTGCACCCGTCGCTGCCCTTTCTGCGACGTTGGCCATGGTCGTCCGAAGCCACTGGACGTCAACGAGCCGGAAAGCCTGGCCATCGCCATCGCCGACCTGAAACTCAAGTACGTGGTGATCACCTCGGTGGACCGCGACGACCTGCGTGACGGCGGTGCCCAGCACTTTGCCGACTGCATCCGTGAAATCCGCAAACTGTCGCCGAACGTGCAGCTCGAGACTCTGGTCCCGGACTACCGTGGCCGCATGGACATCGCCCTGGAAATCACCGCAGCCGAGCCGCCGGACGTGTTCAACCACAACCTGGAAACCGTACCGCGCCTGTACAAGGCTGCGCGTCCGGGTTCGGACTACCAGTGGTCGCTGACCCTGCTGCAACGCTTCAAGCAGATGATGCCGCACATCCCGACCAAGTCCGGCCTGATGTTGGGTCTGGGCGAGACCGACGACGAAGTCATCGAGGTGATGAAGCGCATGCGCGAACACGACATCGACATGCTGACCCTGGGCCAGTACCTGCAACCGTCCCGCAGCCACTTGCCGGTGCAGCGTTTCGTGCACCCGGACACCTTCGCCTGGTTTGCCGAGGAAGGTTACAAGATGGGGTTCAAGAACGTTGCGTCCGGCCCGTTGGTGCGTTCTTCGTACCACGCCGACGAGCAGGCGAAACTGGTCAAGGCCGAGCTGCTCGGTTCCTGATTCAGCGCTGAATGAAAAAATGCCCGCCGGGGTTTAGCGCCCGGCGGGCATTTTTTTGTCTGGCCTACACTCGTTGCTGACTTTTCCCGCAACCTGCGGCGTGGCGGAGCCCCTTCTGTTTGTCGCCGTTCCTGACTACTGTGTGAGCATGACTTTACACAGGGAGATCCATGGATGACCGTTCGACCAACCCACACCCTTTTCCCGCACAAGCCTGTGCCCGCGCTGCCGTCGGAAGGGCTGATAGGGGTCATTGCGCCTGCCGGCCCCGGCACGCTGGACACTGAAAAGGCCGTTCAGTGGATGCGCGCCAGGGGCTACGGTTTGCGGGTGTTCCCTGGCGTCTACGAGAAGGATGGCTATCTGGCCGGCAGCGACGAGGTGCGGCTCAACGATCTGCACGCGGCGTTTGCTGACGAAGAGGTCGATGCGATCATTTGCCTGCGCGGTGGCTACGGTACGCCAAGGTTGCTGGATCGCATCGATTACGACCTGCTGAGTCGCCATGCCAAGCCCTTCGTCGGTTACAGCGACATCACCGCACTGCATCTGGCCATCAGTCGTTATGCCGGTTTCGTGACCTTTCACGGGCCGCTGCTGAATGCCGATCTGCTGGGGGACAAGGAGCTACCGACGGTGACGTCGTTCTTCGCCATGCTGCGCGGTCAGTTGAAGGCCGGCAGCGTACTGAGTCATCCGGCGGCTTATCCATTGACCACCGTGGAGCCCGGCATTGCCCACGGGCGTTTGCAGGGAGGTAATCTGGCGATGATCGCCGCGACCTTGGGCACGCCTTATGAAATTGACGTCGAAGGGGTGATTCTGCTGATCGAGGACATCAACGAGCCGCTGTATCGAATCGACCGTTTGCTGACCCAGATGCGACTGGCGGGCAAGTTGGCCCGATTGCGCGGCGTGTTGGTCGGGGATATTGCGGGGGTAGATGTCGATGCGCTGAATCGCCTGCTCAAGCAGACCTTCGAGCCGCTGCGGATTCCGGTGCTGTCAGGATGGCGTAGCGGGCACTGTGATCCGAACCTGACGCTGCCGTTGGGGGCGCTGGTTCGACTGGATGCGGGGAAGAAGGAATTGATGCTGGAGCAGGATGTGGTGATCAAGGCATAGAAACTGATCGCCTGATAGTCAGTCTTCGCGGGCAAGCCGGCTCCCACGGTTTTCAGGTTGTACGCAGAACTGCGATCACCTCTAAACCTGTGGGAATGGGGTTGCCCGCGATGCTTTTACTGGTTACGCAGGCTTTCAAGCAGTTTGTGCGTCGGATAACCGTCCGCCGGCCAGCCGAACGACTGCTGCGCACTGCGGATCGCCTTGCGCGTATTGGCGCCGATGATCCCGTCTGCCGCACCGGCGTCGTAGTTGCGCGCGGTGAGCAGGTTCTGCAGTTCGATCCGTTCGGTGCGGCTCAGCGGCAGGTCATCCTTTGGCCAGGTGCCATTGATCAGGCCGGCACCGTTGAAGCGCTCGGACAACAGGCTGACGGCCAGGGCATAGGACGACGAGTTGTTGTACTTGAGGATCGCCCGGAAGTTGTCGAGGATCAGGAACGCTGGGCCGCGATAGCCGGCCGGTAGCAGCAGGGCAGCGGACAGTTGCTCGGAACCGGCTGGAACCTGGCCGCCGTTCGGCAGTATCACGCCCAGTTGCCGCCATTCAGCAACGCTTTTACGAATCGCGCCGTCGGCCAGGGTGTAGTTGAAACCGCTTGGCAGCTGGACTTCGAAGCCCCACGGCTGGCCACGCTGCCAGCCGGAGCTTTGCAGGTAATGCGCGGTTGAGGCCAATGCGTCAGCCGGGCTGCCCCAGATGTCGCGGCGGCCGTCACCGTCGAAATCCACGGCGTGGGTGTTGTAGGTGGTCGGGATGAATTGGGTCTGGCCCATGGCACCGGCCCAGGAGCCGAGCATTTTTTCCGGCGTGATGTCGCCCTGTTGCAGAATCTGCAATGCCGCGATCAGCTGCGCGTGGGCAAAGCCCGGACGGCGGCCTTCATAGGCCAGGGTGGCCAGAGAGTTGATCACCGATTTGTTGCCCTGGAACTGGCCGAAATTGCTTTCCATCCCCCACACCGACACCAGCGCCTGGCGATCGACGCCATAACGCTGTTCGATGCTTTGCAGGATATCGGCGTACTGGCTGATCAGGGCCTGGCCTTTGCGCACGCGCAACGGCGAAAGGGCACCGTCCAGGTACTCCCAGACCGGCCGGGCGAACTCCGGCTGGCTGCGGTCGGCGCGAATCACGCTGGCATCGAAGCTGACATTGGCGAAGGCGCGGTCGAACAGGTCAGCACGGATGCCGGCGGCCAGAGCGTCCTTGCGGAAACCAGCCTGCCATTCGGCAAAGGTCTGGGTCGGTTGCAGGTCGAGGTTGTCACCGGACGGCACTACCGGCGGGATGACCGCTGGGGCTGTGGCAACGGGGACGGTCTGAAGCGGTTGAGCGTCGGCGGCGGTGGGTTTTTCCGCGCAGGCGACGAGCAGTACGAAGCTGGAGGCAGCGATCAGTTGGCGAATGGGCCAACGACGGGAAAGACTAAGGGGCATGCACAGGTCCAGGGAATACAAATCAGGTGCAGACCTTAACATGAGGAAGGGGTGCTGCGCTTCAAGCGGCCAGAAAGTAAGAAGCCTCCCAGCTGTCAGACTGGAAGGCTTCGCGGCGGTAGCTGCCTTTACCCTTGGTGGGGCGTTCCTGGCGGCTGCGGAACAGGGGTTGGGCGACGATGGATTTGGCCTTGTTGTGGCCATGTTTCGATGGCTTTTTGCTCATGAGGATTCTCTCGATTGAGTGATGTTTTGCGCGAAAGATAATCTGCCGATCTCAAGCCGCTGTCTATAGGACCGAGGGCGGGATGTTCTGTAGGAAATGGACTAGGTAAAAAAACGGGATCGCAGAGCGCGATCCCGAGTTTCATTCGGCAGGCAACGTCAGGCGCTGACCGGCCATCAGCAGCGCCAACCGGCTCAGGCTCATCCACGGCGAGCCCGCCGCCTGGCCCTTGATTTGCGCATCGATGCGCTGGGCTTCGAGCAGCAACTGCGCCCAGCGTTGCGCCGAGTAGCGTTGCAGGGCCTTGCTCATCAGCGGTTTACGCTTGTCCCAGACCGGCGGTTTAGCCTGACTGAAGCACTTGTCCAGCGGCGTGCCCTGGCTGTATTGCAATGAGATATTAGCCAGCAGGCGCAGCTCCCGGGCCAGGGCCCAGAGGATCACCGGCGGCTCGACCCCTTCGCCGCGCAGCCCTTCGAGCATGCGCAGAGCGTGGGCCGGTTCGCCGTTGAGCACCGCGTCGGTCAGGCCGAACACGTCGAAACGCGCACTGTCGGCCACAGCCGCCTGCACGGTTTCAACGGTGATCTGTCCGCCCTCGGCCATCAGCTTGAGCTTCTCGATCTCCTGCGCGGCGGCCAGCAGGTTGCCTTCGACCCGCGCGGCAATCAGTTCGACCGCGTCCTGACTGGCCGACAAGCCGGCCTGGGACAGGCGTTGGCGAATCCAGCTCGGCAACTGGTTGGCATCCACCGGCCAGATCTGGATGAACTGGGTCTGCTGACCCTCGACCAGCGTCTTGCCCCACTTGGTCTTCTGCGCGCTACCGTCGAGCTTCGGCAGGCTGATCAGAAGCACCGTGTCTTCAGCCGGGCGCGAGCAGTATTCGATCAGTGCGGCAGCGCCTTTGTCACCGGGTTTGCCGGAAGGCAGGCGCAGTTCCAGCAGGCGCTTTTCGGCGAACAGCGACATGCTGGCGCCAGCCTGCAGCAATGTGCCCCAATCGAAATTGGCGTCGGCGGCGAAGACCTGGCGTTCGTCGAACCCTTGCTGACGGGCAGCGGAGCGAATGGCGTCGGCGGCTTCCTGACACAGCAGCGGGTCATCGCCGCTGATGATGTAGACCGGCGCGAGGGCGCCTTGCAGGTGTTTGCCGAGTTGGGCGGGAGCGAGCTTCATAAGAAACGGCGAACGGGGCGCCTGAGCGCCCCGTACGTCTTACTGCTGCGGCAGTTCGAGCGGCGACTGACGCGGGGTTTCCGCTTCAGCCTTCTGCGCCGCTTCGAGGGCGTCGGCCTCTGCCTTGGCCCGGGCGTTGGCGGTCTGCTGCAGGGCATCCAGCTGAGCCGGAGTCAGCTGTTGCAGGCGCAGCATCATGCGCTGTACCAGCTCGCGGCGTGTCTCGTTGCGGGCATCGTTGGCTTCCTGGTCGGAACCCACCAGGTTGTTGCCGTCGTGGATGAACACTTTCTGCACTTCAAGCTTGTCGCTTTTGAGCAGCAGGTTCTTGTCGCCACGGATGTCGTAGCTGAGCACGGTATTTACCTGATACTCGCCAGTACGACCGGCGCCCGCGTAGCTGAGGATGCGCTGGCTTTCCTGCTCGTCGGCCAGGTACAGCTTGTACGGCGCACCGGAGACGATCTTGACGCCACTGGCCTCCAGCTGCTGACGCAGTTGCGTCACGGTTTCGCCGTAGGCGTTGCGGGCGCTCAGATCGAGCTCCTTGATCGACAGTTCGTTGGTACCGGTGCCACGCAGCTGGAAACCGCAGGCGCTCAACAGGATGGCGAGGCCCATCACCAGCAGATTGCGTTTGATCATTGTGTTGCTCCCCTTGAAACCATGTGGGCCGACTCTGTGGCCCGAAAGGTTTTACTGGGCGTCAGGCACACCTGACGCCCGATCCAATTAGCTGGCGACGATATTGACCAGTTTCCCGGGCACTACGATCACTTTGCGAATCGTCAGGCCGTCAACGAAACGCAGCACGTTCTCGTTGGCGCGGGCTGCCGCTTCGACTTCTTCACGGGTCGCGGCAGCCGGCATTTCGATCTGGCCGCGCAGTTTGCCGTTGACCTGGATGACCAGTGTCAGGCTGTCCTGAACGAGTGCGCTTTCATCCACCACTGGCCAGCCGGCGTCGATCACAGGATCGGCGTGGCCCAGTTGATTCCACAGTTCGTGGCAAATGTGCGGGGTGATCGGAGCCAGCAACAGCGTAACGGCTTCCAGACCTTCCTGAACCAGCGCGCGATCCTGTTCGGTGGATTGTGCTGCTTTTTCCAGCACGTTCATCAGCGTCATCACCTGGGCGATGGCGGTGTTGAATTTGTGGTTCTGGCCAACATCGTGGCTGGCCTGCTTGATGGCCTGGTGGATCGCGCGACGCACGGCTTTCTGCTCATCGTTCAGGCCGGCGATGTCCAGTTTACCCGGCAGGCCCTGAGTGACGTGGGCCTGAGCCAGACGCCAGACGCGCTTGAGGAAGCGGTGCGAGCCTTCAACGCCGGAGTCGGACCACGCGGCGCTCATGTCGGGCGGCGAGGCGAACATCATGAACAGGCGGCAGGTGTCCGCGCCGAACTGGTCGATCATCGATTGAGGGTCGACGCCGTTGTTCTTCGACTTGGCCATTTTCTCGGTGCCGCCGATTTCCACCGGCAGACCGTCGGTTTTCAGTCTGGCGCTGGTGACGTTGCCCTTGCCGTCGCGTTCGAGATCGACGTCCGCCGGGTTGAACCAGGTGTAGGCGCCGTTGGCTTCGCGGCGATAGTAAGTCTCGGCAATCACCATGCCTTGAGTCAGCAGGTTCTTGAACGGCTCGTTGGAGCTCACCAGGCCTTCGTCGCGCATCAGCTTGTGGAAGAAACGCGCGTACAGCAGGTGAAGAATGGCGTGTTCGATACCGCCGATGTACTGATCCACCGGCAACCAGTGGTCGGCCGCGGATTTTTCCACCAGGCCGCCTTCGAAGTGCGGCGAGGCGTAACGGGCGTAGTACCAGGACGACTCGACGAAGGTGTCCATGGTGTCGGTTTCACGCTTGGCAGGCTGACCGCATTTCGGGCAGGTGCACTCGTAGAACTCGGGCATGCGCGCCAGCGGCGAACCGGCGCCGTCCGGCACCACGTCTTCCGGCAGGACGACCGGCAGCTGGTCTTCCGGCACCGGCACGTCACCGCAGGCGTCGCAGTGAATGATCGGGATCGGGCAGCCCCAGTAGCGCTGACGGCTGATGCCCCAGTCGCGCAGGCGGAACTGGGTGCGCGAGGCGCCGAGGTTTTTCTTGATCAGCGCGACTTCCATGGCGTCGAACGCGCCAGCGAAGTCCAGGCCGTCGAATTCGCCGGAGTTGATCAGCGTGCCGTGCTCGCCGTAGGCGTCTTGCCATGGCGCCGGGTTGGTGTCACCGGAGCTGGTGCGCACCACGGATTTGACCGGCAGGTTGTACTTGTGGGCGAATTCGAAATCGCGCTCGTCGTGCGCCGGCACAGCCATGACCGCGCCGTCGCCGTAGTGCATCAGCACGTAGTTGGCGACCCACACCGGCAGTTTTTCGCCGGTCAGCGGGTGCTCGACGAACAGGCCGGTCGGCAGGCCTTTCTTCTCTTGAGTGGCGACGTCGGCTTCGGCGACGCTGCCGCCCTTGCATTCGGCGATGAACGCTTGCAGCTCAGGGTTGTTTTTGGCGGCAAGAGCAGCCAGGTGGTGCTCGGCAGCCACGGCGACATAAGTCGCGCCCATCAGGGTGTCCGGACGGGTGGTGAAAACTTTCAGGGTGCCGCTTTCGCCGATCGAATCGACGTTGTACGGGAACTGCACTTCCATCCCGCGCGACTTGCCGATCCAGTTGCGCTGCATGGTCTTGACCTGCTCAGGCCAGCCGGTCAGTTCGTCGAGGCTCTCCAGCAGTTCATCCGCGTAGGCGGTGATCTTGAAGTAGTACATCGGGATTTCGCGCTTCTCGATCAGCGCGCCGGAACGCCAGCCGCGACCGTCGATCACCTGCTCGTTGGCCAGTACGGTCTGGTCGATCGGGTCCCAGTTCACGGTACCGTTCTTGCGGTAGATCACGCCTTTTTCGAACAGGCGGGTGAACAGCCATTGTTCCCAGCGGTAGTAATCCGGTTTGCAGGTGGTGACTTCCCGCGACCAGTCAACCGCCAGACCCAGGCTGCGCAGCTGGGATTTCATGTAGGCGATGTTTTCGTAGGTCCACTTGGCCGGGGCGACGTTGTTCTTCATTGCGGCGTTTTCCGCCGGCATGCCGAAGGCGTCCCAACCCATCGGTTGCAGAACGTTCTTGCCGAGCATGCGCTGGTAGCGGGAGATCACGTCGCCGATGGTGTAGTTGCGCACGTGCCCCATGTGTAGCTTGCCGCTGGGGTAAGGGAACATCGACAGGCAGTAGTAGGTTTCCTTGCCTGGCTGTTCACTGACTTCAAAGGACTTTTGCTCGTCCCAGAACGATTGGGCGGCGGCTTCGATTTCACGGGGCTGATATTGTTCGTGCATGGCTACTTTTGTACTGGATAGGGGTGGCCTAATCCTCTTCAATGCGACGTCCCGGGCATGTCGGACGAGCTGGAAGTGGAGTTACAGGAAGCGCCGTAGCATACATGACCGCGCTTGGCCTAGGGAAACCCTGATTGCAGCCGTTTGACCGGCCGAAATCGTGGCGAGGGCCGTTGGTCGCGGCGCGCAGCCGGTTTGTGCAGCGAAGCTAAGCTCTAACTGGGGAGTGAGTCTTATCTTCAATGAGGTGAGGGATGGTGGAGTCACAGCAAAAAAACGTTACCAAACCCGAGTTGTACGAGCGGTTGATCGATCGTCTGGGGATGGCCCTGGACGCGGCAAAAACCGCTGGCCGGCTGCGCGACGAGCGCCCCCTGGAGCTGGAATTGCGTGGCTTGAGTCCCGCCGAGTTCAAACTGGTCAAGGCCTATCTGGATCGCAGTGAGCGTGAAACCCACGGATACCTGTCACAAGCAGTGAAACAGCTCGATGCTGCCCATTCGGCCAAGGTCATCTGGCTCAAGGACAAGGCACCCGGCAGAGATGCCGTCAAAGTGCGGACTCTGCAGGCCAAGTAAACGCATGGCAGGTCAAAAAGCGGATCTTTTTCAACGGGATCCGACCCTACTGGTTGTCGCGGTGTATCAACCCACTTAGGCTTCGGGCATCTCTGGAGATGCTCGATGCCTTTTCGTTATTTCGTTAAACAACTTCTGTTGCCGCCAGGCGTTCTCTTGTTGCTGCTGCTCGTCGCCTGGTGGCTACGACGTTCGCGGCCGCGACTGGCCGGGCTGTGCTTTGCCCTGGGTTTTGGCGGCTTCCTGCTGATGAGTCTGCCGGTGGTCGTGCAATGGGGTGCCAAGGCCCTGGAGCGCGAGCCGCCGCTGGCCCGGGAAGCATGGACAAGCCTGGCGCAACGCGCCGATGCGATTGTGGTGCTGGGCTCCGGTCGCGAGCGCGGCGATCTGGCCTGGGGCGAAGATCAACCGACCGGTGTCGGGCTTGAACGGCAGCGTTACGCGGCGCGACTGGCCAAGGCGTCGGGGTTGCCGATTCTGACCAGCGGTGGCCTGCATTACGGTACGCCGCCGACCGAAGCCAAACTGATGGCCGATTCGTTGCGCGATGACTTCGGTGTGACGGTGCGCTGGCAGGAAGGGGAGAGCCGCACCACGTGGGAGAATGCTGCCTTCAGCGCCAGGATACTGTTGCCGGAAGGCGTAAAACGCATCGTGCTGGTGACTCAGGCCTGGCACATGCCGCGTGCGGTGTGGAGCTATCAACAGGCCGGGTTCGAAGTCGTGCCGGCGCCGGTCGGTTTCCTCGGCACGGACAATGCGCGACCGTTTGGCGGCTGGCTGCCGGAATTCAAGTCGATCTGGCAGAGCGGGCAGTTGATGAACGAGGCGGTGGGGCAGATTGGCTATTCGCTGTTCTACCGAGGGGGTGACAGCGCCGATTGATCACTCCCGCGCAGAACGCGGGAGTGATCGGGTTTTCAGAGGGTCTTGGATATCCGGTTGGTCATCAGCGCCCAGCCGAACAGCACCACGCACAGGGTGATCAGCGGCCACGAGCGCCATTGCAGATACGGCGTCAGGTTGTGCATCGGCACCACTTCGCCGTACAGCACGCCCTGTTCGAACTGCGGGATGCGCTCGGTGATCTGCCCGAACGGGTTGATCAGCCCGGTCACGCCGTTGTTGGTCGCGCGAATCATCCAGCGCCCGGCTTCAAGTGCACGCATCTGCGCCATTTGCAGGTGTTGCAGGGGGCCGATGGAGGTACCGAACCAGGTGTCGTTGCTGATCGTCAGCAGCAGATCGCTGCGTGCCGCCAGGCCAGCGGCGAATTCCGGATAAACCACTTCGTAGCAGATGAATGGCGCGATCTGATACCCCTTGGCCTGTAATAGCGCCTGATCGGAAGGGCCACGGGCGAAGTCGGACATCGGCAGGTCGAAGAATGCGATCAGCCCGCGCAGGATGTCCTGCAATGGTACGTACTCGCCGAACGGCACCAGCTTCTGTTTGAGATAAGTGCCATCGCCTTCGCCGACCACAGTGATGCCGTTGAAGAAGCGTTTTTCGTGACGGACCGTTTCTCGGATCGGCACACCGGTGATCAGCGCCGATTTACGCTCGGCGGCGAAGTTGCCCATCATGGTCAGGTAGCCCTCTGCGGACTCCTTGAGCACCGGCACGGCGGTTTCAGGCCAGATCAACAGGTCGACCGGTTTGGAGCGGAAACTCAGGTCGCGGTACAGCGCCAGCTGCGCGTTGAGCTCGGCCGGGTCCCATTTCATGCTTTGCGCGACGTTGCCCTGGATGGCGGCAACGGTGAGAGGCGCGCCGGCCGGGCTGGTCCAGGCATGGTCCTTGAGCGCAATGCCTGCCGCCCATGGCCCGATCAGCAGGATCAGGCCGGCGGCGATAAAGGCTTTGCGACGGGTTTGCAGAACGCGCGGTGCGTTGTAGATCAGTGCAGCGGTCAGCGCGAGAACGAACGACACCAGCCACATCCCGCCCACTGGCGCGAGTCCGGCCAGCGGGCCGTCAAGCTGGCTGTACCCGGAATACAGCCACGGGAAACCGGTGAGGAACCAGCCACGGAAAGCTTCCTGGCCGACCCACAGCGCCGCAAACGCCAGTGCGTCCGCCACCGGCGCTTCGTTACGCCGCAACCAGCGTGCCCACAGCCAGGCGGGCAGGGCGAAGAACCAGGCAATCGCCGCCGTGAAGATCAGCATCAGGAAACCGGCCAGCAGCACCGAAGCGCCGCCGAAATGGTGGATGCTGTAATAGATCCAGCTGGTGCCGGCGCCGAACAGGCCGAAGCCGAAGCACCAGCCACGGCCCAGCGCCTGGCGCGGGCTCAGCTCGCGCAGGCCTGCATAGAACAGGCCGACTGCCAGTAACGCCAGCGGCCAGAGATCGAACGGTGCCAGCGCGAAGGTGGTGATTGCACCGGCCGCCACGGCCAGCAGATTACCGGGCCAGCCGGGGCGGGTTGTCCAGCGCATTTCAGTCCTTAAATTTACCGGGCGATTGGCGTGAGTCGCAGCAAGTGAATCCGACGGCTGTCGGCGTTCAGGATGCGGAAACGATAGGCGCCGATTTCAGTGATTTCGTTGCGTTTTGGCAAGTGCCCGAACGCGCTCATCACCAGCCCGCCGACGGTGTCGAACTCGTCGTCGGAGAATTCGCTGTCGAAGAACTCGTTGAAGTTCTCGATCGGCGTCAGGGCCTTGATCAGGAAATCACCGCTGGGCAGCGGCTTTATGTAGCTGTCTTCTTCGACGTCGTGCTCGTCTTCGATGTCGCCGACGATCTGCTCGAGCACGTCTTCGATAGTCACCAGACCGGCCACGCCACCGTATTCGTCGATGACGATGGCCATGTGGTTGTGGTTGGCGCGGAATTCACGCAGCAACACGTTCAGACGCTTGGACTCCGGCACGAACGTGGCCGGGCGCAGCAGGTCCTTGATGTTGAAGCTGTCGCCGTTCTCCTTGAGGATCAGCGGCAACAGATCCTTGGCCAGCAGCACGCCCATCACGTCGTCATGGCTTTCGCCGATGACCGGGTAGCGCGAGTGGGCCGAGTCGACGACGGCAGGGAGGAATTCGCGGGGTGTCTGGGTCGCCTTGATGCTGATCATCTGCGAGCGCGGCACCATGATGTCGCGAACCTGCAGGTCAGCCACCTGGATGGCGCCTTCGACGATGGCCAGCGCTTCGCTGTCCAGCAGTTTGTTCTGATGTGCATCGCGCAGCAGCTCAAGCAGCTCCTGGCGGTTTTTCGGCTCGTGGGCAAAAGCCTGGGTCAGTTTACCCAGCCATGACTTTTGCCCGTTGCTCGATCGATCTTCGCTCATAGCGATTACTCTGAATCCTTTGTTGTAACAGTAGGGGATGTTTCGGTTTCGTCGTCCGCGTACGGATCGGGATAACCCAATTCGGCAAGCAACTCGCGTTCCAGTGCTTCCATTTCCTCGGCTTCCTCGTCATCTATATGGTCGTAACCAAGCAGATGCAAGCAGCCGTGAATGACCAGATGTGCCCAGTGGGCCTTTAGTTCCTTGCCCTGTTCGGCGGCTTCGCGCTCAACCACGGCCACGCAGATCACCAGATCTCCCAGCAACGGGATGTCTAGGAACTCGTCGGGCACTTCGGCGGGAAAGGACAGGACGTTGGTCGGGTAATCCTTGTGCCGCCAGGTGTGATTCAGTTCGCGGCCTTCTTCTTCGTCGACCAGACGAATGGTCATTTCCGAGTCGGCGGTGCGCTGGCGCAGGGCCAGTTCGCACCATTGGCGGAACTCGGCTTCGGTCGGCGCAGGCGCTTCGGTCGCGATTTGCAGGTCAAGCTCAAGCATCGTGGCGAGTATCCTTTGGCGCTTCATCGGCCAAACGCGTCTCGAAGCGCTCGTAAGCTTCGACGATGCGTTGCACCAATGGATGGCGCACCACGTCTTTGGGCTGGAAGTGGGTGAAGCTGATGCCCGGCACATCTTTCAGGACTTCGATGACGTGATGAAGTCCGGACTTGGTGCCGCGTGGCAGGTCGACCTGGGTGATGTCGCCGGTGATCACGGCCGTAGAGCCGAAACCGATCCGGGTCAGGAACATCTTCATCTGCTCGACGGTGGTGTTCTGGCTCTCGTCGAGAATGATGAAGCTGTTGTTCAGCGTACGACCGCGCATGTAGGCCAGCGGCGCGACTTCGATCACCTGACGCTCGATCAGCTTGGCCACGTATTCGAAACCGAGCATTTCGTAGAGCGCGTCGTAGAGCGGGCGCAGGTACGGGTCGATCTTCTGCGACAGGTCGCCGGGCAGGAAGCCGAGTTTTTCACCCGCTTCGACCGCCGGACGAACCAGCAGGATGCGCCGAATCTGCTCGCGCTCCAGCGCATCGACGGCGCAGGCGACAGCCAGGTAGGTCTTGCCGGTACCGGCCGGGCCGATGCCGAAGTTGATGTCGTTGCCGAGGATTTCCTTCACGTAGCGCAGTTGATTCAAGCCGCGTGGGCGAATCATGCCTTTCTTGGTGCGCAGGGCGACGGAGGCTTCGGCGGGGGCGTGGTTGTCCAGTTGCTCGACGGCCGACTCCTGGAGGAACAGGTGAACCGTATCCGGCGACAGCTCTGAACCCTTGGTTTCCCGGTACAGGCGGCGAATCAGGTTTTCCGCGGAAGTGGTGTGCTTGGGTTCGCCGATCAGCTCGAACTGATTGCCGCGGTTGCGGATCTCGATGGCCAGGCGCTGTTCGATCAGCCGCAAGTGCTCGTCGAACTGCCCGCACAGATTGGCGAAGCGGCGAGCCTCAAAGGGCTCGAGGATGAAACGATGTGGTTCGATGGGTGCGTTCAAGGTCGTATTTAGCCGCCCTGGGGCAATTGGGATGAATTGAAGGATAACGCCAGCGGCGTGGGTGCGAAAGCTCTTAAATGGATGAGCCTGTTCTCAAGAACAATGCAGGCCACTGTGGGAGCTGGCTTGCCAGCGATGAGGCCATCAGCCCCGACCAATATGTCGCCTGTCGTACCGCTATCGCTGGCAAGCCAGCTCCCACAGAATTCTCAGTGTTTCTGATATTTGTTACTGGATCAGCGAGCCGCGCAGCGAGTGCGGTTGCGCCGCGTCGATGTGGACGTCGGCGAACTGGCCGATCAGCGTCGGATTATCGCAGCGGAAGTTGACGATACGGTTATTCTCGGTGCGCCCTTGCAGCTCGCCCGGGTCTTTTTTCGAATAATCGGTCACCAGAATCCGCTGGACCGAACCGACCATTTGTCGGCTGATCTCGAACCCTTGCTGGTTCAAACGGTGCTGCAAGGCGTTCAGTCGCTCTTTCTTCAGTTCTTCCGGGGTGTCGTCGGCGAGATCGGCGGCCGGGGTGCCCGGGCGCTGGCTGTAGACGAACGAGTAGGAAAAGTCGAAACCGACGTCGGCAATCAGCTTCATGGTCTGTTCGAAATCTTTCTCGGTTTCCCCCGGGAAACCGACGATGAAGTCCGAACTGATGCAGATACCCGGCACGGCGGCGCGCAGTTTGCGCAGCTTGGATTTGTACTCCAGCGCCGTGTGGTTGCGTTTCATCGCCGCCAGAATCCGGTCCGAACCCGACTGCACCGGCAAGTGCAGGTGCTTGACCAGTTCCGGTACTTCGGCGTGGGCCTGGATCAGGCTGTCGGAAAATTCCAGCGGGTGCGAGGTGGTGTAGCGGATGCGGTCGATGCCGTCGACCGCCGCGACCACACGGATCAGTTCCGCCAGATCCGCCAGGCGACCGTCGTGGGTCAGACCGCGATAACCGTTCACGTTCTGGCCCAGCAGGGTCACTTCACGCACACCGTTTTCGGCCAGGTGGATGATCTCGGCGATCACGTCGTCGAACGGTCGGCTGACTTCTTCGCCACGGGTGTAAGGCACCACGCAGAACGTGCAGTACTTGCTGCAGCCTTCCATCACCGACACGTAGGCGCTGGGGCCGTCGATACGCGGCTCGGGCAGGTGGTCAAATTTTTCGATTTCCGGGAACGACACGTCGACTTGCGGCAGCTTGCTGATGCGCGCGGCGTCGATCATTTCCGGCAGGCGGTGCAGGGTCTGCGGGCCGAACACCACGTCGACGTACGGGGCGCGATCACGGATCGCCGCACCTTCCTGGCTGGCCACGCAACCGCCGACGGCGATCACCATGTCCGGGTTGGCCAGTTTCAGTTCGCGCCAGCGGCCGAGCTGGGAATACACCCGGTCCTGGGCGCGTTCGCGGATCGAGCAGGTGTTGAGCAGGATCACGTCGGCATCTTCGGCGCGCGCCGTGACTTCCAGGGCCTGGTGTTCGCCCAGCAGATCGACCATGCGCGAGCTGTCGTACTCGTTCATCTGGCAACCGTGGGTTTCAATGTAAAGCTTCTTGGCCATGGAATAGGGTCGTCACGTGGTTCAAAGAACCGCGCATTATAGGGAACATGTCCTCAGGTTCCTACCGCTGTGCGTCCGGTGGCTATGCTATAGTTCGCGCCCTCATTTTTACCCCGATGTCGTCCGCCCGCCATGACCAAACGCGAAGCTCCAATCTACAAGGTGATTTTCCTCAACCAGGGCCAGGTGTTCGAAATGTACGCCAAGCAGATCTATCAAAGTGATCTGTGGGGCTTCCTGGAAGTGGAAGAGTTCGTCTTTGGCGAGCGCACGCAAGTGGTCGTCGACCCGAGCGAAGAAAAGCTCAAGGCGCAGTTTGAAGGTGTGGTGCGCAGCTTTGTGCCGATGCATTCGATCGTGCGCATCGATGAAGTGGAGCGTCTGGGGACGCCGAAGATCAGCGAAGCCCGTGGCGGCGTTGGTAACGTGATGCCGTTTCCGATGCCGATGCCCGAGAAGTAAAACCGGGTTTTATGGAAGAGATCGTTCCCATGCTCTGCGTGGGAATGCCGCCTGCAACGGTCCGCGTCGGTGACTATCGTTAATCAGGGAAGGGGCGAAAACGGCGTACGCCCGTCGGCGTTCTGCAATTCCATCAGGTATTTACGGAAAATTTGCCCGAGCACCTGGGTCGCGGTTTCCAGGTCTTCGCGGGACATCTTTTCGGACACTTCGTCGGCGGTGTCGAGCGCGTCTTCGGCGCCGTTGACCGCCGCCATCTTCAGCACGATGTAGGCCTGAATGTTGTTGGCCTGCACGCCTTCGCCGTGGAAGAACATGGTGCCGAGCTTGAATTGCGCCTGGGCATGGCCTTGCAGCGAGGCCTTTTCGAAATAGCTCAAGGCTTGATTGAGGTCGCGCGGCGCGTTCTTGCCGTCGTAGTAGAACTCACCCAACTCGTATTGCGCTTGCGCATCCCCCTCATCCGCTGCCTTTTGGCAGGCGGCGAGGGCCTGCGTGACATCTTGCGGCTGAGTATTGAGGGTGCAGCGACCCATCGCCGGGATCAACAACGAGTTGCCGCCTGCTTGTGCATGTGCGAGCAGCGGCTGAAGGAGCAACAGGCAGCCCAAGGCAAGGGTGCGGCCGGTGCGGTTCATGGGAATCGACTTACCTCTGAAGGGCGCGCGGACCCGTCGAGGGATCCAATAAGCGCGCATTATGAAATAAGCAGGGCCATCCTTACAAAGTCTTTACTCGATTTTCTGCTGTGTGGGGAATATATCACCCGGTTTGCGGGAGGTTTTTGGCAGAAGCGTCGGAGAAAACGCTGGAATGTAGGTGAAAGCTGACGCTGGCAATGGCCAACGTCAGCGATCAAGCCATTACTTCAGTTTGGCGAACGCGCGCTCAGCGGCGTCGAGGGTCAGTTTCAACTCGGCTTCGCCGTGGGCGATCGAGGTGAAACCGGCTTCGAAGGCGCTCGGTGCGAGGTACACGCCACCTTCGAGCATCAGGTGGAAGAAACGACCGAACAGCGCCGCATCGCTGGCCATCACGTCTTCAAACGTCACAATGTCGTCGGCACCGCTGAAGTACAGACCGAACATGCCGCCCGCCTGGGTGGTCACGAACGGAATGCCGGCGGCATCGGCGCGCTGTTGCAGGCCGTCGAGCAGGCGCGTGGTGTAGTCGGTCAGCTCGGCGTGGAAACCCGGACGGCTGATCAGGCGCAGGGTGGTCAGGCCGGCAGCCATCGCCAGCGGGTTACCCGACAGAGTGCCTGCTTGATAGACCGGGCCCAGCGGTGCGATGCGCTCCATGATCGAGCGCTTGCCGCCGAAGCAGCCGACCGGCATGCCGCCGCCGATGATCTTGCCGAAGGTGGTCAGGTCCGGGGTGACGCCGTAGTAAGCCTGGGCGCCGCCGAGGGCGACGCGGAAACCGGTCATCACTTCGTCGAAAATCAGCACCACGCCGTGCTTGTCGCACAGGCTGCGCAGGCCTTCGAGGAAACCCGGCGCCGGCGGTACGCAATTCATGTTGCCGGCCACGGGCTCGACGATGATGCAGGCGACGTCCTGGCCGACTTCGGCGAGCATTTTTTCAACCGCGTCGATGTCGTTGAACGGCAGGGTCAGGGTGTGTTTGGCGAACGCTGCGGGTACGCCGGCAGAGCTTGGTACGCCCTGGGTCAGTGCACCGGAACCGGCCTTGACCAGCAGGCTGTCGGAGTGACCGTGGTAGCAGCCTTCGAACTTGATGATGCTGTCGCGGCCGGTGAAACCACGGGCCAGACGGATCGCGCTCATGGTCGCTTCGGTGCCGGAGCTGACCATGCGCACCATCTCCATCGACGGCACCAGCGAGCAGACCAGGTCGGCCATCTCGGTCTCCATCGCGGTCGGCGCGCCGTAGGACAGGCCGTGTTGCAACTGGTTGCGCACCGCATCCAGCACGTCCGGGTGGCTGTGGCCGAGGATCATCGGCCCCCAGGAGCCCACGTAATCCACATAACGCTTGTCGTCTTCGTCAGTGACGTAGGCGCCTTCGGCGTGCTTGAAGAACAGCGGCGTGCCGCCAACGCTCTTGAACGCGCGCACCGGCGAGTTCACGCCACCGGGAATGTGTTTCTGGGCGTTGGCAAACAGAGTTTCGGAACGAGACATGATCGGGCTCTCAGACTTTTAGTAATTCATTGAAGGCGCGGGCGCGGCGGGTTACTTCGGCGCTGCTGTCGGCGCCGAACAGGCCATGGACCACGGCCAGCAGATCGACACCGTGGGCCACCAGCGGCGCGGCGTTGTCGAGGGTGATGCCGCCGATCGCGCAGATCGGCAGGTGCAGGGTGCGCTTGGCGTCGTCGAGCAGATCGAGGCTGCAACTCGGTGCACCGGGTTTGGTATTGGAATTGAAGAAGCGACCGAAGGCGACATAACTCGCGCCTTCTTTGGCGGCCTGTTCGGCCAGTTCAAGCTGTGCGTGGCAGGTCGATCCGATAATTGCTTTCGAACCGAGCAGGGCGCGGGTCGGCGACAGCGGGCCGTCGGTCTGGCCAAGGTGCACGCCGACGTTCAGGCGTGCGGCCAGTTCGGCGTCATCGTTGATGATCAGTTGCGTCTTGTAGCGTTCGCACAGATCGCGCAGGGCTTCGGCCTCACGCAGACGGCGGGCTTCGTCGCTGCTCTTGTCACGGTATTGCAGCAGGGTGACGCCGCCTTCCAGCGCCGCCTCCACGTAGGACAGAAACTTGCCGGCCAGCAACTGGCTGTCGGTGATGGCATACAGGCCACGTAGTTTCATCGCGCAGACCTCAAGCTCGAAACATCAGGAACAGAAATCCAGCGGCAGGCGACGCGGCACGAACTGGCCTTTGCCCAGCTGTTCGGCATCGCGCAGGGTGCGCCAGGTGTAATCCAGCGCGGTACGCACCGCGCTGGCGAGGTTTTCGCCCAGTGCCAGGCGGCCGGCGAGGGTACTGGCCAACGTGCAGCCGGAGCCGTGATAGCTGCCCGGCAAGCGCTGGCACTTGAAGGTTTCGCGCAGGCCGTCGCGGCTGTACAGGCGATTGTGGATTTCGGTTTCGTCGCCGTGACCGCCAGTGATCAGCAGGTTCTTGATGAACGGCAGGAGTTTTTCAGCGCACTCGTCAGCGGTGCCTTCCGGCAGTTCGGCAAGGATCCGGGCTTCGGGAAGGTTGGGGGTGGCGATGATCGACAGCGGCAGCAGGCGTTCGCGCATGGCGTAGCCGACTTCGTCCTTGCCCAGGCGTCCGCCGCCGCCGGCACGCAGCACCGGGTCGCAGACTACTGGCAAGTGCGGGTGCGCCTGAAGCAGTTCGACGACGGTGTCGACCATTTCCAGGGAACCGAGCATGCCCAGTTTCACTGCCGCGACTTCCGAATCGTTGAGCACGGCATTGGCCTGGGCCAGTACCCACTCACGGTCGAGGACGCGAAAGTCAGTGACGTTGACGGTGTCTTGCACGGTCAGGGCGGTGACGGCCGGAGCCGCATGGCAACCCTGAGCGAGCAGGGCTTCGATATCTGCCTGCAAGCCGGCGCCACCACTGGGGTCGTGGCCGGAGAGACAGAGGACAACGGGGCGTGAGCTGTAGATATTCATGGTGCGCGAGCTTACCACCAAACCTGTTTTTCGGGTGTTGTGGCGCAGCGCGCGGCCGATGACATGGGTACGGGAAACGGCATCGTTTGTCACAATCTGACCGAGTCAACAGCTCTAGTCCGGTGCTCTGCTCTGGAACGCCCGTTCTAGAGCCTTTGTAGGAAAAATTTCCATGGTGCTCAATGGCCATCAACGGCTATGCTAGAGTGGATCCAAACCAATAACAGGTAATACCGGTTTTACGTCATCTCAAAGGGAATGGGGGGCTTCCTGACACAACCGGCCAAGCCACGCTGGGGCTTCAATGCGCTATTTGTTGATGATGTTGTTCTGTTTGCCCCTCCTGGCAAACGCCGTCGAATTCGACGAGTTCACCCAGAGCCTCCCGCTGGGTCGATCCCTGCAAGTGTTCGAAGACCCGAGTGGTCAGGCGAGCATTGCCGACGTCCGCGCGCAAGCCGCCGCCGGAAACTTCAAACCTCACGATAAAGCCACGCTCAATGCCGGTTATTCGCGCTCGGCGTTCTGGCTGAAGATCGACCTGCATTACCGCCCGACCAACCCGTCGGCGCAGCGCAGCTGGTTGCTGGAACTGGCGTATCCGCCGCTCGATCATCTCGACCTGTATCTGCGCGATGCGGCCGGTGACTATCGTCTGGTGCGGCAGACCGGGGACGCCTTGCCGTTCGCCAGTCGCGAAATCCGCCAGAACAATTACCTGTTCGACCTGGCGTTCAAGCCGGATCAGCAGCGAACTGTTTATCTGCGGTTGTCCAGCGAGGGCTCGATCCAGGCGCCGGTGACGTTGTGGTCGAGCACCGCGTACCTCGAAGACCAGCCGGTGCGCCTGTACGTGCTGGGGATCATTTATGGCGTGCTGCTGGGGATGCTGGTTTACAACCTGTTCATCTACCTCAGCGTGCGCGACACCAGTTACCTCTATTACATCTTCTATATCGCCTCGTTCGGCCTTTATCAGCTGTCGGTCAATGGCGCGGCGGTCGAGTATTTCTGGCCGGACAACCCATGGTGGGCCAACGCCGCCACGCCATTTTTCATCGGTTGCGCGGGGCTGTTCGGCAGCCAGTTCGCCCGCAGTTTCCTGCAGACCAGGAACCACAGCCGCTGGCTCGATCGCCTGCTGATCGCCCTGATCGTTTTTGGCGCGGTGGTAATCGGCCTGTCGTTGATGACCAGTTATGGTCTGGCCCTGCGTTTGGCGACGACCCTGGCTCTGACCTTCACCGTAGTGATCTTCGCCGCCGGAATCCTGGCCTGGTGGCGCGGCCTGCGGGTGGCGCGTTATTTCATCATTGCCTGGTCGGCGTTCCTGATCGGCGGCATCGTCAACACCATGATGGTGTTGGGCCTGCTGCCGAATGTGTTCCTGACCATGTACGCCAGCCAGATCGGTTCGGCCATCGAAGTGGCACTGCTGTCGCTGGCGCTGGCCGACCGCATCAACGCCATGCGCGAACAACAGGCGCAGACCCTGTTCGATGCCGGCCAGAAACTTGAAGTGCTGAACCAGCAACTGGCCCACAGCAACAAGCTCAAGGACGAATTCCTCGCGACTCTCACTCACGAACTGCGCACGCCGATGAATGGCGTGATCGGCTCGCTGGAGTTGATGCAGACCGTTGAACTCGATCCGGAACTGGAGCAATACCAGCAGACCGCCGCCGGTTCGGCGCGGGACATGATGCGCATGGTCAACGGCATCCTGACCCTGACCGAATTGCAGGCCGGCAAGCTTAAGGCGACGCCGGGCAGTTTCAGCCTGCGCGGGGTGGTCGAGGCGTTGCGGATTCAGTTCGATGGCAACGCTTCGAGCAAGTCGCTGGACTTCAAGGTCGACGTGCTGCCGACCCTGCCGGATCGCCTGCATGGCGACAGCGCCAAACTCGCGCAATGCCTGGAGTGCCTGCTGGACAACGCGATCAAGTTCACCCGCGTCGGCGGCCTCGCGTTGCGGGTCACCGGCAAACCGTCCACGGACAATCGGCTGGCGCTGTCCTTCGCGGTGATTGACACCGGCATCGGTTTTACCGATCTGGGCGAGGCCACGCTGTATCAGCGGTTCTTCCAGCTCGACGGTTCGATGACCCGCGAATACGGTGGGTTGGGCGTCGGTCTGGCGATCTGCCGTCAATTGGTGGAGTTGCTCGGTGGCAAGCTTACACACCGCTCCGAACCGGGGAGTGGCAGCCGCTTTCAACTGGATGTCGAGTTTGAGCTGCCGGAAGTGGAAGCCGTGCCCGCGTTCAGCCGCGACACCGTGCGCGCGCCGCAGGATTGCACCGTACTGCTGGTGGACGACAACAGCGTCAACCAATTGGTGATGCGCGGCATGTTGCTCAAGCTCGGTTTCCGCGTGCGCACCGCCGACCACGGCGCGGCGGCGCTCGACTGTTTGCAGCGCGAGCGCGAGCGCTTCGATGCGGTGCTGATCGATTGCCAGTTGCCGCCGCTGGACGGGGCATCGCTGTGTTGCCAGATTCGTGACCTGCCGGGATGCGCCCATCTGCCGGTGTTCATGATCGCGCTGGGGGCGGATCGGGAGCATTGCGCGTCGGGTGGCTCGATCGACTATCTGAGTAAACCGGTGAAATTCGAGGATCTGCAGGTGGCGATGCAGCGACGGGTGTTGAGTTGCTGACAGGGTGAAAGCGCCGGCAATTAGGCCGATATGACACTTTGATCGGTTCCGGGGCGGTGCTTAACTGAAGCTCTGGCCGATCAAGGAGCCCCGTCATGAACCTGCATCAGTTCGCCGAAACCCACGAAGTCACCAACCAGCCACCGTCGCTGGACGGCACCAACCTCTACCGCATCGACCTGCCGTTGCAGGAGTGGTCGCGGCGGTTCGGCGCCGGCTGGGCCGAGTCGCGGATCGACGCTTACGGCGCGCTGGCCGGCGGGCCGCTGATGGAGGCTGGGTTCCTCGCCAATCAAAACAAACCGGTGTTCGCCAGCCATGACCGCTACGGTCATCGCATCGACCTGGTGGAGTTTCACCCGGCGTATCACGAGCTGATGCGCACCGCCATTGAACATGGCCTGACGTCGTTGCCTTGGGCTCATCCACAGGACGGCGCCCATGTCGCCCGCGCTTCCATGAGCTATCTGCACAGTCAGGCCGAGGCCGGCAGTGGTTGCCCGTTGACCATGACCTTCGCCAGTGTGCCGGCGATGCGTTTGCAGCCGAATCTGGCTGAGCAATGGCTGCCGAAAATCCTCGCCACCGAATACGACCCGCGCAATGTCGGCATGGCCCACAAGGCTGGCGTCACCATCGGCATGGCGATGACCGAGAAACAGGGCGGCACCGACGTGCGCGCCAACACCACCAAGGCCTATCCGGTCGGCGCCAGCGGCCCGGGCCAGGCTTATGAACTGGTGGGGCACAAGTGGTTCTGTTCGGCGCCGATGTGCGATGCGTTCCTGACGCTGGCACAGACCGATAAGGGCCTGAGCTGTTTCCTGCTGCCGCGCCATCGCCCGGACGACACGCGCAACCAGTTCTACATCCAGCGCCTGAAAAACAAGCTCGGCAACCAGTCCAACGCCTCCAGTGAAGTGGAGTTCCGTGGTGCGCTGGCGTGGATGGTCGGCGAGGAAGGACGCGGGGTGCCGACCATCATCGAGATGGTGGCCATGACCCGTTTCGATTGCATGGTCGGCTCCAGCTCGCTGATGCGTCAGGCACTGACCCAGGCCAGCCATCACTGCGCCCATCGCAAGGTCGGTGGCAAACTGCTCAGTGAACAACCGCTGATGCAGAACGTGCTGGCCGATCTGGCGCTGGAAAGCGAAGCCGCGCTGGCGCTGAGCCTGCGCATGGGCAAGGCGCTGGATCATCTCGATGACCGCCATGAAGCGCAGTTCGCCCGACTGGTGACAGCGGTGGGCAAGTACTGGATCTGCAAACGCGCGCCGGGGATGATCAACGAAGCCGCCGAATGCATGGGCGGCGCCGGGTATGTCGAAGACAGCATCCTGCCGCGTTTGTACCGCGAGGCGCCGGTGAACTCGACGTGGGAAGGCTCCGGCAATGTGCAATGCCTCGACGTGTTGCGGGCCTTGTCGAAAGAGCCGGGCGTGCTCGATGTGTTGTTCAGCGAGTTGGGCGACGGTCATGGCGACAAGCGACTGGCCGCGCACATTCAGCAATTGCAGGCGCAGTTCAGGGACACCAGTGACATTCAGTACCGCGCTCGGCAACTGACCGAAGATATCGCTTTGGGACTGCAAGCGAAGCTGCTGCTGGAAGCCGGGAATTCGGCGGTCAGCGATGCTTTTATCGCCAGTCGCCTGAGCGGTGGCGGGCGGGTCTACGGCGCGTTGCCGCGCAGGCTGGATGTCGAAGCCATCGTTGCCCGCTCGACGCCGCAAGGTTTCTGATCCAGATCGCCCGGACATAACAAAACCCTGTGTGAGCTGGCTTGCCAGCGATGACGGCCTGTCAGTCAACTTTGATGTTGAATGTGATGGCCTTATCGCGGGCAAGCCCGCTCCCACAGGGATCTTCATTGTTTGAAAGATTAGGGTGAACCCACAACGCCACTGTTTCCGTGACGCCACGATGCAGGCAAGATGAAGCTCTGCAAGTCAGAACACAGGAAGCTGATCGTGACCGAAGCGTTTATTGTCGTTCAAACCGCCGAACAGGCCGTGGATCGTCTCGCCGAGCTGCATGAGCGGGCCACCACGGCGCTGAACTCGGCGCTCAAGCGTTATCTCAAGGATCGCGTCGAGCCCGACGCCGAGCAACGTGCCCTGTTCCGTTATCCCGAACTGCGTCTGACCTATCACTGCCAGGGCGAAGTCCCGCAGACCACCCGCGCCTACGCCAAAGTCCAGTTGCCGGGCACGTACAGCGTGACCGTCACCCACCCGGCGGCGTTTCGCAAATACCTGCTGGAACAGCTCACGCCGCTGATGCATGACTTCACCGTGACCGTCGAAGTCGGGGTCAGCGAGCAGAACATTCCCTATCCGTACGTGGTCGAGCAGGGCGATGAACTGGCCGGCTCCGGGGTCACCGCCGCCGTGCTGGCGCGAGTGTTCCCGAGTACCGACCTGTCCGCCGCCACCGACGGCATCGCCGACGGGCTCTACGACTGGGAAAATACCGATCCGCTGCCGCTGGCGCTGTTCGATGCGGCCCGCGTCGATTTTTCGCTGCGCCGCCTGGTGCATTACACCGGAAGCGACTGGCGCCATGTGCAGCCGTGGATTCTGCTGACCAACTATCATCGTTATGTCGACCAGTTCATCGTCCATGGTCTGGAACAACTGCGTCGCGACCCGCGTTTCGTGCGCATGGTGTTGCCGGGCAACGTGATCATCGAAAAAGGCATGGATCACGGCGAAGCCTCGGCGATTGCGGCCGGTGTGGTGTGGCACCGCTATCAGATGCCGGCCTATCACCTGATCGCCAGCGATGGCCACGGCGTGACCCTGGTCAACATCGGCGTCGGCCCGTCCAACGCCAAGAACATCACCGACCACCTGGCCGTGTTGCGTCCGCATTGCTGGCTGATGATCGGTCACTGCGGCGGCCTGCGTCAGTCGCAGACCATCGGCGACTACGTGCTGGCCCACGCTTACATGCGTCGCGACGGGATTCTCGACCGCGTGGTGCCGCCGAACATTCCGATCCCGGCACTGGCCGAAGTGCAACTGGCGCTGCAACAAGCGGCGGCCAACATCACCGGCGAAAAAGGCGAAGAGCTGAAGAAGCGCCTGCGCACCGGCACTGTGCTGACCTACGATGACCGTAACTGGGAATTGCGCTGGGCTCAGGAACGGCCGCTGATCAACCTGTCCCGGGCCGTGGCGGTGGACATGGAAAGCGGCACCATCGCCGCCCAGGGATATCGCTTGCGGGTGCCGTACGGCACGTTGTTGTGTGTGTCGGACAAGCCGCTGCACAGCGAAATCAAGCTGCCGGGTTCGGCCAACGCGTTCTACGAACGCGCGGTCAGCCAGCACTTGAAGATCGGCATTGAAGCGGTGGATCTGCTGCGCACCGAACTCAACTCGCTGCACTCGCGCAAACTGCGCAGCTTCGACGAGCCGCCGTTCCGCTAACGGTTTGTCGTGGTCATTTGGCGGTCGGGGCACTAGCATTGTCAGCCCTGATCGCTAAATGTCTTCTCTCTTATGTCCCGTCCACCGCGCCCACCTTCCCGCCGCCCCGGCGCGAAGCCATCCTCTTCAGCCCCGCGTCGTGTCGCCAAGGCACCACCGTCCGAGCCGAAGCTGATCCTGTTCAATAAACCGTTCGATGTGCTGACGCAATTCAGCGACGGCGAAGGGCGGGCGACGCTCAAGGATTACATCGACATTCCGGGTATTTACCCGGCCGGGCGGCTGGACCGCGACAGCGAGGGTTTGCTGCTGCTGACCAACGACGGTCAGTTGCAGGCGCGGATCGCCGACCCCAAGCACAAACTGGCGAAAACCTATTGGGTGCAGGTCGAAGGCGTGCCGACGGCCGAGCAGTTGCAGCGTCTGCGTGACGGTGTCGAATTGAATGACGGCATGACTTTGCCCGCGCAAGCGCGGCAACTGGATGAGCCGGAGCTGTGGCCGCGCAATCCGCCGGTACGCTTTCGCGCAACCATTCCGACCACTTGGCTGGAGCTGGTGATTCGCGAAGGGCGCAACCGCCAGGTGCGGCGGATGACGGCGGCGGTGGGGCTGCCGACGTTGCGGCTGGTGCGGGTCAGGATTGGTGACTGGTCGATCGAAGGGCTCGATCAAGGCCAGTGGAAAGAAGTGCCGGCGCGCTTATAAGGCGCCGGATTCGATCAGGCCGATCACCACGCTCTTGATGATGAACGCCGCCACGCCCAGGCCCAGCACGAAGAACAGAATGAACGAGCCGAAGCGCCCGGCCTTGGACTTCTTCGCCAGATCCCAGACGATGAAACCCATGAAAATGATCAGGATGCTGACCAGACCGGTCATCATCCACTCTTCAAATACTGCTGGATCCATCGGGCATCTCCGGCGCTACGCGGCTGAAAGGGCGGCCGGGAGTATACGCCAGCGGCGAACGACGCAGCATTGACCTGCGTCGGTGTGCCGCAGTCATTCGTCGATTTCAGCTACGCAGATGAGTCAGCGGCAGTTCGGTGCTGTTGAGCACCTGATTCAGCACAAAACTCGAGCGCACGCTGGTGACGCCTTCGATCCGGGTCAGATGCCCCAGCAGCAGCTTCTGATAGTGATCCATGTCCGGCACCACCACTTTCAGCTGATAGTCAGCATCGACTCCGGTCACCAGGCTGCATTCCAGCACCTGCGGCAAGGTGCGGATCGCCGCTTCGAAGTTCTCGAAACGTTCCGGCGTGTGCCGGTCCATGCCGATCAGCACGTAGGCGGTCAGGCTCAGGCCAAGCATCTTGCGATCGAGCAGGGCGACCTGACGGGAGATGTAACCGTCGTCCTCCAGTTGCTTGACCCGGCGCGAGCACGGGGAGGGCGACAGACCGATGCGCTCGGCCAGTTCCTGGTTGGAGATGCGGGCGTCGCGCTGCAATTCCGCCAAAATACTCAGGTCGTAACGGTCGAGTTTGCTCATCAAACGGTCCTTTGTCTTAACTATTGCGGCGGATTATCTATCCAGGGTTAAAAATTGCGCAAGTGATGTTTATTTGAGCAATCTTCGCAATCATCTGTCGCGGCTCCGGGCCTATTCTTATCACCAGAATCACTGCTCGGTAACACAGTCCACTGCGGCCCGCCCAATCCGGCCCGCCGCGGCCGCCACCCCCACCGGGGTTGTGCCGGCCCCCGAGCTGCACACTGTCCAGAAGACGGCGTGAGGTGAGCCGACGTCAAAAGCGTCGAGCCAGGACGAAGTTCTCTAGAAGGGAGGCCGACGGGTCTCCCTTTTTTCTTGCCCGCGATTTGGCCCCTCCCGCTCAATAAATAAATGACGTGACTGATAACCTGTAGCAGAACCCGGTGTGTCCATCCCCGGTCTTAGCTACAAGCCCTCTTAATTTCAGGCGCTAGTGCGCAGTGAGGAATTTCATGAAGTCGCGCATCTGGCGTCTGGCCAGTGTTGGTTTGCTGTGTGTGAGTATCGGTGCGCAAGCGCTGGCGGATGAGCCGCAGAATCGCGGCCCCGACGGCGGCGGACGCGGGCCGGAGCATCAGGGCAACAATCAGGGGCATGGCGGCGGTGATCAGCAGCGCGGCCAGAACAGTCCGCAGCGGCAGAACAACGACATCATCCGTGGCGACAACAGCCGCCAGTTCGAGCACAACGGTCAGCAGAACCACGGCCAACCGAACAATGGCCAGTGGCAGAACCAGAACCAGCCACGTCCGGCGTACAACCCCAACCCGGTGCGCCAGCCGCCACCGCCGCCGCAACTGCCGGCCAATGATCTGCCGATCCAGCCGCGCCCCGACACCGTGCGCCAGACCCAGGAGCCGCGTCAGGGTTACTACCGCGACGAGCGTCCGCAAAATGGTTATCACCAGAACTGGCAGACCGGCAACCGTCCCAACGACAACCGCTGGCCGGGTCGCCCCGACGGGCATGGCAACGGCTGGGGCCCTGGCCCGCAGTATCGGCCGGGCCATGTGATCGACCGTTTCCCGGATCGTGAATACCGCGTGCCGTATCGCGGCCAGGACTATTTCTACTCCGGCGGCTACTGGTATCGCCCGCAAGGCCCGCGCTACATCGTGGTTCAGCCGCCACGCGGGATTCGCATCCAGTACCTGCCGGATTACGCTCGTGAGGTTTGGATCGGCGGTTCGCTGCTGTTCCTCGCCGCAGGCTCGTACTACGCCTATCAGGAAGCGACCCAGGATTACGTCGTGGTCGAGCCGCCAGTGCAGCAGCCACCGCAGCCGACCGGCAACGGCTATGACGTGGAAGCCTATCCGGCCAACGGTCAGTCACCGGAACAGGTTCAGCGCGACGGGTACGAGTGCTATCAGTACGCGGTGCAGCAGAGCGGCTTCAATCCGCGCACCGCGACTTATCAACCGGCGCCCGAAGTGGTGCAGGCCTACCGCCAGGCCCAGGGCAATTGCCTGAGCAGCCGCGGTTATCAGGTGAGATAAAGCAGCGGTGAGCTGCAAGTTTCGAGCTACAAGCTTGAAGCTTGCCGCTCGCGGCTTGTAGCTGCTTTTATCGGGTCGGCGTGCACCAGCACTTCGGCCCGTGGGTAGGCCTTGTGAATCGCATCCGCCGCCTGATCGCTGATGCCATGGGCAACTGACAGCGTCAATTCCCCCGGCAATTCCAGGTGCACCTGCACAAACCAGTGATTGCCGGAAATCCGCGTGCGCAAATCATGCGCGCCCAATACGCCCGGTACGCCGCACGCCAGTTCGAGCATGTGCTGACTGACATCCGTCGGCAGTTCTTCATCCATCAGCACCGAAAAACTTTCCCGGGCGATCTGAATCGCGCTCCACAGAATGTATGCCGCGATCCCCAGACCAAACCACGCATCCAGTTGCTCGAAACCCAATCCGGCCAACACCAGCGCAATCAGAATGCTGCCGTTGAGCAACAGATCCGAACGGTAATGCAGTGAGTCCGCCCGCACGGCGTTGGAGCCGGTCTGCTTGATGACCCGATGCTGCAACATCAGCAGCGCCGCCGTCAGCACCAGGGAAAACACGATCACACCGATGCTCAGCCATGGCGCGCCAAGCGGCTCGGGATTTTTCAGACGCTCATAAGCCTGAAACGCGATCAGCAGCGCACTGCCGCCAATGAACAACGCCTGCGCCATGCCCGCCAGGGACTCGGCCTTGCCGTGGCCATAACGGTGATCGTCATCCGCCGGGCGCAGCGCGTAATGCACCGCCAGCAGATTGAGCAACGAAGCGATGCCATCGAGGGCCGAGTCGGTGAGGCCGGCGAGCATGCTCACCGAACCGCTCAGCCACCAGGCGATGGCTTTGGCGATGATCAGCGTACAGGCCACCGCCACCGAGGCGCGGGTCGCCAGCCGCAGCAGGCGGGCGTGTTCGGGGCTTGTGGTCATGGGTGCGTCAATTCCTTATGCGGCAGGTTGCAGGCCGAACATCGCCAGTTGCTGGGTGCTGCCTTTGTGCTGGATCAGGCGCGGGTCGTCCAGCGGCAGATTGCGGCCCAGCTCGGTTTCGAGAATAGCCTGCAACTTCAAGTTATCGACCTGGCCGTCCGGGCCGATGGCTTGCTTGAGCTTGGCCGGATCGACCTGCGCCGTGTGGCCCGGTTCGAAGTAGATCGCGCCGGTGGCGAAGTCCACGGCAAACGCGATCACGCCGGGAAGGATATAGAACAGCAGGCCCACGGCATCGAGCACGGCGATTGCCGGGTCGATCTTGCCGTCGATCTGGCCGCGCCGGTCGGGATAGAAAATCGAACCGCACGCAGTGATCTGAGTGAGCAGGGTGGCAACCAGTACACCGCCGATCAGGCGAAAAGGTAAGCGCATGGGAATCTCCTGAGTCATCTGTTAACGAAGCGTCATCGTGTGAAGTTAAGACCCTGACGAACGCCTGGCAGTTCGCCGTTATACTCGGCCCTCTGTTTGGGAGCCAGCATGAATTTTTTGCCAATCGACGAAGTTTTACCCGCCCTGCGTGAAGCGTTGGCGACACGCCACGAAGCCGTGCTCGAAGCACCGCCCGGCGCCGGTAAAACCACCCGCGTGCCCTTGGCCCTGCTCAATGAAGCGTGGCTGAACGGGCAGACCATTCTCATGCTCGAACCTCGTCGGTTGGCCGCGCGCGCAGCGGCCGAGCGGCTGGCCAGCGAGTTGGGCGAGAAGGTCGGTGAAACCGTCGGTTATCGCATCCGTCTCGACAGCAAGGTTGGCCCTAACACCCGCATCGAAGTGGTCACCGAAGGCATTCTCACCCGGCGCTTGCAGGACGACCCGGCGCTGGACGGCGTGGGCCTGCTGATCTTCGACGAATTCCACGAGCGCAGCCTCGACGCCGATCTGGCGCTGGCCCTCAGTCTGAACGGTCGCGAGCTGTTTCGAGCTGAACAACCGCTGAAGATTCTGCTGATGTCTGCCACTCTCGAAGGCGAGCGTCTGGCCGGGCTGCTCGACGACGCGCCAATCCTGCGCAGCGAGGGCCGGATGTTCCCGGTGACGATGCGCTGGGGCCGGCCGTTTCAGCCCGGCGAATACATCGATCAACGCGTCACGCAAACGGTGCTCGAAGCGCTGCACGATGAAACCGGCAGCCTGCTGGTGTTCCTGCCGGGGCAGGCGGAAATCCGACGTGTCCATCAACAACTGGCGGACGCCATCGGTGAGCGCAGCGACGTGTTGCTCTGCCCGCTGCACGGCGAACTCGACCTGAATGCCCAGCGTGCCGCCATCGACCCGGCGCCGGCCGGCCAGCGCAAAGTGGTGCTGGCCACCAACATCGCCGAGACCAGCCTGACCATCAACGGCGTGCGCGTGGTGATCGATGCCGGGCTGGCGCGGGTGCCGCGTTTTGATCCGGGCAGCGGCATGACTCGCCTCGACACTCAGCGCATCTCCAAAGCCAGCGCCACCCAGCGTGCCGGCCGGGCCGGGCGTCTGGAGCCGGGCGTGTGTTATCGGCTGTGGTCGCAGGATCAGCATGAACAACTGGCGGCTTATGGCAGTGCGGAAATCCTTTCGGCGGATCTCGCAGGGCTGGCGTTGCAACTCGGGCGCTGGGGCGTGGCGCCGAGTGATCTGATCTGGCTCGACGTGCCGCCGGCGGCCGCTTATGCACAGGCTCAGGACCTGTTGCAGCGCCTCGGTGCACTGGACGGTGAAAGCCTCAACCGCCACGGTCAGGCCATGGCTGAATTGCCGGCCCACCCGCGCATCGCCCATTTGCTGTTGCGCGGTCAGGCACTGGGATTGGCAAACATGGCGTGCGACGTCGCCGCGTTGCTCGGCGAACGCGACATTTTGCGTGGCGCCGGGGCCGATCTTCACAGTCGTTTGGCATTGCTGTCCGGCGAAGAGCGCGCGTCGCGTGGTGCCCAGGGCGGTGTGCAGCGCGCCCGGCAACTGGCGCGGCAATATCGCGGCTACCTGCGCGGTAAGGCGAGCGAACCGGTCGCCGACCCGGATCATCCACGCTGGCTCGGCGCGCTGCTGGCGCTGGCCTACCCGGACCGCGTCGCTCAGCAACGGCGTGCCGGTGGTGCCGAATATCGTTTGGCCAACGGCCGCGCGGCGTTGTTCGCCGAAGCCGACAGCCTGATGAAGGAACCGTGGATCGTGATCGCCGACCTCGGCAGCCGTCAGGGGCAACGCGAGGAACGGATTTATCTGGCGGCGGATTTCAATCCGGCGCTGTTCGATTCGGTGCTGGCCGAACAAGTGCACAACGTCGATCAACTGGACTGGGACGAACGCGAAGGCGTGCTGCGCGCCGAGCGTCAGCGCAAGGTTGGCGAGCTGATCCTCAGCCGCGAACCACTGACCGGTCTCGACGAAAACGCCCGCAGCCAGGCATTGGTCAATCTGGTGCGGCGCAAAGGTCTGGAACTGCTGCCGTGGACCCCGGAACTGCGCCAGTGGCAGGCGCGAGTCGCGTTGCTGCGCCAGCTCGATCTGGACGCCAAGGGCGACAGCCAATGGCCGGATGTCAGCGACGCGACGCTGCTGAAAACCCTCGAAGACTGGCTGATGCCTTATATGGGCAAGGTCTCGCGCCTCAGTCATTTCGCCAACCTCGACCTGTCGAGCATCGTGCGTAATCTGCTGCCATGGCCACTGCCGCAACAGCTCGATGAACAGGCACCGCATCACCTGAGCGTGCCGTCAGGCTCGTCGATTCGCCTCGACTACAGCGAGCAACCACCGATTCTCGCCGTGCGCTTGCAGGAGCTGTTCGGCCTCGCCGACACACCGCGCATCGCCGGCGGCCGGCAAGTGGTCAAGCTGCACCTGCTGTCGCCGGCTCGGCGGCCGGTGCAGGTGACGCAGGATCTGGCCAACTTCTGGCGCAGCACCTATGCCGAAGTGAAGAAAGATCTGAAGGGGCGGTATCCGAAGCATTACTGGCCGGATGATCCGCTGGTGGCTGAAGCCACTGCTCGGGCCAAACCGCGGGGTACGTGAGAGTCAGCGGCTGGCCTTCGCGGTCAGTTGCTCCCGGCAATAATCGGCAAACAACTGCGCCGGTTTGGTCAGTTGCCCGCGTTTGAGCCACGCGGCTACCAGGCCTGAGCCGGTGACGTCTTCGACGATGTCGACGCACACGACTTTCTTGCCGTCGTAGGTGCATTCCGAGTGCGGGCGGGTCACCAGGATCGAGAAGCCGAAACCCTGGCCGACCATGCCGCGCACCATTTCGATCGAGGGCGAGCTGAACTCGATGCGTGGCGACAGGCCGAGTTCTTCGAACAGGCTGACGAAGTAGGTGCGGCTCGGTTGCACGTCGAGCAGGATCATCGGTTCCAGGCACAAGTCTCGCAGCGAAACCTGCTTGAGCTGGGCGAAGCGGTGATCCGCCGGTAGCAACGCGTAAGGCCGTTGGGCCGGCATCAGCGGTTCGGTTTCGATGGTGGCGTCGAGGTCGTGCTTGTACAGGATCGCCAGGTCGAAGGTGCCCGAGGTCAGGCCTTGCACCAGTTCCTGTTGTTCGCCGTCGCGGATGCGGATTTTCACTCCCGGATACAACGCCGAGAACCCGGCAATCAACTGCGGCAGGTACAGCGGCGCGACCGTTTCAAAACAGCCGATATCGATCTGCCCGGCCACCACGTCGTTGTCGGCGAGGGCGTTCTGTTCGAACTCCTTGGCCATGCGCAGCAGTTCCTGAGCCTTGCGGAAGAACCGCGCGCCACTGGGCGTCAGCGACACGCCTTGGGCGTGATGGCGGATCAGCAGTTGCACGCCGAAGCTGTCCTCCAGCCCCTTGATCGCCGTGGAAATCGCCGGTTGCGCGATGTACAGCTTGCGCGACGCTTCGGCGACGCTGCCGCATTCGACGGTGGTGATGAAGTATTTCAACTGACGCAGGTTGTAAGCGGCCACGGTGAACCTCAAAGCGAACGGATTGCACATCCAAGCAATTTGTACGCCGCCGGCCTCCGTTCTGTCGGCGGTTTTTTTGTCCCTGAACAATAGCCCCATACGCGCGTGAAGGGGCCGTCGGCTGGTTACCTTTTTTATTGTCTGCGAAGACATTTTTACTGGTTTTAGCGCGCACGGGCCTGAGCGACTATCGACCCCGCACTGTTCTCAAAAGAATAAAAGTCCAAGGAGCAACCACCGTGTTCGAGCTTGCAGACTGGCAGCGCAAGGCCGCTGAATTGAGTTTTCCCAATCAGGCCGTGATCGACGGCAAATTGCGTGCGGCGCAGTCGGGGCAGACCTTTGCCGCGATCAACCCGGCCACCGGCCAGTTGCTGGCAAACGTCGCCGCGTGCGGTGAGGAAGATGTCGAAGCGGCGGTGCAGAATGCGCGGCGGGTGTTCGAGGCCGGCACCTGGGCCGGGCGTTCACCGACCGAGCGCAAGCAGGTCCTGCTGCGTCTGGCGGATCTGATCCTGGCCAATCGCGAAGAACTGGCGCTGCTCGATTCGCTGAACATGGGCAAACCGGTGAAGGACGCTTGCAACATCGACGTGCCGGGCGCCGCCGGGGTGTTCCGCTGGTACGCCGAAAGCCTCGACAAACTCTACGATCAGGTCGCGCCAAGCGCCTCGAACGTGCTGGCGACCATCACCCGCGAAGCGCTGGGCGTGGTCGCCGCCGTGGTGCCTTGGAATTTCCCGCTGGACATGGCCGCGTGGAAACTCGCCCCGGCGCTGGCGGCGGGCAACTCGGTAATCCTCAAACCCGCCGAGCAATCACCGTTCTCTGCATTGCGTCTGGCTGAGCTGGCGCTGGAAGCCGGGTTGCCGGCCGGCGTGCTGAACGTGCTGCCGGGGCTCGGCGAGCAGACCGGCAAAGCCCTGGGCTTGCACCCGGATGTCGATTGCCTGGTGTTCACCGGCTCGACCCAGGTCGGCAAATATTTCATGCAGTACTCCGCGCAGTCGAACCTCAAACAGGTGTGGCTGGAGTGCGGCGGCAAGAGCGCCAATCTGGTGTTCGCCGACTGCAAGGATCTTGATCTGGCGGCGCAGAAAGCCGCGTTCGGGATCTTCTTCAATCAGGGCGAAGTCTGCTCGGCCAACTCGCGGTTGCTGGTGGAGCGCTCGATTCATGACGAGTTCGTCGAGCGCCTGAAGGCTCAGGCCGAACGCTGGCAGCCGGGCGATCCGCTGGGCCCGGCGAGTGCGGCCGGTGCGATCGTCGACAGTCGTCAGACCGAAAGCATCCTGCGCTTCATCCATCAGGCCGAGCGTGAAGGCGCGACCCGCGTCTGCGGCGGCCGGCAACTGAGTTTCAACGGCTCGGACAACTTCATTCAACCAACGATTTTCACCGACGTGCAGCCGCACATGACGCTGTTTCGCGAAGAAGTGTTCGGCCCGGTGCTGGCGGTGATGCCGTTCGATGACGAGGCCCACGCCTTGCAACTGGCCAACGACAGCGTCTACGGTCTGGCGGCGTCGCTGTGGACCGATGATCTGCACCGCGCGCACCGGGTGGCGCGGCAATTGCGAGCCGGTACGGTGTCGGTCAACAGCGTCGATGCGCTGGACGTGACCGTGCCGTTCGGCGGTGGCAAGCAATCCGGTTTCGGCCGCGATCTGTCGCTGCACTCGTTCGACAAATACACCCAGTTGAAAACCACCTGGTTTCAACTGCGCTCATGACAGCCGCTCACAACAAGAAAGGAGATCCGGCGATGACCACCTCACGTGAAACCCGCGACTACCAGGCCGCCGATGCAGCGCACCACATTCATGCGTTCGTCGACCAGAAAGCCCTCAACGACGAAGGCCCACGGGTGATGGTGCGTGGTGATCGCCTGCACCTGTGGGACAACGACGGTCGGCGCTACCTCGACGGCATGTCCGGGCTGTGGTGCACCAACCTCGGCTACGGGCGCAAGGACTTGAACGCCGCCGCGAGCCGGCAACTGGAACAGTTGCCGTACTACAACATGTTTTTCCACACCACCCACCCGCAGGTGATCGAGCTCTCCGAGCTGCTGTTCAGCCTGCTGCCGGGGCACTACAGCCACGCGATCTACACCAACTCCGGCTCCGAGGCCAACGAGGTGCTGATCCGTACCGTGCGCCGTTACTGGCAGGTGCTGGGCAAGCCCGAGAAGAAAATCATGATCGGCCGCTGGAACGGTTACCACGGTTCGACCCTGGCCGCGACGGCCCTCGGCGGCATGAAGTTCATGCACGAAATGGGCGGGATGATTCCCGACATCGCGCATATCGACGAGCCGTACTTCTTCGCTCACGAAGGCCACCTGACGCCAGCTGAATTCGGTCTGCGGGCGGCGCAGCAACTGGAAGCGAAGATCCTCGAACTGGGCGCCGACAAGGTCGCCGGATTCATCGCCGAACCGTTCCAGGGTGCGGGCGGGATGATCTTCCCGCCGGAAAGCTACTGGCCGGAAATCCAGCGCATCTGTCGTAAATACGACGTGCTGTTGTGTGCCGATGAAGTGATCGGCGGCTTTGGTCGCACGGGTGAGTGGTTCGCCCACGAATACTTCGGTTTCGAACCGGACACCCTGTCCATCGCCAAGGGTTTGACCTCTGGTTACATCCCGATGGGTGGCTTGATCCTGTCGAAGAAAATGGCCGACGTGCTGGTGGAGCAGGGCGGCGTGTTCGCCCACGGGCTGACCTATTCCGGGCACCCGGTGGCGGCAGCGGTGGCGATTGCCAACCTCAAGGCATTGCGTGATGAAGGCGTGGTGACGCGAGTCAAGGATGACATCGGCCCGTACCTGCAACAGTGCCTGCGCGAGGTGTTCGGCAATCACCCGTTGGTGGGCGATATCCAGGGCACGGGCATGGTCGCGGCGTTGCAACTGGCCGAAGACAAGGCCACGCGCAAGCGCTTTGCCAATGAGAACGACATTGCCTGGCGCTGCCGCACGATTGGTTTTGAGGAGGGGGTGATCATTCGTTCCACTTTGGGGCGAATGATCATGGCGCCGGCGCTGATTGCCAGTCGTGAAGAGATAGATGAGCTGGTGGGCAAGACCCTGAAAGCGTTGGATCGTACGGCGCAGGAATACGGTCGGCTCTGAGGTATTCGTAAGGTTCAAGGCCCCCTTCGCGGGCAAGTCGAAACGTCGCACCGCCGCTCCCACAGGTTTCTCGGCTAACGCAAATATTGTGTACGTTCGAGGGCCCTGTGGGAGTGGGCTTGCCCGCGATTGCGTCAGTCGATTCAACATCGTTTTTGCTGTCTTGCACCCCCTCTGTGCACCCCCGCCAGACGCGCCCTTTCGCAGTGCGCACTACCCAGTTTTTTCATCGTTCGCGTCTAACTATTTCCTCGTTTTCCTGACGCCAAGCCTGGGTCAACATCGATTTCGCCAGCCAATGCATTGCCCGCCAGAGTCCAGCAGAGACCGCAGCGTGCAATCGCGACACCACGGCTGGCCGTACTGCCCATGACAACTAAATCAACAGCGTTGGGAGTGCTCCATGAACAAGTCCTTGTTTACCCGTCTTGCAGGTCCTCTGGCGATTTCCGCCCTTTGCGTCACCGGCGCCCAGGCCGGCACCTTGTCGATCGGCCACACCACGTGGGTCGGTTACGGCACCCTGTATCTGGCCCAGGATCTGGGCTACTTCAAGGAAAACGGCCTGACCGTCGAATTGCCGGTGGTCGAAGAAGCGTCGATGTACATGGCCGCCCAGGCGTCGGGGCAATTGTCCGGCTCGGCCTCGACCATCGACGAAGTGCTCAAGTACCGCCCGCAGTTCTGCTTCAAGGCCGTGGCCGCGCTGGATGACAGCCATGGCGGCGATGGCGTGCTGGTCGGCAAGAACGTCAAGAGCCTGCAAGAACTCAAGGGCCAGGCCGTGGCTGTCAACGAAGGGTCGACCTCGCAGTTCTGGCTCTCGTACCTGTTGAAAAAGAACGGCATGAGCATGAGCGACATCACCGTGCAGAACATGACCGCTGACGATGCCGCCACCGCGTTCATCGCCGGTCGTGTGCCGGCCGCCGTGACCTGGGAGCCGCATCTGTCGATGGTGCGCGACAAGCAGCAGGGCAAGGTGCTGATCGACAGCAGCAGTACGCCGGGGGTGATCGTCGATGTGGTGGCGCTCAACTGCACGGTGATCGAGAAGCAGCCGGAAGACGTCAAGGCGCTGGTCGCCGGCCTCTATAAAGCGGTGCAGTTCACTAAGGACCATCCACAGAAAGCCTACGAAATCATGGCCAAGGGTGTCGGCGGTTACCTGTCCGATCCAAAGGAACTGGCCGCTGCCGCGCAGGGCGTGCGCTTCTACGATCAGGCCATGAGCGAAAAACTGCTTGGCTCGCCGGGTAAGCCGGGTGACAGCGCACCGCTGATCAAACTGGCCAACGAAACCGCCAGCGAATTGCAGGGCAAGCCCTACAACGTCAGCAACGATGATCTGGTGGATAACCGTTTCGTCAGCCCGCTCTAGGAGACTGCTCATGTTCAAGCGCAATTCATGGCTGAGCCGCTGCATTACGCCGAAGACCGGATTGCCGGTGCCGGTGGTGTGGAGCGCCAGCGGTCTGGCCTGGGTGTTGCTGGTCGGCCTGTGGGCCGGGTTGTCCTACGGCGGCATCGTGCCGGGTATGTTCCTGCCGACGCCCGGTGCGGTGGTTGAAGCCGCCGTGCGCCTGAGCCGCGACGGCACCCTCGGCCAGCATGTCTGGGCCAGTGTCGAAGTGGTGATGGTCGGTTTCATCGTGTCGTCGCTGGTGGCGGTGCCGCTGGGTTTGCTGATGGGCAGCTTTCGCATCGTCCAGGCGTTCCTCGAGCCTCTGGTCAACTTCATCCGCTATTTGCCGGTGACCTCGTTCGTGCCGTTGTTCATCCTGTGGATCGGTATCGGGCTGGAACAACGGGTGTCGGTGATCATTTTCGGCGTGTTCTTCCAGCAACTGGTGATGATCGCGGACGTGTCCAAAGGCATCTCCAAGGACTTGATCAACGCCTCCTACACCCTCGGCTCCAACCGGCGTGACGCAGTGCTGCACGTGATCGCCCCGGCATCGTTGCCCGGTGTGCTCGACACCTTGCGGGTGACCATGGGCTGGGCCTGGACCTATCTGGTGGTCGCCGAACTGGTCGCCGCTTCCAGTGGCCTCGGCTACTTGAGCCTCAAGGCCATGCGCGGCTTTCAGGTCGATGTGATTTTTCTCGCCATCGCGATCATCGGCCTGCTCGGCCTGGTCACCGATCAACTGTTCCGCTTCTTGCGTTTGAGGATTGCCGCATGGGCTCAGTAACCGCTGCCAACCGTCGTTTCATCGAGCCGGTCGCCGTACCGGCACACGCCGCGCCAAGGTTGCAGGTGGACAAGGTCAGCCTGCGCTACACCAAGCCCGGCGGCGGTACATTCACCGCGCTGGAAGAAGTGTCGTTCGAAGTGCCGGATCAGCAATTTGCAGTGCTGGTCGGGCCGTCGGGCTGCGGCAAGTCAAGTCTGCTGTACCTCACCGCCGGCCTGGCCGAGCCGACCTCCGGCGAGATCTACGTCGGCGGCCAGCAAGTGCAGGGCCCCGGCGCGGATCGCGGGATGGTGTTCCAGAGCTACACGCTGTTCCCGTGGCTGACGGTGCGGCAGAACGTCGAGTTCGGCCTCAAGCGTCGGGGCATGCCGGCGGCGCGGCGCAAGGAAATTGTCGATCACTATGTGCATGAAGTCGGCTTGTCCGGGTTTGCCGACAACTACGCCAAGCAGTTGTCCGGCGGCATGATGCAGCGGGTGGCGATTGCCCGGGCATTGGCCAACGATCCGCAGATCCTGCTGATGGACGAACCCTTCGGCGCCCTCGACAGCCAGACCCGTCTGCAAATGCAGCAGCTGTTATTGCGGGTGTGGGGCAACAGCAAGAAAACCGTGCTGTTCGTTACTCACGATATCGATGAAGCAATCCTGCTCGGCGATCGGGTGTATGTGATGGGCGCCAGGCCGGGGCGGATCAAGCAGATTCTCGATGTGCCGATCGAACGCCCACGCACCCTGGACATGGTCATGGAGCGCTCGTTCATCGACATGAAGCGGCAGATCTTCGGGCTGTTGCACGACGATCTTGAAGAAGCTCACTGAGTTCAGTTGGGTGGCAGGAGGAACTTCGCTATCACCGGCAGATGATCGGAAATGCGCAACGTATCGTCCTGCCGCACCGTGGCTTCGACCCGTTTGATCTTCGGGCTGTAGAACAGGTAATCGACCGTGCGGTCCGGGCCATTGAGGCCGGGGTCGTTGGGGTAGTGGGTCAGCCACTTGGCGCGGTCGATGCCGCTGGCTTCATTGTTGGTCGGGATCATCGGGTACTTGTCCCACAACAGATGCAGCGCACTGTCCACGGAGTAGGGCGTGCGCTGTTCGACCGGCAGGCGCCGGTACTGGCCGAGCGGCAACAGGTTGAAGTCCCCCCCGATCAGCCACGGCGTGCCGTGGCTTTCGTGTTTGTCGAGAACCTTGGCCACCGCTGTCACCTGCGCCTGCAAGGTGTCGTCCGGTTGGGTGGCGCGATCCAGATGGGTGTTGAACACCACCAGTTGCCCGCCATCGCTGAGCGGCAGGGTGGTGGCGAGCAGCGCATCTTTCGGCTGGAACTGACGGCTGATGAGGTTCGCCGGCTGCACCGGCAATTGCAGGCGCTCGGCGTGTTCGATGCGGTAGCGGCTGAGGGTGGCGAGTTGCCGGCCGACGCTGCCGAAGATGTGCGGATCCGGGACGAAATCGGCCTTCCAGTCGAAGGCGTGGGCGCTGCACGGGTAGAGGTCGGTCAGACGCTCCTGCAACAGCTTGAGCTGGTTCTGGTAGTCGCTGGCCTTGGCGCCGTCATCCAGTTCCTGCAACAGCACCACGTCGGGCTGTTCGTCGCGGATCACCCGCGCCACCTCATCGAGGCTGAAGGCCATGTCTTCCGGGGTCGGGGCTTCGTCGTCGCCTTGCGCCAGGTCATTCCAGAACACGTAGCGCTTGCCGGCCAGGTATTGCACGTTCCAGGTCATGACCTTCAGGGCCTGGCCGGGGACCAGCGTCGGCGGTTGACCGGTGCAGCTGACCGGCAGGGTTTCCCGGGCGTCGGGGCGCCAGGTCAGGCTGTAGATCAGCGTGCCGATCAGGGCGAGGACGAACAGCACGGGCAACAGGATGTAGCGCAGTAGACGGGTCATGGCTCGGCTTATAGCGATACGGAAGTGGTCCCGAGCATACCCGAGACCCATCGATCAGCCCAAGCGCGGCGCAGTCAGACTATTCCGTCACGTTTGTCGGGCAATTCGCTGATCAGCATGAACAGGCGGAACAGCACCACGCTGGTGAATAGCTGCAGGAAGCTGTGGCCACTGTCGATCAGCACCGCGATCAACGGATTCTGCGGATCGGGATAGACCTGCAAAGTCAGGCCCTTGAGCAGCCACAACGGCCCCATCACACACAGGATGCACACCAGAATCCGCAGAAAATGCCCACGGCTCAGGCGCAGACTCTCCTTCATCGCCTGCAACGGACCGTAACCGCGCAGCACCAACAGGTATTCACCGAAGGCCAGAGTGACCATCAGCCACAGCCCCGGCAGAAAATACAGCGACAGCCCGAGCAGGATCAGCAAGGTGTTCAGCGCAGTGAGCACCGCGAAGCGCGGCCACAGGCGAGCGGCCATTGCCAGCAGGTCGAGGGTTTGCGGGGATTCGCCACGGGTGCGGGCGTCGAGAAACAGGATCAGCGCGGCGGTGTACAGCGGGTAGACCAGCAGGCCGACGATCACGCTGATGGCCGAGTAACCGTCCGGGTCGCTGGCATGGTCGACCACCTGTTGCAGCGCGGCTTCGAAAATCACCAGCGGCAGGCACAACTGGACGATCCGGCCCAGATTGCGTTTGAAGAAATACAGCGAGTCGCGCAGCACATCGAAGGCATTCATCAGTCGGTATCGCAGGTCAAAAACAGTGGCCCACTTTAACCGATGATCCGTTTCGCTGCGCAAACGTAAACGTTCGGTAAAGGTCATTGAAACATTCTGTTGCTGCCTCCATTACAGAGGTGCGCCTTCTCCGACGTGGAGGAGGGCAACGTTATCCCCGGCAATCTACGAGGTCGCCATGAACAGCGAAGAACAAACCCTGATCGATGGACTGTTTTCCCGGCTGCAACAGGCCGAAACGGAGGCAGCCCCGCGCGACGCCCAGGCCGAGGCGCGGATCAAGGAACACCTGACGCGCCAGCCGGCCGCAGGTTATTTCATGACCCAGGCGATTCTGGTGCAGGAGGCTGCCCTCAAGAGCCTCGACGAACAGAACAAACAACTGACTCAACAGGTCAAGCAATTGCAGGCCGAACTGCAATCGGCCAAGGCGCAGAGCGCGCCGCCGGCCTCCAGCGGTGGTGGCTTCCTGTCGAGCATCTTCGGTGGCAGCAGCTCGCGCCCGGCGCCGACCCAGAGCGCCCCGGCGTCCACCGGCGGCTGGCGTGAGCCGGCTCCGCAGCAGAACTTCGGTGCGCCCGCGCCACAACAGAACTTCGGCGCGCCACCTCCGGGTTATGGCCAGCAACAAGCGGCCCCGGCAGCCGGCAGCAGCTTCCTCGGCGGCGCCCTGAAAACGGCGGCCGGCGTGGCGGGTGGCGTGATGCTGGCGCAAGGCATCAGCAGCCTGTTCCATCACAACCAGCAGCCGGAAGAAATCGTCGAAGTCATCAAGGAAGAGCCCGCCCAGGTCAACGACCAGAGCAACAACGGCTGGGGCGATGATCAGCGCATGGCCAACAACGACTCCTACGGTAATGACCAGGGCGGCTTTACCGACACTGACTACAGCGATGACAACTCATCGTTCTTCGATGACGACGATTCCTTCGTCTGATTCACCATTCGTGCGGGGGGCCGGAGCGCCCCGGGCCGCGTATT